>JBGSNA010000226.1:0-68828 GCA_041739875.1 Pirellulaceae bacterium
AGTCACACCAGATGTATCGGCGCACACTGGCCCGCAAGTTCGTCAATAACGAACTCAATTGGGGATCGAGGTACGAAGAAGATTCTGAATGCGACAACATGAACTCGAAGTGTTTTCGTAATGAAGTGATTTCGTGATGCGCTAGGCTAAGCGATGCAGACGCCGGGTTACCCATTCGAATGTGATCATCAACGCGATCAACCACATCAGTACTGCGTTTCGTCGGCGGCCAAAGTCTCGATCGGGAGTGCCCGGCAACACCGTCGTTTGAGGTTGGGGACGAATCGTCGCGATCAAGTTTGCAGCAACGGAAGACTCTGTGACGCCCTCGTCGAGTGGAAAATATTTTCCGCCGGTCATCTCGGCGAGTTGAGTCAATTCAGGGTCATTGCGGCGTGGTCGCTCCAATTCGATGGTCGGCAATCGAACTTGAACGCTTTGACGAAGCACTTGCTCATCGAGGGCATCACCGAGCGTCAGTCGCAATTCGTAACTGCCCGCTTCACGGACAACGAATCGACCGCCATACGTCCCCGCGCGAGGTTCGCCCTTGAGAGGCACCAGCTTGAGGTCTTCGATTCGTCCACCCGGTGCAAGCAACTTTGCGGGTACTTCGACCACGTCCAGTGGTTCAAATTGTTCATCGGTTAGCACTGCACGAACTGTAATTGTGTCGCCGACCATCGCTCGACCGTTGTCGACCAAGAGTACACCGCGATTACTGTCGCGAAGCAATCGACCTTCACTGATCCAACGCACGAGCTTGGTCCAGTAGCTGTCGAATAATGCATCGCTCACGCCGCGCAGTCGCCACATCTCACCGCTGCCTTGAAAGTAAACTCGGCCAGCACCATAGAACTGGGACGCGAGATATACGGGCAACGATCCGCCGACATCGGTCGTCGGGTCCGAGAAATATGCGTAAACTTTTGACCCAGGTTTTGCACTCTTGACGCCAACAAAGTCGTACACGCCATCGAACTCATCCCAGGCTTCGGAACTCGATTGAGGGTCGTCCGCGATCATCAAGAATTCTGCGCGTCTTGCTTCCGGCGTGAATTTCGGAGGCCATGCGTTCTCGCCGCCTTGCCGTCCACCGTCAAGCAACGGTCCACGTGAAGACAAGTTGACTGGAAAGAAGCCGCTGATAATCGACACGCGTGGATCCGTTCGCAAACGAGTCCACTGGGGGTGATAAATAGGCCCAGCGACCAATACCATGCCGCCAGCCTGCTGTGCGAGCCAGCGATCGAGCATTTGAAGCTGGTCGACCGTGATCGCTGTCCAGTCCGGATCGAACATGACGATTGCGTCGTACTCGAATAACTCCTCCGCTGTTGCGGGAAAGCGATCCAGCACTTGGTTTGCATCCTGGCTCATTCCCGGTTGACCGGTTTGCAGCCACGTGTCGAGATCGATGGACTCATCGCGGTGTAACAGATTGCGTACGAATCGATATTCTCGTGTCGGCCCACCAGCAATCGTTAACACTCGTAGTTTTCTCGAAACGACTTCATAACGTGCGTCGCGAACGTCATCTTCGCGGTTGCGATCCTCGGCGGGCGGAACAATGCGAACCGCAAGACGTCGCCGACCAACCGTTTCTGGTTCCAGTTCGAATCGGATCCCCGTGAGCGTCCCATCGCTGGCGACTTCCACGGTTTGGCTGTCGATGACGTCACCAAGATTCGCGGTATTGTCCGGGCTTGCTGAATCAGCAGCATTGTCCAGTCCGTCGAGCAATTGAACTTCCACGCGAATCGGTTTGGCGCCGCTGGCTTGCAACACTGCGGCGATAGCGAACTTGTCGCCGGGGTAAACTCGTTTTGGAGCGTCGAGGTCAACGATCCGGACATTGGTCGGTGCTTCGCTGCTTCCGATTCCGACTGGGTACAACGCAACTTCGCTGCGACGTGCCGTAGCGACGGCCACGCTCGCGTCCGAGCCACCGTTGTTCTGGCCGTCGGTCATGACAACGATCCCAGCCAGCGTCGACGGATCATGCTCCGCGAGAACACTTCGAATCGCGTCACCGATGCGGCTCTGGGCACCCGCCGCAGCAATCGCGTCACCCCAATCCGTGACTCGCACGGGCTCGGGCGTCTCGGTTTCTTCCGGAGCTTGATCGACGGTGCCATCGCCGACTGTTGATTTAAGTCCAGCGAGTTCAGCAAGCGATATTTGAGACTGGACCGTGTAAATTGCACCCGTGGTGATGATTCCAGCCACGAATAAACCAGCGGCGATTAATAGCAGCGGTCCGACACTCGCTCCGCGTCCGCTCGCTCCCACGACGAGCGATGCCAGCGACAAAAGAACTGCAATGGCAACGAGTCCAAGCCCAATGATTGCCTGGGGCGATCGTTTCTCAAGCGATGATTCGTTGCTTCGGTCCGAAGCCCGTTCGTCGACACCACCGATACTCTCCAGCAATCGAGGTTCGGCAACTTCATCGAACGCATATACACTGACTCGATGATCCACTGCAAGTTTGACGAGTAAATCGGTCTGTGCCAGTATCGTCGTTGTTCGCTCGGCACGACTTTGGGGCGCGCCAGATGATGACGCGGGCAATGACATGCTTTGGCTTGTGTCGACAAGGATCGCGACTTCGCTTGGTCGCGTGATCAGCCGTTGGGTTCGCCGCTGCAAGTCAAAGAAGAAAAACACGAGCGCGAGAATTGTGGCGACACGCAGCGCGATGAGCGTGAAGCGAACGCTGGGCGTCATCTCCAAAGTGTCGCGTCGGTACAACCGAATGGACGCAAAGAGCAAGATCGCGAGCGTCCCAACAAGCAGTGCCCAAACCCACCATCCTTCGAGTGTGGTTGCTCGAGCGAATTCATAGATAATTTGACGCGAGCCGTCTTGGGACGCGCCGGTTAATGTTTCAGGCGAAGTGAAGGTCTCATTCATCGTGCACCTCGCGCGGTTGAAGCCACGTGATAGCTTGCCCAGTAAGCAAGGAGTTGTTCACCCGCTAGCACAATGCCAAGCAATCCTAAAAGCACAAGCGTCAACGTCGAACTTCCAGCAGTTTGATTTTCTTCGCTCCAAGTGGAGCTGCTAAGAAATTGGACATCAACTGGAAGCAGTGCCTGTTGGATTTCTGCTGACGTGGAACGTCTCAGGTCTCCTTCGCCGATTTGGATCACCGACGCCACCGGCACGACTTCACCGCGACCGTCCACGTGCATCAATCCCCATTCGCTGATCCCTGGCTTGACCAATTCTTCAAGGCTCGACTCGCCTTCAAGCACTAACTCAATCGGATCGATCGTGATCGCATCCACGGTCGGTGAGCCAGCACCAGCATTCGTGCCGGCTGGCGGTTGCGCGACGTAGTCGACTGGGAGCCGCGGAGCTTCGTTGGTCGCAGGCAAATACGTTGCCTCAGGCAAGTAGGTCTCCCTTGGCAGCCAACGAACGAGCGTGTCATCCACAAACCGCTGGGTTGGCGGCGATGCACCGCTCCAAAGTGTCGCGTTGGTCTGGAGCACAAACACAACGAATGTTGGATCTCCTTGCCAATTGGTCCACTTACCGTCCAAGCCCACCAGCACCGTGACGACGCGGCCTCGCCCAGACTCGTGCATCGTTACAATTGGCTTGCCGTCACGGCGGCGAATCACTTCACGAACACGTGGAGTCGATGCGTCGGCTGCATCCGTTTGTGTCATTGGCTGGAGTTCGGTTTCGCTCTCCCTGTCCAATGTAGAGTCCGTATCCAATAGCGTCCAAGTTTCGCTTACACCGACAAGCGAAAAGACCGCATCACCCGCACTTCGGATCGGCTCCAATAGCGGACTGTCCTCGCCAAACGCCATGTCGGGTGTCGTGACCGAGTCCGCATCCACCAGCTCTTCCGCAGGGCCAAGACTTGCCGGCAACAATTGCCGATCGGCTTTCAACAGCACATTGTTGTACGAACCGCGATCGATGGTGGGGCCAAGGAACCAAGCCAGCCCGCCACCCCGCTGAACGTACTGTGCTAATGCATCGGCTGCATTTTCGCTGATCTCAGGAACATCAACGAGATAGATTGCACGATACGCCGACAAGCTTTCGAGCGTCACACCTCGGAGGTAGGTTGGCGGTTGGTACTCTGGAATCGCCCCAATGCGCACTTGGCTTCCTGGATTCAGCACCGAACTGAGATGATAGAACCCACGTTGATCGGGATCGGCATCGATGATGAGCACCTTTTCCGCTTCCGTGAGCGGTAACGTGCACGAGCGAGTGTTGTCGATCGCAAGCGAGTCTTCGGGCAGCGACACTTCAATCGCGTGCGTGCCCTTCTCCGTCACATAAACTTGGAACGACTTGGAAACTTCTTCGCCCGCACCAAGCGACTCGATCAGTATCGCCGGCAGCGATTCGATGGTACCGCTAAATTGGCGAGTCGGATCGGGCGTCAGTAGCGTTGTCGGATAGCGGATCACTCGGTTGGACAGTGAAACGTTCTTTACCGCTGTGTCACCATAGTTCTTGATCTTCGCCGTAATCACGACCGGTACGCCTGCGACCCAGACGTCGGGCGACGGGCTCAAGTCAGTAATCGCAAGGTTCACTGCGGGGTTGCCGGCACAATCGATCATGCGAATCTGCGTTGCGTCGGACGAAAGTTTCCGGAGCGACTCCGCAAGTCGGTCGGGGCTTGCCCAGTCGCGTTGGCGAAAGTCGCTGGCGATATAGAGGTATTGCGTATCAGCCTGCGTCGACCGCAGCAGTCCACTCGCCAGATCGATGGCTGGAACCAGATCCGTGCGAATCGGCGACGCATCCGTTGCCATCAGTCGGTTAATTAAGTTCGCATCGCTTGTGATTGTTTGAGCCGACAGGTCCGCAGCAACGTCACCCGATTCGCTTCCACCTCGGACGGCCAAGGCCGCGCGACTCGCTCGCATCACAGTTAATTGATGGTTGCCGTCTTCGCTCGCTAGTCGACGCGTTAAATCAGCAATCGCACGCAACGCGCGTTCGTACGCCGTCGACTCAGTTTCGCCACCAACCACCGCAGATCGATCACCCATCGAGGCGCTGTCGTCCAACACGATGACGTGGTGTGTCGTTCGTCCGCCCAGAACTCCGAGTAATTTGCCGCCGCCAGTCCATCCACAGAGCATCGCTATCAGCAATGCAGCGACTGCGATTCGGGCGAGCAGAAGCAGGATCTGGCGCAGCCGAATCCACTTTTTTTGTTTGCGATAGCTCGCCAACAAAAAGTCCATCGCAGCCCACTGTTGGCGCCGATGGCGCAGCATGTTGATCAAGTGCACCAATAACGGCACACCGACAAACAAGAAACCGAGCGTTAATGCGGGGTAAAGAAACAAAGCAAATCAGCGTTTGAGTTTTGGAAGGGATTGTCGCACGGACAGAAACTTTGCCAGCACCGCATCCAGTGGATCGCTGGTACGCACCTGCATGTAGTCGATCATCAATCGGCCACACGCACGCCGCGTGTCATTCAGGAATTGATCGAGCGCCTCCAAATAGCCTTCGCGAAGCGCTCGTGGATTGCAGTTCAGGAACTCTTCGGACTCCAAGCCTTCGAAACGTGTTGCACCGTCGAAGTTGAAATCCATTTCATCATCATGAAGCACATGGAACAGCGCCACATCATGCCCGCGTTGACGCAGCACTCTCAGTCCTTCGATCAACGAGTCCACGCCAAGTAAATCTGAGATGATGACCACCATGCCACGGCGTGGAATCGTTTGTGCGATTTCACGGGCCACGCGAGACAAATCCGTGCGTCCATCGGCGCCCACTCGGTCCAGCGCGATAAGCATGCGATTCAGTTGGCTCTGGCTGCTCTTCGCCGGGACATTGTCGCGGATTTGCGTATCAAAAGTGAACAGCCCGCACGCGTCTTTTTGTCGAATCGCAAGGTAACCGAGCGATGCTGCGATCGAGGCGGAATAGTCAAACTTGTTCGATTCGCCATTGCCGTACGCCATGCTGTGCGATCGATCGACGATCAAGTGCAGTCGCAGATTCGTTTCTTCCTCGTATTGCTTGATGACGAGGCGATCCTGGCGTGCGAAGACTTTCCAATCGATGTGACGAATTTCATCGCCAGTCGTGTACTGGCGGTGTTGGAGGAATTCGATCGATTGGCCAAAGTAGGGACTGCGGTGCATCCCCGACAGGAAGCCCTCGACGACGCGACGAGCTGTAAGTTCCAAGCGACGAATGCGCCCGGTAACCTCAGGACGCAAATATTTTTTGGAATCGGGCATCGCGTGACAACTCGTCCTCGGTTGTAGGTGTGGCGGCGATAATCCGCTTGATCACATCGTCGCTGCTTATCCCATCGCTCTCGGCGGCGAAATTCACCACAAGCCGGTGACGAAGCACTGGACCAGCCAAGAACTGGATATCCTCAATTTGCACATGGAAGCGGCCTTGCAAAAGTGCTCTCGCCTTGCCACCGAGTATCAGAAACTGAACCGCCCGCGGGCCAGCTCCCCAGCCCACCAGTTCATCGACAAAATCAGGCACGCCTTCGCTGCCCACACGTGTTTGGCGAACAAGCGAAAGTGCATAACGAACCACGTGATCGCTCACCGGAACTTGACGCACGAGTTGCTGCAACCGCAGGATCTCTTCGGCTCCGAGTACCGCATGCACTTCGTTGATCGTTGTGCCAGTGGTCCGCCTTGCCACTTCGAACTCTTCGTCGAATGTGGGATAGTCCACGAAGATTTTGAACATGAAGCGGTCTTGCTGAGCTTCTGGCAACGGGTAGGTGCCTTCCTGCTCGATCGGGTTCTGGGTCGCAAGCACGAAGAACGGATCCGAAAGCACGTGTCGCGTGCGTCCGACCGTGACTTGACGTTCCTGCATCGCTTCCAAAAGCGACGCTTGGGTCTTTGGCGGTGTGCGGTTGATTTCGTCCGCCAAAATGATGTTGGCAAACAGCGGGCCTTGCATGAATCGCATATCGCGGTGACCGGTCGCCCGGTCTTCTTCGATAATCTCAGTTCCCGTCACGTCGGCGGGCATCAAGTCCGGCGTGAACTGAATGCGGCTGAACGACAAGTCGAGCGACTTTGCCAACGTGCTGATCATGAGCGTCTTGGCCAATCCCGGAACGCCTTCGAGCAGGCAGTGACCCCGGGAGAACAAGCAAATCATGATCTCTTCGATGACCTGTTCCTGGCCGACGATGACTTTTCCGAGTTGCTCAATGATCCGCCGTCGGGCGTCATGCAATTTTGAGGCGTCGGCTCCATCGAGAGACAGCGCCCCGTTGGCGGGGTTGGACTGAACGTCGGCATTCTCGGACATGCAAATTCCTGTCGGTTGAAAAAGCGGCATTTTGAAGCCACAGTGCCATCGTAAGATACCAGCAACCCGTCGGTAAGTCGCCCAGCCACCGCAATCGGCATGCTCTTTGGAAATTCAACGCGTGTTTCTTTGCCGTTAAACGTCGCAGTCAGTGTACGAGACGGTCACTTTCGTCTCCGGCAAGCGGGAATAGCAGCCCAGCGGAAATTTGGGTCTATTGCCAGCTGACGAATGTGCTTTTAGGAAACTGGTATGAACACGAATACGCCCGACCCTGGCCCGATAAAAAAATCGCCACATCCTCTCGATCTGGAGGTCAAGGACGCCCAGCTCATTTTCAATTCGATTTGGAAGGAGCTCGAGGCGGAGTTCGGGAAGTCGCACATGCGATTTCCAAAGGAGTTGATTTTGCTGGGAGGTGCGCCGGGGGCGGGGAAGGGGACGAACACGGACTTCATTCGCAAAGTTCGTGACATCACCGAAGAACCGATCGTGGTGAGTGAGTTGCTCAATAGTCCCGAAGCGAAGACGATAAAGGCACAAGGCGGGATGGTCGGCGACCGAGATGTGGTCCGAATTATTTTTCGCAAGCTGCTCGAACCACAATTTCAAGGTGGCGCCATTCTCGATGGATTCCCTCGCACGACAGTCCAGGTCGAATGTTTAAAGAAGCTGTATGACCAAATGATTTCTCTGCGTCGCGAGTTCGCGGACTCTGCCGAGTTAGTGCATTTCAAACAGCCCGTGTTCCACATCATGGTGCTCTTCGTTGACGAGACCGAGAGCGTGGCTCGTCAGTTGAAACGTGGACGTCAAATCATCGCTAGAAACGAAGAAGTTTCTCGCAGCGGCGGCACGGAGCTTTGGGAAGAGCGGCCCACTGATTTTAGTGAACAACTCGCCCGCAATCGGTACCGCGTTTTCAAGGAGCAAACCTACGACGCGCTCGTTTCGCTCAAGCAATTGTTCCACTATCACTTCATCAATGCGCAAGCGTCCCTTGAAGTCGTTCAAGAAAACATATTGCGGGAACTTGAGTACCAAAGTTCACTGGAGTTGGACCCGCGGACGTTTCATGCCCTGCGGAAGATTCCTCTCGCCAGCGACATTGTCTCGCACGCTCGACGCGACTTGGTGCGGCGGTTGGATGAATACGAATTGGAACACACCGTAATGTTCCACAATGTCGTTGACTTTGTGGAAATGAAGATCATGCCAATCATCGTGCGACACGCGATTTCTGGGCACGCGAATATCAACTCCGAAGACGCTCTCTGGGAAGATAACTTGGCCTTGGCCATGTTGATCGACGTATTTAGCGAACGAGGATTTCGTGCAAGCGTCGATATCACTCGGCACAACGTTCCTGTTCGATTTGATCTAAAGACCGGAGAGATTGAGTACAGCCAAAAGAAGGTTTATCGCATCGCCGTTCGCTTCACGGGCTCCCAGATTCGACGAGGCTAAGATTCGATGAGACTAAGATTCGATGAGGCTTTGCTTCGACGCGGCTCATTGCAGGTCGATGACGTCTTGCGCCCCCCCTCAAGCTTTTGACTCCGCGACGCGTTCAATCACCATCACAGCGATCCCGGCTGCGATCGCAAGCCCCATAAGCATGACCATTGATGTGCCGGTCCAGTTCGCAGGCGAGAAGTATTCCATTTCGCGGTATTTCATTTCCAGATCTGCGGTAGCCGCTGTCGGTGCCTGCATCGGCCACAAGCGTCCGATGCTGCCAATCATCAGACCGACAAGCCCTGCCATCGTGACGCCACTGTGGTGCTCGAGCATCCAACGAAGCACACGTGAGAACGCAAGCAATCCAAACGCGCAGCCGCTCGCAAACACGATGATTTGTGTCGCAGAATCCACCGTGATGTGCCCCTTTGCCGCTTCTTTGATCAGCCCCGTGACGGGGTGATAGACACCAAGCAGTAACAGCACAAATGCACCGCTGATGCCCGGTAAAATCATCGCACAGATCGCGATCGATGCACTGACGAATAAAAACGGTAGGCTGGTACTGCCTTGCGACATGGGCAAAATGCAAATCACGGATGCGACGATACCGCCAAGTACTGCCGCGACGATTCGCGATGGTCCCCAATGGTCAACGTAACGCCGCACAATCCATACGCTTGCGAGCACCAAACCAAGAAACACCGCCAACGTCTCGGGCATCCGATGGTCGAGCAACCAGTGCATGATTCCGGCAAGCGAGACGATGCCCGTTGCGACTCCGGCACCCAAAGCGACGAGGAACCGCAAATCCACATGTTCAGCTGCTTCTCGAAAATGACGCTGGCGAACAAGAGAAAGGAGTTCGAGATCGACGTGACTGATCGCGGTGACCAAGCGTTGGTAGTGTCCGAGGATTAATGCCACTGTCCCGCCACTCACTCCGGGTACCGTGTCGGCGGCGCCCATCATGAAGCCTCTTGCGACATTGATGATATCTCCAGTCAAGCAAGGTACGGGGCAGACGATTGTTGACGCAATTGTCGATTGACCCGCGTCGGTTCCTGGATTTTTCTCGCTGGGCATCGTCTTGGGGATCGTCATGGGGATTTTAATTTGCCTGGAATGCGGAATCGAATACGGTCCGCGGCAAGCCAGTCGAACGCTCGATCCGTTGTTGTAGATATCGCTCTCAAACTCGCCGTTACTAGAGCATCGTCGGAACGTTTCGTCAGGCCACCTCGTCAGCTCACCTCGTCACAGTTCGCGATAATTGCGCGGCAAAAATCTCTCGGCTGAGCGTGCACCATCTCCGACGCCATCGAGATACGCCAAAACGACTGAAGTGATACTCGAATCACGTTACTTTGGGTGTTGAGGACGCTTGCTGGATACTGTGATCCAATTGATGCTGCTAGATTCCGCCGCGATCGCTACCGAAAAGTACTGCCATGCTAGCTTCACACAGAGCTTTTTGAAAAAATGGCGTAAAAACGCCACGTGCGGGAATACACCCATTTCGTTATAACTGTTCAATTAATCACTGAACCACCCAAAATCAGTGTGGACGAGTGTTTAGTTTTTTGTACAATACTCGTCATCACTTTGATCCTTAGATAGGGACGGGAACCATGACAATTGGCCAACTCACCGAACGTCAGCAAGACGTTTATGACTTAATCCGCTCACTGATCGTAAATCGTGGTTACGGTCCGACAGTGCGTGAAATTGGCGAACATTTTGGTATCAAGAGCCCCAACGGTGTCATGTGTCACCTGCGTGCTCTCGAACGCAAGGGAATGATTCGTCGCAGCCCCAATAAATCTCGAGCGATCGAGCTCACTCAATCGGCCGATCGAAACGGTCACAGCCTACAAATGGCTGGAATGGTTTCGGCTGGTCCAACCACATTGGCCTTTGAGCAGAACGATCGAGTCGACTTCAGCGAGCTGTTGTTTGGCGACGAAAGATTTATTCTTCGAGTTTCGGGTGATTCGATGATCGATGCCCACATCGCGGACGGCGACTATGTCATCGTCCAACGGCAAACGACTGCCGATGACGGCCAGATGGTGGTCGCCCAGACTGCGGAAGGCGAGGCCACACTGAAATACTGGTTTCCTGAGAACGGGCGAATCCGACTCCAACCAGCAAACGCGGAAATGCAACCGATTTATGTGCAAGACGCTGGCGTTATCGGTGTCGCTGTCGGCGTTGTTCGCACGAAGGTCTAGGTTGACAAGACCTAGACTGACAGGGGCTAGGCTGACGCAACTCAGCCCGCTTGGCGACGTTCATCCGCCGAGTTGAGCTTGTTGTAGAGCGTTTTGAGGCTGACGCCGAGTTCGTCGGCCGCGGCGGGCTTGTTGCCATCGTGACGCGCAATCGCGCGTTCGATGGCCATCAGTTCTAATTCACGAAGGCTCATTGGCTCGCCTTCTCGAATGGCCTTGCGAAGTTGTCGACGACCGAAGTGTCGAGGCAGGTGTTCGGGAGTGATGGGGAACGAATCGCAAAGGATCGCTGCGTGTTCGACCACATTGGCTAGTTCACGAACATTTCCCGGCCACGAGTGTGACTTCAACTCCGTAATCGCTTCTTCGCTAAACAGCTGGTCGTCGGCACCATCTTTGCGGTGACGGCGAAGCAAGTGGATCGCCAACGGTTCGATGTCGTTGACACGTTGTCGCAAACTCGGCACGTGGATTTCGAAGGTGTTGATGCGGAACATCAAGTCTTCGCGGAAAGTACCTTCTTCGACCATCTTTTCAAGGTCTCGGTGTGTCGCGCAAATGACGCGAACATCGACATGAACGGTTTGGTTGTCGCCCACGCGACGAATGTCGCCAGTTTCAAGAACGCGTAGTAGCTTCGCTTGCATCGCGAGGGGAAGTTCACCAATCTCGTCAAGAAACACGGTGCCTCCGTCAGCAACTTCGAAAAGCCCGACGCGAGCCGAGTCGGCGCCTGTGAATGCTCCTCGGCAATGGCCAAACAGTTCGCTTTCAATCAAGTTCTCAGGCAACGCTCCGCAATTGATCGCAACAAGCGGTTTGTCGGCATGCATACTCGAGTCATGAACGGCTCGCGCAACCAGTTCTTTGCCGCATCCGGTTTCGCCACGGATCAAGACGCTACTCTCGGTCGGTGCGACTTTGGCGATCAGCTTGCGGACGCTGTCCATCGCTGGGCCCGTGCCGACGAGTTGCGAGTCGCCTTCGGCCATTCGCAATCGATGCTGTAATGCCGCCAGCTGCCGTTTCGTTTGACGCCGCTCCGCCACGCGTCCCAGCAAGCCAGCGATGTCGGCGAGCCGGCACGGTTTGGTCAGGTAGTCAAACGCTTGCTCGCGCAGCGCGGCGATCGCCGTTTCTTGACTCGGCTTTCCCGTCATCACCACCGCTTCGACCTCAGGCCGAATTTCTCGGGCGCGTTGAATGACTTCAATCCCGTTCTTGCCTGGCATGTCGATGTCAACAATCAAACAATCGAACGGTTCGCGTTCGATGGCGGCGATCGCAGTGAGACCATCCGGACACACGGTCACAGAGTATCCCATGCGCGGTAACTCGGTCCGCATGAGTTCTTGCAGATTCTTTTCGTCGTCAGCAAACAGTATGTGCATCGACGTTGCTTTAAGCGGCTTGGTACGACTCATGTTTCCACGTGGGGCTGGCGATTGAAATTGTTTTCTTTTCGGATGTCATAGCGTGAATCGGTAGCAAAAGTTCCATTCGAGATCCTTTGCCCGGTCCGTCGCTGTGAGGAACCAATGTTCCTCCGTGTTGGGACACGATTCGATAGGAGATGCTCAAACCGAGACCCGTTCCGCTGCCGTTGCTCCGGCGAGTAAAGAAGGGTTCAAAGAGATGTTGGAGCACTTCCGATGTCATGCCACAGCCATCATCTTGAACGCCGATCAAAACGTGGTCGCCAGATCGCTTGACAGTAATATCGACGGCGCCGTCACAGTCCACGCACTCGAGTGAGTTTGTAAGTAAGTTCAATACGACTTGTCGAATTTCCTGGGGGTTCACATCGGCGATCGTGTTGTCGTCACTACGCATCCGTAGTGTCTTGCACCGATATTCACCGACTTTGCTGACCATGTCGACAACCTCGTTGACGAGTGTCGCGAGGTTCGTCGGAGTGCGTTTGAACTCGCCCATTCGACTGAAGTCGAGCAGTCGTTCGGTAATCCCTTTGCATCGAAACGCTTCGTCTTGTATGCGGCGCAGGTTCGTGTGAAGTTCGAGTATCAATTCGTCGTACGTCTGGCCATCGCCATTGCGACTTGACGATAATTCTTCCAAACGAGACTCGAGCGATTCCGCGCTCCAGGCAATCGTCGCTAACGGATTGTTGATCTCGTGGGCCACGCCAGCCGCAAGAAAACCGACACTGGCAAGTTGTTCATTTTGGATAACTTCACGACTGCGTTGCTGGACCTGGCGATCCAGATCGCTACAAACGTCATTGAGCTTTTGGTAAGCGAGTTGAAATCGATTCGTCATGTCGTTCATCGCTTCAGCGAGTTCGCACAACTCGTCGCCTGTTCCCAAATCAATACGATGCTCGAGTTGTCCGCCGGCCACCAACCGGGACCCGTCCAATAACGTTCGGAACGGTTGCACGATCAGCGAGCTGAATAGCCAAACTAATGCGACGACCAGAAACACAGCCAATCCGAACGACACCCAGGCTGCAGCAATCCAAGCTCGATATTGACCGCGTACTTCACCACTGAATTCAGACATCCCGCCGTGAATCAAATTTAAATGGTCGCCGGTCTGGCTAGCGAGCGTTTCGAGCAACGAATGGAATTGTTGTCGATCAGTCTGTTCCCCGAGATTCGGCTTCTTGCGAGATTTACTTATCGTCTCAAGTGTATGCTTGATTTTCTCGAGACTCTCTTTTCGCAAGCGAGAATTAACAAAAAGCGACGCTCTTTGCGATTCATCAGAGACCATGGATCTGTATCGGCCAAGCGTTATTTCGCAATCTAAAATCGCCTGCTCAAACGCAGAACGTTCAAGCGTGATGAGTGACCCTTCGAGTAACGACGACTCGATCATCCCTTCCTGCTGAAAGAGTTTGTTGAGGCGATCGTGGCTTTCCCGAAGTGCCAAGGACCAATGGTTCAAATCGTTTGCTAACAACAGTTCGCTGGCTCGCCGACCGACGGCTTCGGCAACATTGCGATATCGATAGAGGCCCCAGAAACTGCTCACCGCTAGGACGCTCACGATCGCTGAGAGCAACATGAGTGCGACGAAAAGCTTCGTGCGAATGGAACGTCGTCTGAGCATGTCGACTCCCTCCATGGTATCTAGCTCGTGAAACATCTTCCAAAGGGCAAGACTATCGAGCCACCTATCGCACGGCAAGACGAAACCAAGTCTTGGTTGTGCTAGCAAAGTGAAAGGACTTGCGGCGGTTCTCGCATTGCCTGCATTAAATGCGAGTTGGTGGCGTTCCGAAGGGCAACGTCACGATGGCCTGGGTCCCTTGGCCCGGTTGCGAGCGAAAGTCAATGTCACCACCCAACTTGGAGACAACGTTGCGGGTGAGGAATAAACCAAGCCCAATACCGCGTCCGGGTTCTTTCGTCGTAAAGAATGGGTCTCCCGCTCGGCCCAGCACATCCGCCGTCATGCCCTGGCCAGAGTCAGTGACGATTAAACGCAGTCGATCATGGTGGACATGCGATTCCAACCGCACACGGCCTTCGGCACCACTCGCGTCCAATCCATTGTGAATCAGATTTCGAACGGCTTGCGCGACGGCCTCTTGCGGCAGCCAAAGCGTTTGGTTTTCAACGACCTCAGGACCATCGATCACATCCACTCGATGCGGGTCCCGGATTCCTTCAAGCGTCGCGTCAATCAATTCGCCCACGGTCGTGCGATCCCAACGTTGTGCCATCGAATCACCCGCAGCCGATCGCATCCGTTGGAGGATTTGGCGACACATCTCCAACTGTCCATCAATCAGTCGCAGATCCGTGTCGACGGAGGCGGGTTTTTCGCAACCTTCTAAGTGCCGAGAAAGTTCTCGCACAATCACGTCAATCGTCGAAAGAGGCGTCGCAAGCTCGTGAGCCGCGCCAGCCGCTAGTGTCGTGAGACCCTCGAGGCGTTCGCTTGCTGCCTGAGCTGCTTGGGTCTTGAGTAATTGGCTTTCACGAGCTTTTAGTTCACCCGCAGTTCGAGTCACGAAGTACGTCACAACGCTGCTGCAGGTCGAAAACGCCAACAGCAGACCGATGCGTCGAAGCGCCACGCCGCTCTCTGGCCACGGATGCGTGACACCTTCAATGGGAATGCTTACAAACAAGATCATCGCGTACCCAAGAATCGCCAATCCCGCGAGCCGCCAGGCAAACTTTGGCCGGAGCATCACGCCGCCAACGGCTAAGTTGACAAAATAAAAGAAGCTGAACGGATTGTCGGCGCCGCCACTGAAGTAGAGCATCGCTGTGAGCATGGCGAGATCGAGTACCATCAAGCCAAACGCCACAGTGTGCTGGCGATCGACGACGGCCGTTTTCGGGTCGAGCGCATCCACTTGCGCGTCCGACGCGTCGCTGCGAGAATTCATGCTGCGGAGCCACCACCAGTAGACGCTGTTGATGAGTGCGGTGGCGCTTACCAGCGACAGCAGCGGTATCAAGGGAAGGTCCGTTTCTGCGAACCAACTTGCCGCCAAAATCGTCAACAATTGACCAGCGACGGCAAACGATCGGAGGTGCAACAGCCAAGTGCTGGAGCCAAGTCGTGCCGGAGCGATGAGCGGTGCGAACACACACGTGCCTAGTGAGAGTCGCGGCGCGTCAGCTCGTCGCGAAGTTTCGCCGCCAATTCGTATTGCTCTTGTTCGACGGCCTCTGCCAATCGTTCCGGCAACGTCCGCCCCACCGCATACTCGTTTCGCAGGGACTCACGCAATTCGATTAAACGCACAACCAGTTCGTCTTCGTCAAAATGCTCAATCGCATCATGCTTGACAAAAAAATCTCGCAACGTTTCCAGACCAGCACTGATTGCTTGGACCGCGTGCTCAGCCGAATTCTCCTCGAGTTCGCCGAGAGCCGCCGCTTGCGTTCGGTGGAACAGTACAAACGGACGATATTGTTCATGCGATCCCGCCCACTCTTCGTCGGGACTCATTTGGCTACTGAGATCCATCAGCCTCAGTGTATGATCCGCGTCCATGACGGCGCGATGATAGTACTGCAGTCGCAACCAACAAATTCGACGATGGTAGAACTGCATGAACTCCCGATCCACCTCGGAACACTCCGCTTCGGAAAGCTCACGGTCCACGTCGGCCAAGTGTTGAAGCTGCAAGTATTCCAAATACGTCTCGCAACCCTCCATTTGGGCACCATCTGGACGTCCTGTCGTCTCGAGTTGCAAAATGCCCATGTCGACACGCATTTGGATCACGTCCCTACCGTCCTTGCCTTTGACCAAGCGGACGTTGAGTGTCGTCGGATCAAAGGCCCATTTCGACAGCAGGTCGTCGATATGCGATCGTCGCTTCATCAATCCGGTTTCGGCAGCAATTCAGGTTGGGAAAAGGGGGCGTTTGCGCTGGCAATCACTACACGATAACTGATGAGACGTAACGCGCCGCCAGTACACAGTGGATTTCGCTTAAACTTCTATCCAAACTATAGCAGCGAAAAAAATACAGAGAAGCGTTGACAATTGGGAACACTTGATATCCGTCGGTCTTGCCCAGCCTCAATCGTCGTGCCGCATATCCTGGCGTCCGGCCTTCTTTTCCGATTGCTGGTGCTTTGACTCGAGTCGACGTTTCTTGCTGCCTAGGGATGGTCTCGTTGCCTTACGCGGCGTTGGTGGCGATTGGCAATCCAGAAGCATCTCGACGAGCCGCTGTCGCACGTCCGCTAGATTACGCAGCCGATCTCGGTAGCGATCGCTCTGGAGAACCAAGTCGCCTTCACGCGTGACACGGTTTCCGTATCGGCTCATCAGCCGCCGTCGCCAATCGATGTCTAGCTTTTCGCATTTCTCGGGCGACCAACGAAGCGTCACCTTGGAATTGACTTTGTTCACATTTTGGCCACCAGGACCACTACTGCGCGCCTGAGAAAACTCCAATTCGCTCGCCATGATGGTTAAGCGCGGATTGACATAGAGATCTTGGCCGGACATCCGCTTTACCTTTTCGTGCTTCCCAGTCGCTGTGTTTGCTTCCCAGTCGCTAGTGCTTGCTTCCGAGTGGACTGGGCAACCTCAATTGGAACATGACACTTACATTGAACCCAGCCTTGTCCAACGACGCTTGCTCATTGGGCGAGGTTCACTCAGATTCGCTGGAGGTTGCCGGTTCTGCCGGTTCGGCAATGTACGCGGGCCAAGGCGAAATCTCTCGGCCTTCGGGGCCTTTGGACGACGAGCCTGGGTCGCTCCCTCGCAAGCTAGCGACGTACGCCGCGACGAGGACTCGCTCGTTCTGTTGCAGTTTGGATTTCCAAGCCGGCATCGCACCGGCAGCAGCACCGTTGTTGACGATCGTATAGATGTCGGTGATCGACTTGACGTTCTTAAAAGCTTCGTCAGTCAAGTTTGGACCCACCATGCCACCACCGGTCGGTCCGTGACAAGAAACGCAATTGGTTTTGAAGACACTCTGTCCGACTCGCAACCAACTCGGTTCGGCCAAGAACTTGACGAGCGTTTGTTCATCCCCATTCAATTCACCTATTTCCGCGAACTGTAATCTTGCGTTGTTCGCAACCGAGGCTCCATGCAAGTCGGCTAGCGTGCGTCCCTCGGCACCAAAGTGGTAGAACGCCCAATAAGGAAACGAGAACAGCATCGTCGCCAAAAACATCCACTTCCAAGCACTTGGAATCGGATTGTCGTCGACAAGGATGCCGTCGTTGCTTTCGAAGACATCCGGCAAATGTTTGATGGATGGGTCGTTGGAGTTATTCATCTCGCGGATCCTCTACATGATCGGACAAAGCAATGGACGCAAATCGCTCCGCACTGCTTGGACTCAGTTTAGTCACAGCGTAAATCATCAAAGCAAACCCAAACGCAAACAGTCCCAACGCCCCAATGGCGAAGAAGTTGTAATCGATCGAATGGAAAAATTTGTGAAGCATGGAAAATTGCTAAGTAGAAACGTTGCTAACGAGAACGAGAAACAATGTGTCCCAACGATCCATTCGTTGGTGAACAGCGAGATTTCGTGTGATGTGATTCTCGCACCGAAGTCTCAGACATCCGAAGTGTCAGCTGCTGGGGAATTAACCGCGGGAGTCGTGGGGTCTGCAACCGGCGGCGATTCGCTTCGTGCTGGCGCTTCATCGGGTGCTGGTTTTGCAAGATCGACTCCGAGTCGCTGCAAATACGCGATCAAGGCGACGGCTTGCGTGTCAAACACGAAGAGCGGCTCTTTGCCAATACCACGCCGAACAAGCACTGGTCCGCCTTGCGATACGATTTCCGCAGCAACCGCCTCTGCTTGCTTGCGGGCGATGTCCGCTGAGTCGTCTAGTTGAAAGTCATAGTTTGCACCAAGCGTTTTTGCAGCACGCACTCGATCTTCGATTTTCGTGAAGTCCATTTCGGTAACCAGTAAATGTTCGAAGGTCGGCATGACGCTTCCCGGCGTCGCGAGCTGTGGGCTCTCCAGGTGCTGCCAATGCCAAATGCTTGGTTGTTTTCCGCCTTCGCGAGCCAAATCAGGACCAATACGACGACTGCCCCACTGCGTCGGATGGTCGTAGACGAACTCACCTGCCTGGCTGAACTCGCCGTATCTCAGGGTCTCTGCAAGAATCGGCCGAACTTGTTGGCTGTGACAATGAAAGCAGCCTTCGCTGACATAGATATCTCGCCCAGCTAGCTCCAGCGGCGTGTAAGGGGTGACGCTGCCAATCGTTGGCACGCTGCCTCGAATCAGGAACATCGGCAACATTTCAAGCATGCTGCCACCGACAATGACGATGACCACGAGCATCGTAAACGTCCCCGGGAGCCGCTCCCATCGTCGATGCCAACGCAGTTGAGTCCAGACGTCTAGCTTCTTTGCGGCGTCAAGAACTGGAACGGTTTCAAGCGTCGACGATACGTTGGGTTCCATTGGCTCCGACATCGCGATCAACGGTCGCGCGGAATACACGGGGACGTCGTACGTTGCCGGCCGCGTCATCCACGTCATCAAGTAGTTAGTCGTCATCAAAACGAACCCAAAGAGGTACAACGCTCCGCCGATCAAGCTTGCCCAACGAAACTTCGCGAGCGGTTGGACCGTCGTGATGAAGTCTGGGTAAGTCAGACGGCCCGTGTCATCTAGCTCAAGCAACATGCTGCTTTGCATCATCCCCGCAAGGTACAGCGGAAGGATGCACGCCAACACAGCGACGGTCGAGATCCAAAAATGTGCTGAGGCCAACTTGGTGCTCCACAACTTCGTCTGGAAGAGTCGTGGTGCGAGCCAATAAACCATGCCGAAGGTCATCATTCCGTTCCAACCGAGCGCTCCGGCATGCACGTGGGCGATTGTCCAGTCCGTGTATTGGCCCAGTCCATTGATTGACTTGATGCTAAACAGCGAGCCTTCCACTGCACTCAGCCCATAAAATACCAATCCCACAACAAAGAACTTCAGCACCGGGTCGGTGCCGACTCTCTTCCAAGCACCCCGCAGCGTCAAGAAGCCATTGATCAAGCCGCCCCACAAAGGCATCCAAAGCATGACACCAAACAACATGCCAAGCGTGCTCGCCCACTCCGGCAAACTGGTGTAGTGCAGATGATGTGGACCAGCCAGCACAAAGAGAATCACCAACGACCAAAAGTGCACAATCGCAAGCTTATAGCTGTATACCGGCCGCTCAGCCGCTTTGGGTAAAAAATAGTACATCAATCCGAGAAAGGGCACCGTAAGCAGAAAGGCCATCGCATTCTCGCCATACCACCACTGCATGAACGCATCTTGCACGCCTGCGTAAACGGAATAGCTTTTCGCGGGGCTGATCGGAAAGACAAGGTTGTTCAGCACATGGATCACGGACACACAGACGATGGTCGCAAGATAGAACCACAACGAGAGGTACAGATGGCGTTCGCGGCGATTAGCCAATGTCATCAAGAAGTTGACGCCAAAAAACAAAATCCAGACGACCGCGATGGCAATGTCGATCGGCCATTCCAACTCAGCAAACTCGCGACCTTGTGTCATCCCTAGCGGCAAGGTGGCTGCGGCAGCAACGATAATCAGCTGCCATCCACAAAAGTGCAACCAGCTCAGTGTTCTGCTCCACATCGGGGCTTTGCACAGTCTTTGGGTGCTGTAATAGATTGCAGCGAAGATCGCGTTGCCGGCAAATGCAAATATCCCCACGCTGGTGTGCACGGGGCGCAAGCGACCGAACGTTGCATATTCCGCGTACGGTCCCAGGTCAAAAAACAACTTCGGCAGCACCAGCAGTACCGCAGCGACTAGACCCACGAGTGTTGCTAACAGTCCCCACAGGAGCGTTGCCGTTGCAAAATAACGCACAATGGAATCGTCATAGCTGAAGCGGTCGACTTGGGCCACCGAAGCAAAGTGATCCGCTGCTGGGCCATCGGAGTGAGGTGTGTTGGAATCGCGGGCAACAGTCGCCATCGTGACGTTTCTCTCGGATCGTAATTCGGTGATGCGGATGAAGTCATCGGCAACGAACGACGAGACGCAAACACTCGTAGCGGTTCCCCAACCAGAGCTTCACGCCAATTTCTTTTCGCGTTGCACCAATGCAGTTACATTCGTGCCACCCTGGCCAACATCACAATCCAACGTTCAGTCGCTCATGCAGAGCGAGTCTTCCGCCAATCTTGCTCAGTCAAAGTCAGGGGTGGCATGGACTGGTCCGACAAGCTTACTTGAAGCGTGCTTATACGCACATCAGTCACGCGAGCATGATAGTGTTTTTGTCGTCGCTGCGTATCCGCCAAACCGTTTTGCGTGGCGATCGGCCGCAGTCGTGCAATTTGACGTAATTTGCGGCGTCTCAGAGTCGCCAGGGGCAGGAAATTCTGTCTTCAAGGGACAGAATTTCCTGAGCAATAGTCGCTGCGTTCGTTGACGCCGGGGCCGGTCGTAAAGATCAGTCGTAAAGATCAACCGGGAAAACGAATTAAGCTTCCAGTCTGCAAGCTTCCAGTCAGCAAGCCTCTTGCCGTAAACCTTTGGCCAACGGTCTCAGGTCAAAATCGTCCTAAGGAAGCTCGATCGTCTGGAGTTGTGTCTTACCATCGGCGTCGCGGGTGACGATCGAGGCATGTTTCTCGTCATAGCGAGCCATTTGTTCGACGCCCTTGAGCGACGTGATCGTTTCGAAGGACTGGCCCGCTGTTCCTCCGCCGCCAACTGGTTCGGTGAGTCCAGGATTCTTCTCCACGTCGGCGAGACTGACTTTCATCACGCCACGAGCACTGTTGCTGATCAACAGAAACTTGTCGGTGCCTTGCTCATAGGAGATCATGTCGAGCGGTTGATTGCGGTTGCCGAGTTCTGCAAGCGTTTTGCCTCTCAGCTTTTCCTGTTGGCCCATTTTTGCAATTGGAAACGCAACAAGGGGTGTGCAAGTGAATCCTGCGAGTACGCTTGGTTGACCATCGATGGTCATCGTGACGAATGCTCGGATCGCTGGATCGCTTTCAACGCGACCGTGCGCTGCGTGATAAAGCTCGACATTAGTGAGGATGGTTTCTTCGGAGAACGGATAGGGAATCTCCATCACGCTTGATGGCGCCTTCGTTGCTGTTAATCCGGATACGAGAACTTTGCCATCGAAGAACGACAAGTCGGTAATCGATTCAGCTCGCAGGTTTTTTTGTCGACGTCCTTCTCCCGAGACTTTGTTTTCTGGAGCATTGGGAAGCGACTTCTTGGAATGAGCCACTTTGTCTAAATTCAGCTTCGTGATTTCGCCTTTGGGGCTGATTCGCACCAAGTGCGTGGAGTCGCCCACGGACAGCGACAAGAAGACGTTACCAGTGACTTCATTTACCGTCATGTCGCCAATTTTAATTTGGCTTGCGTCCGCACCGAGCGATTTGGCGAGTTCAGCGCCGAGATCGTCGATCTGTGGTCCGGCACCCGCGTGCGTTGCGTTGCCGTCTTCCGTATCGATGGCATAAATCGCAGCTCCCATCGGATCACCCACGATCAAAACGCCGGAATCCGTCATCGCTAGCGGGCCCGCCGATTGGAGCTCCACAGGCCCTAGTTGAAGGTCAGCGGCAAACGTCGGGACGCCTGCGACCGTTGCAACGGACGCAAATAACAGGAAAAATCTCTTCATCGCCATCGTAAATTCCTCGGACTATGTGGTGGTGACGTGCATCCCGATCGAAAAACCAACATTCGATCGGCCAAACCTGCCATCAACATATCGCCGGTCCACTCGTTTGGGCAACATTTTCATGGGGCTTGCCGTAAAATCAATCTTTTGACTTGAACCTCGAACACCATACGGCGCCTTGGCCCGTCCGGTACAATGCAGAGCCGATAAGCAAACCTGATGCTGGCAATCCAAGTCGTTTTCGTTGCCGTGTCAGAACCCGTTCGATAGTGACTGGATCTACCCCTCCACCAACCTGCCACGGTTTTGTTCGTGCCGCGATCCAAATCTTGCCTCGTTCGAGTCTGCATTGATCGAGTCCGCATTCACGTCGTTCTTGTTCGTGACGTGATGATCGTCGCGTGGCTTGCGATCTTGGTGTCACAATCAACAGGGTTGGTTGCCGCCGACTTTGCGTCCGCGGAGAAGTTATTCTTGGTTGGCGATTATTCCCAGGCCGAGAGAATCGCTTCGCAAGAAGTCGAAAATGGCGTCTGGAATGAACAGTGGTCGAAGCTGTTGATTCGTTGCCAATTGACCCGGGGAGCTTACCCTGAGTCGCTCGCAACTTACGAAAAAGCGATTGCGCGTTATTCGAGCAGCCTCTCACTGCGGCTGCTCGGTCGAGACGTCTTGCGAATGAACGGGTTAAGTGATCGGGCGAATGAAGAAGCGGCGTCCATCATGCAAACGTTGCAACGCTCGCCGACACGCTATCTCAGTCGTGAGAATATGGTCGCCGCCGGACGTTATTTTGCCGATCAAGGTGAGGATGCTCGCCAAGTCCTTGAGCTGTTCTATGACCGTGTTCGCAAAGTGGATCCAAACTTTGTCGACGCGTACATTGCGACCGCTGAGTTAGCGCTGAGCAAAGGCGACTTTCGTGTTGCTGCCGAAACGCTTGCAACCGCAACGAAGCTGGCTCCAGACAACCCGGACATCGCGTACCTGGCTTATCAAGCATGGCAGCAAAGTGATGCCAAGCGAGCAGCCGTTGAGCTGGAACGAGCGATTGAATTGAATCCCCATCACGTTCCAAGTTTGTTGTTCCAGGTCGATCGTTTAATCGACCGAGAGCAATATGACGAGGCTCGAGAGAAAATCTCGCAAGTTCTCGGGGTGAATGTTCACCAGTGGGAAGCATGGTGTTACCTTGCGGTGCTGGCACACTTGGATGGCAAATTTGAGTTCGAGAAGCTCATGCGAGCTGCAGCCCTGAGCACTTGGGCTGAGAATCCCGGTGTTGACTTCCTCATCGGCAGCAAGTTGTCGGATAAATATCGATTTGCCGAAGGCGCCGAGTACCAACGTCAATCACTCACATTCAATCCAAATTTTCATCGAGCAAGTTTTCAACTCGCTCAAGACCTGTTGCGTCTCGGGTTTGACGATGTGGGCTGGGAATTGGCGGATAAAGTTTCCAGCGACGATCCGTATAATGTGGTGGCGCACAACCTCGTCACGTTACATGATGAGCTTCAAAAATTCAGTGTCATTTCACAGGACGACATTTACCTGCGTATGGAACCCACCGAAGCGACCGTCTATGGCGATCAAGTCATTGAGCTTCTGGTTGATGCCAAGCGGGTGTTGTGCGAAAAATACGCTTTGCAATCGAACGAACCGATTTACGTCGAGATTTTTCCAGCTCAAAAAGACTTCGCGATTCGCACATTTGGATTGCCTGGTGGTGACGGGTTTCTCGGTGTGTGTTTTGGGCGCGTCGTGACAGCGAACAGCCCCGCATCGCAAGGCCCGCGACCTTCGAACTGGCAAAGTGTTCTGTGGCACGAGTTTTGTCACGTCATCACACTCGGCAAAACTCGCAATCGGATGCCGCGTTGGCTGAGTGAAGGCATTTCGGTTTACGAGGAACGCCAGCGGAATCCGACGTGGGGCGAGCACATGTCGCCACGCTATCGCCAAATGATCTTGGGACCCGAGTTGACGCCGGTGAGCCAATTGAGTGGCGCGTTCTTGAGCCCGCCATCGCCCATGCATTTACAGTTCGCGTATTACGAGTCATCGCTGGTGATCGAGTTTCTCGTCGGCAAGTATGGCATCCATCGATTGCGGGACATACTCGACGCATTGGGTGACGGATTACCGACTGATTCAGCATTCGAACGCTCGATCGGATCGATGCAGCGACTTGATGTGGAGTTTGCGGAGTACGCCAGGAATCTTGCACTTGGTTTCGCACCTCGAGCCGATTGGACGAGCCGAGTTTCTGAGAAGCCGTCTCTTGACGAGCTGCATGGATGGTCGCTCGCCTATCCGACAAACTACGACGTGTTGTGGCAACTTGCCAAGACGCAAATTGCACAACGAAAGTATGCGGAGGCGAAACAATCGCTCGAGCGACTCGTGGAAATGAATGTCGTCGGTGGCAGCCGTGATGGTGTCTTGGAACAGCTGGCGAGCGTCTACCACGAACTCGGCGAAACGGATGCGGAGCTGGTTACGCTTCGTGAAGTCGTTGAAGTGAGCAGCGACGCTTTGCCGGCGCTGGAGCGATTGATCGAGCATGCACGCGAGCAAGAAGATTGGGCTGAAGTCGCGAGTCTCGCTGCGCAAGTGCTGGCCATTCATCCGCTTCGTCCACTCGGGCATCATGCGCTCGCCCAAGCGGGCAAGAATATGGATCGAGCGGATTGGGTGGCTCGTGGAACGTCGGCCCTTTTGCAGTTGGAACCGATCGACGAAGCAGGGTTGAATTACCAACTCGCCGACGCATTGGCGACGCTCGGCCGTCCGGAAGAAGCAAAAACGCATGTTCTTCGCGCTTTAGCTGATGCGCCGCGATACCGAGCGGCTCATCGGTTGTTGTATCAGTTAACCGGTGATGTCACTGATGAAAAATAAACGCTTCGTTGCTCTGTGTGCCCTGTGCCTTCTTGGCGCTGGGGTTACTGCTGCGCTGGCCCAGCGTGGTCGTTTTCGCGGTGATTATGAAAATGCTGGCCGCAATGGTGTGCCTGACTGGGAAATTGAGCCCGGTTTTCCCGGCGATGTGTTCACGTTCGTGCGTATCAAATACGACTCTTACGGCGGATACGGCCGCGGTGGTGGCGGGTGGGCAACGGATTGGCGTGACAGCGACCTGAACTTTTCGTTGCGATTGCAACAGCTGACGACGCTCAAGGTCAATCCAGAGCCCATTATTTTGGAGCTGACCGATGACAGATTATTCGACTATCCGTTCATTTACATCATCGAACCAGGTGCGTTGATCTTTAGTGAGCCGGAGGTCGAGGCATTGCGTCGCTATTGCTTCAACGGAGGGTTCCTGATGGTGGATGACTTTTGGGGTGATGCCCAATACGAGAATCTGGCGGAACAACTAGACCGTGTGTTTCCCGATCGCAAACCGATCGAAGTTCCACTTGAACACGAAATTTTTCAATGTGTGTACCCTCTCAAGGAGAAGCCACAGGTCCCATCAATCCATCGTGCTGGGCGAAGCTTTGGCGGTCAGGTTCAAACTTGGGAGGACACGTATGATGGTTCGGACAATAGCGTTCCGCACTACCGCGGGATTTTTGATGACGAAGGCCGCATCATGGTGTTTATCTGTCACAATACCGACCTTGGCGACGGTTGGGAACGCGAAGGCGAAGATCGCTGGTACTTCGAAGAATTTTCCGTCAAGAAAGCCTACCCGATGGGCATCAACATCGTGACATACGCGATGACGCACTAGTTTTTGCCTACCAAGCCAATCGGCTGTTTTTGTTAGTCCACTTCTATCATCAAGACGATCTGCATGACCCTCACCATTCAACAAGAAGCCGAAATCGTCGAGCGAATCCGCGAAGGTCGGACACGCATCAAGCAGGAACTTGCCAAAACGATCGTTGGTCAGCATGACGTGATCGAACAGCTTCTGATCTGCCTGTTCTCGGGTGGCCATTGTTTGATCACTGGGGCTCCTGGGCTAGCAAAGACACTCCTCGTTCGCAGTGTTGCCCAAATCTTTCACCTGAATTTTAGCCGCATCCAGTTTACGCCTGACTTGATGCCAGCGGACATTACCGGAACAGAGATTCTCGAACAGCATGGCGACGGCCACCGTTCGATGCAGTTCGTCAAAGGGCCAATTTTTGCCAATGTGATTCTTGCCGACGAAATCAACCGTACGCCTCCCAAGACTCAAGCTGCGCTGCTGGAGGCGATGCAGGAGCACCAAGTCACGGCCGGCGGGCATCGGTATGAACTGGAAGAACCCTTCTTTGTGCTCGCGACACAAAACCCGATCGAGATGGAAGGCACTTACCCGTTGCCAGAAGCCCAACTGGATCGATTCATGTTCAACGTGATGATCGACTATTTGCCGCCGGAAGACGAGCTGGCGGTCGTGATGCAAACAACGTCGACGAAACCAGAACCGATCCAGCCACTATTCAGCGGCGAAGACGTTTTGCAATTCCACGAGACGGTACGGCGGGTACCGATCGCTGAAGAAGTTGCTCGCTATGCGGTCAGCTTAGTGTCGGCGAGTCGTCCAGGACGCGAAGGTACTCCAGACTTCATCAATCACTGGGTCAGTTGGGGTGCGGGATTGCGCGCAGCCCAAACCTTGGTGCTCGGTGGCAAAGCTCGTGCACTGCTTCGTGGTAACGCACACGTCAGCCTGGAGGACATCAAGGCTCTGGCGCACCCCACGCTACGTCATCGTGTCTTACTCAGCTACAAAGCAGAAGCGGAAGGCGTCACGATCGAGAACGTGATTGAGAAGCTCGTCGAAACCGTGTCGTCCAAGTTGTAATCGAATTGCTCGAAACATATCATGCCTGCATCCTCACCACTGAAACGAACAACGGAACTTGCTGCCGGCGCGGCGATTGACCCGAGTGCGTACATGGCGGTAAAGGACTTGCAACTTCGTGCCAAGTCGGTGGTCGAAGGCTTCTATAACGGGCTTCATCGCAGTCCCTTTCATGGATTCTCCGTCGAGTTCGCGGAGTATCGCCCCTACACCGTTGGCGATGACCCTCGTGGTCTTGATTGGAAACTGTTTGCTCGCACGGATCGCTATTACATCAAACGATTCGAGGACGAAACGAATCGTCGCTGCTTTGTCGTGCTCGACCAGAGTCGTTCGATGCACTATGGCTCAATCGCTTATTCGAAGATCGAATACGCGCGAACGATGGCCGCCACGCTCGCGTACTTTTTGTCGCTGCAGCGAGACAGTGTCGGTCTATTGACGTTTGATGATGAGGTCCAAGAGTTTATTCCGGCGCGGCATCGGCCGGGGCACTTGCGTCAGATCATGGTGAGCCTGTCTCGTGAATCCACCGCAAAGGAAACGGATCTCGACGCGCCGCTTCAACAGATCGCGGCGCTCGTTCGAAAGCGGGGCTTGGTGATCTTGATCTCCGATTTACTCGCGGACATTGATAATTTGCGAACCAAACTTGGCTACCTGCGATCGCGCGGTCACGAAGTCATTGTGCTTCGAGTGATTGATCCTGCGGAGAAGAAGTTGTCGCTTGGCGAGTCGACCGTGGTCGTCGATATGGAAACAGGCAAAGAAATTTTCATTGATCCCGAAGCATCTCGAGTCGAGTATGCGAAACGATTTGAAACGCATGCGTCGCAAGTTCGAGCGACCTGTGAAGCGCTCGGGATTGACTATTCTGAAATACTGACAGACGAATCGCTTCAAAACGTGTTGCTTCGTGTCATCCGATCTCGCCAGTTCTCTTCACGAAGCGCGGTTCGCCCGGGTGCGCTGGCGGGTGCGAATCGTGGTTCAAATCGAGGTGCATTTTCCGGCGGAGGTGCGAAGTGAGTTTTCTTGCACCGCTCTATCTGTTGGGCGGACTTGGCATCATCGCGCCCATTCTTTGGCACTTGGTGCGTCGTCGTCCCAAGACGCAAATGCCCTTCAGTTCATTGATGTTTTTGCAGCCGTCGCCGCCAAAAATTGCTCGACGCAGCCGACTTGAAAATTTGCCATTGTTGCTGTTGCGTGTGTTGGCATTGTTGTTGCTTGCTCTCGCGTTCGCACGTCCACTGTTTCGAGGGGCGTCGGAGGCTGCCACTGTTCGTGAGGGCCGTCGAGTGGTTGTGCTCATTGACACGAGTGCCAGCATGAAACGGGACGGTTTGTGGGAAGCCGCTCAGGAGAAAACGCGTGAGATTGTCGTAGGCTCGGAATCGGATGACTCTGTTTCCCTGTTAACATTCGATGCGCAACCTAAAGTGGTGTGGAGCTTCGATGAGTCAGTCCGCGTGGCCCAGGAAAATCGTCTGGCGCAAGTCGATGTGATTTTGAAATCACTCAGCCCGACTTGGTTTGCGAGTGACTTGGGAGCAGCGATTAGCTTTGCTGGTGATTACGCTCGCCAGCAGAACGACTTACCGAGTACCGAACACCCGGACGCCAGCGCCGCGATCCCGACGGCAGTGTATGTGGTCAGTGATATGCAGTCCGGAAGTAACCTTTCGTCGCTGCAGTCCTACACGTGGCCAGATGACTCGCAATTGGAGGTGCATCGAGTGGAGACGGTTGCTCGAACCAATGCATCGTTGGTCGTGCTCGATGACGCCACAGCTTCCGAGTCCACTGAGTCAGGTGAAGGCGGCACTCGTGTGCGTGTGATAAACTCGGCAAGCAGTTCAAGCTCCACGTTCTCGTTGGCGTGGAATTCGCCAGGTGCTGTGCAAGCAAACACGAACCTCTCGACGCAAGTGCCACCGGGCGAGTCGCGTGTGGTGCGCGTGCCTGAACCGACCGCCGAGACTCGTTCATTGCGTCTAGTTGGCGACGATCATGGTTTCGACAACGAATGGTTCATCGTTCCGCCATCACCTAGAAAGTCGACGGTCGTTTATTTAGGGAAGGCGATCGATGCACAACGCGAAAGCCTGTTCTTCTATGCCAATAAATTGCCGCTGAGCAGCCGTAACCATGAGGTTACTCTCGAGCGTCGTGACGTGAATTCGTTGGTCGAATCGCTTGATCCCGCGAATATCCCGCTCGTGATTGTCGGAGAACCCATTCCTGCGGATCGAGTGAAGCCGATTTCGGATTATGTCGAACGTGGAGGGCGTGTCTTGTGGGTGCTTGATGATGCGAATTTAGTGACGCAATCGGCGGCGTCGTTACAGCAACTTACTGGCGTCGCCTCCCTTGAGATCACCGAAGCTACGGTTGCGGACTTTGCGTTGTTTTCAAAAATTGATTTCAAGCATGAGTTGTTTTTACCTCTGGCCGATCCACGCTTTAATGATTTTTCAAAGATCCGATCGTGGTCGTATCGTCGTGTAGCAGGCTACCCGGATTCATGGAAACCGATCGTGAGTTTCGACTCGGGTCATCCGGCGCTGTTGGAAGTAGCAATGGGTGACGGGCGTTTGTGGTTGATGACCATGGGATGGCAACCGCAAACGAGCCAGTTGGCATTGTCGACCAAATTCATCCCGATCTTGGTCGGCATGGTGCGGTCACGCGATGCTCGTCGTAATGACCAATCCGAGTATTTTGCTGGTGATGCAGTACCAGAATATTTATTGCCAGAGGCGCCAGCGTCTACCAGTGATGCGGGTGTTGCCGACTGGATGACAGCGGACGGACGATTTGCGGCCCCAGGAATCTATCGAAGCGGCGCTTCTGGGGCCTTGCGAGAGTTCGCCGTCAACGTCATGCCCAGCGAGAGTGAAACGGATCCCATGCCGATCGAATCATTGGAACGCCTCGGGGTCACGGTTGGTGTCGTGGAATCACGAGCCCAGACAGTGGCCCGCGAGCGACACATCCAGGATGCTGAACTCGAGCGACGCCAGGGCCTTTGGCAATGGGCGCTCGCGAGTGTTTTGGGGTTAATTGGAATTGAAACATTGGTCTCAGGTTTCAAGAGTCGACGTCAATTAGGTTAAATGCCATGCAAGAAACTTTGGCTCAACAGCTTCGCGATGTTGCGACACGCTTTCGCCAGCGTCGTCTTTGGACGACGTGGGGAATTCTCGCTTGCCTGTTGGTTCTCGGTGGTGTCGTGCTCTTGAATGCTGCGTGGCGAGGCCAGGTGCGAGGTGATTACGCAGCGACTGCTCTAGCGATTGCTGCTGGCGTGTTGTTTGCGTTCGATTGGGTGGTCGCTCAACTGAGTTTTCGTAACTCACGTTGGATCGCGCATCAAATTGAATCGGCGTTTCCGAGTCTGAGCCAGCGATTGCTCACTTCGATGTCCCTGCTGAGTAGCCAAGCAACAACTGATCGGCCTCAGCTTGGATACTTGCAATCTCGAGTGATTCAAGAAGCTCGCGATCACTCGCAAAAGAATGCTTGGACCGAGACGGTATCGTCGAATGGATTGCGTTATGGGAAATTGGGCAGTCTCGTATCGACGTCGATGCTCGGCGTCGTAATGGCGTTGTTGGTGGTTGCGGATCCCGGTGGAAGTACAACGGCTCGATTGAGACAAACTCCAACGCGAAATGTTGTCATCGAACCAGGGGATGTCGAGATCGAGCGGGGAACCGGACTAGCAGTGACGGCAAGATTTGCTCGAGATATTCCTGCCACCGTCGAGTTGATCGCGTTGGACGAATCGGGCGCGGAACGTCGGTCCTCGATGACGCGAAGTCTCGATGATCCGCTGTTCGGCGTGTTCGTTACCGATACAAAGCAATCGTTCGATTATGAAGTCGAGACCGCCCTTTGGAAAAGTGAGCGATATCACGTCGAAGTGTTCGATTTTCCCGAGCTGGTTCGAAGCGACGCGTTTCTCGAGTTCCCTAAGTATACGCAGATGAACGATCGAGTCGTTGAAGATACCGTTCGAGTGACTGCGGTCGAAGGCAGCAAGTTGACTTGGCGATGCTTTGTAAACAAGGCAATGGCTCAGGCTGTACTTGTCGACGAAGATGGCAACCGTACCGAGATGTCACTTAGTAATGAGGCCTCGAACCAATGGGATTCGAAGTTGGAATTAGTGGGCAATCGAACGTGGAAGCTTGAACTCACGGATGATAGGGGACGTCGCAACAAGTTTCCCATCCCGTTGTCCGCTCGTGCGACACCGAACAAGCCGGCCCAGATCAAGCTTGTTGGCGTTGCCGATGCGACGGTTTCTCCTTTGCAAGAGTTGCCTTTGGCGGCTGATGTACAAGACGATTTTGGTGTCGTTCGCAGCGGTCTGGCGTACACGTTTGGTGACCTCGGGGAAACGGAGATCGTTTTGTCCGAGAAACTTGCTGGAGCAAAAAAACACCGAGTGAATCAACTCGTTGACTTTGAGAAATTACGTGCTGTGCCCGACCAGTTAATGGCGTATCACTTTTGGGCCGAGGACATGGACGCCAATGGTGAACTGCGTCGAACAATGACTGAACTCTACTTCGCAGACGTTCGCCCCTTCGAAGAGATTTTTCGTCAAGGTGAGGCGCCACCCGGCGGAGAACCGCCCCCGCCAAGCCAAAACGCACAACAAGCGGAAGAGCTCTTGGAGCTCCAAAAGCAAATCGTCACAGCCACATGGAATGTGCTTCGCAGCCACCCTGGTGCCGAACTTTCGAAGCCGAAAATTGATGACGTCGAGGTGATCCAACAATCGCAACTCGATGCGGCGGAACAGATCAACGAGTTGATGCAAGAGATTGGTGACGGTGCGTCTCGCGAGTTTGCTGAGTTAGCGATATCTTCGATGACAACAGCATCCGAACGGCTCGCAGAGACCGTTTCATCAGCGGCGCGAGAAAAACTTGACCTGGCTCTCGTTGCTGAACAGGCGGCTTATCAAGCCTTATTGAAACTTCGAGCAAGAGAATTCGAGGTCGCCAAACGCCAACAGTCTCAATCGCCTCCGGGTAGTGCTTCCCAGGCCCGCAAGCAAGAGAAGTTGAACGAGTTGGAGCTCGAGAACGACGAGAACCGTTACGAGACACAGTCACAAGCAAGTGAGAGTCCCGAAGAAGCTCAAGCGGCTGAAACTCGCCAGATTCTCAATCGATTGAAGGATCTCGCGCGTCGACAATCTGACTTGAACGAACAGCTAGCACAATTGCAATCGGCGCTCGAACAAGCCGACGACGAGAAAGAGGAAGAGGAAATCAAACGCCGATTGGAACGTTTGCGGGAACAACAAGAAGAGCTGCTCCGAGAAACAGACGATTTGAACGAACGAATGCAACAGTCCGAAGCGGCACAATCGAGCGAGCCCTCGGCTGAGAATGAGAGCCAGCCCCAGGAAAATGCGGACGCGATGCAGCAGCTCGAGCAGGCCCGAAACAACGTTCAGCAGGCCACTGAGGCACTTCGCAAGGACGATGCCGCGACGGCGCTCGCCGCAGGCACGCGAGCGGAACAGCAATTCGAATCACTGCGTGACGATTTTCGCAAACAAGCTGCGTCTGAGTTTGAAGACGTCGTCAAGCAAATGCGTGAAGCCGCTCAAGAACTCGAATCCAAGCAGGACCAACTCAACGAAAAGCTTGCAGAGAATGAATCGGATCCAGGTGTTGGGTTGAGGAAAGAGAGTTCGGATGGTGAATCCGCGGAGGAGTTGATCGAAGAACAACAGCAACGACTTGGTGAGTTGTTGGAACGAATGCAAGAAACCGTCGAACAGGCTGAATCGTCTGAACCTTTATTGGCCGAGAAACTTTACGAGAGCCATCGTGAAGCGCAACAACGAGGCATTGATCGTCAATTGTCGAGTATCGCGGAGCTGCAACGCCGCGGTTTGACGCCCCAGGCACAAGCCTTCGGTGAAGAAGCCAACGCGGGGATCACGAAGCTACGAGAGGGATTGGAGGACGCCGCGCAATCGGTGCTTGGTGATCCGACAAAGTCGCTCGAACGTGCACTGGGTGAACTGGATCAATTGACCCGGGATCTGGATGCCGAATTGGACGAACGCGATCCCGCACGCCAGTCGGAGCGCCAGTCCGAGCGAAGTGAAGTTTCGCCAAACGAAGGGCCGCAGCAAACGCCGGGGCAGCAACCGTCTGGTGAGAATCAACAACCGGGTGACCAGCAAACACAACCCGGTGAGCCGCAAGAGCCAGGAACTCCCGGCAGTGGCCAGCCAAGTGACTCACAACAATCAAGTGACTCACAACAGCCGAGTGACTCACAGCGGCCCGGCGAGTCACAACAGCCCAGCGAGTCGCCTCAGCCCGGCCAGTCACAACAGCCCGGCCAGTCGCAGCAGCCTGGCGAATCGCAACAGCCCGGTAATTCACCGCGACCTGGATCGGCGAATCAACCTCGCAGTGCCGCTGGCTTGCGAGGCGAATCGGGCGGTGGTACGCAGCAGTTTTCACCGTCGAGCCCTTCGGCAGCGCCGATCGCTGGGGACGGATTCCGTGAATGGACTGATGGACTGCGAGAGATCGAAGAGATGCTTGAGCAACCTGAGCTGAAATCACGAGTGGCTCAGATTCGTGATCGTGCACGAGACGTTCGCATGGACCTTCGTCGTCACTCGAAAGAGCCCAAGTGGGAGGTGGTCGAGGATCTAATCGCCAAGCCGCTGCGTGAATTGAAAGCCGACGTGACTGAAGAATTGATGCGACGTAGCGCTTCGAAAATGGCACCCGTGCCAATCGACCGTGATCCCGTGCCGGACGAATTCACCGAGGCCGTGAAAGGCTACTATGAGCGTCTAGGGAGCGATCGTTGATCCCCTTGTTGATCCAATCCCGCTTGCGTTCTGAGTCCGCACTTAACGGTGAATTGGTTTGGGGCGCGCCACAATGGTTCGTGCCGACAATCGTCGTTTTGATCGTGGTGGTTCTGTTCGTCATCTGGAGTTACTGCGTTCGTCCGGTACCGACATGGGTTCGTGTGCTTGGGATGGCACTTAAAGTGGCTGCGGTCGTGTTGCTTGCGATTTGTTTGCTCCAGCCGATGCGAAGCGGCACACGGCCTGAGCCGATGTCAAACATTCTTGCGATCCTAACCGACACCAGCGCCAGCATGAACGTGTCGCCTAAAGTGGGCGGCGAGTCCCGAGCGACGCGTGTCGGCCGCCTGCTTGAGCGAGACAACGCCTGGCGTGAGGAACTCGGAAAGTTGTTCGAAATGCGTTCTTACCGCTTCGATTCACGACTGGATAGCACCAGCGAGGACGAAGTTTTGATGAGCGATGGCGATTCTTCGTTACTCGCAACGAGTTTGAAGGGGTTGTCCCAGCGCCTCGCTGGTCGTCCGATTGCTGGCGTGATGGTGTTCTCAGACGGTATCGCAACCGACTTGGATGAGTTCCCGACCGATTGGTCCCAGTTGGGGTGCCCCATCTATCCTGTGATTGCTTCAGATGAACAGGGTTTGGCGGACTTGAGTTTCGACTCGATCAGCGTCAGCCAATCGGATTTCGAATCGGCACCCGTGACAATCGATGCGGCGGTGAAGGCAGTCGGTATGGACTCACGAAATGCGAGAGTTGAGCTTCGTGATCTCGCAACAAACAAACTTATCGAACAACAAACTGTATCCATTTCTGCAAACGAAGCTCCAGCATCCGTCCGATTCCGATTTCGTCCGGAAAGTGGCAACGTCAGCTTCTATCGAATGAGGATTACCGACGCGGCGGACTCCGATGATGATACATCCAGCCAGGTGGAAGCCACACGAATCAATAATGAGCGGTTGCTGGCTGTGCGAAAGAATCATGGTCCGTACCGAATTCTTTATGTCGCTGGGCGACCCAACTGGGAGTACAAATTCATTCGTCGTGCGCTCGATGCTGATGAAGAAATTCAACTCGTCGGTTTGCTTCGCATCGCCAACAAGGAACCCAAGTTTTCGTTCCGAGATGCGACGCTCAATTCCACCAATCCATTATTCGCGGGTTTGGGCGACGAAGAAGAGGCGGCTGAGCAATACGACGAACCCGTCATCTTGCGACTTGGCATTCAAGAATCCGAAGAGCTGAGCAAAGGTTTCCCGACAACCGCCGAAGAGTTATTTGCTTATCATGGCGTGATTCTCGACGACATCGAGACCGAGTTCTTTACTCAGGACCAAATGCTACTGCTGCAACGTTTTGTGGCTGAACGTGGCGGCGGAATGTTGATGCTGGGCGGTCAGGAATCGTTTCGTGGCGACGATTTTGCAAACTCGCCTTTGGGTGATCTCTCGCCCGTCTATACGGCACCACGTGACGGTCGCTCAGGTGAAGAAGCATTGCGATTCGAACTCACACGCGAAGGGATGTTGCAGGCGTGGGCACGACTTCGAGAAACTGAGTCGGCAGAGTCGACGCGTTTGAAGTCAATTGCTCCGCTCAGGACAGCGAGCACCGTCGGTGGTGTGAAGCCTGGCGCATCGATTCTTGCTCGTGCCACGGCCGAAGATGGCAAATCCGTGCCGGCACTTGTCGTTCAGCGATTCGGGAATGGTCGTACCGTCGCTGTGCCTTTGGGCGATCTGTGGCGTTGGTCGATGCGCCGCAATCAAGACGATCGCGACGATCCCGAACAAGCTTGGCGCCAATGGATGCGGTGGCTGGTGGGTGAAGTTCCCAAACGCACCGAAATGACCGTGGACCCGAGTCGTGATGCATCGAAACCAACAACGATTTCAGTCGTCGTTCGCGACGAGATGTTCCGACCGATGGATAATGCTGACGTTCAACTAGAAATTCAACCGCTCTCTGGTGAAGGCACAACAATCAAGGCCACTGCTGATCCGAATCGAGCCGGTTATTACATCGCGGATTACTGGACCAAACAAACTGACGCATTTCGAGTAGCTGCCAAGGTCACGTCAAGCGACGGAGCTGAGTTGCCTGGGGATACGACAGGTTGGGTCAGCGAACCGAGTGCTGCGGAGTTTGAGCAGTTGCAAACCAATCGAGCTCTACTGGAGCAAATGGCCGAGCAGTCCGGCGGTCGTGTCGTCATGGATGATGAGCTGGATGCATTCGCAGCCGAACTTCCTCACCAGAAAGTTCCTGTATCGCAAGCCTGGGTTTACCCGATCTGGCATCGACCGTGGGTGATGTTACTCGCACTGGTGTGCTTGTGTTCTGAATGGGGACTGCGCCGTTGGAAAGGGCTCGCATGATACGTCCAAAATTCTTACTACTCGTCTTGGCGATTTCTCTGTGGAGTGGCGTGCCAACGGTTTCGCATGCCAAGACGCACATCCTCGTTGTTGTCGGTGCTGAGGGTGAAGTACAGTTCGGCCAGGCCTTTCAAGATTGGGCTGCGAAATGGAAGGAGATCGCTGTCCAAGCCGAAGCCGACCTGACGACGATCGGTGTCGTGGGTGAATCCACAAGTGCCGACACGCTTTCTGACCACGACAAACTGCAACAAACGATCACGGATCTATCCGCATCCGAAGCGACTTCGTTGTGGCTCGTGATGATTGGTCACGGTACGTTCTTGAAAGACGATGCAAAATTCAACTTGCAAGGCATGGACGTTTCCGTCAAGGAACTGGACCAATGGCTCAAGCCCGTCTCCAAGCCAATCGTGATCGTCAATGGCGCCTCCGCAAGCGGTCCGTTTATCAACCAGCTCTCTGCAAAAAATCGAATTGTACTAACGGCGACCAAGAGCGGCACCGAAGACAACTACGCGAGATTCTCCGGCTATTTTGCCCAAGCAATGACCTCGCTAGACGCTGATTTGGACCATGACGACGAAGTGTCGTTATTGGAAGCGTTCCTACTCGCGTCGAACAAGACTCAATTGTTTTATACCGACGAAGGCCGTATCAGCACCGAGCATTCGCTCCTCGACGACAATGCCGATGGTCTCGGCACACCCGCAGCGATGTTCGAGGGCGTCTACGCCAAGTCACCCAAGGACATCACCAAACAAGCCGATGGAAGAACCGCCGCCCGCACCGTGCTGGTCCCATCCCAAGACCCACTAAAGCTCACTCCCGAAGAATCGCAGCAACGAGCCACCATCGAAGCCCAGCTTGACGAGCTGCGTCGCCAGAAACCCAAGCTCCCCGCCGACGACTACCATGAACGTCTCGAGCAACTCCTCATCCCGCTTTCAAAGATCTACCACGATGCTGAGGCTCGAATCTGCCCTGGGACTTACGTCCCAGGCTAATGCATGTCGTGCCTTCGGCACTAGGAATGCGACGAGCCGTTGGTAACGGGATCAACATTAACCATGTTGCGAGTGAGCGTCCAGGGCATGCTCAGCTGGGTGTGTTTCTTGTGCCCCGAGATCTTGTGCCCCGAGATAACGTGACCAGATTGCGAGGACGATCGCTGAGAGCATATAGGCTCCAGCAAACTCAAAAACTTGCCAGCGATATTCCGATGCGAGCACCAAATCGCCCCATGATTGGGGACCGAATGGAATGAACAATCGATTTCCTGGAAGCGGCGAGTGGACGATCCCCACGAGCGTTAAGCAGCCTGTGGCAAACATCACCCAACCCGCAACGTTCAGGCGGCGGTCGATCACGCTTGCCAACATCCAAGCCCAAAGCAAACTCACCAAGATGAATCCACTGCTGATCATCGCAAGCGTTTGCAGGCTCGCTCGCAAACCTTCATTAGCAAGTTTGTCTTGAGAGACGCCGGCCGCCACCATCGCGTCGTCGCCGAAAATTTGGCCTGGGATCATCAGTGCTAAAAAAGCCAGCGCTGGTAAGCAAGCCATCGCTACGGCTGGGTAGTGCCGACGCGGTGTTGCAAGAAAACTTTGAGCCGTGATTTCTAGGCCAATGAACATCAAGATCGGATACACGGTCGCCGGCGGCAGCCACGCATTGATCAGCGAAAAGAATCCGACGAGGCCGGCGGCACCAACGACGAGTGCTGTCGCGAGCGTGTACGCGGCGCGACCGCCCATGGCTTTATACGCAGGGTGCCCGATGTAAGGCGTTGTTTGAATCACACCGCCGGATAACGCTGCAAGAATGGTAGCGATCGCTTCGACGCCGACGACTGTCCTCGTGTCATACTGATCTCCGGCTGCGACAGCACTCTCAGTGCAATCTATGCCACCAACGACGGTCGCTAAAGCAAACGGAAGGGCGATCGGCAGGTACGCCAGAGCGGCGGAGAAATCATCCACCCAACCAAACTGCCAAGCCTCGAGCCACTTCTGTGGAAACCACTGAACTTCCGGCGTCGTTGGCCAATGGTAACCTGGTCCGCCAACACCGCAAAGGATGTAGTAGACGATGCCAGCGACAATCAAAGCCCCGAGAGTTCCTGGGGTTCGAAAAGGAAGCTCAATCCGGCCGACCAATGCGGTCAACACAATCACGAGAGCTAGCATGCCTGGTAGCGGATGCTTCAGCACATCCAGCAGAGGAATGAAACTGATCAACACCAACGCAATGGCGGCCAGTGACCCGAGCAAACCGGCTCGCGGAATCAGTTGGCGGATCTTCTCGGAAAACGGGGCCAAGATGAGTTTCAAGATCCCGCTCATCAGGACACACCAAATTCCGATATGCCAAGTTCGCTGGGCCGCATCGAGTGTCTCCAGCCCTAGTGCTTTCCCATCCAGAAACGATGGCCCCAGAACGAAAAACACCATGCCAAAGGTTGACGGAGTGTCCAGTCCGAGCGGCATCGCCGTGACATCGTTGCGACCGGTCCGTTTCGCCAATCGAAGGGCCACGTAGAAGAAAATCAGATCGCCAACCAAGACCCCCAGTGCGGTCCCTGGGACCATCGCTGTCAAAGCAAAATCTGTCGGGAACCCAAAACGGAATCCCATCAACGCGACAAGCAAAATCAGCCCAGCGATATTATCGAGCAATAGGCCGAAAAACGCGTTAATATCGCCAGTTTTTGCCCATTGGTATCGCTTGGCCACGGGTGGGGACGGACTCATTCAGGCCTCGCGATTCGGTGATGGCATGGTCATTGCTCAATTAGAGACAGAGATTGTTCTAGCTGTCATTTTGCGTCCCATCCAGATGCCGCTGAGCGATCCTCAGACAAGCCAAACCGCAATTTCCAATACAATGGAGTGGAAACATCCCGTGAAGAAACCGCGAATTCCGTTTTGACGAATGGTTGCTTTTCGGCGATACTAGGACGTAGCAGTCACGCCTTTCCTTACGGCGGGCCAGCTTCCTCAAAATACATTTACTGACTCCGATTCCGCCACTACGGTTCATTTCCTTAACCAAACCGGGCTGATTGATTTCGTCATGTGCGTTTCAAAAAGTCCGTGATTAACGAAGGTCACTCCAATGAATACAAACGATTCTACTGTGATTTTCGACGAGAACTCCGATGAAGGGATGCTTGCGAGCTATCGCGCCAGCGGAGATCGATCTGTTTTCGAGACGCTGATGCGTCGATACGAACGTGAAATCTACAGTTATTTGCGTCGGTACACTGGTAATGCTGAACTTGCTGAGGATGCATTCCAAGGCACGTTTCTTCAGGTGCACCTGAAGTGCCACCAATTCGACTCGGAGCGACGGTTTCGCCCGTGGCTGTATGCGATTGCGACGAACCAAGCGATTGACGTTCAACGTCGTAATAAACGCCACAAAATGGTTAGTCTTGATCGTACCGCAGGAGAAGACGACGGTCGGGGCGGAACGTGGACCGACAAGTTGGTTGGTGAAGCACCCGATCCCTTGTGGGTCGCGTCGCGTGAAGAAAATGGCCGCTGGGTCAATCATGCTGTCGAAACGCTGGGCGAGTCGATGCAGCAAGTGATCCAACTTGTTTATTACCAAGGGCTGAAGTACCGCGAGGCAGCTGACGTTCTCGGAATTCCGGTGGGAACGGTGAAAAGTCGCTTGCACGCGGCTGTGCAGCGTCTTGGGCTACTCTGGACGGATAGTCACGAGGGAGCCGAAATCGAGCACGAATACGAGGGATAGCGTGGCATTTTCCGGTACCCTGGTTCGTCACCGGAGTGCAACATTCGTTTTTGTGCTTGTTGATAGGTCTGATGGACCGGACAAGCTTATGCGACCGGACAAGAACCTCATCGAGACTCCACGCGTATAATGGACTGAGACATCGTTGTTGCCGAGTCTAGGCGTATTCGATGTCGACTCCGTCCTGGACCTTTCCCCATCCTGTTCTCGAACACGATCATTGGCGATGCGAGAAGATCTACTCGGCTACCTTCTGGGAGCTCTCGAACCTCACGAGACGCGTCGAGTGGAGGAACTGCTCAAGACCGACCCTTCGTTGCGTGAAGAATTGGCGGCGGTGGAAGCGATGCTGAGGCCGCTCGAAGAGGCGCCGGACGTGGTCGACGATTTCCCCGCCGGTTTGATCGAACGAACTCTCGCGAACTTGCCTCCCATCAGCGAGACACCTCGGAAAGACCAAGCCACAGAGTCTTCTGAACGGCACGCTGTAAGTGCCCAGCGGCACGCTGTGCTGGCTGGATTGCCGACATTGGGGATGAGTACTGAGCCAGCAATGCGTCCAACGAGGCGTTGGATGGATTGGGCGGCGGGTTCTTTTGCCGCCGCGATTCTGTTGGGGCTTTTATTACCGTCGTTGGCCGAAGGTCGATTTGCGGCTCGTCGAGACGCTTGCCAGGATCAACTCAGGCGATTTGGTACAGCGATCACACAATTTGTGATGCTGAACCAGCAACAGAAATTGCCGTCCGTCGCTGAAAGTGGCCCCGAAGCCTTTGCAGGAGTTTATGCAATTCGTCTATTCGAAGCTGGGCTTCTTGATGAACCCAATATGCGATTGTGTCCATCGCTTGCGTTCGGGCAGGATCTCAAATCCGAACAAGCATTTTCGGAGTTGAACGAGTTCGTAGCCTCCAAGCAACTGCACTCGGCGTCGACGGACCAACTGATACGATGGCAGCAGCGAGCCGGTGGCAACTATGCTTATTCGCTGGGTGTGATCGATGATAAGCATTACTCCACACCGCGTTACGAAGCCAGGAGTTCGTTTGCTGTGATGAGCGATTCCCCCATAGCGTCTTTCGAGGACAACGACGTCCAAGCGAACCAAATCGGTCACAGCGGACGCGGCATGAACGTGCTCTATGAAGATGGTCACGTTCAGTTCATTTCGGTTGAATCCCTCCAGTCGATGCCCGACCACCCCTTGCTCAATGATCGCGGTGCAGTCGAAGCAGGAGTCGATCTGGATGACGCGGTCTTGGCCCCAAGTTGGCGACCGCCGTTTATAGGCACACCTCAGCGATAGCGTTTTGCGGTCGATTTAAGTCGATTGCTGCTCAACAAGGTGAGGTTTGGCTGCCTTCTAGCCTGTGCAGAGCAAGTGCCCTGGACGTTCGTCACCAGGGAAGGTCACAATAGCCTTGTGGAACCACAGGCGATGCCACGTCGACGCTGGGCCAAGCCTCATACGGTGACCCAAAAGTCATGCAGGTCAGGGCCAGCTGGCAGGTCAGGGCAAACTGGGTCGGAACGACGAGTAGTTGATTTCCGAATTAGGCACGCTGGCGGCTTCAACTATCCATAGCACGACAGGATCAAATATGTCGAACTCACCCGAGCGCCCTCTTTTGGCAATCGGCTGGCGTGAATGGGTGTCGATGCCTGAATTGGCCGTAAAACGCATCAAGGCCAAGATCGATACAGGGGCACGGTCGAGTAGTTTACATGCCTTTGACGTCAAAACGTTTTTCAAGGAAGACCAAGAGTTCGTTCAGTTCTCAATTCATCCGGCTCAGGGACGTGATCAACCCGAAATTGCTGCGGTGGCGCCGATCCTCGAGCGTCGAATGATTCGAAGCAGTAATGGCGAAGCGGAGTCTCGGATCGTGATCCGCACAACACTCTTGTTACTCGGGCAGCAGTTTCCAGTCGATCTTACGCTTGCAAACCGTGACGCCATGGGATTTCGAATGCTCATTGGGCGTGAAGCGTTACGCGGACGGTACGTCGTTGATTCGAACCAATCATTTTTGGCCGGTCGTCCCTTCAAGAAAAGCCAAGACCGTTTACGCGTTGCAAGTCGGCATCGCCCATCCAATCCTCCAAGGACTCCTGAGTGAAGTTAGCCATCCTATCCTGTAGCCCCAACTGCTACAGCACGCGTCGACTGCTTCAATCAGCCGTCTCTCGCGGTTACCCGGCGAAGGTGCTCAACACCTTCAAGTTTGCGATCGACTTGGCGGAGGGCGAACCGAACTTGTTTTATCGCCGAAAACAACTGAGCCACTATGACGCGGTGTTACCACGGATCGGTGCTTCGATCACGTATTTCGGCACCGCTGTCGTTCGACAATTCGAACAGATGGACGTCTTCACAGCGAACACCTCTGCTGGGATTGTCAATTCGCGAGACAAACTTCGCAGTCTACAAATTCTCAGCCGCCACCAAATCGGCATCCCGCAAACGACCTTTGTGCGCGATCGCAAAGACATCTTGCCAGCCATCGAACGTGTGGGTGGTGCACCCGTCATCATCAAGTTGCTTGAAGGGACACAAGGCGTCGGTGTGATTCTCGCCGAGTCCGTCAAGATCGCTGAGGCGATCATTGAAACCCTACATAGCACACGACAAAACGTTTTAGTGCAAAAATTTGTTGCCGAGAGTCGTGGCCGTGACATTCGCGCATTCGTCGTTGGTGACCAAGTCGTCGCATCCATGCGACGCGTCGCTCAGGGACAAGAGTTTCGCAGCAATATTCATCGCGGCGGAAAAACTGAACGCGTCGTTCTCGAACCCGCGTACGCGGAAACCGCAGTGCGATGTGCCCAAATCATGGGTCTTCGCGTCGCTGGGGTCGACATGCTCGAAGGTAATGATGGACCGCAAGTGATGGAGGTGAACTCATCGCCTGGGCTCGAAGGAATCGAAGCAGCGACCCAGTTAGATATTGCCGGTGTCATCATCGACTACATGGCCGCACAAGTTGACTTCCCGGAGATCGATGTGCGTCAACGATTGACGGTCAGTCGCGGTTACGGCGTGACAGAGATCTCGATTCCGGAAGGGTCCGAGTTCGTCGGCAAAACGATCGACGAGTCTGGATTACCAGAACTCGACATCAACGTGCTCACGCTTTATCGCGGCACAACGGTGATTCCGAATCCACGTTTGAAACGAACGCTCGAACCGGGTGACCGATTGCTATGCTTCGGACAACTCGAAGCGATGAGGAACATGGTGCCTAAAAAGATTCTCAAACGACGGCATCCGAAAATCCAGTCGTTGCCGGACGCAGTTGCGGCGGAACTGCATTTCTAGGTGTAGGTGTACGGCACAGTAAAACGCAAGGATCCTTCGATCCCGAACAATCGTTTCAATCGTTAACGTTTCGATCGAGTGGAAAGATTCCAACGACGCAGAATTAAATCCAACAGCAAAGTGGAGAGCCCTGAGCCACATTTTTGCGGTTGACATTTGCTTACGTACTGCCGCCCTGATTCACGCTGCTCTGATTTACCGCCACCCTGTGCTGTTGTGTCTGACGCTCCACTCAAACGTTCTGGATTTCGTGCTGACTCTCTCATGACGGGGATGGCAGTGATGCTCATGCTCACTGTCGTCCAGCGAGGTATCGGCTTCGTACGTGGGGTTTGGTTTTGTCGCTTACTCGACGACGCAGTCCTCGGGCAATGGGCCATGGCACAAGGCTTCATCACGCTCGTGACACCCATGATGCTGTTTGGCATCCCAGGTTGCTTACCCCGATTTGTCGAACACTATCGGCTCCGAGGCCAACTCGGCCGGTTCGTCGGTCGAATCTTCATCGCTACGAGTCTCTGCGCGGCTGCGTTCTTCTTGCTCATGCTCTTTCGCCCATCCACGTTTGGATGGGTCGTTTTTCTCGAGCCCCAAAGCAACGCTTTAATCTATTGCGTCGGCATTGCGGTGATGTCGACGATCACGTTGAACTTCGTGAACGACCTTGTCGCTTCATTGAGACTAGTGCGTGTCGTTTCGATCATGCAGTTTATTCAAGGAGTTACCTTCACCATTGCTGCTGTGGTGTGGTTGCAAAACGGTGGTGGACTGGTCGGGCTCGTTCTCGCTTTCGCATTGGCCAATACATTCGCATTGATACCCGGCCTGCTGTCGTTGAAGAGCGGATGGGAATCGTCGGTAGGCGAAGCACACGAATTTGATTCACAATCCATGTGGCAGCGATTGCTTCCCTATGCGGCTGCGATTTGGGCGATGAACTTATTGGGCAATACATTTGAATTGTCGGATCGTTACATGCTGTTGCACCTGACTCCAGGCGGTGAAACCGCAGGCCAGGCGGCTGTCGGTCAATATCACAGCGGACGGATCTTTCCGACGTTGATGATGAGTATCGCAACGATGCTCGGCGGAGTTCTCATGCCGTACATGACTGCGGACTGGGAAGCCGGTCGCCACGACGAAGTTCGCTCTCGCTTGCGGCGAGGACTACTCGCGATCGCAGTTGTATTCACCGTCGGGGCAGCCATGACGGAGGTTCTTTCACCGTTCATATTTGGCGTACTACTGGAGGGCCGGTACGACGATGGCTTGTCCGTAATGCCGATGGCGTTTGTATTCACGACGTGGTCGGCGCTCGTGATGATCGGACAAAACTACCTTTGGGTGCTGGAACGCGGCAAATGGATTGCGGCTGTGATGGGCGTTGGACTGGTATTCAACATTGCGCTCAATATGTTTCTCGTACCCCTGTGGGGATTGCCTGGTGCTGTGATCGCGACACTCGCGTCGAATCTGGTCGTGCTACTTGGCTTGTGGACCTGCATGCACCGTAGCGGATATCCCTTGGACCAGAGCGTTATCCTCTGCACAGTGCTGCCGGCTACGTTATTAGCCGGTCCATGGACGGCGCTGTTTGCCGCCTTGGCCGTCGCCATGGTCAACCGAGATGTTCAAGACGCCCTATCGGAATTGGTCGAACGACGACTCAAACGACGCTTCGCTGTTGTTGACTAGGCTTCAATTCGGCGAGCCTGGATTGTCCCCAGCGGCAATGGGTGGAGAAATCAGGTAGGCTTGCGAGATGAACTTTCTCTCGCACGCCATTCCGTACTTTGATGAACCGCTCACAGTCGCTGGGACTGCGGTACCCGACTGGTTGTCGGTGGTTGATCGAAAAGTGCGTGCAAGGAGCCGTTTTGCCGAGCCCTTTCTTGAGGCGAATGATCATGCTCTTCGCTGTGTTGCCAGCGGTATTGTGCATCATCACCGTGACGACTCGTGGTTTCATTCGACCCGCGCGTTCGCGGAAATCAATCTGCAATTCGCCCTGGAATTACGAGAACTGCTCCCCGGAGACGACGGTTTTCGGCCCACATTCGTCGGGCACATCCTGATCGAAATGATCCTCGATCGACTCTGGATCGCCGAAGACCAAAACTGGGCGGACCAATACTACAAAATCCTTGCCTCCGTGGACCCCGTGCTGGTGGGCCAATGTGTCGAGAAAGTTGTCGGACGCGAGCTGGCGGGGCTCCCCCGAGTAATCGAACGATTCATTGAGATCCGGTTCTTGTATGACTACCTCGAAACCGACACACTCTTGGAGCGGCTGAACCAGGTGATGCGGCGAGTGAGGCTTGCCGATTTATCGCCAGAAGTTGCTCAGTGGTTACCCCGAGCGGTCTCGATTGTGGAGTGCCGACGTAAGGAACTACTTACACCCGCAGACGCGATTACTCCTTTCCCCTTTTCGTGATTGACTTCCCCTTTAGAGAGAACGGTTTCGGCGATGAAGTACGGTATGAATTTGTTGTTGTGGTCGGGCGAAGTAACGGATGCCATGATGCCTGTTTGCGAGAAATTGCGAGCGATGGGCTTTGAAGGCGTTGAGATGCCAATGTTCAATCTCGACCTTGACTACGCCGAGATCGGAAAGCAACTCGACGCGATGGGGCTCAAGCGGACCGCAGTAACGATTCGCACTGAAGAGAACAATCCAATCTCGCCTGATGACGCAGTTCGCAAAGCTGGTGTTGAGCTCAACAAAAAGACGTTGGACTGTTGCGCGGCCGCTGGAGTGGAAACACTTGTCGGACCGTATCACTCCGCGATCGGTTTATTCAGCGGTGCTGGACCTACAAGCGACGAATGGAAGTGGGGCGTTGATGCGATGCGTGAGACGGCGGAGTACGCTGGCTCGGTGGGCGTCAAACTCGGTGTTGAAGCACTCAATCGATTCGAATGTTACTTTTTGAACTGTCACGCCGACTCCGCGAGATTCGTTCGTGAAGTCGATCATCCGGCTTGCGGAATGATGTACGACACGTTCCATAGCAACATCGAGGAAAAGAGTATTGATGCTGCCATTCGTGCCGGAGGTGACAAGTTGCTGCATATTCACATCAGTGAGAACGATCGCAGCACTCCCGGTGCAGGTGGAATCAATTGGCAACAAAACTTTGACTCCATTGTCGGTTGCGGATACGACGGATGGCTCGTCATCGAAGCCTTCGGCTTAGCACTTCCAGAGATCGCTGCGGCAACCAAGATTTGGCGCAAGATGTTCAAGGACGAACTCACCTTGGCGAGCGAAGGACTGGCTTTCATGCAAGCAGAGATCAGCAAGCGAACATCCAATGCCGCCTGAGACTTCTGACAACCAGCCCATCGTCAGCGAATCGAATCCAGCACGCGGGGAGCCACAAGTTTGGTTCCTTTCGGGTGACCTCATGTTCGCCTCGCGTGTTCGCGCGGCGGCCGAGCGTGCAGGGCTTGAATTCCGATTGGCCATCAACCTACCCAACGAGCTGAGTGGCGAGATTCGTTACGTGATCTTGGACCTTTCGACTCGCAGTTCGCTGGCGACGACACTCCCAGATGCCTGTGAAAAGCTATGCCCCAACGCAAAATTGATGGCGTATGGTCCTCACGTGCAAATTGGTCGGCTCAAGACGGCGCGAGAATCGGGTATCCCAACCGTGCTGACTCGGGGGCAATTTGACCAAGTCCTAGCCGACCTTTTTCACGATGTGTCATGATGGCCGATCGATCTGATTGACACATGGACTCTGACACAACTTGTCCAGTCAACGATGTCCACTTGCTTGCGATCGTTGTGCGCCCAAGTCGTGCGTCGACTTCGCTCGGAGCTTAATTGGATGCTGGAAAAACACTCAGGGATCGCGACGCAGATCACCGGTGTATCCGGCCCGTTGATTGGCAAAATGGTTGCGCCACCGAAGTTCATCAAACCCGTAATCTACGTCTGGCTCAATCATCTTGAGCACTGTTAGAGCGGCTGGGTTAGTCAACTTCTGAGTCACGACAACCGTCTTTCCACCGCTCGTGAAAGCGCCGCCATTGCCGTCCGGAGAAAATGACGCTTGAGTTCCGCCCCCGACCGCGGATGTTGACTTATGTTCGGTCACTAGCGCATCAACTAGGATCAATGCTAACTCTGGGTTGGGAAAGAAACTGAGCGCTCGAGCTGCTCGGTTCACTTCACTATTCATGTTTGACTTGAGCATGGGAAGATACGTGGCAACCGCAGCACTCGCTCCATACTGCTGAAGCTCCTCAAGGGCTGCTTCCCGGATGACGTCATCCGCTTCTTCGACGCCGGCGCGAACCAGCCCTTCGAGTGCTGGAGTGTTATGAAAACGTCCCAGCAACTTCACCCACAATCGACGCAATTCTCGAGGCTGGGCAGCGTTGGGTTGACGCGAATCGAACAGCTCTTTCGCGACAGCGACGGCAGCAAGCGGATCTTCAATCGCAGTAAGCGTTGCTATCGCTTCTACGCTTGAAGCACCTTCTCCCATGGCTGCGGTGCGCAGTTTCTTGATCTCCTTGATCCACTTCTTCGAGCCGACTTCAGCTTCGTCTTGAGCAGCCTGCATTGCAGCAAGCTCCGGCAACTGCCAACCACCAGTGCCAACTTTGATCATGCCGCGGCTACGCTGTAACTCAGTGTACAGCACCCATTCGTTTTGCTCTTTGGCATACCCTAAGGCTGCACGTGCATAAGAATGATCAGGGTCGATCTCAATCGTTCGCTGCATGTGATAACGATTCTGTGAAAGGAGATGATTCTCTTTGCACCAACGCGCCAGCATGTAATTCAGCTCAGCGTCATTCCCAGCAATCTTGGCTCGACGAACGTACTCCGCCAGGTCTTTGTCTTCGACGACCTGACGCACTTGGCTTGCTGGCACGGCTACGCGAAGTGATGAATCCACTTCCACGATCACGTAAGGAACCTTCGCATCGGACACTCGGCGTACGCTGCCGGTTAAGTGTCCACCACCATACAGATCCACGTTGTCCGCAAGAACAACCGGAGCAAAACCGATAGAAAACGCGATGATCGCTATCGAAACAATGAGCGGTCTCATGGGCACTACCGTTTGGGCACTTTTGTTGGGCACTAACGTTGAAATTGCGGCCTCGAGCGGATCCACATCTCAAGTATAGGCTGTACCAGGCCGTTTCTTGCGACATTTGCATGTGAACCATGACAGTTTCCTGCCTCTGCCACCCCCCCTGAACAGTGCTGGAAATCGTCAAAATTGGCTCAACCCGAACGAGCTGGCGGACGATAATCATACTTGACTATCTTAATCATGTTTGTAGCCTATTGAGATATCACCTCCGTTTCAGCGTGATCCAGCAATGAATCGACTCGCCAAACACCAATTGCCCGTCATGACCGACGCCCCGCAGCTCAAGAGCTCGATCGACAAGAACCCTCCGTCCAAACCGACGCTACAGATTTTGTCGCCCGACGACGAACCACGTGGTGCGATGGCGGCCGAGCCACCGCTACTGCCAACGGAAGAATTCTTGGCGGAGCTGGCCCGGGAGAGCGAGAGCTTGGAGTCTGCAACGCCCCAGGAAATCCTCCGCTGGACAGTTGATCGTTATGCTCCTCGGTTCACGATGGCCACGGCGTTTGGTCCGGAGGGCATGACGCTGATCCACATGCTTGCGGAAATCGCCCCAGCGACGCCCGTGTTCAATCTGGACACCGGATACCAATTTGCCGAGACGCTCGAGCTTCGCGAAGAAGTGAAACGACGTTATGGAATCGAAGTCGAATACAAACTGCCAGAACAAACGGTAGCGGAGTATGAAGCAGCCAATGGTGGACCGGTCTACAAAACCGATCCCAATCGATGCTGTTTCGATCGCAAACTCAAGGTGCTGCACGAAGCCGCGAAAGGCCACTACGCGTGGGCCAGCGCCATTCGTCGCGATCAAAGCGACGACCGTGCTCGGGCTGCGATCGTCGGCTGGGACCGCAAGTTCCAATTGGTGAAGGTCAGCCCATTGGCGAATTGGACGAAGAAAGACGTTTGGAATCTGATCGCGAAAGAAAACATCCCGTACAACCCGCTACACGACAAAGGCTACCCGAGTGTCGGGTGCTGGCCATGCACACGTTCCGTTCTTGCGGGCGAGGACGAACGAGCGGGTCGTTGGAGTGGTTTCCAAAAGACAGAATGTGGATTGCACACTTCTTAGGGTCGCGTTGAAGAAAGGAATTGTCCGTGGTTATTTCCGCTCGCGTGCATTACGCCTGTTTGGCGATGCTTGAACTCGCTATGCGAAGCGGCGAGGCGTCTGATGACTCGTCACCGGTGGCGATTCGCGAGATCACGGATCGCCATAACATCCCAGGACCTTTCCTCGTCCAAATCCTTCGCACACTGAGGACCGCCGGTTGGGTCCAGAGTGTCCGCGGAAGCCAGGGTGGATATCGACTTTCGGTTGACCCGGCGAAGATTACCTTGCTCGACATTGCCGAAGCGATCGGATGCCAGGAATCATCAGCCCGCGCGACCCCGAGCACTCCGCTTGATGAGATGCTGGGTGAGCACTGGGACGAAGCCGCCGCAGCGTCACGACGCGTGCTTGGTGAAGCGAGATTGAGTGATATCTTGGAGCGTTGTCGCCACGGTGACGCATCGATGTTCTACATCTAGCGACTCAAACTCCGACGACGGAATCATCAAAGTCACTTTCATTGTGGCTTGAATCGCCTTGATGATTCGCCGCTAGCAACTGATACAGTGCGGGCACAACGAACAACGTAAACATCGTGCCGATCGCCATCCCAGCAACCAGCACGATACCGATGCTGTTCCGGGCCTCGGCTCCAGGCCCGGTAACGAGCACGAGTGGGAAGTGCCCAAGTACCGTCGCGGCACTCGTCATCAGCACCGGACGTAAACGCGTTTGCGATGCTTGGATGATCGCGTCAGCCTTTGCCAATCCTTTTTCCTGCAAACTATTTGCAAACTCGACGATCAAAATCCCGTTCTTGGCAACCAAGCCCACAAGCGTGATCAGGCCGACTTGAGAGTAGATATTAATCGTCGTCAGATCCAAAAACGTCAACGTCAATGCACCCGAGATCGCAAGCGGAACTGACCCCGCAAGCACAATGAACGGGTCGCGGAACGAATGGAACTGAGCCGAGAGCACCAAATAAATCAAGACGAGCGAGAACCCAAGTGTCACCGCAAGCGATGAACCTTCCTGTCGAATCTGGCGGGATTCGCCGGCATAGTCGATCACCGCGAGATCACCCAACACGTCGCGAGCGATGCCTTCTAATTGAGTCAGCCCCTGTTCCTTGGTTACACCAGGAAACACACCTGCGAAAATGCGAAGCGAACTCTGTTGCTGAAATCGTTGGAGCGAACGCGGTGCCGTGGTTGGTTCGATCGAAGCGAACGTCGATACGGGGATCAACTCACCGCTAGGTCCGCGAATTTTCAAATCCATCAAGGCGGACGCGGAGGATCGTTCGGCGTCAGCAAGTTGTGGAATGACTTGATAGCTGCGATTGAAATAGTTGAATCGATTGACATAGCCGCCGCCGAGCAGCACTCCGAGCTCTTGACCAATCGATGCAAGATCGAGACCCATGTCCGCAATCTGCTGTCGATCAATGACGACGCGTGCCTGGGGCAAATCAAACTTCATGTCGGTATCAACAAACATGAACATGCCCGCTTGTTGAGCACGCTGGACGATTTCTGAAGCTAGTCCAGCCATTTGCTCCGCGGGCCGATCGTTCTTGATCACGAGTTCAACGTCGTACTGCCCAGCACCTGGGAGCGGAGGCAGCAAAACGGGAAATGCTCGCACCCCAGGAATCTGAGAAACCGCCACGTAAACGGGACCCTGCATCTCCGCCGTGCTGCGGTCGCGATCTTTAAAATCTTTGGTGATCATGCCACCGAAACCGCCATTGGACGTGATCAACGCCCACATGTATTTCGTTTCTGGAAATTCCTTCAACGACGTCGCTAACTGGCTCGCCCAAACCGCTGTACTCTCCAGCGTTGCATCGGGCGCCGCTTCGAGCATGACCGCGATCGCACTTTGGTCTTCGACCGGAGCAAGCTCTTTGCCGCTCATGACATACAATGGCCACGCCGCAAATCCAATCAACAGCGTCGCTAGGGCGATTGACCAACGCAGCGAGATAGCAACTCGAAGCAGCACAGCGTAAATCCGGCGAACGGTTTCGAACCGTCGATTCACAAAGCGAGTCAACCAACTCTCTTTGCCTGACGGGTGAATCATCATCGCGCTCATGATCGGCGAAAGCGTGATCGCGACAAACCCAGACACGACCACCGCTGCGGCTAGCGTGAAAGCAAACTCACGAAACAGCATCCCTGTCAAACCAACCTGAATGCCGATCGGAGCGTAGACTGCCGCGAGCGTGATTGTCATCGCAATCACAGGCCCAACAAGCTCGCGAGCCCCAATCACCGCCGCTCGAATACGAGTCTCACCAAGTTGAACGTGCCGCTGGATATTCTCCACAACCACGATCGCATCGTCGACAACAAGCCCCACCGCGAGCACGATCGCCAATAGAGTGAGCAAGTTCAACGAAAAACCCATCAACATCATCAGCACCACGGCGCCAATGAGCGAGACCGGCATCGCAACGAGTGGAACCAGCGCCGTTCGCAGTGAACCGAGGAATAGAAACACCACGATGCCGACAATCGCGATCGTTTCGACAAGCGTTTTGGAGATCTCGCGAATCGCATCCTCCATAAACTTAGTCGCATCCCAAGCTAACTCCATGTCGATGTGCTCGGGCATGGTCGGACGAAGGCGTTCCATCTCAGCTCTCAAACGATGCGCTACGTCGATCTCGTTGCTGCCGATCAATGGCCAGACCGACAAGTAGACGGCTTCACCGCCACCGTACATCGCCATCGAAAGTGCCTCTTCAGCACCCAGTTCGACTTTCGCGACATCACGCAAACGAATGGTGGCACCATCACGCTGGGATACAATCAGATCTTCAAATTCCTCGACACCACGCAAGTCCGTATCCGTGAGCAAGTCGACTTGGACACTGTCATTTTTGACGCGGCCGATCGCCGCCAAGAAGTTATTTCGCTTCAGTGCCGCATACACATCGCCTGGAGTGAGATTGAGCATCGACAGCTGCTGTGGCGAGATCCAAACTCGCATCGCTGGCATCCGTCCCGCTTCGATACCGACTCGCTGGACACCGCCAAGAGTCGACAATTGCGGCTGAATCGTGCGTGTCAACCAATCGGTTAACTCCGCAATATCAAACTCCGTTGACGTAAAACTCAAATAGAACGATGCATACGGACGATCGGCTCGCTGAAGCTCGATGACTGGTGGTTCCGCTTCGGCTGGTATTTCACGACGAACTTGCTGCAACCTCGCGCTGACTTCGGCAAGAGCTTGCGTGCTGTCGTGATTCAGCTTCAATCGCACCGTGACGGTGCTGATCCCCGACATGCTACTGGATTCGATGTAGTCCACACCCGCGATCGCAGAGACGGCACGTTCGATCGGCGTCGTCAGGAAGCCGCGGACAGTTTCCGCACTAGCGCCCACATACACGGTGCTGATCAGAATGGATGTGCTCTCCAGTTTCGGATACTGCTGGATCGGCAACAAGAAAACTGCCCGTAATCCAATCAGCACAATCATGAGGTTGACGACAACCGCAAGGACAGGATGGCGAATGAAGATATCCGTGATGCTGCGCATGGATCCCTACCGGCTCACCGCTGCACTGATGGGATGGTCCTGCGAAATGGATTCGTCCTGCGAAAGATCAATGACCAAAGCTCTATCACGAAGCTTGAACGAACCATCACCCACGACTCGATCACCCTCGCTGATACCTTGAGTCACGATGACTGTGCCATCAATGGACGGACCAGTCTTGACTTCACGAACGTAAGCACGAAGCGCTCCTTGATCGTCCTTTAATGCGACATAAACAAACTCAATCGCTGGGGATCGTCGAATAGATTGAGCCGGGACCACAATCGCCGTAGTCTCGGGTCCGTACTCGACACGCACTTTCACCGCATCATTGGGTTGAAGAAACGCAGGAGGATTCTTGAGTCTGGCTCGTCCCATTAAATTACGTGTCGAACGATCAGCAATCGCGTCGAGCGCAACGAGTTCTGCGGATAGACGGTCCACGTTCATGAGCAAGCCAATTTCTTGGCCAATCTCGACGGCGTCCGCGACCGATTGTGGCATCATAAAATCGACGTCGACGTAATCGTCGACTCCCTGCAACGTCGCGATCTCGGCACCCTCACTTAGATATTGCCCGACGTGAGTGTCAACCATGCCAACTCTGGCTTGAAATGGTGCCGTCAATGTTTTCTTTTCGATGATAGCGCTCAAGCGAGCTACGTCGGCATCGCTTTGGGCCATGTCTGCGACCGCTTGGTCAATCTCGTTGGCGCTCGAGGCGTTCTCCCGGGCGACACGGCGTGTACGTTCCAACATCGACTGAGCCTTTTGCTGGTGAGCTTTTGCGGACACGAGCATTGCGTCCTCGACTTGGTGGTCGAGAACGACCAATACTTGACCCGTCTTCACAGAGCCGCCGGACTCCAAAGCAATGGACGTAACTTGTCCCGCAACTTCATTTCGCAGGGTGATCGATCTTGGGGCACGGATGGTGCCAATCGCCGTTGCGGATGCACGAAACTTCAACGACTTTGCTGCCGATGAACGGACAGACTCAGGCATTTCGGGAGGTGGTTCTTGTTTACTCGCTGCGACAATTTGATCGTATTTGAACCAAGCCAAATAGCCACCAATTCCCAGGACGACAGCGAGGACGCCGATCGACCCCAGCCCTACAGCGAGGGACTGGTAACGACTCTTCAATTCCAGTTCCTTAATTCAACGTGAATGAGGCGATTCTTCGCAGATCAATTGCCGTCATTCTAACCACGGTCAACTTCTTCGCGACTGGTCATTCGGGATTCATACAAACTTAAGCCATGCAAAGCGTGGTAAAGGACGCCACATTCCAAATCGACACCGTCGCAACGCTCAAGGGTATGACACAAACGACGCACCGCAAGTTCGACCCAGGGCTCAGCTAATGTCGAATCATCCGCCGCGATCGCCAAAAACTCCAACACATGTCCCGTCGTCCCAATCGACTGGCCCAAGTCTCGTGTCCAACCATTTCGATGCATGTAAGAAGTCGAATAGGAACCGTCAGGATTTTGATTTGCCCTCGCTTGACGGATCGCGGCATCAACCGTCGCCTGGGCATTCGCCCAAACGCCTGTCAGCTCGGCTCCTTCGGATTTACGTTTGGCAAGCGTCATCGCAATGCCTATCAAGCGATGCGTACCACCACACACAGCCTCCTCAATTCCTTGGCTCAACTCCACTTCGAGTAACAACTCGGTGCTGTAATCGATACCATCTCGTGCGATCCAAGTGTTCGTGGTCGGTCGATACGCGGTCACCGCAATGAGCGTCCAACTGAATTCATACTCAAAGTTTAAAGGGACGTCGTACTCCGCTTGATTCACCCAATCGAGCATCGAGACATCATCTGATCCGACACGAATTGTCTCGTCGGGTCGCAAACCAGCTTGAACCAAGACGGCTAACCACTGGTCTCGATGACCTTGGCCGATCTTGGAAGTCGGCTCGACATCCATCCTCAAGCCACGACGATTGCCTGGACCAACCGGATCACCAACCACGGGTGCAAAGCCCTCGAGCGGACCACCGGCGAGAAGATACTCGACTGCGTGCTGCTCTCCAGCGTTCGTTTGGATCTCAAAGCCTTGACCGTAAGCCAACACGCCATGCAGGATCTGCCAAGCTCCGTGGACATCCGTCGTTAGTGTACGAGTCTGCTTGTTGACTTGTAATGTTCGACGTACCTGCTCGAGCAGCGATGTTGTGGACACCGGCAAAGGCTCCACTTCGACGACGGGAACACTCCTTGCCGGACAGCCGACAAACGGCATCAGAAAAAGAATGACGGCTAAATGGCAAAAGAATCGCTTCATGCGATTCAAAGTGTGCTTGAGCGGGAAAGCATGTCAACTAAGAAAACTGTGGTCGCGCTGACTTCAACACAGGAAAACCTAAACGCCGGAAAACGACTACTTTTTTGCCAAACCGTTGCCGGTTGGTTCCTCGATGACTGTTTCGTCGATTTCATTGCCCTGGTCATCGCGATGATACGTGCGAAGTGATCGCGGCAGCGGATCAAATGCGAGCTGGTCCTTCAAATAGCCAGCTTCCTTAGCTTTTCGAAGGGTGCCGATGACGTCACCGTATTCGCCACCGATCGATACGATCCCAGCAACGATTTGCTCGATCGAATTCGGCACGGTGACGCGTTTGTCCTGTTGACCCGCCTGAAATCGGCTAATTCGGATCTGGCCGGGTTGAGACGGTTCGGGCTTGAGCAAGAAACCGTCACTCCCAAACAGAAACTCTGGGATCGCGAGCGGGCCAAGCGTCCCAAGCAACACGATTTCCGGGGTTTCGTTGGTCGACACGACGACCGCTGGCGAGCCTTCGGAACTGACTTTGTACAGCCGAAACGATTTACCAATTGCCTTGCCCGCGAGCGAGAGCCGGCCGTCTGCACGTCGACGAATCGCACAAAACGCACCATAGCGAGTCTCCAAACTCGGTTGATCCAACAGCCTTTGTAGCGACTCGACGGCAAGATGCTGCTCGAGCCCTTCTAATGCCGCTAGTCCCGGATATCGAAACGCTGGTTGAATGCGAATGGCTTCTTCAAGTGGCTCGATCGACTCAACGCGATCCAAATAAGCGAGCGCTTCCGCCGCGTAGAATTTGAGTTCTGGGTTGTTTGTTTCAAGGGCTGCGGTCAAAGTCGGTATCGCGCTCTCACCGAGGGCTTCAAGCTGGTTGGCTGCATCGGCCGCTGTTGCTGGCTCACGCAGTCGCTTTCCCAGATCCACCAATCGCTGTTGCGTATCCGCAGATTCCGGCTTTACACCGATCGCACCGACAATCGCCATCAGCCTCGCTTGCTGACCTCGATAACGCGGGTGCATGTCAATCTCGATGTAGTCGTCTTCGGTTGCTTTGGCGATGCCGCGTCGTGTTGTACCGTCAAAGAAAAAGAAACGTCGATTGATCGCCGCAGCCAATCCAGCGGACATTTTCACGTGCTGGAATTCTGGCCGTAGAATTAGACCCAGCTTGCGATCGATCTGGATTCGTCCACCGCCGACGACGCGGCCTTCGACTTTAAGTGCATCGTCGCTGCCGCCTTGAAGGTTCGCACGCGTGAGCACTTGGCCGGTCCCGATGACCATCACGTCGCTCTTGCGAACTGAGTTTTGAATATTTTGCTGGTGTCGCAATCGAGTGTCCATCAACCAACCGGCACTCAGATTAGATACCTTGCTGCGTGGCGGAGTAGAAATCAACAGATCAACCGAGTCACCTCGCTGGGCACCCGCTGGTACGACGGCCTGGACTCGCACCAGCGCTGTCTCCGGCAACTCGAGAAACTGGTTAGGATCCTTAATGTCATGTCGCTTCATTTCTTCAAGCAATTGATCACGCAACATCGACGGGTCGGCCGGACCACCTGTACCGGGCAAGCCGTTGACGATGGCAACGCCTTCAACATTGATGGCATTGAGTCCTCGTGGGATCGCGGCTTCACGAACGAGATCCGGAGGCTCTGGGACTTTCAGCAAATCATTGAGTCGCTGGCCTTCGGTGTCTTCTTTGCTACCGGGCCATAGAGACGAACAACCGGCAATACAGAGCAACGTGACGGCAAGGGCACCGAAATGCCATGCCGGGTGCCCACAGGCCAAACGGATCGGTGAGTTTCGTAGCATCCTGCCACGCTTTATGTTGGTGCGTTGTAATGATGTCCGATAAAACGGCCCAGAAAACTAGGCCGACGTGTCGTCATACCGAAGTCTTAACCGCCAAGGCAAGGGAATCTAACGATGATGCGGCCGATTATCGTGAAGTAAAGCGATACGATTGCCTGGAATGCCAATCTTGAAGCGAGTCGCCTCTTGTCCGAACGAAAACTCACGCCGTGAAACCGGCACTCACTCCGTGAAACTAGTGAAACGCGTTCAAAGAGCGCTGCTCGCATCGATGTCATTGGTTGGATGCAGCACTCAAGTTCATCATGCGGTTTGCGAACTCGGCGTCTGAACTGCACCCCAATGCACGTTGATGATTACTTCGACACTCGCTTATCAGCTACTGTCCGCGGAAGATGATTGCGTGAGCCTGATCGGGCTGGAGTTGGTCCAACCAGTCGATGATTTCGTCATCACCGTAGCCCAACATGGTCTCAGCATACTTTGCATCGGGAATCATTTCGCCATAGTAAATCAGCGACGTGCTACCCTCGGAAGTGTACTCGCCCGCATTGGGATCATGCATCTCGATGCTGCCGCGAATCGTGTCCCGAATATAGTCGAGCCAATCGCGAGCACGCACGTCGGGGCTGCGAATCAACTTCCAAAAGGCATCCAAGACTCGTTGCGGTTCGTTGCTTGTTTGGGCAACAAAGCCAACAAAGCCTCCATCGGCGTGCATAGCACCAGTGAAGTCCGGCGAGTAGGCAAGATGTGAATCCTCTCGCACTAAACGATTCAGCGGCGAGCCCAGTGCGCCACCAGAAAAGACTTCGCCCATAAAATCCCAACGCAGGAGTTGGTCCATCGCTGGGACAAGCGGGAATAGCAAATAGACGACGGAGTCTTCGAACGAGGTCTCGATCGTCGTCGTCTGTCCTGCTTTCCATGTGGGAAGCTTCCCATAGCTGGCCGGCCGATCTCGCGGGCTAAGTTTGCGATCGGGAATCCGCTCACACAGCGGCGTGATCACATCCAGTAATTCATTTCGTTCGATGTCGCCGGCAACGAATAGCGAAGCTCGGTTGCGCGAGTAGCCGAGTTGGTGCGCATGCCGCAATCGACTCGGTTCAATCGCTCCCAGCGACTCCTCACTACCGAGTTGGTCGTGGCCGAGTGGATGACCTGGCCACAGCACGCTAGGAAGTCGGCACGTCGCATGCGACGAGGGCGCCGAATGCCACTCGTCGATCTCTTGGAGAATGACCTCTCGCTCCGCTTCGATGTCTTCGATACGCAGCAGCGGCCGCGCGATCATATCGGTGAGGATATCCATTGCGTCCGCCCAGACTCGCTTGGGGATATCCGCACCGAACGAGGTGTAATCATGACCGGTCTCCGCATCACCGCCACCGCCGTGACGCACGAGTCTCGCCTCGGTGTCACGGTACCCGCCAGGAAACTTCTCGGTACCACGCGATGGGAGATGCTCGAACCAATGATAGATACCCTCCCCACCGCCAATCGCATCATCGGCGCTGCCGACGAACATGACCCAACTCACAGATACCGTGTTGACGGGCAGCCGTTGATAATAAACCGGAACTCCAAACGGCCCATCGATTCTCTCGAAGTCGATCATTCCATGTGACTTTCTAACTAATTGGACATACTGGTTCGCTCGGCGACGAATTAACGCAGTTTTTCGTTTTCCAAGTGCCGTTTTGCGTCGCGTCGCGTTTTTTTGTCGAGATTACGACGCAGGGATTCGGTGAGATCGATTCCCGATTGATTGGCTAAACAAATCGTTACGAACAACACATCGGCCAATTCATCCGCAAGATCGCCCCGCGACTCGCCAGGCTTGCTCGATTGTTCGCCGCAAGTTCGCGAGAGGATTCTCGCGACTTCACCGACTTCTTCAACGAGTTGGGCCAGATTGGTCAACTCATGAAAGTAACGGACGCCGATCGTTTGAATCCACTGGTCCACTTGGTCTTGCGCTTCACGAACCGTCATCGGTGGTGGCGGGCCATCCGATGACCATTGCGACGTCTGCTGCGGTTCGCTCATGGGGCAAGACTCACTGAGCCAAAAGCAGATAGGTGCCACTCTTCCCAGCGACTGCGAGATCTTGCTTGCCGTCGGCATTGAGATCCTGCGCAACGATCTGCAAGCCACATCCGACATGGCCTTCTTCAATCGTGTGTCGAGTGAAGGCAAGCGTCTTGGAGTCCCAGGTGTAGTAATAGAGACACGGCATCTCCTGGCCACCAGGATCCTTGCCATTGTGTGCGTAATAACGCTTGCCCGTGATAAGGTCTTCCGTACCGTCACCATCCACATCGGCCCAATGAAGCACGTGGGGCTGGCTGTACGATTTGTCAATCATGTGCTCAGTCCATGTTAACTTTCCGGCATCATCCTTGCCGTCGTTGTGCCACCACATCAAACCGTAGTCGTGGCCATTACCAAAGATCAGATCGTTCTTGCCGTCGCCGTCCAAGTCACGAACCGTCATTGGCAAGCTTGAGTGCAAGTCCCAATCCGAATGGAATGTCCAGGGCCCCGACCACGCGCCGTCAACGGGCTGCTCATACCAACCTTGACCCACGAGAACGTCCGCACGTCCGTCACCACTGATGTCACCCACGGCAACTCCGTGGCCATTGCCTTTGGGCCCCAACTCATGGGACACGAGCTCAAATTGCGCTGGCTTCGTCGCTGGCTCCTTGGCGTTTGCCTTGGCCTTCTTGGCGGGTTCAGTTGATTCGGCTTTGGGAACTAAACGCCAGACAACCATCGGCACATCTTTCTTCCAACTATTGACGACCCATTCCGGTGTCCCATCACCATCGATGTCGTGCATCAACTGGCCTTCATTGCACGTGTTGCCTGTGTCGACAAGCAAATGTTTGGTCCAAGTTTTTCCCAGTCGCAAACCTTCGTCGCCAGGATTTTCGTACCAGTGAACTTCGGTCGGCAAGAATGAGCCAGCAATCACATCCAACCGGCCGTCACCATTCATATCCCAAAGGAAGTCCCCGTTGCTTTCAACATAGCCGTTCCAATCTTCGATCTGGCGCAAGGGCCGCGGCGCCCAATCGCCCGAGCGGTACCAGTTTCGACCGGCGACGATATCCGCTTGTCCGTCTCCGTCGATGTCGCCCGCCGCGATACCTTCGTTGGCATCAATCGTTAGCAGCCTGGCAACGAAACGAGGCTCCTCCGCAATCGCGTAGCCTAGAGAAAACAGTGTGATGATGAATGACAGTTGGCTGAATTTTCGAATCATGAACGACATCCTAAAACGAAGGTGGGGTGGGACCTCTATGCTAACCGCCACAGGTCACTCGTGTCGCGGGCTAGTAAAACAGCACCACCCCATCCCCCCTGAACTGCCTCATCGCACCTAATCCATTGAAAATCGCAGATTTTTCGGCGGATTTTGACTATGGTGACTTGGTTGGAGCTGCTGCATCGGGATGATGGTGAATTGTTCACCAGACGTCTTTGTGCGACCGGAAGTCGGATTTAGGCGTCCCTCAAGTCGGATCCAGGCGACCTGAAGTCGGAATCCGAGACAAAACCTCGGCCCATGTTAGCCCCACCACTTTTCAACTTATCGAGCTAGCCTTGGATTCTCATACTGCAACTGACCTGCTGTATTTCGAGGACTTAAATGTGAACGACCGCTGGTTGAGTGAATGGCGCGAGGTCACTGCGGATGACGTTTCCGACTTTGCGATACTGACGGGCGACGATGATCCGCTGCACAAACAAGACAGCGACAATACGCGTTCACCCTTTGGCGAACCCGTTGCTCACGGCTTACTTGGCCTGAGCTTGCTAGCTGGCCTGAGCAGCCAAAACCCTCGTGCGGCAACGTTAGCTCTCGTTGGAATTACGGATTGGCAATTCGAAGCCCCCATATTCTTCAATGACCGCGTCCAGGTTTTAACCTCAGTCGAGAAACTCGAACTGCACGGTCGTCGTGCCGGCCGCGTGACCTGGGTGCGACAATTGCTCAACCAGCACGGTCGCGTTGTGCAGCGAGGTCGGTTCGTCACGTTAGTCTCAACACGTGCCCGTGCTCGACGTGTCGCAGCCCAACATCAAACGCCATCGGATGTGAGTACAGTCGCGAAATAAGGGCTAATCGCCCTTCATTTGCAACTTTGCCGCCATCAGTGTATTGCTCAGAAGCATCGCAATCGTGAGTGGGCCGACACCGCCGGGAACCGGTGTGATCGCCGATGCGACTTCCGCGACTTCATCGAACTTGACGTCGCCAACGAGTTTGTCGCCGACGCGGTTGATACCCACATCAATGACGACTGCGCCGCTTTGAATCATGTCGGCAGTAATCATTTCTGGCGCACCGACCGCCGCAATGACACAGTCCGCGCTTCGCAGAACACTCGCGAGGTCTTTCGTACGACTGTGAGCGAGCGTGACGGTGGCGTTTGCCACATCCGCTCCGCAGGAGCCATCTTTCTGGGCCAGCATCATCGCCATCGGCTTACCAACAATATCGCTGCGTCCAACCACCACGACATGTTTGCCGGCGACACTAATGGAATAACGCGACAACAGCTGGACGACGCCATGAGGCGTACATGGCAAAAATCGCGGTCGTCCCTGCATCAGCAAACCGACGTTCACAGGGGAAAAACAATCGACGTCTTTGAGCGGATCCACTGCGTCGAGGACCGCACGCTCGTCGAAACCCAATCCGCCGTTGCCAGCTCTGGGCAGGGGCAATTGGACGAGAATCCCGTTAATCAACGGGTCTGAATTGAGCCTAGAAATCAAATCGAGCAACTCCGTTTCGCTCGAATCTGCCGCCAACCGGTGCATTTGGCTGCCTAAACCAGCCTTTTCACAGGCTCGCTCTTTATTTCGCACATAAACTTGGCTCGCGGGATCCTCGCCTACAAGGATGGCGGCAAGTGTGGGTTTCTGCCCGCCTCCAGCGACGAATTCTTCGACACCAAGGGCCACTTCATCGCGAATTTCAGCGGCAATTCGTTTGCCGTCCAGCAGCTTGGCAGTCATGGATGCTCCAACGTGAAGACTGTAAAAAGGAAACGCTCGCTATGCAGGTTCACCATAGTGACAATTCGCACGGACCGTTATAGTTCACCAGATTGGCCGGTTGAACTCGCGCGGCGGTCCGCCACTTGGACGGTTCGTTCAGCGGGTTCAGGGCGAGTTCAAACAGGCTCGCTGGCGGAAAACCTAACGCACGCCAACGATTGAGCGAATCCGTCTAAGCGAACTCGCCCACAACTTACTACCAGAAAATCACACAGGATTCAGGTCCGGATGTCTACTGATACGCCAAAACTTAGCGCGAACGAAACGCTCAAAGAAAACAGCAACTACCTCTTGGGTACGATCGACGTCGAGCTGGCGGAGCCAACCGACCATTTCAACAAAGACAATATCCAGCTGCTGAAGTTCCACGGAACTTACGAGCAAGACGACCGCGACGCACGCGGAAGTGCAAAAAAAGAAGGTGGCGGGAAAGCCTACTCGATGATGGTCCGCAACCGCATCCCCGGCGGACGGATGACAAGCGATCAATTGCTCGCTGAACTCGACTTGTGCGACACGTTGGGGAACTCGACGCTCAAGATCACTACGCGTCAAACGCTCCAGCTCCACGGGATTCTCAAAGGTAATCTGCGTGCAACGATCAAACGCATCAACGATATCCATTTGTCGACGCTCGCGGCATGTGGTGACGTGAATCGAAACATCATGTGCTGTCCCGCCAAACGAGTCGGGCCGATTTACGAAGAGCTGCATCGGCTCACCGACGAGCTGACCGAAGAACTCGCGCCCAAGACACCGGCCTACCATGAACTGTGGGTGACGGATCTGGAATCGGGCGAGAAAACGCTCGAAGGCGGAGCTGTTGTTGAACCACTCTATGGCCCGCGTTATCTACCTCGTAAGTTCAAGATCGGTATCGCGCTCGCCGAAGACAACTGCGTTGATATCTATACGCAAGACATCGGCTTTCTCGCCGTCGTACGCGAAGGCAAGATCATCGGCTACAACGTGCTTGTCGGCGGTGGTATGGGAACGACGCCAAGCGCCGAGAAGTGCTTCCCCGCGCTTGGCAAACGGATGGCATTCTGTAAACCCGAACAAGCGGTCGATGTTGCCAAAGCTATTTTGAAAGTCCAACGCGATTACGGAAATCGTGAAGACCGCAAGGTCGCGAGAATGAAATACCTTGTGGTCAAGCTCGGTATCACGAAGTTCCGCCGCAGCGTCGAAGAGTACTACGGCGCGATGCTCAAGGATTGTACCGAAGACGACGTCACCGGCTTCGATGACCACATGGGCTGGCAAGAACAAGGCGACGGCTTGTGGTCGTATGGCTTGAATATTGAAAACGGTCGACTTTACGACAACGAAAATCACCAGCTCAAAGCTGCGTTGCGAGCCGTTTGCAACGAACTCAAACCAGAGATTCGCTTGACCGGCCACCAGAGCATCATCTTCGCGAACATTCAACCCGAAAATCGAGACCGGCTGATCGAAATCGTCAAAGCGAACAACACACCGACGACTGAGGAAACAAGCACCGTACGTCGCTGGTCGATTGCCTGTGTCGCGCTCCCCACGTGCGGTTTGGCCGTTACCGAAAGCGAACGGTACTTGCCTTCGCTGATCGATACGCTCGAAGCGCCTCTAGCGAAACTAGGTTTGGACAACGAGAAGTTCATTATCCGGATGACAGGATGCCCCAACGGTTGCGCGCGGCCGTACAATGCGGAGATCGCAATGGTCGGAAAGACGAAGGGCAAATACACCCTCTTCGTCGGTGGTGCATTTCTGGGCAACCGGTTGGCGTACATCTACAAAGACTTGGTGCCTGCCGAGACGTTGACTGACGAACTCGTATCAATTTTCGCAGCCTACAAAGCTCATCGCACAAGCGAGAAAGAGTCACTCGGTGACTTCTGTGCTCGCGTCGGTCGTGACGATCTTGAGGTCTTGGCGTCTTCGGTGGAAAAACCCTAGGCTTCAGTAAAAAATCCCGAGTCACTACGATGCGTCGATATCGTCGCGTTCAGTCGTGCGGTGACTCTCCGTTGACCCGCGTAAACCACTGTGACATTAACTTCAACAACGTCCGAACATGGTCGTTGTCGAGGCGGTAGTAGGTAAAGCGTCCCTGGCGATGGCTTTTGACCAAACCCAGCCGCTGCATGAGACGCAAGTGCTCGCTCGCTTGATGATTTTGAATACCACAGTCCTCTGCGAGCGAACTGACGGTTCGAACTGCGTCAGTCATTTTCACAAGCATTCGCAGCCTCAATGGATGCGCGAGCACACGTAGTGTTTCCGCTGCGTTCTCCCAAGCAACGCACTCGGACGATGACTCAATATCGTTAATGGCGTCACTCAATAGATCGCTTTCTTGCGACATGTCGATATCTCGATTCCGTCAGGGAATTGCTGGTCATAGGGTGGCGGGCCGGTTTAGCAAAGCCTGCACTGCGTTTCGTCGATCCATGGAGTAACGAAAATGATCGTTCGGTTGGCGACGGGAGTTGCCCTCGTAACCGGTTTACATGGAGGGACGAAAAATGAAGAAAATGGCCTACGCGATCGTCGCCAGCGTCGCGGTCGCAATGAGCGGCATTCAAGTGGCAAAGGCTGACTGCAACCTTTTCGGCAACATCGGCGGAGGCTGCTGTGACTCGACTCCGCTCTGCCTTAGCGAAACGGGTTGTGACGAGAGTGGTTGTGACAGCTTGAGTGAATGCGACGCTTGCGGATTCTGTGGCGAGCGTGGATTGAAGTGCGGATGCCTGGGTGATCTGAACCTTCTCGGATTCATTAAACCGAGCGATCGTTGCTTCGATGACTTCATCAGCCCGATGATCGACTTCGTTCACTTCGAAGACCCACGCACACTGACCGAAATTCGGCCGATGTTCGTCAATCATCGATTCCCCGGCACGCTCGGACCAGCAAACATTCCCGCTGGCGGCAGCGCTCAGTTGTTTGCCATGCAATTTCGCATCGCGCTGACGGATCGCTTGAGCTTGATTGCCGTTAAGGACGGTTACATCATTGATAACAGTGAAGGTACCTTGGACACCCTGCTCGATTCGGGATTCGCCGACGTTACCGCCGGGTTGAAGTACAACCTGATCCGCAATGTCGAAACGGGTACTCTGGGCTCGATCGGATTCACGTACGAGATCCCGATGGGTTCCGAACAAGCCCTGCAAGCTCTCGGCGATGGCCAGTTCCACTTCTTCGCGACCGGCGGCCAGCGTTTGGCGGGTGGCAACGCTCACTACTTGACGTCGTTCGGATACCAAGTTCCCGTTGACACAAGCATTCAAACTTCGGCGATCCAGTGGCATAACCACTTCGACGTCAAGTTGACCAAGAAAACCTACCTGTTGACTGAAATGTCTTGGTGGCACTGGGTTGACGATGCTTCGGCTGGACAGGCATTGGGTGTGGCTGGTTTGGATCTCTTGAACCTCAACGCCAACAATGTCTCTGGCAACGATGTCGTTAGCCAGAACGTTGGCTTGAAATACAAGCCCAACCGAAAGGTCGAAGCTGGTGTCGCTTACGAGTTTCCTCTGACGGGTTTCGAAGACATCATGCGTGACCGTCTGCAAGTCGAATGCATTTTCCGGTCCTAGTTTGATTGTGTTGGTTGCTAACGTGCTCATTCCGCCGAGCTTTTGCGGCACATTGCATTCCAACCTCGCTTCGACCTAGCTCCTCAAAGCGAGGCTTCGAGTAGATGAACGGCATTCATCCATCGAAGCCTCGTTTTCTTGCGTTTTCTGAGCCCGCACGGTAGGTTTGTGCGACAGTTCACCGCAAGAGAATCTGACGTTTTACGGGAGCGAGTCGCATTTGCTTCGTCAAATATCGGCATGTTTTGTGCGTTTCCGCACGCACTCCCTGTGCGTCGGCTCTCACACTTACCCTCCTCGGGCTTTCGCTTGGCGGGTATATTCAGTTGCATGAACATTGCAAAATTCAACGATCCTAAAACGGGTCCACACGTCGCCATCGTCGATGGCGATCGCCTCATTCCTCTGCATCTCAGCAAGGAACTGCCTTCCCTCGCCGATATCCTCTCAGCCGCCGATCCGATTGGTGCCGCCGAGTCGCTCGAGCGTGGGCCTGCGATTGCCGCTGGCGAGAACATCTCTTGGCTGCCTCCGATCGACCACCAGGAAATCTGGGCGGCCGGTGTGACATACAAACGCAGCCAAACCGCCCGGATGGAAGAATCCGAAGCGGCCGCGTCGTGTTACGACCGCGTCTACAAGGCCGAACGACCCGAGTTGTTCTTCAAAGCGACGCCGCATCGAACCAGCGGCCATGGTCAACCGCTTCGCATCCGCAAAGACGCAACATGGAATGTGCCTGAACCCGAAGTCACGCTGGTGCTATCTCGCGATTTGAATATCGTCGGTTTGACGATTGGAAACGACATGAGCTCTCGTGACATTGAAGGCGAGAACCCGCTCTATTTGCCTCAAGCAAAGTGCTACAACGCGTGCGCTGGACTTGGACCGTGGATCACGCTGTATCGTGAGCTGCCACCGGTGGCGAGTCTAAAAATCGACTTGAAGATTCACCGCGGTGGCGAAGTGGTGTTCGACCAACAAACATCGGCCGCTGAGATGGCGCGAACGTTCACGGATCTTGTCTCGTGGCTAGGTCGAGACAACGACTTTCCCCACGGTGCGTTCTTGATGACGGGAACTGGGATTGTGCCGACCAGCGATTTCACGCTTTCGCCCGGTGATGTCGTGAAGATCACGATCGCTGGCGTCGGCACCTTGTCCAATCCGATCGTGCAAGGCTAGTCATGCAAGGCTAAACGCTTCGCCAGACTCGAATTCAATCCATCTCAATACACGCCCAGGATTCTCGCTCCATGTCTTCAGCCACTTCGTCCAAAGCCACTTCCGCCATTCGACCCGTACTCGTTTCCGGCCAATGGCAAGACTCGAAGCACTCCGCAACCTTCCAAGCCACCAATCCCAACAGCGCTGAAAAACTTTCGCCCGAGTTCCCCGTCAGCGACTGGGCGGACTGCGACGCCGCACTCGACGCAGCTGTCGAAGCCGCCCGAGAACTGCGTCGGTTCCCGCGCTCTCGCATCGCTGAATTTCTTGAGCGTTATGCTGACGCAATCGAAGCCAACAAAGATGCGCTCGTGGAGTCGGCGTTCGCTGAAACTGGTCTCGCCAAGAACCCACGACTCGCCGACGTTGAATTGCCACGAACGAGCAACCAACTTCGCTCCGCCGCCGCAGCCTGCCGTAGCGGTGACTGGGCACTTGCAACGATCGATACCAAGGCAGGGATCCGAGCTTGCTTTGAACCGCTCGGGCCAGTGTGCGTGTTTGGACCGAACAACTTCCCGTTCGCATTCAACAGTATCGCGGGTGGTGATTTCGCCGCCGCGATCGCAGCCGGCAATCCGGTCATCGGCAAAGCCAATAGCTCGCACCCCGAAACAACGCGACTGCTCGCCGAACTCGCCGCACACGCGCTTGCTGAATTGAAACTACCCGCTGCTACTGTCCAATTGATTTATCGAACCAGCCATGCCGATGGCGAGCGTCTGGTGTCGGACCCACGCGTCGGAGCGACGGGATACACGGGCAGCCGATCTGCGGGGCTAACGCTCAAGGCCGCTGCGGATGCTGCTGGTAAACCAATCTACCTGGAACTCTCAAGCGTCAACCCTGTCGTCATCACTCCCGAAGCTCTCAAAGAACGAGCCGACAAACTTGTTGATGAATTCATCACCAGTGTGCTGATGGGTACCGGCCAATTCTGTACCAATCCCGGAATGGTCTTGCTCGTCGATTGTCCTGAGAGCGAGCAATTCATTACCACGGTGAAGGAGCGTTTCGCAGGTGCAAAACCAGGAACGCTATTGTCACCTGCTGTCGCCAAGAGTCTATCTTCAAGCGTCAAAACTCTAGTCGGTTTCGGTGCAAAACTGCTGTGCGGTGGTGGCGAAGTTGAGACCGGTCGCTGCGCTTATGCCAACACTCTGCTTCGCGCCTCAGGAAGCGAGTTTCTCGGCAACCCCGAAGGCTTCCAAACCGAAGCGTTCGGAAATGCGTCGCTGATTGTCGTCGCCAACAGCATCGATGAACTCTGCAACGTCATCCATCATCTCGAAGGCAACCTCACCGGTTGCATTTACTCCGCAACGAGCAGCAGTGCCGACGATGAGCACTACGCCAAAATCGCATTCGAGTTGGTCCCGAAAGTCGGCCGCATTCTCAACGACAAAATGCCAACTGGTGTAGCCGTCAGTGCCGCGATGAATCACGGCGGTCCCTATCCGGCAACGGGACACCCCGGATTCACCGCCGTCGGTATTCCCGCATCGATCATTCGTTTCGGCAAACTCACCAGCTACGACAACGTGCGTCCCGCGCGGCTGCCAAAACTACTCCAAGACACGAATCCAACGGGCAAGACTTGGCGAAGCGTCGACGGAATATGGACCCAGGGCAATGTTGCCGCTACTTAAGTCGAATGGATGCGGCCAGGGTGGACCGCTGGAGCCCAAACATTCTCAGATTCGTCATTCGAGTCTTTTAGGTAACGCAGCAATGAGTAGCGGATTGCGATTAACCGCTGACGAGTATGGCCAAATGGTCAATCGTGGTGCTTTCGATCATCTGCGCCAGAAAATCGAACTCATCCGCG
>JBGSNA010000255.1:0-2587 GCA_041739875.1 Pirellulaceae bacterium
ACCACGTGTCGCTATCTATGCCCGCGTTTCCACCCACGATCAAACTCCGGACGCCCAGCTCCACGACCTGCGTGAATATCTTCGCAATCGTGGTTGGAGTGATGTCCAGGAGTTCGTGGACGTCGGTGTCAGTGGAGCCAAAGACAGTCGTCCAGCATTCAACGAACTTTGGGACCTCATCCGCAAATGCAAGATAAATGTACTTGTCGTCCATGCCCTCGACAGACTTGGCCGTTCGACCAGCCATCTTCTATCCATATTAGCAACATTGCAGGATAGTAATATTACACTAATTTCGTACAGGGAAAACCTAGACTTATCTACCCCTCAAGGCCGCATGATAGCAGGTGTTTTTAGCCTAATTGCTAATTATGAGGCCGAGCAGATCCGAGAGCGTACCCGCGCCGGCATGAGAGCCGCCAAGGCTCGCGGCAGTCAGATCGGCCCTCGCAAGAAACATTTTGACACCAAACGGGCGGAAGAGTTACGTGATTCTGGCATGGGTGTCATCAAGATCGCCAAGGCATTAGGTGGCATCGGCGTTCAAAGAGTTCAGTTGTGGGCGAAACATGAGTACCTGCCACCCGAGAAGCGGAAGCAACTGCTTGAGACTGTCGCCACCATGGATGGAGCATCTTAGCCATCTCTTCTGAATGAACTGTAAAGTCTCGCGGAGCTAGAAAGTTGTGTCTAAGTGATCCACTTTCTCTGGAGTATTAGCCATGACCTCTTCTCATTCTTCCCACGCGAAAGTTGCCTGGGCGAAAGCCCGTAAATATGCCAAAGAACATGGAATCGGCGTTAAAGAGGCTCGATCGATTCTGGCCCGCGAAGGTCAAGAAAACGAGTCCGAAGATGCACTTCCCGAGTCCGAGGTGAAGCCATCAAAACCTGCCAAATCAAAGTCACTCGATCTGGGTGCAGTAGAGCAAGAGTTGCTCAAGAAATATCCGCACATCATTGCCGGTACCTTGCGGATCAACACTGACGGCCCCCACCAGGGAAGACGCACAGTTGAAATTGCTTGCCAAGCGGAAGGCTGTCTGAAGCGCCGTGAGATCCACACCTCGGATGCATTTCAGGTTCGCCTCTGTCTGGACTGCACCCAATCGGCCCGTAAAGCGAAACGGTCAAAACCCCCCAAGAGAGGAATTGAGGAGTAGTTGATATGCCTAATTTGCCAATATTGTCGGAACCGTTCTTTGGCTATGAAGATGTCACGTCGACTGCCAAGCTTTTGGGTATCAAGTACCCCGTGTTCATGGACTCACGAATTTTCGATCTGTTTGAAAAAGAAGTCGAACGGAGTGACGTGGAAGAACCTTCTCTCCAAGACCCCGTCGCGACGCAGGTTCTGTATGGATTGCGATTCTTACTGAATCGGTTCATTTCCATGGTCCGGTTTCGCTTTTCAGTAGGACCAGGCCCCCGTGAACCTGATGCTCCTACGATTCCTGTGCTGGCAACGATCCATCAGGATGACCAAGGGAATTGCTTTGTCATGGTATCGCTCGACATCCTGGGCGATTCGCTCATCGGTTGAAGGCCAGATCCATCACACGCGAGAAAGTGGATCGTTTGCCAGAGTTAATTGATGAGGTACTGAGACAATCCCCTATTTCCCGGCCATAGTTACCCCCCTATAGGTAGATAGGTATGCCCGAACCAATTGCAAATGAGAATCCTCTGACTCTTGCTGATTGTGTCTGCTTGGTAAGTGAGTTTCATCATCAAATCAAAGCGCCCGTCTGTGCAAGAACTCCCCAACTGCTTTCGAGCGATCTAGCCCGGGCGTCCATATTTAGTCAGCGACTGGCCGACCTGTCCCGAGAAATGGCCGACGCGGCAAGCGGCATTCAGGACCAACTTCTCGGTCGGGCTGCGATGGCCGTCGAAGAGCTAGGTGAATGGGTAGAGGCTCATACCAAAGTAGATTTGGTTGCCGCCGCTGATGCTCTCGCCGACCGCTTTTATGTCCTTGTCGGGGATACCGTGTCGACAGGATTGCCGCTCGATTTACTGTTCCTCGAAGTCCATCGCTCGAACTTGTCAAAGCTGGCACATGTCCAAACCGGTCATGGCAAAGGTGCCAAAGGGCCAGGCTATGTTCGCCCCGATATCACCAAAGTGTTGAGGGACTATGCCAGAATCAACTCCCTATGACTGGAACGACTTTACGTTTCGGCAGTATCTCGTTGGCTTGGAGGGTGAACTCCGCGAGCTGTGCCTGTCGTGGATGCAGAAGTGTCGTTTCTCCAAACGATTACCGCTTGAATTCCACTTCTTTCAGGATCGCCTGGCTGTGTTGGGAATTGACCGGCTGGGACTTGATTCGGACACGACCAGGATGCTGTTGGAAGCAATCTCTGACAAGGGAGCCAGTATTCCTGGCACATCCCTAGTTCTTCGTGTGGCCCGCCCTTGGTGGGCTATCTTCGGACCGGCTAGTGGTGGCGAACCGATGTTGCCGAATCACTGGTTAGCTGGTGTCGAAGTTGGGGACGACGAGCAGAGACTATGGATTGGTAAGCGGGTTATCGAGTGGCCGCTCTGTCCGGCTCCCCCTGATGATGCTGAGCAAATACAA
>JBGSNA010000258.1:0-4931 GCA_041739875.1 Pirellulaceae bacterium
TATCGAAATCTGTCGTCGGGTCGAATGAAATTCTTTTGAAAGCAAATCGCTAAGTCCTGGCAATGAAACGACCTAGCAATTTTTCCCGCCCACCACCTTGGATAGGAAATGTGGGTAATGACAAGGTCGAGCGGCGTTAGCCGCGCTGACCCACCATGGTTGTCAAAGATTTGCGGTTGGTGGGTCTGCATCGCTATCGCGTTTTGACCCACCCTACAAAGCTAACAGCCAACGGTAGGGAGGGTCGAGCGGCAAGATAAAAGTCTGCCGTACCGCAGACATCCAGTCCGTTGATCTTCAATCTCGCGCAAGAATTGCAAGCACCACCGCGACTGTCAGCAGGATCGCACCGACGGCTCGAGTCAACATCGCCGACTTGCCTAAATCCGCTTCCGCGCCACCCCAAATCATGGCAGCTCCCCAAGCCAGTCCCACGCCCCACATCCCACGAAGCGCATAAACAACGTTGATTCTCGCAGCATCACCGAACACGGCGACAGCCAATATGATGCACAACGCCTGTAACGCAATCAAAAGTGATGCTGGGACGAGCAGCCTGAGCACGGATCGATTTCGAAACTCGTGCCATTGGACCCACGGCAACATCCCCAGCGATAAAAGGGCAACGATCCAAAATGCCGTTGGCAATAATCGGCCTGGTCCCCATGCCGGAGCCCAGCGCTGGACAAGCACATCAAACATCGCAAAGCACGCGGCTGCCAAGAGCGACAAAACAATCGTCAACACGACATGATGTGCATGATGCCGCCCCGTCCATTGAATGAGCCCAATCCCCAACGTTGCCAAACAAGCCGCCAGCCACACTTCTTTGGGCAACTGTTCGTTCGCCATAATCCACAGCAGTAACGCGACGAAGACGACTTTCAAACCTAACACAGGTGTCGCGACCGATACGTCGCCGCGACGAATCGCGAGAAACTGGAACGACAATCCGAACATGAATAACGCTGCGATCACACCCGGCTGCCAAAGCTGACTCGGCGGCTGTCCAGCTCCACCAAAAAACCAAAGCACCGAGAACATGATCGCAGTACACACGTTCGACGAAAACAAGATCGTGACCGATCCGACCCCCGCCGTGCTCAGCCGCTTGACAAAGATCAAGCCGCACACAAACAGTACGCTTGCCAACAGTGGAAGTAACAGATGCACAAGGATTACCGGAAATGCCTGTCGATATACTCGATCGTTTCAGCGCCACGCATCGTGTTCCCCATGTTGAAATGCGGCATTTCCCATTCGATCATCCGCATGAAACGATGCCAGTCATGCGTGTCCGTGACTTTCCACGTCCAAAGCGTTGACGTCGGAAGCTTGGATTGAAAACGTGTATCGTGTCAGAACCATCCGAATTCGTACAGCCGACTCGCCGCCGACACGGTTCCCGTAGCACGCCATCCGCTCACAATCGACTTACGACAAGTCCGCCAGCCGACAAATCCACCACACCGGCAACGCAAGCACCAGCGCAACGATCGCAAATCGTCACGGGTTGATTCACAGTATGATAAAAAACGTCATCCATCGCATTTGCGTCTTTCCGGGAGAGCATCGTTCCAGAAGAGCATCGTTCCGCAAGAAACTTTCGTCGTTAATGCCCCGGGGATCTTGGCACAGGTTTGTCACCTGACAAGACAGGATGCAATCCTGCCCTACAATGAAGAACCCTGTATTCACTCGCGATGACCGTTTTGGCTCTCTCGTCCATTACAAACTCGTTCATTACAAACTCGTTTCGCTTTCTCGGTACCTCTCGAATGAATCTCTTTTTCAAAGCACATGGGATCGTCGCGATCATGATTTTCTGGTCTTCGTTGAATGGAGCGATCGCCATCGAACCACACAACGTCGAACAATCCGTTGCGGATCCAGCGGATACCGTGCTTGTCGATGGATTCGAAGAGCATCGTTTTGGGCGCTTGCTTCCCGCCGTCGGACCAACCCCAGAATACCACTTCGTCAGCGAAGCGATTCCAACAGGACCGTGGGCAGTGACGGCTTACAGTAGCTCGGTGGGGGCACAGTCAGGCTGGCGAGTGATCCAGGGCGAACACCGCAAGTCGCTCGTCCAACGCTATCGCAATAAAGAAGCACATTGGCATCCACTCGTTGTGACTGGCGACTGTGTGTGGCGTGACTATGAGGTGCGTGTTTCTTTGATGCCAAGTACTTCGGAGCGACGATGTGGCGTCACGGTACGAACTCGAAACGACCGGCGTTACATTTTTGTGGGATTCGATGGCGATCAGGCTGTGATCACTCGCGTCCGCCACGAGACAGAATTTCGAAAGCCAGGTGAAACCATACTCGCCAGTGCACCGGCATCTCGATCGGCATCTCGATCGGCATCTCAATCGGCATCTCAATCAACATCTCAATCAACATCTCAATCAACCGTTCAGCCGACAGAAATTCGCGTTCGTGTTGTCGGAGATGAAATCTCAGCTAGCGTCGGCGGAGTGATGCTTGCGGCTACGGCGGACGACGATCGCGATGGTGGCGTTGGACTTTTGAGTGATCTGCCGGCAACCTTCATGGCTGCTGAGGTCCGCTGTTCAAACAAGGAAGCTGAACGAATGCATGCGGAACGCAGCGCGAATCAATCCGAAATTGCCGAACTTGCTCGCGACCTACCAAAACCAAAGTTGTGGCGAACCATCATGACGGAGGACACGGGAGCAGACCGCAATTATCGTTTCGGCGACTTAGACGGGGACGGCAGGGCAGATATCCTGATGGGCCAAATCGAACACCACGGACCTCGAGATAGCAATAGTGAACTGAGTTGCTTGACGGCGATCAATTTGGACGGCGAAACCTTGTGGCAGATCGGCGAACCGGACCGCTATCGGTACCATCTGACCAACGACGTTGGCTTTCAAGTTCACGATTTCGATGGTGACGGGAAGTGCGAAGTTGTTTATTGCAAGGACATGCAAGTCGTCATCGCGGAGGGTGCAACGGGACGAACACTTCGCGCGGCGCCGACACCCGAGAACCCCAGCCGAACGCCGCCAGCGAATCGCTTCCCGAGAATTCTGGGTGACTCGATCGTCCTTGCGGACTTGAGCGGTGTCGGACGCCCAACGGACATCCTGCTGAAGGACCGTTACCGCGGTTTGTGGGCCATCAATAGCCAACTCAAACCGCTCTGGTTCGTTGAATGCAACACCGGCCACTATCCGTTTCCTATCGACACGGACGGTGACGGCCGCGATGAAGTCGCCGTTGGGTACTCGATGATCGACAGCGATGGCACCGTGCTGTGGAGCCGCGACAATGAATTCAGCGATCACGCGGACAGTGTCGCCGTGGTCGACTTGCAGGGCGATGGTTCACGCGAAGTCCTCTGGGCGGGAAGCGACGAAGGTTTCGTACTGCTTAATCAACAAGGTGTTCCGCGATTACACCATCGGATCGGTCACGCTCAAAACCTAACGATCGCTGAGTTGCGCCCAGAACTTCCGGGACTGGAAATTGCCGTCATGAATTTTTGGCGCAACCAAGGGATCATGCATATTCTCGACGCGAACGGAAACATCCTCGGCGATTATGAACCGCGATGTGAGCACGGCAGCGCCATTCCACCAGTGAATTGGACTGGCAAGGCCGCGGAACTCTTGCTGGTCAATCCAGACCCAGAATACGGCGGCCTCTACGATGGCGAAGGTCGTTGCGTCATGCGATTGCCAGCGGATGGCCATCCGACACGTGCATACGACGCAATCGACTTAACCAGCGACGCGCGCGACGAGATCATCGTTTGGGATTCGCAAGAGATCTGGATTTACACCCAAGACGATGGCGAGTCGATGGTTGATCCAGCAACAATCACACTTCGCCAACGAAACGGTCGCCACAACGAATCGAACTATCGAGCACGCGTCTCTGTGCCTCATTATCCCGTGCCTCGCTAGTCCGCCTTGGGCCCTTGCCAGGGAACACGTCCGCCTCGCTGGATTTGCAGCCTTAACGCTTTGGACAATTCGTCAAACTTTCCGCGATTCTTTGTCGCAAGATTGGTTGTCTCCAACGGATCCGTGGCAAGATGATAAAGCTCCAGTGGCGCAAAAGGACTGTTTTGCAGCAACTTCCAATCACCTCGCCGGATCGCGTTGATCGTCAGCCCTTGGTACTGGTTGCCGCCCTCCCGACGATGAAAGAAATGGTCGCGGTCGATCGCTTGTTGCCGGCCCACGAGCGTCGGCCACAGCGATACGCCATCAATCGAGTCAGGAATCCTCGCGCCGACGATTTCACAAATGGTTGGCAACAAGTCCATGGACATCCCAATCATGTTGGTGTTGCTCTGTGCCGCGATCTTCCCTGGCCACACCGCACACGCTGGAACCCGAAGCCCGCCCTCATACATGCTTTGCTTTCCATCGCGGGTGGCACCGTTGTTCGCGCCGACATCAAGCTGGCCACCGTTATCCGACGTAAAGATCACCAATGTTTCTTTGTCCTGCCCAGTCTCCTTCAAGGCGTCGATCACTTTGCCGATGCCTGCATCCAGATGCTCGATCAAGGCCACTAACTTGGCTCGTTTTTCCGTGATCGCCGGCTCACGCTTCTTGACTTTTTGGAGCCAGTCCTCCGTTGGTTGGATCGGCGTGTGCGGCGCATTGTAGGCGAGGTACAAAAAGAACGGCTGGTCACTTAGCTTTCGCTCACGAAGATATTCACACGCCCAATCGGTGAACAAATCCGTCGCATGCCCCGTCGGATCAACCTCCGCAAAATTTTGGCGCATGTAGTTGATGCCGTGGCGACGATGCGTGTAATAGTCGTCCATCATGTCGCCCAAATACCCACGAAACAAATCGAAACCACGTTCATTCGGCTTACTCGGTGACTCCAGCCCAAGGTGCCACTTGCCGATGATCGCACTGTGATACCCCAGCGGCTTC
>JBGSNA010000264.1:0-3364 GCA_041739875.1 Pirellulaceae bacterium
CACCGAGTTGGCTTAGGATCACATTGCCATCAGTTGCCAACTCGCATGAGTCCTGGACAATGTCAACGTGTCGCGTTGGCTCGTGCAGTCATAACGGCACCGATGATCTTGCTTGCTGATGAGCCTACGGCCGCTCTGGATAGCAAGTCAGGGACGGAAGTAATGGAGTTACTAAAGGAACTCGTCTCCGAAACGCGGTCCGCCACAATTGTCGTCACTCACGATCCACGCATCATGCATTACGCCGACCGTGTGTGCGAAATCGAAAACGGGCGATTCAAGTGAGAATGACTACCACAACAATCGCCGTTGTGATCGTGTTTGGTTCCGCTTTGCTGGTTCACGATCACTATCGCATTGCTGAGATCGATGAAACAAATCGCCGCATTTCCAGTCGTCACGAAAGCATAGTCGTCTCTCGATTCGCGAACGACCAGACTATCATGCGAGCGACAGGGCGTATCGAAGGCCGTACAGAAGTCATTGAATTGCGATCGAGAGTTACGGAACAAATTGCTCGTATACTAGTGAGTCGTGGCGAATGGGTTGAAGCGGGTTCAGTACTCGTTGAACTTGACAACTGTATAATGCTTAATGAACGAGATCTGGCTCAGGCCTTGCTAAATCTTGAGCGAGCGAAACGTCAACGATTGATGAATGGATCCCGAGAAAGCGAAATCGAAATCGCTCGCCGAGAGTATGAATCGGCAGCGGCAAATTACGAGGGCGCCGAAAGGTCTCATCGACGTGCTCTCCGGTTGGCTGAAGAGGATGCAATTAGCCCCCAGTCTCTAGACGATTCGGCAACACTTCTTCACACATTAAAAGCGGGTTCGGCAGCCGCGTTGGGCCGGCTCAACCACTTGCGACTTCCCGCTCGAGCGGACGAGGTGTCTGCTGCAGATGCCGGAGTCGCTGCTGCGGAGTCGCGTCTGATGATGGCCAACCTCAGATTAGAACGCGTCCAAATCAAGGCCCCCGTCGCGGGCAGGGTCTTAGCATTAAACGGTGAAATTGGCGAGATTGTAAGTCCCACGAGTGCCGAACCACTCATTGTGATGGCGGATACTCGCCGCATGCGTGTCGTTGCAGAAGTGGATGAATTTGACTCGCTACGAGTTCAACTCGGTCAACTTTGTGGCATCCACTGCGATGCAATTGAAGGTACTGTGGCACAAGGTATGGTCACGGAGATCGAGCCGCGAATGAATCCCAAGCGACTCTTTGGCCAGTGGGCTGGCGAGCGCACTGACACCTCGGCGCTACGTGTATGGATTGACTTACAGGATCCTCCCGCATTACCCATTGGCTTGCCGGTGGACGTCTTTATTCATACCGAATAGTCGAAAGTCAGGAATCAAGCGATATGACCGATGCACAAATTCGATGTGAGAGCAAATGGCGTCGTGGATGTATCGTGTTGCTAGGCTTATGGTTGTGTTCAACCGTGGTGATGTCCTTCCGTTCGGTTCGAGGTTTCGTCGCCCTTCCGCTATTCGCTCATAACGCTAATGCATTTGGTGACGCCGCCTACGTAATGGCTGATGGTTACGCATACTGGGAACGGCTGCACGCCGCCTCCGTTCTCTACCACACGAACCGAGTGCCGCGTATCATTATTTTGGATGAGCAAGAATCCATCGGATTCAACTTTGTGCACCAAGAGCTCGAAACACGTGTTGAGCGTGCAATTGCGTATTTAGGTCTGCTCGGGGTACCTGCGGAGAAAATCACCGCAGTATGTGTTGAAACTGACGCCACTTTTGGCTCACTTAGTGAGGCTCGAGCGGTCGCACGAAGCGAGCCGCATCTGGAACGCGTCGTTGTAGTAACGTCGGCTCCGCATACGCGGCGGAGCCAACTTTGTTTTGCACGCTCGTTTCCAAAAAACGTTCACATCGATGTTTTTTCGGCCTCCGAACCCATGTCTAGCGCTGAAATCGATGCGCCACTGTGGATCGAATATTGCAAATTGGTGGTCTATTACTTCTGTGCCTAATACCATTGCGTTGGCCCACGACTGGCGGACTCTTGAGAAATTTTCGAGAATACTCTCAGGAGATCTCCATGCCAGAAAGTCAGAAACGGAAGCGACGCTCGTTTAGCGACGAGTTTAAGCAAAGTGCGGTCGATTTGATCGTCAAGCAAGTCTATTCATTTAAGGCTGCTGCCGATGCCGTGAACGTCGATGTTACAAGCCTTCGCGATTGGCATCGACAGCTCGCGCCGCAGCCAGAACCGTGCTCCGAAAACGCCACACTCAAAGAACTCACCGAAGAGAATAAACGACTTCGCAAGCAGCTCCAGCGTGCTGAGATGGAACGCGAAATACTAAAAAAAGCGACGGCCTACTTCGCGAAGGAGTCACTGTGAAATACGCCTGGATCAAGAGCAACAAGGACTCCTTTCCGATCACAGCCATGTGCCGTGTGCTGGGCGTAAGCAAGAGCGGATATTACCAATGGATTGATTGCGTGCCGAGCGTTCGTGCCCAGCGTACCGACCGAATTCGCGTGGCCGTCAAGCAAGTTCATGATGATACCCATCAGACTTACGGCAGCCACCAGATCGCTCGGCAACTCGAGCAAACACCAAGCCTGGAGTCCGCTTGCCGAAATACGGTCGCGAAAGCCATGAGGGAAATGGGGCTGAAAAGCTGTGTTTCAAAGAAGTTTGCACCGACAACGACTCAAACAGATTCAACGAAAACGCCTGCGCGCAATGTGCTCAATCAGGTCTTCACGGCCGATGCACCCAACAGGAAGTGGGTAACGGACATCACGTACCTGAGCACAGCGGCGGGCTGGGTTTACCTGGCGGTGGTGCTGGACCTGTTCAGTCGTAAGGTTGTCGGTTGGTCGATTTCGGACAGCTTATCGACGCCGCTGGTCAGCGTGGCACTTCGACGAGCCATCCAGGGCCGAAGTCCTGTTCCTGGTGAGTTACTGCACCACAGTGACCGCGGTTGCCAATACACGAGCCATGAGTATCAGAGGACGCTGCAAACGCTAGCGATCACTTGCTCGATGAGTTGTCGGGGCTGGTGCTACGACAACGCGGTGATGGAACGATTCTTCTGGTCACTGAAACAGGAGTGGACCAATCACGAATCCTTCGCCGATATCAACGAAGCTCGCTTGAGCGTGTTTCGCTACATCGAAACTTTTTACAATTCGCGACGACTTCATCAGACGCTCGGCTACCAAACACCCAACGAATTTGAAGAGAAACACCAGGTGTCATTAGCTAGTGTCCGTCCGTAAATCTGAATCGCCGACAAATCACGGGAAAAATGGAAGAAAAGCTCCCCGAAGATCGAACCCGCAAGCGGGCTCGCGCGTTGGAATTGTTGACTAAAAGCAAT
>JBGSNA010000311.1:0-1951 GCA_041739875.1 Pirellulaceae bacterium
TGGCTTCTCAGCCAAAACCTTTCCAGCGTGCCACGCCCCAAGGGTGTTGTGTAGCAGAAACAACACCATGTAGTGCTCCGTGAAGAGCTGTGTGACAGCTGGGATCGACCGCCCATCGATCTTGTCGCCCGATGCGTTGACGCGATCCTTCTCTTCGCTCTGCCAAAACTGGTAGACCCAGCCTAGCGAGTCATCTGCGGTGAATACTTCGGGCGATAGCGATTTTAGAAGATCATTTAGATCGCGTTGCGTTTCCTGAGACAGCCTGACCTCTAGCAAAGGATCGCCCTTGCGGAAGATGGCTGGTAGTGCCGCCGTAGCAAATCGCCCCCCGAGTACCCATGGATCAACGTTGGATTCTTCAGCAAGTTCAAAGAGTCCGCCTTCACCTTCTAGTTCCACGGGTTGGTTGTAGTCAGGATCTCTCAGAAATCCATTCTCAGCCAAGAATCGCACGAAGATCATCCGGTGCCATTGCTCGTAGGCACACTCTTGCACCAGTCGACCGATCTCTTGCGCACCAGATTGTGAATTTCGGATATCGCCAATTTGACGCCCGTGCGCCCGTAGGCGATTGCGCAATTCCGCTTGCTCGTCCGATAACGCTCCGCGCTTCCCTTCATGTACATTCAACTCCCGTAATCGGTCCGCAACATCGGCCGCTACCACGTTACGAGCTCTAACGATGACACGTTCAAGATCTTTGCGGAGTTTAGAGTCGAGAGCTTTGCGTGGTTTCGATTTTTCCGTTGCCATGGGTTTTGATTCTTCTAAACGGTACTAAGCTTACGGGAGCTAGGAAATGATGACAGGACCTACTTTGAGCTTCTCCAGTAGCTTGCGTTCCTGTTCACTCAGCCATTGTTTCACATCTTCTGGTGTCTTAAGTGTTCCGCTCGTCAGTCGAACTTGCTGCAACTTGGGCTCGAGCAACTTCCCGGCTTGAGCCAGGGCTGCAGAAAATCGTCCCGGTAACGCAGCGGATTTATCCGCCCATGATGACAGTGATGTCGAATTGAGAGTTCGGATCAGCTCCTCATCGGTACCGACCTTGATCGCAGCAACTTCCGTGATTCCATTGGAACTCAGAACGCTCGCGTGTTTGTCCGTACCTAGCTTTCCCCAAACGTCAGATTGGGTCAGTGAAGTCATTTGTTGCTGGTAAGTCGTCTTCAGTTCGCCGTGAACCAAGGTGACAGACGCTCGCAGCAGTTCAGCACACTTCTTCACCAGGACCGAAATGTGATCGGTCGTGTCGAGTAACAGGCGATTGGCTCGAACCCCTTCGGCAGAGGATCGGATTTCATCCACGCCAGGCAGATCGGTTGCGTGACGAAGCATGCGATCTAGGGTTTTCCAATTTGGAAGACGTTTCTCAGCAAGTTCGCCAAGCTCTCGCCACTGCTTCGCGAGTGACTTAAGTTCGGATTCCTGCTCTAACAATCTGCCCAGCCGTTCGTTCCCTGCATGGTTGCGCATGTCGAGAATGGATTGGGTATTTGGCGAAGGCGGAAGCGGTGCTTCTCCGCCGGCGTGCGATGCGAGTCCAAGCATCGCATCAATGAATTCTCTTGATTTGCTCTCCAAATCATCACTGCTCTTTGCGGCCACTCCAGCACTTTGAAACAATGCACAAAGTGCAAGTTTCTCTCTGGCGGAAATGACTCGTGTGACTTGTCGAAATTCCGCTTTCTTGATTTTAGTTTGATCGAGGTTGCCGGCCGAAACAGCTTCTCCTGAGTATCGAACGGAGACGTCGCCTGCGTTATGCAGTGCCATCAGTGCGCCATCGACCGCGTCCTGGGGCCAACCATAGGGTGGTGATCCAAACTTTTTGTGAAGATCGCGGCCCTCCGCACCGGAGCCAATCGCTTTCAAGATCGCTTTGCAGACGGGGTGGGCTTTGGCTTCGTCCGTCCATTTGATCGCTTGAAGAGGCGTGTCATCTTTC
>JBGSNA010000328.1:0-59176 GCA_041739875.1 Pirellulaceae bacterium
GACCACCGTGGGACACGTGCTGGGTACGCTTGCGTTTGCAGCCCCCGAGCAACTTTCCAATCGCACAACCGTCGATGCACGAGCGGATTTGTACGGCGTCGGTGCGACACTTTTTCAACTGATCACCGGTGAACCCTCGCATCAAACCAACCATGGCATCGGTCCCCTGGTAATCGAGAAAACTGGGCAACCAGCGAGAACAATGCAAAGCGTTCGCCCGGACATTCCTGGTGAACTCAATTCGCTCGTAGCGAAGTTACTTGAGCGAGATCCCGCCAATCGTCTCCAACGAGCGATCGATGTTGCCAAAGAGCTAGAGCCGTTTGCGAAAAGTGCTTCGCTCAAGTCGCTGGTACGTCGCGCCCTGCGTGCTGGTGAGCATGAGGAGGCAACTACCGAAGCTGCGTCGATCGTGTATGCCAGCGAGAAGCCGCCCGTGGACAGCGGAAGCAATCTACGGAACTGGCTACTAGGCGGTTTCGCTGCGTTCGTTCTCGGCGCGATCGTGCTGTACGTACAAACGGATCGCGGCACGCTGGTGATTGAAAGTCCTCGTGACGACGTGCAAGTCGAGATACTGCAAGGTGACGATTCCGTCCTGTCGCTGGCTGTCGCTACAGGAAAAACGCAAACGACGCTTCGCAGCGGTCGATACACCGTTCGACTTTCGAGCGAGTCGGATGGAATCCGATTGAGCGACGAGAGCATCGCGATCATGCGCGGCGATGAAGTGGTAGTCACGGTTCGCGAACAAGAATCAAAAAGTGATACGATCGCCAGTTCAGGCACGACAGAGACAGCTCCCAAAACGAATCTCTTCAAAGGCGAATCTCTTTCGCACTGGGTACATCTCATCAGCGTCGAACGCGATACATCAACGCTTGGCGATGCGATGGACGCCATCGCCAATCTAGCGGACGCGGAAGATGTCGACGCGGCACATGCGATTTTGGTGACCGCGAGACGTTTCGGCGGTTGGACTGCGGGCACCGATGACTCGTCCGGTGAATTCATGAGTCGGTTCAACGCTCCCTTCGCCAAATTGTTGCCCAGTCCAGGAATCGAGGCCATCACACGAGAATTGCCGATCAGCAACAAGAATAGCCTTGCTGCGTGTTCGTGGATGTTACTGAATTTTGACCATGCACCCGGCAACAATGACTCGCTCATCGAATGGGTGCGATCACCCGGAAATCGAGAGCGTGCTAACGAACTGCACCTTGAGATCGTCAAAGTCATGCAATCCAGTGACGTACAAGATTTTCGAAGCACATCCGCACTTCGCGATGTTTCGCTTAGCTTGGCAATCGAACTGGATTCATCACTGGAGGACGAACCGGGACTTGTTGAATCTTTCAACACGTTCGCCAAAGCACACAGCGACGCGAACGGTCAAACTTGTGCTCAACGATTGGCGTCACTGAAGAAACTGCTCGCCGATCCTCAACATCGACTTCTCATCGAGTACGTTTCCCATTTTAGTCCCAGTAAAACCGTTGCCGCCATAAAATTGGGGATTGAGATGGATGCCAGTCTTGCCGTTCCTTCGCTACTTGGCTTGGGGCGTTCTTATACAATGGACTTCCGTTATCGCGATCAACGCAATGATCATTTCGAAAGGATGCTAGGAGCGGAGCCAGTTACCTACTCCGACGAGGCCCTGCTTTGGCTCGCAAGCACCGGACCGACGGGATCAGGCGGTGTTGATACGACGTTGCTGTTGGTTGCCAACGAAACGCTATGGAAATCCGTTTTAACGCAAGTCGTCGAGCACACGTCGGATCCAGAATTCGCCTTGAATCTGCTTTCACGTGTCAATCCGCCCAAAGACTCGACGACCAGCACGAGTCGTCCCATGAATGGAATTGGCGGAGGCTTTGGTTTAGGCCTTGGCGTCGGGGGCGGCCCTATCACAGCCACCGCCGAACTTTTCGAGGTCGTGGAGAAGTCCCTGGCAATCGCCAAACAGCGAATGGCAGGTGCCAGACGCAAGTGGACGAAAGAGCAACTTCGAGAGATACAACTTCCCAAGACAACAACCTTAAATTACCAAGCTGAATCGCCCGACGGACTTCGCATAGCGTTTACAGGACACACCGTGAATGCAGACAAGAAGACGACCAGCGGATTGTTTGTCTTTGATCGAGCCACCACGGATGTGACTCAGTTCATCGAGAGTGATTTGAAGACGAGTCCAGCTTGGTCACCGGACTCCAAATACATTGCAATCGGGAATGCTACTGGATTCGCTGCGTCCTATCCGCTTGTGATCGTTGATGTTGAATCGGGCAAGATCGATGAGACACAGATCGACGGGGTTGGCGCATCGTGGTCGCCGGACGGGCGATACGTCGCTGTTTCAACGGAGTTTCTGAAAGGAGACACTTGGATGGAAGGCGTTCCGTTTGACGGACGCATCGGTATCTGGGACACGAAAGAGCGAGTGTTGACCCACGTCAGTCCCCCAGGACGACACCACTTTGACACTGAATCCAAACGAGTATTTGTGTCTGGAGGAGTTCAGCCCGTCTTTTCTCCTGATGGAAACTGGATCGCCTGGCGCCAGGTTTCTAACGAGAGGAGCTTTGAAAGCAACAATATGACCAACCATTCCAGTGTTTGGTTCGCATGGCGAGATGGTTCGGGTTTAATGCAGGCATTCGAGAAAGCAGAAAAGCTTGCGTGGTCCGAGGACGGTCAATCGCTTGTCAATCTTGATACCGACGAACGCTTTGAAGTTCCTGGCCCGGATATTCCACGCTCCAAAGAAATCCCCGACACTTGGCCGGGGCTGAAGAAATCAACGATAGGTGTTGATCGCTAGAACGTGTCGGGGTAGATGACTAGCTCGATACGGCGGTTGGTTGATCGGCCGGCTGGTGTGTCGTTGGTGGCGCGAGGATTGTTGGTGCCTTGAGCAACCGTGAAGAGTTGCTGGGGTGGCATACCGGCTCGACGAACGAGCAAGTCGAGGACGGCAGCAGCTTGTGCCGATGCGAGTTGATGACTCGTTGAAACTTGGCCGCCGTACATCGGTGAGTTGTCGGTGTAGCCTTCGATCGCCATACGTTGTCGAGGAAAGACGCTGCGAAGTTGAGCTGCAACTGGATCAAGAACCAATGCCGCTTGCGGTTGCATTTGTGCGGTGCCTTGTTGGAACAACTGGTCCGCAGGCACGATGATCCGAAGCACGTCACCGTCCTGTTGGACGGGGACTCCGTTGAGGTTCAACCGCGAAGCTAACTGGCTCAAATTCGTATTGGGTGTGATCGACGCATTACCGCGAAGCTGAGTTGACGCTTGGAAACCCTTCACACGCGACTCGGCCTCGCGAGCGGCGACGGAGGCGGATTCAAGTCTGCCCGAGGTATCTGCGAGTTGCTGGCGAACGAGCCCCAATTCATCTCGGTAAACTTGAGCTTGCTGTTCGCTTTGAGCCAATTGTGTGTGGAGTTGGCGATTGTTGTCGTCAAGTAATTGCACACGACGACGCAATTCAGCCAGCTGGGCATCAGCGGGTGCAACGGTGGACGCGGTCGGCATTTGCCAAGCGGCACCGCCGGGCGCAGCGTAGTAAGGATTTTGACTGCAGCCCGCCAATACCAAGCAAACAAGTGCCGGCAAACATGCCGTCGCTCGAAGCTGGGTGATCGTGTGTGCTGGTACCGACATCCGCGAAAATCCTTGCGAAACAATTTTGACGTGGAGCATGGCCGCGTCTGGAGCGAATTCCGACTCGCTCGCGTTGGACACTAGGACGTCCGGCCACTACGAATCAAGAGCATTTGTAAAAAAGGGCTCAAGATGCGGGGGATTCCGGCCGAGAGACGAGCCAGCGGACCTAAGCCGGTTGGTCTCGGCTGGCACAGTGAAGTGCCCCCAAGCCCCAAATTAGCTCACGGCAATCAATTGCAGTGACTTCGGCGCCCGTGCGCAGCTCCCGCAGTAATCCGATCGCATGGTCGTCGTGAGTTGGGGCACCGAATGTTGGCACGAGGATTCGCGAGCTGCCAAGCACGAGGAAGTTACAGTAGCTTTCTGGAACACGTTGGTCGCCCACTTTGCGGACGGGCGGGATCGGTAATCGATGCACGTTGACCCGAGGCTTGGTCGACGCGCCCCACAGTTTGAGCTGGCGATAGTTTTCTTCGAGCGGTTCATGGTTCGAGTCATAGGGATCGTCGCACACTGCAACCACGACATTCTCAGGATCAATGAATCGAGCGAGTTGGTCGATGTGACCATCGGTATCGTCACCCTCGAGGCCGCCGCCGTCGAGCCAGACGATTTCGGTGATGCCAAGTCGTTGGTGAAGACGCTCAGAGATCTCGTCGATCGTCATGCCTGGATTACGTGTTTCGGTAATCAAGCATTCGGGCGTTGTGAGTAAACGGCCGAGGCCATCCGTTTCCAGAGCGCCACCTTCGAGGCACAATGGATCAGAAACGCACTCAATGCCCGCCCAGTCACAGAGCTTTCTCGCAGCAGCATCGTCATCGTCCCAGGGCGGGTACTTACCGCCCCAGGCATTGAATCGCCAATCAACGCCATGGATGTTTCCATTGCTGAGATCACGAACAAACGTTGGTCCATAATCGCGAATCCAACTATCGTTCGTTGGGATCTCAATCATCGTGACATTCGCGTTTGGACCGATAAACTTCTCGGCTCGCAATCCATCGTCATGTGAAGCGAGAATGCGAACTGGCGTCGATTCAGCGATGGAGCGTGCCCAAGTCGCGTAGACTGGCGGGATGGATTCGAAACGACCTGGCCAGGTGTCATGATTGTGTGGCCAAGTCAGCCAGACAGCAGCTTGTTGCTCCCATTCGGCAGGAACTCGTAACAGCATCGAATCGCTGGAAGCCTTGGCTGATGTCATGGAAACGCTTGAGATCAAGGCAGAAGAAAAAGACACGAACGAATGCCGCTATTGCTTTTGGGCAAAGAGCCACGTAAACAGATCGTCGCGAGTGTAGGTGCGAGTCCAGCAATCATGATTGACGCCAGGGTACTCGGTGTAGCGAACTTCTGGGGCATGACCAACGCTCGCGATGGCTGAAACCAGTTCGCGGCTGCGACCGATTGGAACTGCGGAATCATTTTGTCCATGCAGAGTCCAGATGGCGACGCCGTTATAGCGGGCTGCCCAAGTCGGATCCCCACCGCCACAAACGGGAACCACAGCCGCTATCTTGTTCGCCCACTTGGCACCTGCGTACCAGCTACCGTAGCCGCCCATCGACAATCCGGTGACATAGATACGCGACGAGTCGATCGGCTCTGAGTCGAGCATCGTTTCGACCAATTGCATCACAGAATCGATTACTGGAGATACAGCCTCATCGAAACTTCCCTCGCCGCTTTTCTGGCTCCAATCAATCTCGACCCATTTCAGGCCTTTGGGGCACTGAGGCGCGATCACAAATGCAGGGTATTGTTCCTGGCGATCCGGTCGAGCAAATTCATGCACGCTATGCAGCAATTGAGCTTCGTTGTCCCCGCCCCGCTCACCAGCACCGTGCAAAAAAATGACCAGCGGATACTTCTGGGTCGGATCCGTTGCGTCGGGCCGAAACAGCCGATAGTTGAGATCCGGCGTTTTTCCACCGTCCTGGCTCGGAAACACTTGCTTCTCGAACAGTCCTCGCAACTGGTCCGACGTGCGAGGCTGGGCGGATTCCAAACTCTTTGGTCGAGTCTCCTGGCCGAAAGAAGGTTTTGTCATGGCAACGACGACCATTCCGAACAAGGCCAACCATCGAAGTTGGCGATCGCGTGACGCTGGGACCACAGGAGATTTCCTCGAGAAGTTGAAGAGCCAGACGAACTGATGAAAATCGCTTACCTCGCTCATTCAAGCTTGAGTTCTTCCTTGACTTTCTGGACAAAGTGAGGCGATTTGCCGCCTTTGCCGAGTTCTTCCGCTCGCTTTTCAGCTTCCGTTTTTTGATCGAACTCGAACACGGCGACGCGTTTGAGATTTTGGCTAAAAACGCCCCAGTAGAGCTTCATCCGCACATCTGCGGCGGCTTTCTTGGTCTTTCGTTTGGCGGCCTTTTTCTTGGGCTTTGCGGCACTTTGCTTCTCCGCGGCTTCGATTTCCGCGGCCTTTGCCTTACGACTGACGACCTTCCGGGCCATAAACGCTTGGGGGGGTTAAATTGTTGAAGAAATTTTTAGACGCATCAAGCTGGTCAGGCTACCACAACACGGCATTTTTCGCCACTGGACGGGCCACGGAGAATAACGGGCCTCGGAGAGCAACGGTCCACGAACAATAATCGCAGAGAATCGAACAAGCGCGCCCCAATGCGTCGGATCCACGCCGATCGATCGAATGATTCATTCACTGCAGTCGCAAGATAAAAACAGCTGTCAAATTCCGCAAAATCGCTACACGCCTCACCAGCACCTCTCAATTTGGGTGGTTGGGCTTCACTCCAGATAGAGCGAATAGGCGTTGCAAACCGAATTGCTAATACAGCAGGGGGGCGAGGCAGTCCAGATTGGTGTTCGCCCGCCATGAACGAAAAACAGGCACAGTCATCAAAAAGGGACCGTTGATGGGCAATACGACACACATGGGATTGAGCGAGAGAACGGCTTCGACGCGCAAGGCCCCAAGCACTCGCCGCAAACGTCGACTGCTGGCATTGCAACTTTTCGCTGCCCTCGCGGTCCCGGTGTTCACGACGGCGATTGACGCAGCCCCCGTCGACGCACTTGAATCGGTCGCGATCGAACCGATCAGCTTTGTGGATGATTTTCTGGATAGCACTTCGGAGCCAGTCACTCCTGGGCCAGTCGTTCAAGAAACGGACGCGAGTGCCGAGGCAGCCGCCCTTCTGAACCAAGCGGTTTCGCCACCGGTTGCTCCGACTGTGACGCCGGACGGCCCAGTCCTTCCAAGCCGCCTCGACGCACCCTCGTTCAACCTGTCGCCTAACTCAGGTGTAAGTTCGCTGGGCGCGACCATGGCGAGTTTCTCTGCCGCACCGGCAATGATGGGCGACTTCTTTGGCGGTTCGTTTATTTTTGACTCGGGATTCGCAATCGGTGCCGCACTGGCTGGCGGCGACCGTCGCTTCAAGATCGCTGAGAATGTCAGCCCGATGCCTCGCGACCGTGTTTATTTCAACTACAACCATTTTCACAACGCGTTAACGAGCGAATCCGGTGATGTTTTCTCGCTCGACCGATTTGCGTTTGGCATGGAACGAACCTTTAGCGAAAACCTGTTTTCTTGGGAGGTTCGGCTGCCTTTTGCCAGTGCCCTCAACTCGACGTTCGACACCACAAATCCAATCCCTCAAAACACTGAGTTGGGGAACGTTGGCCTTGGACTCAAAGCGTTGCTGCTAACCACAGACACTCTTCTGGTTTCGGCTGGAACAACGTTGACGTTGCCAACCGGTGATGACTTCGTGCGGCAATCATTCGGCGTGACCGACTATACGATCGAGAATGACGCAGCTCATTTAGCTCCCTATCTCGGATTCTTAGCGACCCCGAATCGGAACTGGTTCGTGCAAGGGTTCATGCAAATGGACTTTGATCTTCGTGGCAACGACGTGGTCTTTGGTGGCGCATTCCAAGGTCGACTCCAGGACCAAAACTTGATGTTTGTCGATTTGTCGGCCGGTCGTTGGCTGGCTCGCCGCAACCTTGGACGCGGACGCATGGCGGGGCTCGCGATGATCTCTGAATTGCACTACACCATGACCATGAATGATGCCGATTTCGTTTCCGGATTTGGAAACCAATTCGAGCATATTGATGTTCTCAACACGACGCTGGGCATGCATATTCAGTACGGATTAGCAGCTTTACGGATTGGCGCTGCGGCTCCGCTTCGTGATGAAGAAGAGAAGTTGTTTGATGCAGAAGTCTTTGTCCAGATAAGCCGAGCGATTTAGAACGCTTGATATTTTTACTTTGGTTTGCTTCAGATGCGCCTAGAAGATCAATTTCGGCAGGCGGTCGAGTTTTCGGATCACGACCGCCTGCCCGAAGCCATTGCATTACTTCAGGAAATCCTTCGGCTGGCGCCCCGCCATGGAGGCGCTACACGCCTGTTGGGCGTTTTAGCGCACCGTCTCAAGGATCTCGATCGCGCGGAAAAGCTTCTCCGCCAATCGATGCGATTCGGTCAGCAGTCGCCGGAACTGTTTGACGAGCTCGCGAGAGTTTTCATGGACAAGGATTCGTGGGAGCAGGCGATTAAATGTTACCAGCGCTGCATTGAGTTGCACCCGGATCACGTCGATTCGGTGATCAACCTCGGAGTAGCGAAAAACGCTGTCGGCGATTTTGCTCAAGCATGTGATATTTACGAGGAAGCGCTGAAGAGGTTTCCGAACAGTTATCACCTATGGTTCAACCTTGCATCGATTCATCGCGAACGGGGTCGACTGAAAGAAGCGGTCCATGATTACGATGCCATGGTGCAACGGTTTGGGGCCGATCCAATCGTTCTCGAAGCACGGGGGCGCGCCCAACTACAGCAGCGAAATTGGGCGGAGGGTTGGCGTGATTATGAAGCTCGATTGCAACTGGATAGCGAGTCCAAGGTCAAGTTCAATGAGTCGATTCAAAGATGGAACGGGGAACCGCTGGGCGACAAGCGGATTATGGTGCTCTGCGAACAAGGTATCGGCGACGAAGTTCAATTTGCGTCGTGCTTCAATGACCTTGTCGCGGCGTCAGATCATTGCACACTCACATGCTCAACACGACTTGAACCGATTTTTAAGCGAAGCTTCCCAAACGCGACCGTCCGATCACTAAGCAACGAAGAACGACTTACGCCGCAACCACCGGACGTAGAGTCATTTGATTTTGCAGTGGCTGCGGGTTCGTTACCGTCGTTTTTTCGCCAGTCAAACAGCGACTTCCCGCCAGCGAGGTACCTGCGACCTTCGGATGCGGCCGATGCCCGAAACAACGATCCGAATAACGCTAACTTGCGAGTTGGTGTTTCTTGGTGGGGCGGTTCGCTTGTCCACCAAATGAAGCAGCGTTCAATCCCGTTTGAGTGCTTCCAGCAATTGTTTTTCGTTGAGCATGTCGACTTTGTGAACTTGCAGCACGGATGCTGCGACGAGACTGCGTCGCAAGGCGGACTTTCTGCATTCGAAAACTTGAGAACTGACACGACAATCAATCCCTATCAGGATCTTGATCGCTGGCTGGATCTAATCTCGACGCTGGACTTAGTCATCACTGTCGATAATTCCAACGCACATTTCGCCGGTGCCCTCGGTATCGAAACCTGGCTCTTGCTGCCTCGATTCCCCAATTGGCGATGGCCCTTGGATGTGTCCCATTCCCAGTGGTACGAACGTGTGGAGTTATTCCGAAACGAATCTGATTGGGGTGAATTGTCTGATCATGGCTGGTCGAACTTAATTTCAAAAATCAAAACGAAGCTAACCCAAAAGGCAAGATCAAGTGCGATTTAAGGAAGGTTGATCACGAGTTCGTGAAAAGGATCGCTATTCTCCAAACTGTTTGTCGCGTATGCTGATTGATTGAGTAGTCCACTAAGTCGACCTAATTTCGACAAGCAAGGTCTTCGTCGACCGCCTTTTCGGGGGGGTTCCGTGCGAGACTGGCGGACTGACAAGGAACGACTAATCCGATAACTGGAGCGAGAGTCACAGCAATGCAGGTGAGTGTTTCGGCGCGTCATGGCAGCCTTCAAAATGGCGATCAAGAGTTGGTCGAGCAAAAAGTCGAGAAACTACGTCGACTTTATGACCGGATCAACGCCATCACGGTCACAATTGATCTTGAACCCATAGATCACCCCACTGTCGAAATTTGCGTTTCGGCTGAGCACGCTGAAGACAGCGTCGCTAAAACAAGCGCATCCACTGTGATTGCCGCTCTCGACTTGACGATTCCCAAAATCGAACAGCAGTTACGTCGACTCAAAGAAAAGAAAACCGGCCATCGTGCCACTGGACATAAACACATTGATTCACCGGCAGTCGCGGACGAGGACTGATCCAGCCAATGTCGACGAGCCTTGCGATCATTTGGGCTGTGTAGTTGAGTGAGCCGGGATTTGTATCCCTAGCTTCCTACGGCACTGAGTCCAATTTCCAAGAGTCGATACTGGCGTCCTTCCCACACCAAAACGCTGGCGAGTGCCTTTTTACAGACAAGGAACCGCATAGAAATGAAGTTTGCTGATTTCATCCAAACGGGTGCCATTCAGGCTAGTTTACAGGCCACGACCAAAGAGGGCGTGATCGAAGAACTAGTCCAATCGCTCCTGGATGCTGGCCAAATTGATGCTGAGCAGCGAGAAGATATCGTTGCTGCGATCATGAAACGCGAAGAACTCGGAAGCACCGGGATCGGACGCGGTGTTGCCGTACCACACACCAAACACCCGAGCGTTCAAAAGCTCGTTGGTACCGTTGGCGTGAGTGAGTCGGGTGTGGACTTCGATTCACTCGATGGTGAACGAGTCCAATTGTTCTTTTTATTGATCAGCCCCCCAGAGCGGCCTGGCGATCACCTGCGTGCTTTGGAAAACATTTCACGCCAATTGCGTGACGAGACGTTCTGTCGCTTCCTCAAACAGAGCAAGTCGGCTGATGACGTTCAACAGCTTTTGCAAGAAGCCGACGACAACCAATTTGTTTCTGGCTAATGAGTAACGCCCCCTCCAATCGAATGGTGACCGTGCGCAATCCGCAAGGATTGCATTTGCGGCCGGCTGATATGCTGGTGCGATTAGCAACCCAATTCGAGTCCACGCTGAGAATCTCCAAAGACGGCCAATGGGTGGATTGCAATAGCATCCTTTCGCTGTTGACGCTTGGTGCCACTCAAGGCACCCAGCTTGAAGTTTCAGCCGAAGGCAGTGACGCAGAATCCGCATTGGCTGCGATCTACGCACTTTTTGAGGCGGGTTTTCACGAAATGAACGAGATCGAAGACACGGCAAATCCGATCGTCGATCGATAACCACCCCCAAAACAACGAATTACCGATGGATCCCTTTACGTCGAGCTGGCACGGACGAACATAGCCCGCAACACCGTCGATCAAATGGCTGGTTTCGGTACAGAATTTTGACTGCAGCTTTCAATGAACCTGTTTCTAGAAATAACTGCTGTCGCGCACTGTACCGGATCCTGTTTTTGCTCAGCGCGGTTGACCCAGTAACAACGTAAGGTCAGGTGCGTCGGCCAACGATGGTCGAACTGCAAGGTATACCTGTCTCTCCGGGAGTCGCGATCGGTCCAGCTCTGGTGCTGGATGCCGACGGATATCGCATTCCCCGATGCCAAGTTCCCGCGAGTGAATCCGCTGGGGAATTCGCTCGTTTACGCAAAGCGGTAGACGCCGTCTCGCAGTGCCTCGAAACCAGTCGGTTATCGACCACCGCCGTTGCCGGGGAACACACCGGCGACATCTTCGCTGCACAATTGCAAATGTTGCATGACCCCAGGTTACACGCGGAGTTGGGCCGTCGCATTCACCAGCAACACCAGTCAGCTGCGTATGCCGTTAGCCAAGTATTGCATCAATACGCGTCAGCACTTCGAAAGCTCGACAATCCGTTGCTTGCCGATCGTGCGGAAGACGTGATCGACATCGAAAAGCAATTGTTGCTGGAACTCGGGGCTGTGACTCGCCAATCGCTTTCGGATTTAACCGAACCTGTGATTATCGTTTCACACATGCTGACTCCGAGCGAGACAGCCAACCTCGATCGCCGACATGTTCGTGCGTTTTGTACGGAAACCGGCGGCGCGGGCGGGCACACCGCGATCGTTGCAAAGGGGCTTGAGTTGCCGGCCGTGGTTGGCATCGGTCCGTTCATGGACAACATCACAAGCTCCGCCGTGGTGATTGTGGATGGTGATCGTGGTCGTGTGATTATCAACCCCGACGCAGAAACGATCCGCAGCTATGAAGAGCGACTCGCAAGACGAAATTCGCTCGCAGAGCGACTCGCTGGGCTTCGCGACTTGCCAGCCGAAACGGCGGATGGCGTTCGCATTCGCTTAAGTGCCAATATTGAATTCCCACACGAAACGACCGCGTGCTTGGAACGTGGCGCGGATGGGATTGGCTTGTATCGCACTGAATTTCTTTACCTTTCCAGCGAAGAAGAACCGAGCGAAGAGGATCACTACGAAGCGTACAGCGAAGTGGTCCGCGAAATGGGCGGGCGACCCGTTGTGATCCGCACGCTTGATCTTGGCGCGGACAAGATGGGACATCGCCCACTCGCAGAAAACGAACACAATCCATTCTTGGGCTTGCGAAGCATCCGTTTGTCACTGCGAAACTTGGATCTGTTTCGGCCCCAACTGCGAGCCATATTGCGGGCTGCCATTCACGGCGATGTGCGTGTGATGTTCCCCCTGATCACGACAATGGCGGAGCTACGACAAGCTCGCATGTTGCTTAACGTCGTTGCCGAAGACCTGCGTGAAGCCGGAATTCCCTGTCGCTCGGACATTCCTGTCGGCATGATGGTGGAAGTACCAGCCGCTGTGGTGATGCTCGATCACTTCGTTCGCGAAGTCGATTTTTTGAGCATCGGCACCAACGATCTGGCTCAGTACACGCTCGCGGTCGACCGCAGCAACGAATACGTCGCGGACTTGTACCAGTCTTGCGACCCGGCGGTGCTACGATTGATTCGACAGAGCGTCGAGATTGCGGATGCGAACAATACACCGATTGCCGTATGCGGCGAAATGAGCAGCAACCCGGCGAGAGCGCTTCTGCTCCTTGGACTCGGTGTGCGACACCTCAGCGTACCTCCGTCTTCACTGCCAAGAATTAAAAAAGCGATCCGCAGCGTCACGATTACTGAATGCCAAGAGATTGCGGAACGTGTGATGAAACTCGAAGCTGCTCGCGATGTCGATTTGTATTTACTGGATCGCCTCGGCGATCTTGTTCCTGAATTGATTGTCAACTAAGTCTCCACTCGTGACTGAACTGTTAACTGAACGCGAAACGACGTCCGCGAGCCCAAATTCGCTGAGGGTGCGTTATCGCATTCGGTTCGCAAAAACCGATTTACTGCGTTGGATCGGCCACACGGACTTGATTCGTTTGTGGGAACGCATTGCTCGGCGGTCCCAGTTACCGCTTTCGATGAGCCAAGGGTTTCATCGACGACCTCGAATGGCATTCCCCTCGGCGCTCGCCTTGGGCATCGTCGGGCTTGATGAAGTCGCTGAGCTCGAATTGAGCGAAAATCTGAGCACAGAGGAACTCTACGAGCGACTCGTAGCGGATGACCAACCCGGACTGGCATTCACCCGCGTTCAAAAACTTGGTGAAACAGAACCGAAAGCCCAGCTGGACCGCAGCGACTATGTCGTTGACGTCCCAGCGGGCGTCGACGTTGCTGATGCACAAGCCAGCATCGAGCGATTGAAGATGCAAAACATCGTGACGTTTGAACGCAAGAAGAAAACGATTTCCACAGACATTCGGGCGGAGATTCCGATGCTCGAAGTCGACCAGTCACAACTGCGATTCACGCTCGTCGCTCGCGACGCGGCATCGATTCGCCCTGACGATTTACTGGAGTTACTCGGCTTGAGCGATTGGCCGCTGAAAGGCGCCACGATCACTCGAACTCGAGTCCACTTACGAAGCGATCTTGTCCACGCGACAGGTGGCATCGCTTCACAACAAGACAGTTCGTAGCCCCGCTCTCGATAGCGGGTCACGAAAATTACAACACCCACAAACTGCTAGACGGCGAAATCCTATGGAAACCATGACCTCGACCGCTGGCCTCACCACCGCAAAAGGTGCTCATCCGATGAAACGTGAAATGTTGATCAACGTGCTGCAGCCCGAAGAGAGCCGCATCGCCGTACTCGAAGACAACAAACTCGAAGAACTTTACATCGAACGCAAAAGCGTCGAAGCATACGCTGGCAACATCTATCGTGGCCGCATCGTCAATCTTGAACCGAGCATCCAAGCCGCATTCGTCGACTTTGGCGTTGGACGCAATGGATTCTTGCACGTCAGTGACATCGAGCCCCAGTACTTTCGTGCAGGTGGTTACGACCCAGAAGAAATCATGCGTGAGAGCGACGAACAGGCTGAGGCGGCGGCGCAGCGTGCTCGCGATACTGGACGTGGCAACAAACGAGCCTTCAAAGGTGGTCGTCCTCGCATCAAACCACCGATCCAAGACATTCTGCGCCGTGGCGACGAAGTGCTTGTGCAAGTCATCAAAGAAGGCATTGGCAACAAAGGCCCGACGCTGAGCACGTACATCTCAATCCCCGGACGCTACCTGGTGCTGATGCCAGCACTGGGACGTGTCGGAGTCAGTCGCAAAATCGAAGATGATGATGATCGCAAACGGCTCCGTCGCTGCCTGTTGGCATGCAATCCGCCCAAGGGACTCGGTTTTATCGTTCGTACTGCTGGCGCCGGTCTGAGCGAAAGCGAACTGCAGCGTGACATGGAGTACTTGCTGCGTCTTTGGAAAGCGATCGTTCGCCGCGTAAAGACTCAGTCCGAACCCGGTGAGCTCTACGAGGAAAGCGACATCATCATCCGAACGATTCGCGACATCTACAGCGATGACATTGACCAGATCCTGATTGACGAGAAGCAAGCCTTTGAAAAGGCTCGCGACTTTCTCAAAATGGTGATGCCAACCGTCGTGGATCGTTTGAAGTACTACGACGGTGGCGAACCACTTTTCCATAAGTACAAACTCGAAGAGGAGATCGTCCGCATCAACCAGCGGCATGTTCCGCTTGCTGGTGGCGGCTCAATCGTGATTGATCCGACGGAAGCCCTCGTTGCCATTGACGTCAATAGCGGCTCGTTCCGCGGCAATGACTCCGCCGAAGAGAACGCATTCCGTTTGAACATGGTGGCCGCAAAAGAAATCGCTCGCCAACTACGACTTCGCGATCTCGGTGGCGTAATCGTGAATGACTTTATCGATATGCGCAAAGAAACGCACCGTCGCAAAGTCGAACGAGCCTTACGCGACGCGATGGCCAAGGACCGCGCGAGAACCAAGATTTTGCGAACCAGCCCGTTTGGGCTGATCGAGATGACTCGCCAGCGAATTCGTCCGAGTTTGAAACGAAGCATCTACACAGACTGTCCATGCTGTGAAGGCCGAGGACTCGTCAAAACGGCGGAGAGCATGTCCATCGAAGTCGTTCGAATGTTGGCGCTCGCTGTCAAGAATGAGCACATCGAGCGAGTCACCGTGCGGGTCAATGACACTGTAGCCGCGTTCTTAAATAACAAGAAGCGTCGCGATGTCATGGAGATGGAAGACACCGGTAAAATGACGGTCCAGATTCTTGGTAGCGAAGGACTATTTCCCGAGCATCTCGAAATGGACTGTCGTGATAGCCGTGGCGAACGCGTCGAAATTGATTCGTAGTATTTGTGCGCTTTGAGTAACGTTGTCTTGAGATAAACGTTGCCTTGAGATAAAGGTTCGCTTGATGACCGGTCTTCGATTCAAACGATCCAGTGGAATAGTATTGATCGTTCTCCTTGCTTGCTCGATACCAAACGTGTCGGGCATGCAAGCGAGCAGCGACATGACTCGCCAGTCGGATCGTCCAGATGCTCACAGCACGCTCGCTGAACCTGCGATGGGACTCGATTCGAAAAAAACCGATCGAATGACTCGGGCACTCGAGACCGAGTCGTTCGCTGCCAAAGACATTATCGCCACGAGTGGTTGGGTGGAGTCCGCACACATCACGGATTGGCTAGGGCCGCTCGCACCAGTCGCCCTGTCGCCGTTTTTCGGAATCACCTGTCTGTCGGGCTTGGCCCTTTGGGGACCGGATTGGGTCACGGACAATGCAGTGCTCGGCGCGGCTGGGCCACTGAAGAATCCAACCCTGTTCTACGCGTTCCTGGGGTTAACGATTCTGACGAGTGTGCCACGCTTCACCAAGGTCAGCAAACCGTTTGCTCAAGCAATCGATCGACTCGAAACTTACAGCGTCATCGTAATCCTGCTGGTGGTAAAGATCATGTCATCGATGAATACCGGTGACGGCGAAGTGACTCAAGTCGCAATGGTTCAAATGGGCGTGGTGAGCTTTTCGGTGGACACGTTGCTCGCGATCGCGATGGTGATCAATGTGTTGATGATCAACAGCGTGAAATTCTTTTTCGAGTTTCTGGTTTGGCTCACGCCGATTCCATTTCTCGATGCCTGTTTCGAGTTGCTCAACAAAACACTGTGTGCGGTTTTGATGGCGATCTACGCGTTTAGCCCCACGATTGCCACGTGCATTAATTTAGTGTTTCTTCTCGTTGCTTCGGTCGTGTTGCGATGGATAAGCCGCCGCGTCAGATTTTACCGAACGATGGTACTCGATCCCATCTTGGCTCGACTTTGGCAGGACTTTGGAACGCCCAAACGGCCTGAGTTGATCGTCTTTCCCAAAGAATGTTTCGGTCCGTTTTCGGCCAAAAGTCGATTAAAACTTGTTCGCCAATCAGACGGCAATGGATGGGTATTGAGTGAAGCGAATTGGTGGCGACGCCAACAATCTCACGTCGTCACATCACAGACTCTGCCGAAACTTTACCGCGGGTGGGTCATGCACCGCGTCGAGGTCTCCGACTACGACGGCGAACGTTGTGTCCTGTGCTTCAGCCGTCGTTACGATGCACATTTGCTGAAACTGGCCCAGGAACTAAAACTTCATTTTGAAGACGAATTAGTTGCGATGGAAGACGACCGTAGCAAACTCGCCGGCGAATTTTCCTAGACGATCTGTTCGAAAACTCTTTGCTCACCTTAGAATTCGTTGCCTTTTCCAAACTGTGGTTGTACCTGCAAGGGACATCCGCTTATCGTGTTAGGCGAGGTAGCCCACCTTTGCAAGCTTGAGTTTGCAGTCCCACCCCGCCTCGATCCTGCGAGGCTCCGTACGCTGAAAACGTGACACATGCAGCCGTTTGATTTTCAATGCCGGACTCGGTTTGTTTTCGGAGAGGGTTCGATTCAGCGATTGGGGGAGATCGCTTCCGAATTTCGTCCCAAGCGTGCCCTCGTGGTCAGCGATCATGGATTGATCGAAGCAGGCCACTTCGGTGTTGCCGAAGGTGTGCTCGCAAGCGCCGGTATCGAGGTGGCGGCGTTTCATGAATTTGGTGAAAACCCGACGTCGGATATGGTCGACACAGGTGTCCGTGTCGCCTCGCAAGTGAAACCGGACTTGTTGATTGGGCTCGGTGGAGGAAGCAGCATGGACTGTTGTAAAGGAATCAACTTCGTCTACTCATGCGGTGGAACCATTCACGACTACCACGGCGTCGGTAAAGCGACCGCTGACTTGTTGCCGATGATTGCGATTCCCACCACAACCGGAACCGGCAGTGAGGCACAGTCATTCGCATTGATTAGCGACGCCAAGACGCACGTGAAGATGGCGTGCGGTGATCCACGAGCAGCATGTCGCGTGGCGATTCTTGACCCGAATCTGACCGTGACCCAGCCTCGCCGAGTGACAGCGCTCACGGGGATTGACGCAATTTCGCATGCGATTGAAACCTATGTCAGCAAACGTCGAAACCCGATGAGCATGACGTATAGCCGCCAGGCTTTTGGAATGCTCGCACGAGGGTTCGCAAAAGTTCTTGAGAGCCCGAATGATCTTGAAGCAAGGTCCAACATGCAACTTGGGTCGTGCCTGGCCGGCATGGCAATCGAGACTTCGATGCTCGGTGCGGCACATGCAACGGCGAATCCGCTGACCGCACGATATGACGTCGTTCACGGACAAGCGGTAGGCATGATGTTGCCTGCGGTGATCCGAATGAACGGGCTTGTACACGGCGAATGGTACGCGGAACTACTCCGGGAAATCTCCCCCGCCGCACGAGCGGATTCGGCCCCGGACGAACTGGCCAACCACGTTCTCAATTGGCTACGGCAAGCGAATTTGGCGACGTCGCTCAGCGAGTTAGACGTCCCCAGCGGCGAAATTGACTCGCTCGCCAAGGATGCGCTTTCTCAATGGACGGGCACATTCAACCCCGTGCCACTCAATGAAGAATTAACCCGCCAGCTCTACCGGGCGGTCGCATAGTTCCGCGATCTCTCTCTCGAAGCACATCTGCCACACTTCGAGTAAACTGTCTATTTACAGAGTCCAAATCTATTCGAGTCGTTCCAAGAGCCACATTGATGGATTCCGCTTCCGAATCACCGATCCCGCCGCCGAGCGAGTTGGAGAGTCGGCATGCAATGCACGCGATGGGCTCGGATAAAGCCTCCGACGAGACAGAGGCTCTCGGTCCGATGAACGGTGGCCGCTGGCGACCGGTTCGGCCGGATGAACTGCTTCGCAAGCGAGCCGCCACGACGGCGGATCAACCGCTCGAGCCGCCGAAAGTTCACCTGCAACGGCGCCAGGAGCTCGAGCAACATCTCAAACTTCGGCCCACTGACCTCGACGCGTTCCTCGAATTGGCTCGAATCTATCGAAGCGAAGATCGACCGATCGAAGCCAAACGAGTTTTGCTCCAGGCAATCCAAGCCTTTCCCAAGGAAGTACGACTCACGCTCGAGATAGAAGAAGCGACACTCGCGAGATCGCGTCAACAGCTACGCGAAGTCACTGACCTTGCTTCGCGACTGAACACGCCCGAAGTGACTCAAGCGCTCAAACGCAGCCAAACCGATTGGGCATGCCGTCGGATGGATGTTTGCCGCGCGCGACTGGCTCGTGATCCGGAACAGAGACAACTGCATCTTATTTTGGCTGAAGCATTGTTCGACTCCGGCATGTTTGAAGCGACGATTGAAGAACTGGAGAAAATCGTTGCGATTGACGAACTCTCTCCGCAAGCAAACCTGCTCTTGGGGCGATCGTTATTGGCGATGGGCAAGGACATGCAAGCCATGGCACCACTGCGTGCAGCGTCACTTCGTCGTGCGGTTCCCGCGCCGATTCGAATTCGTGTCATCGCGTTGCGGCTATTATGCGAGATCGCTGAACGCTTGGGCACGACCGTGACATTGCAACGCTATCGACAACAACTCACTTTTGCGGAACACGAATTGAGCAAACCATCATGAGCCAAGCTGTCGTCGATCCAGAACAACTGCGACAATTCGCCGGACATCTTCACCGCTTTGTGGAAGAAATGAAGACTCGCAGCACGACCTTGGGTGCTCAAATGAACCAGCTTGAACAAACCTGGCGAGACGAACAACAACGCAAATTCGCACAAGAGTTTACTGAGCAACTGCGACAACTCTCTCGATTAGTCCAGACCACCGAAACGCACATTCCTTACTTAATGCGCAAGGCGGAACAAATCGATGCTTACCTTGGACGGTGAATAAAATGTCCACCAGCAATGTACGAGATATCGAATGCCTGGCAACGTTCAAAACAGACTTGGTCAAACTGGCGGCGAGTTGGGACAATACGACGCAAGAAATCCGCACGGCCCTCCATCGCATCAACGCTTACTTTCACGATGACCGCCCAGCTTACTGGAGACGCGAAACCCAACTGGCTGAGCGACACCTGTCCGAGGCGAACGATGTCTTGTCACGACTCACAGCCGAAATCCGACCTGGACAAGCGGCCCCAGCAACCGAAGCCAAACAACGCGTGGCGAAAGCGAAACTCCGACTACAACTTTGCCAAGAAAAGGAGCGATTATGCAAAAAATGGCTCATTGAAATGGCCCAGCAATGCGACGATGTATTGGGGCCACTCGCCGACATGTCCGAACATTGTCAAACCATACTACCCGATGCTGCACGCGAGCTCGGCGGGCTCGTTGATAAACTTCGTGCTTATGCCGAACTAGCGTCTCCCGATACACCAACCACTCCCGATCGTGCGTCAACCTGATCCTTCCATACCATCGAATTGCTCGTGACTGACTCAACAACGACCAACATACCTGAAACTCATTTGCCACTGTTCGAATTGCTTGCCGAACACCAAGGCAATACCGCAGAAATGCTTGCTGTGATGATCGATTACTTCCGCCAGCATCGTCGACCGATGGAGTTATTCGAGTCGCTGAAGATGCAAGTGCGGCATCGATTGGGGTTGCCACTTTTGGCGAGCGAAACCGACGAACTTCGCCAAGAAGACATTGACCGACAACTCGAAGAGGGCCTACTCAATGCCTGCCGTGAAGCCGGTACGATGCTCATCCAAGACGGCAACATTCGCGAAGGATGGATTTACCTGCGTCCGACTGGCGACAATGGGCTGGCAAAACGATTGCTCGCCAATGTCGCGGTCAACGACGACAACTACGACGACATGGTCCAAGTGCTCTTACACGAAGGTGTCGATGTCGGTCGCGGCTATCAAGCGGTTGTCCATCATCAGGGAACCTGCAACAGCATTACCATCTTTGAGCAATCGATTGCTACCCGAAGCCGCAACGACCGAAAGGCAGCGGCACGTGTGCTGCTCGAACATCTCTATGGTGAGCTCGAAAGCATGGTCCGCAGCGATATCGCTCGCCGTGAAGCCCCAGCCGCCGAAAGCGAAACCATTTTTGACATGATCGAAAACCGGCGCTGGATCTTGCAAGAAGGCGGGTATCACCTCGACACGACTCACTTGGCTTCCACCGTACGTATCGCGTCGGTGCTCGACGAACCGCATCTCTTGCAAAAGGCATGGGAGCTAACTCAATACGGCCGCCGACTAGCACACCAGTTCCAGTACCCTGGTGATGAGCCGTTTGTCGATTTCTATCCAGCTTACGCAACGTATTATGCGACACTACTTGGTCGGGAAGTGGACGCGGGATTGAAGTTTTTCGAACGCCGTGCCAAGAGCGTCGACACGAATGAGCATGGCACTTCGGCGATCGAAACTTACGTCGACTTACTTGACCGAACAGGGCATCCCAGTGAGGCAATCGACGCCACGATCCGTTTGGTCCCCAGCGACGTGCCATCGCAACGAATCGTGCCACTGCTCATCGAACTCGCAGGCCACGTGCCCGAACCGCAACACAAATCCGCCTATGAAAAGGTACTCGCGTATTGCAAAACGCATGGCGACGTGCTCGGTTACACCGCCGCCTGCGATGCCCTTGGCCACCGTGCGAACTGAGATCTCGTTTGAACGGCAAGCCATTTGAACTGCGATCCCCGATGAACGGACGACTATTTCTGTGAGGTGATGTACTCGACGGTTTTCGCCACACAGAGAGGATCTTGCATCAAAAATGAATGCAGTACAGGCACGGTCTCGATTCGCTCGGCACCTTCGAGTTTCGCTTCGTCAAGACTGACCACAAAATCGCCTTTGCCTTCGACAAGTGGATTGTCAATTCCAGCGACCTTGGTCTCGCCGGCGATGATCATGAACGGGAATGGAGGCGTCGCAAGTCGTTCGCAGATCGAACCCCAGTTCGCGCCGAGTTCCATTCCACCGGGACCTGTGACCCAACCGAACACTTTCGTTGGAGCTAAACATCTCGCGATGGACGCGCCTTGGTTTGGCGGACCAAGCATGACCATCGACCGACATCGCGGAAGTATGTTTTGCGGATCTCCGTCTCGCTGTAGATCACCGATCAAACATCGGATTACGATATTCCCCATGCTGTGGCCGACGAAACTAAAGGAGGCATTCGCGGGCAGGCCTTCCATCACCTCACGAACAGCAGCCGCATGACTGGCGATGGACTCGCGAGTACTGGCATAGGTCAATGAAACGGCTTCGTAGTCACCCGCAGCCTGGAGCGATTCAGCAAGGCTGGTCATCGAATGGCTCGTTCGCATCAACCCGTGAAGCAAAATGACATAGTGCTTAGGGCTAGAGTCCGACGGTTGTGGCATACATTTGTCGAGCGTTTTTTGACAGTGCTCGCGGCTACCCCAAGCTCGTCGAATGTCGCTGGAATCAATCAGCCGCCAATGACCCGTGAGGGCATTGCGTTGAAGCCGGTACCCTTGCCGCCAAACGCAATCGGTCCAGAGCTGGGTGCCACCTGCGGTCTTCAGCGGGACATTCCAAGGTGCGTCAATCACCGATACTGACTCCATCGACAGTTGAGTTGATGAACCCTGACTGGGCCGTTCCTCCGCAGAAGACTCATCACCAACCCATGGGGAAGAGTTGGTCGACGGGAACGCTAAATAGCTAGCAAGAATCAGAGACCGCCACATTTTACAGCTCGCTCAATTGGAGAATCAATCCTGGATCGAACTTAATAGAGACTGATCGAGCGAGGGTAGTGCGCAAGACCCTGACAGAAACGAAAACGGGGCGAGACTCCTTCGAGACTCGCCCCTATCGGTGCGACAGAGCGCTTACGTCGCAGGCCGAATGTCTGATTTGCCGACGTTTTAAACGCGAACCACGATTTCCGGACTTAGGCCAAGCAAATATTTATCGAATTTGGCAGCTGCATTATTCGCCGGAAGGACGTCGCCGAGAACGATCTCCGCCAGTGTCGCCACCACGATCACCGCCTGGTCGACCACCACCAAACCCGCCAGGTCCTCCAGGACCACCGCCACCGAATCCGCCCCGACCGAGGCCACCCTCAGGCATCTCGAACGGCTTGCCCTTCATTTCCTCGAACTCCTTACGCTGCTCTGCAGTCAAAACGGCGAGAACTTCGTCGTCAATTTCTTTTCGCATCTTGGTGAATGCTTCTCGCATCTTGTCGCGATCGCCACCTCCGGAGGAGAAAACCTCTCGCATGCGTTCACCGCTCTTGGTACGAACTTCCTCCATTTTCGTTTTTTGATCTTCAGTCACATTTAGTTTTGCGGCCAATTCAGGATCGGCCAACGCACCTGCACCGCGGACCTGAACTGAGATTTGCTCCAGGCGCTCAAGCTGCTCCGGAAGCAATACTTCCTCGAGCTTTTCACGCATTTCCGTTTCCATTTTCTTTCGTTTTTCTTGGGCTTCGGCGAAGAACTTTGCGCGATCGTCCTCGCTCATCGAGCGAATATCGACGCTCCGATCAAAGCCACTCGAAGCCGACTCTCGGAGCTTGGTGAGCGCCTCTTCTTGGTCGGGCATCAGCTCGATTTCTTTGCGAACGGGCTCGGACATTAGGAGACCGATAATCGGATCCCCACCACCGCCAAAACCACCACCAGGACGTCCTCCGCCAGGTCCACCTGGGCCGCCACCGGGAGCACCACGGCGACCACCATCGGTGTCTTGAGCAATCGTTCCAGCCGCAAGGACTGCGACCATTGCCAACGAAAGGAACATTTGAAGAGGACTGAGACGTTTCATGGAATTCACTTCTGAGGAAAAGTTTTCGCGTAAATGAGCGAGACGCAACTTCAATATAAACCCTTCGTGGGGCAGGGAGTTCCGGCGTTCTAGCTGATCCTCAAAAAGAATTCCTACTTGCCTTTCTTGACGGGGCCCTACAGTGCGTCCACTGAAACATTTCCCCCGCCTTAGCAATGCAAAGCGACGTTTCGCTTTTCGACATTTCTGAGGAAATCTAACGCGTTTGCACGGCTTCGCACGTGCATTTGGAGCAAACCCGATGAAGACTCTGATCCTTTCCCTCTCAGCTCTGTTTTTGGTCCCCGCCGTTGTAATGGCTGACACGCCAGCGGCAACCGCAGAAAAGACCATCGTTGAAACCGCCGTCGGTGCCGGCAAGTTCAATACACTCGTTGCCGCCGTCAAAGCCGCGGGCCTAGCCGGCGTTCTCAGCGGTGAAGGTCCATTCACTGTGCTTGCACCAACCGACGAAGCGTTCGCGAAGCTTCCCAAGGGCACCGTGGAAAGCTTGCTTGAGCCAGCTAACAAGGATAAACTTGTTGCGATTCTGAAGTACCACGTCGTATCTGGCAAAGTCCCTGCTGCCAAAGTCGTGCAACTGGACTCCGCCAAGACGCTTCAAGGCACCGACGTGACCATCGCTCAACAAGACGGTGCGGTCATGATCAACAATGCTAAAGTCGTTAAGACTGACATCATGTGCAGCAATGGTATCATCCACGTCATCGATACCGTGTTGCTTCCGAAAGAGTAGTGAATACTTGGTAACGTTCTAAGCGCAACAATTACTAAAGCTTTTGAATCAATTTGCGAACTCGATGTGTTTCGATACATCGAGTTTTTTTATTTTCAGCCCCGTTTGGCTAATGATTGAGCGAGTAGAGCAATAGGTTTGCGATGATTTTCACCGCGTCGTCGGTGCTATAGCCTTCGCATTGAATTGAGTTTTGACTCTCCAGTGCACAACTCAGATCAAGCGGTGAAAAGAACACACTGGCGAACTCATTCACCACGCCCACTTCAATTCTCGGCGGAGCTGTCTGGCGCCGAATCGCTTGCCCAACCGTTCCGCGTTCGGGCACTCGAATTGTGACTTGCGATAGGTCATAACCGCCAAACGACGTTGTCCAAGCAGGATGTTCGGGCGGCATCACTTCAAGCGGCGATACAGGCAAGATGCGTTGGATTTCAGCTCGAAATGATTCTCCGAACGCGTCACTTGCACAAATCGAATTAGCCAGCACAATCCCACCTCGTTCGATGTACTGGCGCAGCACAGTTCGTTGCTGGGCATCGAGCGTGAACGAGTCGCGACCATGAATCCATAACACTCCAACATCGCGTAATGAGTCTTCGTTGAGTGCAACATTTTCCGACGTCGATGAAACTCGCATCGGCACGCGCTGGCGAATCAATGTCGTTGCATTGGGCAATGCTCGTTTGGCTTGATCACCACTGGTATCAAACGACAGACTTCCCAATCTCAAAACACCACGCTCAGCACCATCTAACACACGAGCATCGATGAGCGTGCGGCGTTCAAGCTTGTCCTTGAGTTCACGTCCCGTCGCATACGCCACGATATTCTCACCGAGACGAATGCCACCCTCGATCTCATTCTTCACACTCGAGGACTCATCACCTCGACGAAACAATCGATCGCCATGGTTCCAGCGACACGACAAACTTCTAGGCGAATAGAAAACTGGCGTTCGACAACATGCCTGAATACCCTCGATCCAATTCTTTTCACCCAGCGAATTCGGGTCAACCGTATGCTGGGCGAACCAAATGGGGTGATCCGGCGGCAACGCCTCCAGTCGCGAATCGGGGAACCATTGCTGGCACAATGCCTCGACACTTGCTCGATAAGCCGCCGAATTGCCACATCCGTCGCCAGCGTCACCGTCAAAGAGAATGCATCCGCCCTGATCGAGATAATGACCTAATCGCGTTGAAAGCTCTTTGGAAAACCGAAGAGGTTCATTGCCGCCAATGACAAGCACTGGTGTTTGCAATAGATCCTCAACGGACGCTTGCTGGGCATCAACCGTTTGCCAAGTTAAGTCGCGCCCCCAGTCTCGCTCCACATGCCGCACCAATTGCCGAAGCGCGTCGGGGTGCCGGTTCCAGTTGGCTGTCTGGCCGCCACCGTAATCCAGTTTGCCGACCACAACTTGGCGTTTCCCTTTGCTGAGAAACAACAGTGCGAACGAAGTCGCCACATCGCGATTATCTTCAGCCATACCGCTGCCGACCCAGAAGCCTTGGAAATTATCTTGCAACGACAAGATCCGCTCAGCACCCTCGCGATACCAATCGTGCTCGCCGATGAATCTTCGCCCGGATAATCGTCCGACACGTTCGAGCGCATACAGATAGTAGAAAAACGTCATCGCGTCTCCACCAGGATTCGTCTGCAACGTGAACGCGTTAGCCATCCAATCGAGCGCGATTGCGACACGGTCAACGCCCTCTTGGGCGGCCCCGCAACACGAAAGCGTCTCACCACGAGCGTCTGTATTTTGATCACCAAGCCTCCCGCGCGCAATAATGATCGAAGCGATCCCTGCCGCCGTCATACTTCCTGTGGAGTTGCCACTCAGCTCGCTATAGGTCCAACTGCCGTCTGGTTTTTGGCGGCGATACCAATAGTCCAATGCTCGTTCGAATGTTTTTTGCGGAACGTCAACGCCACGTTCCTCAGCCGCGCCAAGCGCGAGGATCGCGAACTGGGCATTGGACGGGTCGCCCGATCCGCTGCCTTGACCGTAACTCCATGCACCGATTTTCTCTGGCGAGCCTGTTTGTATCTGTTGGCGAACGAGCCATTCAACGTTTCGGCGAATCGCATCGAGATCGCGTGCTGAACCGAGCTGACAATACACCAGAGTTTGAAGCGCTACCGAGTAAGTCTGGGCCGCTTCTATCTCACGAAGATAACGCATCGCCGAAACAATTTGTGGATCGTCCGCTGGAACTCCCGAATTTAATAACGCCAGTACACAAAGCGAGGACAATCCACCCTGCTGGCTTCCGTGCTCCGGCCAACCACCTCGCTTCGTTTGCGATTTCTTCAGATAAGCCACACCGCGATCAATCGACCGCTGGACGGCAGATGCGTCGACGTCGGCTTGTACCGGCCGAGCAACGCTCACCAACATGACTAGCATTAGCAATGACACGATGCTCTGTTTTTTGATGCCCGGTCTTGTGATGCCCAGACTTGCGATGCCCGGTCTCGCAATCGGCCAACTCCGCGTAAGATAGAGCGTACGTAATACGGACGATCGCCGTCTGGATTCGAATACGTTCTGTTGTCTGCTCGCAAAGGAATGTCGCGTCTCGATCATGTCTGGTCCTCCTCCTCCACCGGGATCATCCCCGAAAACGAACGTTTCCGGTGCTGTGCCACCTGTCGCGCTGCCCCAACCGACTGCTCAATCGGCCGCAAACGCAGCCGCCGCTGGTAAAGCACGCAACTTGGGCGAATTCTTACGCGAGTTTGCTGAACACCAGCAAACCATGCGAGCTGAGTTGGGTAAAGTGATTGTCGGTCAGAACGACACCATTGAACAGCTGTTAGCTGCAATCTTCACGCGCGGCCACTGTTTACTCGAAGGCGTCCCAGGGCTGGCGAAGACCTTGCTGGTTAGCACGCTTGCGAACATTTTGGACGTTTCTTTCAAGCGGATCCAGTTCACCCCCGACTTGATGCCCTCAGATATCACGGGCACTCAAGTTCTCGAAGAGGATGAACATGGCCGACGAAACTTCCGATTCGTCGAAGGCCCGATCTTCACCAACATTTTGCTTGCTGACGAAATCAACCGCACTCCGCCTAAAACACAAGCTGCTCTGCTTGAGGCGATGCAAGAACGCCAGGTGACGGTCGGTCGCGAAACGTACTCGCTGCCGGATCCATTCTTCACGATCGCAACGCAAAACCCGATTGAGCAAGAAGGGACATACCCGCTTCCCGAAGCACAGCTCGACCGTTTCATGTTCAATATCCGCATCGACTATCCGAGCGCCGCGGAAGAAGAAGAAATTCTGACCAAGACCACTCGCGGCGAGACGCCAACCGTCAACAAGGTACTTTCCGCCAAAGCGATCTTGAATGTGCACCGACTTGTTTCCAGCATCGCGGTCAATCCGTTTGTTATTAAATACGCGTCCAAGCTAGTCCGTGCGACTCGCCCAGCCGATGAATCCGCGCCCGATTACGTTCGTGAGCTGGTCGACTGGGGAGCAGGTCCTCGCGCAGGCCAAAATCTGATTGCGGGCGCCAAAGCCATTGCAGCGATGGATGGTCGGTTCGCTATTGATGCTGCCGACATTCAACGCATCGCGGCGCCAGTACTTCGCCATCGAATCGCGACCAACTTCCAGGCACAAGCGGAAGGCATGAACACGGACGCAATCATCGCAAAACTATTGAAAGACATCCCCGTTCCCGAACCTGAGAAGCGAACTCGCGTTTAATTTAATTGCTGCTGACGTAAACCGAAATGGTCAACTCGCTCTCGCCCGAATCGCTCCAGCAGATTAAACGGCTCGATCTTCGAGCTCGGATGGTCGTGCGTGGTTTCTTGCAAGGGTTGCATGCGAGTCCACACCAAGGGTTTTCGGTCCAGTTCAGTGAGCATCGCCGATACAACCGTGGCGACGATCCGAAGCTGATCGATTGGCTCGTGTATGCCAAGACCGACAAGTACTACATCAAGCGTTTCGAATCGGAAACGAATCTGACGGGTTATCTCGTGATGGATCTCAGCGGATCGATGGGGTTCACGCATCGCCAAACAATGACCAAGTTCGAATACGCCACATGCTTGGCCGCGTCGTTGACGTACTTGATGACGATGCAGCAAGACCCTGTCGGTTTGATGACGTTCACCGAAAAGTTGCAAGCGATCTTGCCAGCGCGCAGCCGACGCGGGCAACTCGGTGACGTTCTGGCTGGTCTTTCAAAACTGAAACCCGATGGTACGGCGAACATCGGTAAATGCATCACGCAAATCGCTTCGATGCTTCGGCATCATTCGTTGGTGATGATTTTCTCGGACTTGTTAACCGACCCTAACGAAGTGATTGCTTCCCTCGCCCAACTTCGCCACGGCGGCCATGACGTCATCTTGTTCCATGTCATGGATGAAGCGGAGGTTCACTTTCCGTACACAGGCAACGTTCGATTCGAAGACCCAGAGACTGGCACGGCGGTGTCAGTCGACGCAGCAGGTTTTCGGGAGGACTACCTCGCTCAAGTCGAAGCGTTTCGCGAAGCATATCGAGACGGCTGTAACCGATTGAGGATCGACTACGTGCCGCTGGATACCAGCATGCCGTTCGACACCGCACTAACGGAATACTTGATCCAGCGGCAAAATCGGTTTTAGTCCAATATGTCGTTTTTAAATGCAACACTGATGTTCGGCTTGGTGGCTGCGGCGATCCCGCTGGTGCTGCATCTCATCTCCAAACGCGAGCCGAAAAGCATGCCTTTTCCGGCAGTGCGTTTCCTGACGTCAAGTTATCAGTCCAATCGCAGCCGGTTGCAGGTCCGCCGATGGTGGCTGCTAGCCATGCGAATGCTGGCGATTGCCGCCGTCGCCGTGACGCTTGCGCGACCAGCCATTGCAAGAAATCTATCCACGACATGGCTATCGATTGGCATCGTTGCCGCACTTGCCGTCGCGCTCTTAGTCATGGCCGCGGTCACGTATTCCACGGGCCAATCCAAGAAACTTTCGCTCGGCTTGCTCGCTTCGTCGATCGCAGCTTTCGTCGTTTCACTGGGATGGGGAGGAGTCACCGCCGCGCGAGGCCCCACACTCAACCTTGACGCACAAGCACCAGCAGCAATCGCGATCGTGATCGACAACAGCCCAACCTCCGCCTGGGAACAAGACACGCAAAGCCTGCTTCAACGACACAAGACGATTGCCATCGAGTTACTTTCTCGACTCGCACCTTCGAGCCGAGTGGCGATCATCGACCGTGGCCCGGAACCAGCGTCTTTTTCTATCGACCTATCGGGCGCGATTGCGAAAGTCGAATCGCTGGCAACTCGCGACATTGCGACGCCAATGGCCTCGCGTTTGGATGCAGCCCTCCGTTTGGTGCGAACAAGCGAGTTAGAGAATCGCCAAGTGTTTGTCGTTACCGACCTCGCCGAGTCAACCTGGGCAAAAGAGCCTGGTGCGTTGCAAGGCTCGATCCTGGGAGCTGAGTCTCCTGTTGCCGTAACGGTCATTGATCCGATTGAGTTTCGCGGGTTGAATCGACGCCTCGGTGTACCGCGAGTCTCGGACCAAACGCCTCCTCGGCAAACTCCCACGCCAGTCGCGATGGTCGTTTCGGTCGATTCCGTTGGCGAAACCGACTCGCCAACAGATGCTTTACTCCCCAAGGAAACGTCAGTGACCGTGGAGATGATGATCTTTGAAACCGATCCTTCGCTTCCAGTGATTCGCAATGGCGAGCTTGTGCTGCCCAAAACACAGAGTGTTGACCGGACGAGTGCCCGGTTGTCTCCCGGCCAATCGTCCGAAATCGTGTTAAGAATCCCACCGCTGGATGAAGGGACTCACCATGGACTGATCCGATTGGTCGGTGACGATGCGTTCCCCACAGACAACGAACGTTACTTCACCGTCAGCGTTCAACGTTCGACGTCGATTCTGATCGTTGGCGATGTTCCCGATGAAACTCTGTTGATTGCAAAAGTAGTGGCGGCACCGTTTGCTTGGGACGATCCAAACGCTGAGTTTAAGATCGACCGCATCTCCGACCAAGATGTCCTGGCAACCCGACTTGAGGAATACGCCGCCGTTGTGCTGCTCAACCCACCTGCGGACTTGCTAGCGGAGTCAGTACTAACTGAGTACGTAACGCGTGGCGGTGGCGTCTTCGCATGCCTTGGTCCAGCGATCATGGAACCGCCTGGAGGCGAATCAACAGCAATTAACTCACAGCTCGTACCCACGTTAGTTCGAAAGTGGCGAGTTCCGGATCCAGGCACGTATTTCCAAACAACACGTGCCTCGCATCCAGTTTTATCGCCACTGGAGATCGTGACGGGCGGAGTTCCCTGGAATCAATTTCCGGTAACCCAATATTGGCAACTGGATGTTGCTGAAGGTGACACCGTCTTGATGAGCTACGCATCCACCAACCATGTCGCGCTGGTGGAACGGCATCTGAACCCCGGGAAAGAAGGCGGAACCGCGTTTGGTCACTGCATCGTCATGTCAACGCCTCTGCCAGCGCTTGCCGGTTCCGCAAAAACATGGAACCAATTATTCGGAAGTGACCCGTGGCCTGCGTTTGCACTTGTAAGACAAGTCATTGGCTACGTTTCCGGTCGAGACTCAGATCCCACGACGACAACAGTTGGAAAACCAAACATCGTCTCGCTGGATCTAACCGATGACGCAATGGACGGAACCGAGACGGAACGTCTACAACGACGACTCCAGCTATTTTCGCCTAATCGTGAACAAGCTGTCCCCATCGATCTAGATGCATCTTCAGATAAAGTCCTTGTCGCAGAAGTTCTGTATCGGGGCGCGTACTGGCTTCGTGGCGACGGCGTGGCATCAGGATTCTCGGCTAATTTGCCCGAAGACTCTGCGATCACAAGACGCGTTGATCCGAGCAAACTCGACGAATGGTTTGGGACGGGAAATTACTCCCTTGTACACAATGCAAGCGAAATCGATTTCACTCGCGGCGGCCAAACTCAAAGCATTCTGCTCCAGTCACCCGCAATGCTGTTCGCTTTGGTCGTATTCTTGCTCGAGCAAGTGTTGTCCAATCGCTTTTATCAATCTTCTGTGAGCAAACCAACTCGCTCGACACGCAAAGGCATGTCACCCGCATGACGTCGCTGTCGCTCGAGCCGATGTTTGATTCCATCGTGGTTGCAATTGCTGCGGCGATTGCGGTTTTGACTGTGCTTTGGATTGTCACACCACCCACAACGTCGCCTCAACAACGTTGGATTCTCTTTGCACTTCGATCCCTCGCCGCCTTGGTCCTGTTGCTCGCCGCGTTTCGCCCAACGCTCGTGCGCAGCGACCGACGTCCCGCTGACGCTTCACTCATTGTCGCGATCGATTCATCTCGAAGCATGACACTATCGGACGGACGTGGCAATGATCGATGGAGTCAACAACGCAAAGCATACAGCGATCTGATCTCGGGATTGATTTCGCTCGATGAGACACTTTCAATCAAAGTGCTTACCTACGATTCGAAAACGCGATTGATTGAGTCTCCGTCACCAGAATCGCTGGAGGGAATCGTGCCGGACGGTGAGTTGACGGATCTTGAAGTTGCCGCAACGGCATCGATCGAAGCGGCTGGTGGACAACCGATTGCGGGCATCGTGATGATGGGCGACGGAACTCAAACGGCAACGGCACAAGGCGGCGGACCACTCGGTGTCGCTCAAACACTGAACTCAATCGGCATTCCGCTGTGGACGATCCCGATCGGCCCGAGCGGCGACGTTTCGACATCACGCGATGTCGTCATCGAATCGCTGCCAGAGAGTTTTTCATTGTACGCGGGAAACCAAGTTGAGATCCCGTTCAGTGTTTCGACCCGCGGGTTGGCTGGTATTTCCGTTCCTATTGAATTGACGTGGATCGCTCAGGATGGCCGAAAGGTGGTTGCGGCACAGCGCAACGTTTTGCCAGAAAAGGCCCTCGATTCGGTTGCCGTGTCGATTCCAACAACGACGCCTCCGCCAGGCAGCTATCGACTCGTCGTTGAAGCCAAAGCACAGAACGGGGAGCTCATCACCACGAACAATCTTCAAATTGCTTTTGTTGATGTGCGCGAAGGTGGTGGTCGGATCCTCTACTTCGAGGGCCAACCACGTTTGGAGCAAAAGTATCTGAGACGCTCGCTTGCCCAGTTCCCCGATCTCGATATCACCTATCAGTGGATACCTCGAGACACCTCACCCAGTTGGCCAATTGATTTTGCGCCCCAGCTCAAGCGTGGTCGATTCGATGCGTTCATTCTTGGTGATTTGGATGCTTCGGCGCTCGGCGATGCCCAGTTGCAATTGCTGAGCGAACGTGTGGCGGAAGGCGCAGGACTCGTGACACTCGGTGGATACCATGCCTACGAGCCTGGCGGCTATGCAACGTCACCACTAGCGGAAGTTTTGCCAATCAAGCTCGACACTTCAATACCACGAGCACTCGTCGTTGGATCCGATTCGCTGATTGCAGACGACTCCAATCCGGGACAAGTCACCAATGAAATTGCGATTCAAATCGCAAAACCGCATCTGCTAACTCGCCTACTCGGTGACGATGACACGAGGACTTGGTTGTCGCTACCGCCCCAGTTGGGCGCGAATCGTTTTACCCATCCGAAAATTGCTCCAGGCGTGGAGGTCTTACTTGAGTCGCCGGACAAGAATCCATTGTTGGTGATTGGCGAATACGGCCGAGGTCGCACTGCGGCGATTGCTTTCGATTCAACTTGGCGATGGTGGCCTGCTGGCCAAAATGAAATCCATCGACGGTTTTGGCGCCAGCTCATTCTTTGGCTACTCAATCGAGACACCACCGCCGAGGATACCATCGCACTTCAAATGGATACTCGGCGATTCCCCACGACCGCTGTGTCCGAATTCCAAGCATCGTTGCCATACGCCGATGAAGCCACACTGGATGTGCTTTGGGTCGCAGAACTCATTGACGAATCCGGAGCCTCCAAAAGCCTCGAGACGATCATCCAAGATGGCGGCAATCGAGTGACCGGCAGAGTCGTTGATATTGCTCCAGGATTGTACCGTTTACGTGTGAGCGACGGCGCACCGACCAGCAAGATCGCCCCCGCAGAGATCGGCTTTCAAGTTGTTGACCAAAGTCGAGAACTCGAACAACCCATCGCCGATCCGGTGTACCTCAAACAACTGGCCGAGGTCACCAGTTCGCATGGCGGTGCAGCGTTCGAGCCAGACGACATGAGCTTGCTCATTGACGAAATCGCCAAGCGCCGTCGCCGCGCTGAAGTTCCCGTCATCGAAAAACTACGTCTGGGAGACGGCCCCATCAGCGGCTGGATTGTTTTTCTGCTGTTCGCCGGAGCAATGACATCCGAGTGGATCTTGCGACGCAAATGGTCGCTACCGTAACCAACTCAAGACCCAGAGGATGTATACGTCCGGTTGAAAAAATGAGAAAAACAGTTGTTCTATGGTTCTTTCGCGTCACGTCGTTGGGTAGCGTGACTGGCGGTACTGAGATTTACCGCATGCAACGCTCTGTTTGCGTACGAGGCTCGACAATCAAATCAAGGGCCAGCGACGCGTGAGACCATGAAGAAGCCTCCATGGCCGTGACGAACTGCGTGACTACGACTCCGACGGTATTGCGATTGATGATGATGAGACTTTCGTGGTTAGCCGTGATACGATGCTAACCGATGGTGCCGGGCACCGAACCGCCCCAACCGAGCTTATCGCGTAACGTTCGATAATCGTTTTGACCAGGAACGCTCAGCATCCGAAATGTTTGCGGTGCTCGATTGATGCGAACTCGGTCGCCTGGATAGATATGCCCAAGGATTCGTCCGTCGACAACGATACTGGTCGATTCGTTCGGCTCCGACACGGCTAGCTCGAGTGCCGTGTCAGCGGAATCCACGAGCGGTCGATAGGTAAGTGTGTGGGGACTGATCGGCGAGATCACGATCGCATCCAAATGACGTCTTAAAATCGGTCCGCCCGCCGAAAGGTTGTGAGCTGTGGATCCCACAGGCGTTGCGACGATCAGACCGTCGCAACGATACCGGGTCGCGAGATTCCCGTCGGCATACAGGTCGATATCCAGTATTCGGTACGGCGGACCGCCCAAAATCGCTGCCTCGTTCAGCACCAATTGCTCGGCAACGACGCGACCACCACGAACCAATTGGGTCATCAGCATCAGGTGTTCGACGACATGAAAGTCACCGACGCAAACGTTCCTCCATACATTCACAAAGTCGTCTGGAGACAAGGCAGCAAGAAATCCGAGCCGGCCACAGTTAACGCCGAGCACAGGCATCTGGTTCATGCCCATCTGGCGAGCTGCTTGCAGGATCGATCCATCACCACCGAGAACGATCACAAGATCGTGGTGTTTGTCCGTAAAGTCGTATCGAAACTCCAAGTCTTCGGCCACGATGTCGGCACAACTCGCGATCACACCGCGAAGTCGTGCAAGCTCGGCGCGCACCCGATCGCGATCTGGTGCACCAAGGATCACAACTTCCGGTCGTTGACGTTCACCGCTCATCCAGCGATGCGTTGTTGAGTTCGGCATGAGTCCCCTTCCCGCGTTTCAACTCTCGCTAGCTCATCACGCCAGTGAACTCGAGCATCTCACGACAAGCCTTGGCGATGCCTTCAGGGCTGATACCAACATCAGCAAGCAACTGATTGCGATCACCATGGTCGATGAATCGATCTGGAAGTGCAAGCACTTTCACGTTCCGCGTATCGAGTCGCTGGGCAACCGCCGACTCGATAAAAGCGGATCCGAATCCGGCCGCATGCGAGCCTTCCTCGACCGTGATCACAAAACGTCCGTCGCTGAGCGTGCGAGCGACCATCTCCGCATCGATCGGTTTGACGAACCGAGCGTTCACCACACCGACGCTGAGTTCATCGCCGAGTGCGTCTGCGGCGGCGAGCGCCTGTTCAAGCATCGCGCCGAACGCGACGATCGTGCCGTCGGTTCCCTCTCGCAACCACTCACAGCGTCCCAACTCAATCGGTGCCATGGAGTGACTCAGCTCAAGTGCGGATGCTTTGGGATAACGAATGCCAGTCGGATGCTCATGTCCCAAACACCACTTGAGCATCGGCTCCACTTCGGCCGCGTACGCCGGCGCCATGAGTACCATGTTCGGAAAGACTCGCATATAACCGATGTCGAATAAACCGTGATGCGTCGGACCGTCTGGACCAGTCAAGCCTGCGCGGTCCATCGTGAAGACGACAGGCAAATCCTGAAGCGCAACCTCTTGGAAGATCTGGTCATAGCTACGTTGTAAAAATGTGCTGTAAATATCGACGATCGGACGCAAACCCGTTTTGGCTTGCCCAGCGGCGAAAGCGACGGCGTGCGATTCGCAAATGCCCACATCGAAAAAGCGATCGGGGAAGGCTTCGCGAACAGGTTCCAGCTTATTGCCTTGGCACATCGCTGCGGTGATGACGGTCACCTTGGGGTTCGTGGTCATTTGGCTGCGAATCGAATCGCGAATGATGGTTGTATATGCGGGGCTTCCGTCACTCTTTCTCGCATTCACCATGCCGCCCCGATCCTCGAAGGCGGGCGGAGTGTGGTAGAAGACCGGGTCTTCTGCGGCTGGCTTATAGCCATGGCCCTTTTCCGTGACCACGTGAAGCAGCACAGGGCCCTTCATCTCGCGAACCATTGCCAAATACTTTCGCATCAACGCAATGTCGTGGCCATCGATCGGTCCGATGTAACGAGTATTGAGTTCTTCAAACAACATGCCGCCCACGAGTCCGGCTTTGACACCTTCCTTGATCTGGGCAAGCAAACGCTCGGTGGGGTCACCGAACATGGGAACTCGTTCAAGCAAGCGAACGACTTCACTCTTGAGTCCGGTGTAATACGGATTGCTTCGAAGTCGGTCGAGATAACTTGCCACTGCGCCGACGCGCGGACAAATCGACATTTTGTTGTCATTCAAGATGATTGTGAGATCGTCGCCCAACTCGCCCGCGTTATTGAGCGCCTCGAAGACGATCCCACTTGGGAACGCACCGTCACCAATCACCGCCACGGATCGACGGTGGGGTTCACCGTTGATCAAGTCGCCACTGCGAAGACCTACGGCGGTGCTCACGCTGCATCCCGCGTGGCCCGTCATAAACAAGTCGTATTCACTCTCGGCTGGGTTGGGATAACCCATCAAGCCGCCACGAGTTCGAATGGAAGGGAAATCGTGGTAGCGTCCAGTAACAAGTTTATGAGGATAAACTTGGTGACCCGTGTCCCAGATCAAACGGTCGCTGCGAAAGTCAAATTCACAGTGCAGCGCCAAACACAATTCGACGACACCGAGGTTCGATGCGAAGTGTGCTGTACGCGTTGCTAGCAAATTGCAGAGCACGTCACGTATCTCCACAGCGACCGATTCGAGTTGGTCAGGAGTGAAACGTCGCAGCGGCTCGGCGCTGTCAAGACTTGCAAGTAGAGGGTGTTTCATGATGTTTTTAGTGCGTTCGTTCCAACACGTAGCCTGCCAACCAAGTTAACCGCCATCCAGCCTCCCCAAAAACCGACGCGTGTCCACGCGACGATTCCACAAGTTGCTGGGCTTTGGCCCGAGTTTCGTCGAGCCCGAGTAAGCCTGGGTAAGTTAGCTTGCCACGATCGGCGTCCTTTCCAGCACGTTTTCCTAAGGATGTGTCACTTGAAGTCATATCCAACAGATCGTCCACGACTTGGAATGCCAAGCCGAGGTCTTTAGCGTAATTACTCAATGCAAACCGCATTGGTTCCGTGGCCCCAGAAACAATCGCACCTAATTCGAGCGAGGCGGCGAATAACGCCCCTGTCTTGCGACGGTGGATGTGTTCCAGATGCGTTAGTGTTCTCGGCCCCCCCGTTTCAGCGGCCAAGTCATCAGCTTGGCCTCCCACGAGCGCGCTTGCGCCGGCGGCTCGCGCCAACGTTAGCACCGCTTCAATTGCCTTGGCCGGATCAGGAATTGATTCCGCAAGGACTCGAAACGCCTCCGCTTGAAGGGCGTCGCCTGCGAGAATGGCCGTCGCTTCGTCAAACTGGATATGGGTGGTCGCTCGGCCTCGACGCAAATCATCATCGTCCATCGCAGGCAAATCGTCGTGAATCAACGAATATGCGTGGATCATCTCGACGGCGACCGCTGGGCCGAGCGCCATCTCCGGGTCCCCGCCGCAAGCTTCTGCCGCCATGAGAACTAATGCGGGTCGCAACCGTTTACCGGGTGCCAGCAGCGAATAGCGAATCGCTTCAGCGAGACGAACCGGACAATTCGGACCGAAATCGCACGCTTTGTCCAGCGCTGCTTCGATGAGCGGCGAGAACTCCCCGATGGCGGACGCGGAATCGGTCATCATTTCAGGGTTCTTCGGCACAGATGTCCAGTAAGGCAGGGAGTCGTTTGCAGAGCTTTCAGAAATTGTCTCTATACCAAGTCTGAGTGCCAGACCAAGCTCGAGACTTCGAACCAACCGATCGCTTCAGTAACAGGCTGGAAACCTGCCACCCTAGTTTCAAGATCATTCCGAAACCGGGCTCATTCTAGAAAAGCTCCGGAAATTCGTCCACGCTTTCTTGCGAACGGGACTTTGCCGAACGCTGTTGAGTGCCAGAACTATCGCCGGCTGTGCCTACTTTCGCTGAGCGACGGCTTTGGCGAGCCTGCTGTTTTTCAGTCAAATCCTCTGATTCGGTGGATCCGATCGTCTCCAGCATTGGGTTGCCCTCGGCGTCAAATCCCACTAATTGCGAGACTTTCTGTTCAGCCAAGGTAAGGAATTCGTGGCACTCCTTGAGCCGCCGGATACCGTTTTCATATCGCTCGAGCGAGCCAGTGAGGTCCAGCTCTCCACTCTCCAGGTCACTAACGATCTTTTTCAGTTCCTGTAGCGACAATTCAAAACTACCGGCATCACCGGTATCGCCTATCGTTGGTTTGCCGGAGGTTTTCTTGATAGGCATAAGGATTTTTGACAACGAGGCAGTTGCGACCTAGCTATAGCGTAGAAGGTTGTACAGTCTTCGCCACGGGGGGCGCCGTGGTAACGGATTTAACTATTTTGACGCTTCATAAATTCGGCACCAAGTCGCAATGACGGTCATTGGCACTTTTTTTATTAACCCATTTTCAAGCTTCTTACCAGCGTGGAGGTCTCGATGAGTCGTTCAAACAAGCGAGGCCGTACGCCAGCGCCTAGTGACAAGCCAGAACGAGAGACCTATTACGAGCCTCTGAACTCGATCCCCGCGCAAGAACCGAGCGTGGGCTGCAAGAGCTGTGACTCGCTGCTTCAGAGCAACGGCCTTGCTTTCGAACGACTCCTCGACGAAATCAACCGTTTGCGTGGTGACATTCAAAATTGCATCACCAACAGTTCGGATTGCGGCAGCCAACTTGATCCTGGTGCATCTGGAAATCCCGAACAAATCGATGAGCTGCTGTGGCAAATTCGCCAACGAGACGGACAACTCGCTTCGCTTGAACGAGAACGCGATTCACTCGAACAACAAAATCAAGAACTCGCCAGCAAACTCGCCAACCAAAGTGTTCGCAAGTCCGTTCAAACATCGAATTCGAGCACGAATGATGCGCTTTCATGGGAAGAACGCAAGAAGCTGATTCTTCAACAAATGGAGTCGGATACATTTGATACCGAAGCCTTTGTCAGCGATCTCCAATCCAATCATACAATCCAAAGCCAAAGCTCCGCCGACGGCTTGGTGCTCGACCCCGTCGCCTACATCGAGCAGCTCTGCACGGAGCTTGAGCGACGCAACAACGAGCTGAAGGCAAAGAACGAGGAAATTGGTGAGCTGCATTGCTTGCTTGAACAGCAAGGTGGTGCACGCGCCGGTGGACTTGCGATCGGTGCTGCCGCGATCGCACAAATGATGGATAGCGACGAACTCGTCAGCGAAGAACGTGAACGACTCAAACAACTTCAAGCAGAATGGGAAGAAAAGTTCCGCAAGGGTGAAATCGAAGCATCGCTCGAACGAGCCAAGCTTTCTCGTGAGCGCCAAGAATTGGCAAAGCGTGAAGCCGAACTTGAAGAGCAAGTCGAACACATGAAGCGTGAATTACGTTTAGTGACGGAATCGTCCAACAGTGGAACGGGCTCCTCTCGCCGTTGGCTTCAAAAACTCGGCCTTGGTGAGCCAAGAAACTAACCCTGCTCTCGAACGCAAGTGTCGTAGCAAATGGGTGTCGATGTCGGATAGAATCAACCGCATCATGACATCAGAAATCAGCGTTCTCGACCTATTCACGATTGGTATCGGGCCAAGCAGTTCGCACACCGTCGGCCCCATGCGAGCTGCGAAACGATTCGCTGAACACTTGCAGCGTGATGGGTTGCTGGCATCCACAACGACCGTTCAAGTTCATCTCTACGCGTCCCTCGCGTTAACAGGCAAAGGCCACGGGACAGATGGCGCCTTACTATTGGGGCTCGAAGGCGAGACGCCCGAAGAAGTCGATATCGACTCGGCACCCACTCGTATCGAGTCGATTCGAAAAGCACACCAAATCAATCTTCTTGGGGTCAAGCCGCTCGCGTTTGATGAACCGCAAGACATAGTGTATCACCGTAAAGAATCACGGCCGGCTCATCCAAACGGACTGCGATTTGCTGCATTGGATGCCCAGGCGAATGAACTGCTCACCAAAACGTACTACAGCATCGGCGGTGGCTTCGTCGTCGGGGAAGCATCGGCAAATGAAGATCAACTAACTAAAACAATGGTTGACCGACCGTACCCTTATCGTAGCGGTGACGATCTGCTTCGAATGTCCAAAGCGAGCGGTGCAAGCATCAGTGAAATGACGCTTCGAAATGAATCGAGCTGGCGAGAAGAACCGGAAACACGAGAGCGTTTAATGCGAGTTTGGTCAGCCATGCGAAGCTGCATCGAACGTGGCTGTGAACGTGACGGAGTACTGCCCGGCGGATTGAAAGTCCAACGTCGCGCTGCAGGCCTGCACCGCCAACTTCAACTCACTCACGGCGTGATTAGCAACGACCCGCTCGTCGCTTTGGATTGGGTCAGCATGTGGGCAATTGCGGTGAACGAAGAAAACGCCGCAGGTGGTCGAGTCGTCACCGCACCCACCAATGGCGCCGCAGGAATCATTCCTGCAGTGCTTCAGTATTTTGTCGAATTGTGCGGCGGCAATGACCCAGATCGCATCACACGTTTTTTGCTGACCGCCGGTGCAATTGGGATTCTATATAAACTCAATGCGTCGATCTCGGGTGCCGAGGTCGGTTGCCAAGGCGAAGTCGGTGTGGCCTGCAGCATGGCCGCAGCGGCGCTTTGCGAGGCACTCGGTGGCACAGTTCCCCAAGTTGAGAACGCAGCTGAGATCGCGATGGAGCACAACCTTGGCTTAACCTGCGACCCGATTGGCGGCCTTGTCCAAGTCCCTTGCATCGAACGAAACGCCATGGGAGCGGTAAAAGCGATCAACGCAGCGAGGCTGGCTTTAAGAGGTAACGGCGATCACCGCGTCTCGCTCGATAAAGTGATCCGAACCATGCGACAAACCGGAGCGGATATGAGCACGAAATACAAAGAGACTTCGCGAGGCGGTTTGGCCGTGAATGTCTTGAGCGTGAATGTGACCGAGTGCTGACAAGCACGCTCACTCAGTTCGAACGTACGCTCAGAGCATGCTCGAAGCGGGCGCAATCCAGAACGAACGCAGGACAGATCCGTGGACCTGTCCTACCCTTGTTTTAGTGTCTTTTATGAGGGGAGCTTTAGCTAATTCGTCGCCAAAACCCAGCCGAATTATTTCTTGCGGTGGCGGATTCTCGCTCGCATACGGCGTTTCTTACGTCCAACTTTTCTTCGACCCTTACCTGTTTTCTTCGTACCCACGTAGTCAATTCTCCAAGAGCTTAAATTCTTCGGCGTTGTTGCCGGTTCACCAGAAATTCCGCAGAGTGTTGTGGAAAAGCTCGGTAGCCTAGCAAATCGCTGGCAAATAGCAAGGTCTACTCGCTCGTTCGGCGTACCAACGAACGAACGAAGCGAATCGAGACTGAGTGGACCCACATTTCAACTCAATAATAGAGCCAGCACAAACTTACCTGCATCTGGGCAAAATACGCCGACCAATCTGCCCACCACCCGCACTCATTCTCGCGATGATTGGCCCGCCGTCCGCTTCTCGTCCAGATGCTTCAACGCATCATAGTAACGCTCACCAAGGGTTCTGGCAGATGCAGCATCAAAGTGGATTTGATCTCCTTTATGAACCAGCCTATCGGACGAAACGAAAGCAACGTTGTCGCAAACGCGGGACAGCGATCGATGCGCCGAGTCAACGATTTGACGATGCGTGCTCCAGGGCCTTTCTGAAACCTGACCAAGTTGACCGACGATAAACGGCACACCAGGCGAACCAAGGTCCGTTCGTAATCGCTCAACAAGCTCACGCAACTTATCCGCGTACGCCCTAGCCCCAGTCGCATTCGAGTCTGACTCGCCTTGGTGCCAGAGAACGCCTTTCAAGACACCCGATCGCAACGCTACTTTCGCTCGACGAATTGTGTCGTCGTACGGATGCGAGTCCGTTTGGTCGTGATATCCGCCTGGTTTCCAAGCACTGATCGAAGAACCGCCAGCGGCGCAGGGAATCAAACCCACCGTCGCTTCAGGATGTTCAGCCGCATACCGTAAACCAAACGTCCGTCCAGGACCGACACCAACCGCTTTGGGTTTGTCAAAGTGCAACGGATCAACCGCGACGGTCCACTCGCCTTGCTGATCGAGCGACAGCAACTTCGGGTGAACGACTCGATCGCTGTCCGCCACATCGCCACGGCCAGCCATGTTCGATTGGCCAACGAGCAGAAATAGATGAAAGTCGTCCCGCTTGAGCGGCACAACCGCGTCTTGAGCGCACACGTGAGGGGTGATCGCAACCAGAATTCCTCCGATCAAGAAAGTCTGGCTCATCCAGAAGCCAAAACAGCCGAAACGGTTCAATCGATTGCGCATTATTCGCCCCCATCGCTCGAAACATTACCGTGGAACTACTTGAGCAAAAATCATAGCCGAATCGCAGCATAACGAAAGCGCAAAGCAACAAACACGCCAGCTCGTCACCGATAACGTTGGCAACAATGTTTTGAATGAGCCCGTCATGAATGCCTCGAACCTCTCCACGTCAGTGTCATCGGCGTGGGGCGCCAACCAACGCTGAAATTCCAGAACTATAAGCGGCAGACCAAACGCACTTCGCAGGCGGAATGCGAATCCAAGTCCGCCATAACTCGTCGACGAAAGCCAACTAATCGCTGCGTCGCAAGATCGCCTGTCTCGCCAGAAACCTTAGCTCCGCACGGAAACACTCAACTCTACTGGGGGTCGCTTGCGGGATGGCGCATGGCATGCCCTTCGTTTCAAACACGGGCGCAGCGCACACCACTAATCCCATGACGCCCAAAAAAGCCGTAAATCGCCGCGTCTTCAGCTCCAGAAATGCACCCGAAAGCAAATGCGAATCAAAAACTAAACGATGAAAAATCCGCGAAATTTTGGAACTTTTTTTGTGGCGGATAATAAACCATTGGCGAATTCTTCGGTCTCAACTCACGCTCATCCAGCCCAACTTGAATGGATTCATAGTGGCTTCCAAGTGTCGTATCGACAAGCGAATGATTGTAATTCGCTTGGCCTATCAGTAATGTTCGCTTAGGCGGAATCCGGAATGTTACTTTTAGTTTCCTTCAGTCATGTTTGTTTGGGAGAACGCTTACGATGCCAGTGCAAAAGAGTGTGAGACGCGGCTTTACTTTGGTAGAGCTGCTCGTAGTAATCGCGATTATTGGAGTTCTTGTTGGACTCCTCCTGCCGGCTGTCCAAGCCGCACGTGAAGCAGCTCGTCGAATGAGCTGCAGCAACAACATGAAACAGCTAGGGTTGGCGGTGCACAATTATGTTAGTGCATATAACCAGCAACCGAAGCATGGGACCGGAACGACAGACGTAGCGTTTCACCCTCAGTTCCGTTTCAACGCAATCAGTTCTTCGGACTCGCTTAGTGCGTTTGTGGGTATGCTGCCGTTCATTGAGCAACAAGCTTTGTGGGAAGAGATTAGCAATCCTTCCACTTTCCAGCTGACTAATCCGACAGTCGCACGGACCCCAGCTTGGCAGGCGATGGGACCAGTCCCACAGGGAGTTAATGGAAACAACTACCGCCCTTGGATGACACAAATCCCAGGCATGCGATGCCCGAGCGATCCCGGAGAAGGCTTGCCAGGGATGGGACGCTCCAATTACTCCGTTTGTCTAGGTGATTCGACAACATGGTTGCAAGTCTATGGTCCGTACACCGGTTCAACCTTTGTTAAGGCGGCAGGAAACAATGGTACACTTTTAGGTAACTTGGCGACGGGACGTGGTATGTTCACTATCCGCTTCGACCGAAAATTCCGCGATGTCTTGGACGGTTTGTCCAACACCATCATGCTTGGTGAGCACATCTCCTCGTTGCAAGATCGAGATGTTCGCGGTGAAGTAGCAATCAACGTTCCCGGAGCATACGACCGCGCTAATGTCTGTGACGCATACATCAGCCCCACTCGACCTCGGTTTTGGTCCAACGGAACTGATGGCGGGACTGCTCCACCTGGAGTTGCTCCTACTGCTGACGCTCGTGGATTGAGCTGGGCGTACTTTGGTTCTATGAACACGGGGTTCACCACGATCTCTCCACCCAACAAGCCAACGTGCTTAGACTTCAGTAACGTAGCCTTCCCCGGAATCATGCCTCCGAGCAGCCAGCACCCAGGAGGTTGTCACGTTGTGATGGGCGATGGAGCAGTCAAGTTTGTTACTGACTCGATTGAATCCGGAAACCAGAACAGCAACAGCCCTGGTTGGAGCAATAGCCAAGTAATTCTTACGGGCAATCTAGCTCCCGGATCCCCAAGCCCTTACGGCCTGTGGGGTTCGCTTGGAACTCGAGCCAACAAAGAAACGGTTTCCGAATTTTAAGTTACCCGTAAGTACGCGATCCGTAAATTTATATGCAGGCCCACACCGTGTGCCTGCTGTTGGAGTCGGTTGGTCACAACAGCAAGCGAAGCCTATTGAGGCCAAAGCTTCCAGGCTTTCTTTGCCGTGCAGTGTACAGAGCAGTACGAGAAAGTTAGCAAAATTTGCTTCAGCCATTGATCTCAAATATTAACATCACTTTACTCAAAGGTCTTTCATGTCAATCAAGTCCATTCTCGCAATGTCTCTAATCGCGACTCTCGTTTCGTTTACGAGTGGTTGCGGTGGCAGCGACGAACTGTCGGTTGTCCAGCCCGACGAGGCACACATGCAACAGTTGCAAGCGGATGAAGACTTGGAGAAGTCGGGCGCCATGACAGTTAGGCAATAGCTTTCTTCAGTCAAGCGATCGGCACGAGCCTTGCAAGAGATTTGCAAGGCTCGTGTCGTTTACGGCCTTTAGACCTGTTGATTTGATGATTGCGGTGATTGGGGCACCACCGAGCCCAAGATGGGTGTAACGGCTCGCTTTTCCGAGGCGTCTGGTAAGCGAAATTTTTCGCCGAATGGTTTACAGTGACCTTCGGAGGAGTGTTTTCCATTCGACTTTCATCATCAACAGAGCATCCGCAATGCGATCATCACATGTCTTGTTTCTCGTGAGCGGCATGCTTGCCTGCTCCATCTGCGCCCATCCAGTCGCCGCTCAAGAAATCCAGGCGGATTCGACGGCTGGACAGCCATCGATTTCCCGTGCATTCACTCAAGCCGAACTCGCCAACGCCAGCGTGATCGACGAAGCGACGATTCGTGGGCATGTTCGATTCCTTGCGGATGATCTTTTGGAAGGTCGTGGACCTGGTTCACGTGGCGACGCGTTGGCCCAGCTCTATATCGCGACGCAGTTTCAATCGCTGGGGCTTGAACCAGCTGCTACCGGTGGAAATTGGCTGCAACCGGTTCCACTCGTTGGCGTGAGGACGTTGGCTCCAGAGCAAGTAACGTTTTCGGCCGGTGACAAATCCGTATCACTTGAGACGACCCAGGACTTCATGTCGACGATCGGAAGCCCAGTGCCTGAGGTATCGGTGCGTGAGGCGGAGGTGGTCTTTGTGGGCTACGGCATCCAAGCCCCCGAATACGACTGGGACGACTTCAAGGATGTTGACGTGCGTGGCAAGATTCTTTTGGTCATGAACAATGACCCGGCTGACGATCCTGAGTTATTCGAAGGCCGTCGTCGTTTGTACTATGGTCGCTGGGACTACAAGTACGAGACTGCGGCGCGTCAAGGTGCTGCCGGAGCGATCATCATTCACACAACACCGTCCGCGGGTTATCCATGGCAAGTCATTCAAACCTCTTGGTCCGGTGAAGACTTTGAACTACGCGAAGCCAAAGGACCTCGGATGCAACTGAAAGCGTGGGCGACGGACGAGGCATCGAAGAAGATCGTGTCACTTGCGGGCAAAGATCTCGACGCGTTACGACATGCGGCAGAGTCACGAAACTTTCGGCCAATTCCGCTCGGTGTGTCCGTATCGATTGACTTGAAAGCCGAAGTGCGAAATCAAGACAGTGCGAACGTGCTGGGCTTACTGCCGGGAAGCGATCCGACTCTCAAGAGCGAAGTGCTTGTTTACATGGCCCACCATGATCACTTGGGCATGTCGGCGGAGCGTGATATCAACGGCGACAATATCTACAACGGCGCGATTGATAACGCATCTGGCTCAGCGGCGTTGTTGGCGATGGCAAAAGCATACTCACAATTGAAAGAACGACCAGCAAGATCGATTCTGTTCGCTGCCGTGGCAGCCGAAGAACAGGGATTGCTCGGATCAAAGCTCTTTGCGAGTGATCCGCCGATCGACGCAGGAAAGCTCGCGGCAGTAATCAATATGGACGGGACGAACATTCTTGGGCGAACTCACGATGTGAATGTCATCGGTTTGGGTAAGTCCTCGTTAGATACTCACGTTCGTGAGGTTGCGCTAGCCCAAGGTCGTGTCGTGACTGCGGACCATTTCCCGGACCGCGGCTACTACTATCGTTCGGACCAATTCAGCCTGGCAAAGATCGGTGTGCCGGGCGTCTATTTGCACTCCGGCATGAACGTCATTGGCAAGCCGGACGGATGGGGGAAAGAGCAACTTGATCACTGGGTCGAAAAAATCTATCACCAACCCAGTGATGAGTATCTTGAAGAGTGGGAGTTGAGCGGAGCGATCGAAGACGTGCGATTGCTCTTTCACGTGGGGCACCGAGTTGCGAATGCGGAAACGATGCCAACTTGGACGCCAGGCGACGAATTCGAGGCGGCAAGGCAGCGAGCGATTTCGCAACTTCGCGGACAATAGCTAGAAAAATGGAGGCAAAAAATCGTTTCGATGAATAGGCTTGCGGCTACGCCGAATTGACTCAAACTGGGTGGCATGAGTTCAGCGGAGCGAAATCGAATCGGAGCCTCGTGCATCGCCAGTGTGAGTTTTCACGCTCTTGCACTCGGCACAGCAACCTACTTCGCGGCACCGCAGATGCCGTGGGAGGCAGATGTCGTTCGCGGTCGCGCTGGCATCTTCGTGGTTAGCATCGCGGCGGAGAACTCGACTCCATCGCCAACGGTGGAGCTTGAAATAGAGCCTGTTGAGCTCGAACCGCTTGATGAGACACCAGAAATCGAACCCAACGATGCGCCACTTAAGCCCGCATCCAGTGAGTTCGATATTGTTTCAGAACTCAAACATTCCGAACATGCATTAGAATCAATACAGCCGACCGATTTGGCGCTGGCGAGTCATACGACAGTCAACGAGCGGCTTCCAGAAATAATGATGCAAGCGGGACGACGTCGCGAGAAAAAGAAGTTGCCGGTGACCGTCCATGTGGTTGGAGCGGATCTTTCAGTCGCGGCCCCCGCACCGATCATCGCCCCGGCAGGTGCCGCCTTTGACGTGCCACCTCGAAAGCTTCCCGAGAATAAACCGCCTGTTTACCCCGTCGAGGCACGGCTGAATCGACACGAAGGCCGTGTCAGCCTTGTTGTGTTTGTTGGCCAGTCGGGTTCCGTGTCACGGGTCAGCATCGACCATTCGAGTGGTCATAAAATTTTAGATGACGCGGCATTGAGAGCCGTCCAGGAGTGGCAATTCGAACCTGCGACTCTCGATGGAATAGCTGTTCCCTCGGAAATCATTGTGCCGATTCGATTTACCCTGAGTCCCGTGTAACTCTTAGTTCTTAGGTGTGGTTTCCTGATTTTCGATGTCGCGACTATGCTATTGCCGCGCGACATGCACAACTACTCTGAACCTAACGCCAGCAAACTAGCCCAAGTTCCATGACCTCGATTCCAGAAACACAAAGCAAAATCGTCAACGATTGGACCGTATCTCTATGATCTGGGAAGCCTGGCTCACGCTTTTTGTTGCATTGATGTTGCTTGCGAGTTTGGCTCTGCGTGTGGCTGCCACGGATCTGCTTGCGATTTCCTGTTTGGCAGTTCTGATCGTCGTTCAAGCTGTGACCGGAACGCCAAATTTGCCAAATCCAGAGGCTGCCGTATTGGGTTTCGGCAATAGCGGTTTGATCACCGTCGCACTCTTGTTTGCGGTGGTCGCGGGTCTTGAGTACACCGGTGGCACCGAATTGGCCACGGGTTGGTTTTTGCGCCAGGCAAAGACACTTCGAGATGCTCAGCTTCGTCTGTTGTTACCCGTGGCTGGTTTAAGCGCTTTTTTGAATAACACACCAGTCGTTGCGGCGATGTTGCCGGTTGTCGGTGATTTGAGTAAACGCATCCCAGGCAGCAACAGTCGGCTGCTATTACCGCTTTCCTATGCCACGATCCTAGGCGGAATGTGCACGCTGATCGGAACCAGCACGAATCTTCTCGTCAGCGGTGAGTACACGAAAGAGACTGGGGGAACACTTGGTTTCTTTGCGCCGATCTGGGTCGGTTTGCCAGCCACGTTGGCCGGCCTCGCGTATATCATGTTGGCATCTTATCGATTGCTTCCGGATCGCAAACCGGCTGTCAGCATGGCCGATGATCCGCGTCAGTACACCGTTGAGATGCAAGTCGAAGCGGGCGGACCTCTCGTTGACAAAACTCTGGAGGACGCCGGTTTGCGGAACCTTTCGGGGCTGTATGTCGCGGAGATCCAGCGAGACGAAAATGTCATCACCGCGGTTGCATCCGGTGAACGATTGCGTGCTGGCGATGTGTTAATTCTTGTTGGTGCGTTGGATAGCGTTGTCGATTTGCGAAAGATTCGCGGGCTTGCGACCGCCGATGCTCAAACGAGCAAGCTCAACGTTCCCGCTTGGCGACGGACGCTGGTTGAAGCCGTCGTCAGTCCTCGATGTGCACTGATTGGCAAGACCATTCGCGAGGGCCGATTTCGTTCTCACTATGGAGCCGCAGTCGTTGCTGTCGCACGCGGTGGTCGGCGTTTGTCCGGCAAACTTGGCGATGTGAAGCTCGAAGTCGGTGACGTGTTGTTGCTCGAGGCGACACCTGGGTTCCTTCGTCAACGCAGCGAATCGCACGACTTTTATCTTGTCAGTGCGGTGGATAAAGCAGTGATTCGGCGGCCTGAAAAGGCATGGGCATCATTGATCGTGCTGCTCGGCATGGTAGTACTCGCATCGGCAACCAAGATCGGCATTTTGCCCGCAGCGTTCATGGCTGCGATCGCAATGATTGCGTTGCGTTGCTGTACGACAAACGAGGCTCGACGAAGTATCGACTGGCCCGTATTGATCGTGATCGGAGCTGCGATTGGAATTGGCAACGCATTGAAGCTCAGCGGCGCTGCTGACGCTGTCGCTGGTGGCTTGCTTGATCTGGCTGGGCGAAATCCAATCGCCTCGCTAGCAGCGGTTTACTTGGCAACGATGCTGTGTACTGAATTGATCACGAATAATGCCGCAGCCATGCTCATGTTTCCGATCGCAATGACCTCCGCCGATTCACTCGGAGTAAGCGAGATGCCGTTTGTGATCGCCGTCATGATTGCGGCATCGGCGAGCTTCATGACACCCTTCGGTTACCAAACCAATATGATGGTGTACGGCATCGGCGGTTATCGTTTAAGCGACTATATTCGATTCGGTTTTCCCTTAAGCGTTATCGTGTTCCTAGTATCGATGCTCGTCATCCCGAGAGTATGGCCATTTTAGTTCCAGGCATTGCCTTCGTCGATTGTTCACCAAAGAATTCCATTGAAAGCACGGGCATTCAACGGAAACTTTGTGTGCAGGGTTTTCAATGCGAGTGAATACGTCAAGCGACGACTTGACTGACCAGACGTCCGGAACGACGAAGAAATCGAATATGCGATCGGTGCATTCGACGGCCTCAGTCCGTGAACTCTCGTCTGGGTTTGATCCGGTATCGATGGGGAACCTGGGTCGCTACCGAATGGTTCGCGAGATCGGACGCGGCGGGTACGGGATCGTCTACCTTGCCGAGGACACCCAGCTTGGTCGCAATGTTGCAATCAAAATCGCTCGACCGGAAATCGTCGCCGACCCACTCGGTGTAAGCCGTTTTCAACAAGAGTCACGAGCCGCAGCAACACTGGAGCACCCAGGGATCGTTCCTGTCTTTGATTGTGGCGAGGAGGACGGACTTCACTATTACGTCATGCCCTACTTGGACAGCGAAAATTTGGCCCAGTGGCTTTCCAAGCAAGCCGAACCGCTCTCGGAACCGAATGTCGCTCAGTTGATGCTCGATCTTGTTCGCGCGGTTGAGTTTGGGCATCGACAAGGGATCATTCATCGGGACCTGAAACCCCAAAACATCTTGCTCAAGATGGATGATTCGAATCCAAACGGGTATCGACCGGTCGTGTTGGATTTCGGGCTGTGTGGCTTGGTCGAGTGTGGGTCGACAACCACGAGCGTACTGACAGGAACGCCACGCTACATGTCGCCCGAGCAAGCGATGTTTGGAAAGCGAAAGATTACCGAACGCTCGGACATCTACTCGCTAGGCGTGATCCTTTACCAAATGCTCACGGGGCATCCGCCCCATCAATCCGAGTCGATCATGGAAGCCGTGTTGATGCTGCATAGCAGTCCAGTGATGTCACCCCGAGAACAGCGACCTGACTTGTCGCGAGCGATGGAAGCGATCTGTTTAAAGTGCTTAAGGAAAGATAGCGATCGGCGATACGATTCCGCCGGTGCACTCGCGTCGGACTTGGAAAATTTCCTCGCGAATGCTCCCATTGCCGCTCGACCCGAAGGTTGGTGGGAGCACATCGACTTTGCCATCCGCTATGGCGACTGGGAAACGAGACTGGGTCTGGGCGTGATCGCAATCAACACGACGAGCTATTTTTGGGCACTCGCGGGCGCGTTTTTGATTTACGCACGATTCCCGCTTGATTGGAATGTGACCCAGGGCATCGGTGAGCTTCTTGCGTTTCTCGTTTTCCTTGCATTGCCAATCCATCTGCTGGGCGTGTACTTAGGTTGGCTGATGACAAAGCGAACGAAAGGCTTTCGTCTCCTGACCGCTGGGGCAATCGGTTCCGGCCTTTGGGCTGCTCACAACGGGTACGGCTTATCGAGCGACCAAGTTTTCTTGCGGATCTACGAAAACCAAGGATACACGCAAGTCATGGTACTGTTGTTGCTAAGCACAGCCTTCACACTGCAATCACTTTTCTTGGCCATCGGCGCTTGGGCCGCGCATAGCCGAGCCCATGACTAGCGTCTCATATCGAGCGTACGCGACATTTCGAGCTTAGACCTCACAACAAACACTCGAAACTCACAATCCGTGGTCTTTGTATCAGTGGTCTTTGTGAAAATGCACCTGTCGGTGAAAATAGTGGGATGAACGTGAAACCGACCAGCCCCGAACTTAGTGATTTGGCCCCCATCAAGCCAAAGTCGCAAGACACGAAGTCGCAAGAGGCGATGCCAAAGTCCAACGATCCCATATCCCTGAACCAGGCTATGCGAGCCGATCGGCGACGACTGCAGAAAACCCGTGGCCGGATGGCGATAGAGAAATGGAACGTCTGGCTGGAGCGGTCGGTAGCTCAGCGCCGAACCCGCGAGCAATTGCCCATTGTTTTGGATTATCCCACGGAGCTACCGATCACGGCGCATCGTGACGAGATCATGGATTTGATTCGCGAGCGCCAGGTGACGATCGTGTGTGGCGAAACGGGTAGCGGCAAAAGTACTCAATTGCCAAAAATCTGTCTCGAAGCCGGATTCGGGCGAGAAGGGATGATCGGACACACCCAGCCTCGTCGCTTGGCCGCTCGCAGTATCGCAACTCGGTTGTCCGAAGAGATGCAGACTCCGTTGGGACGCGGTGTCGGATACCACGTCCGTTTCGGTGATCAAACAAGCGAAGAGACTCTCGTCAAGTTGATGACCGACGGGATTCTTCTTGCGGAGACGCAAAGCGATCCGAATCTTGATCGTTATGACGTGATCATTATTGACGAGGCCCACGAACGATCGCTCAACATTGATTTCTTGATGGGGTATCTGTCGAGGCTGCGTGAGTCGCGTCCCGACCTGCGGATCATCATCACGTCAGCAACGATTGACGCGGAGCGATTCGCGGAGCACTTTGCTGATGACCAAGGCCCAGCACCGATCGTCAACGTCGAAGGCCGTTCCTTCCCCGTCGAGATTCGATATCTCGGCTGGGAGAAGATCCAAGCGGACGAGCGAAACTATGATCTTTCGCGACACGTGATCGCTGGCATCGAGTCACTCGGAAGCATGCAGGGCGACGCACTTATTTTCTTGCCGACGGAGCGAGACATTCGCGAAGTGTCGCACCATGTCGCGGGTCACTACAAACGATTAGGGCTGAGCCAGCGCTTTGATCTGCTGCCGCTTTATGCACGTTTACCGACCGCCGAACAGCAACGAATCTTTCACCCCACGGGGAGCAAGATTCGCTTGATCTTTGCCACCAACGTTGCGGAGTCTTCATTGACGGTCCCTGGGATTCGCTACGTCATCGATAGCGGCACCGCTCGGATGAGTCGCTACAGCGCCAAGAGTAAGCTCCAGCGATTGCCGATTGAACCTGTAAGCCAAGCGAGTGCGAACCAGCGAGCGGGCCGTTGTGGTCGGGTCGGGCCAGGCATTTGTGTGCGTTTATTTTCGCTCGAAGACTTTCAATCTCGTGATGCATTCACGACACCAGAAATACGCCGAACCAATTTGGCGAGTGCCGTTTTACAGTTAAAAACACTGGGGCTCGGTACGCTCGAGAACTTCCCGCTGTTGGATCCGCCGCGACCGGAATTGATTCGCGAAGGCATTCGGACGCTGATTGAAATCGGCGCGATCGATGACCGACATGCACTGACCCCCATCGGCCGTCGCCTTGGACGCTTGCCAGTCGACCCACGCGTCGGTCGCATCTTGCTCGCGGCCGAAGAGAACGGTGTCTTGCCCGAGATCTTACCGATCGCCGCGGCGCTGGAAATCCAAGACCCACGCGATCGTCCGCCGGACCAGCGACAAGCGGCCGATCAAGCTCACGCTCCGTTTTCGGATCCGCGCAGTGATTTCCTTGGTTACTTGCGACTGTGGCGTTTTCACGAGAACGCAAAGGTTGAATACAGTCGCAATAAGTTGACGCGTGTGCTGAAACAAAACTTCCTCTCACCGGCGCGGATGCATGAGTGGTTTGACGTCTATCGCCAATTGAAACAGATGATGTCGGAGTCCAAGTTGGAGTCAAATCGGATATCCAAGAAGGCTCCAGACTCCACCAAGGCATCAACAAAAATCGGCTCGATTCGATGGAATGAGGACGATGTGGAACTCGTGGATCCCGACCGGTATATCGCAATTCACCAGTCTTTGTTGGCTGGATTGCTGTACGGCGTCGCGATGAAAGGCGACAAAACGGAGTACACCGGCACCGGCGGTTTGAAGCTGTTTTTGTGGCCGGGCAGCGGCACGATCGAAACGAAGCCCAAGTGGATCGTCGCCGCGGAACTCGTAGAAACAACTCGCCAGTACGCACGGATTACGGCCCAGATTCAACCTCAGTGGATTGAGAATGTCGCCGCTCACATCGTCAAACGTTCGTACAGCGATCCGCACTGGAGCGAGAAATCAGGCGCTGCGTTTTGCTATGAGCAACAAACGTTGTTTGGCTTGCCAGTCGTGGTTCGTCGGCGCATTCCGCTTTCACCCATCGACCCGGCAACCTCGCGAGAGCTGTTGATCGAACGCGGACTCGTAGAAAGCGAGATGCACACCAACGCAAAGTTCGTATCGCATAACCGAAATCTTTGCGAGCTGATTGCCGGGCTCGCGGCCAAGACACGTCGGCGCGAATGGGTCGTTGATCCATATCGGCTACAGCAGGTCTATCAAGCGCGATTGCCCGAGGACATTTGCGATCGAGTGCGGTTGGAAAAGTATGATCGCAGTCTTGCGCCGCCGAACTGGGTGCGGAGTTTGCAAAGCGATGCCGACGTATCAAATTGGCTTGCGTCGCCTCCGCCACGAGATAACGAGCCCTCGTTGTATTTGAGACCGGATGATTTGCTGGACATCGAAGCAGAGCCACTTCGCGTGGAAGACTTTCCCGATGAGCTAGAAATTGGTTCGTCACGCATGCCGCTTGAGTATCGTTTCGAACCGGGGTTGGTGACGGACGGAATCAATCTGCGTGTTCACCAAGCGGCTCTGTCGCAAATCAGCGAAGATCGATTGGGCTGGCTTGTTCCTGGGCTCTTGCACGCCAAGATCGTCGCGATGATCAAGTCGCTCCCCAAACGGATTCGTCGGAACTTGGTACCGGCAGCAGACGTCGCAACAAAAATTGTGAACGAATTGTCACCAAGCTATGGTCAAGTTCCGTTCATGCCGACCGTGTGTGCGGTCATGAGCCGGCACGCGGAAATGCCTGTGACAGCCGCCGATTTCCAATCCGAGAAGATCGAACCACATTTGCAGTTCTCCGTCACGGTGGTCGATGACGCTGGCGAGACACTCGCGCAAGGTCGCGAAATCGAACCGATACGGCAGCAACTCGGGGCGATCGTCGGATCAACCATCGAGAATGTTTCGGATCCTCGCAATGAAGATTGGCAACGCGATTCGATGACGACGTTCGACATTGAGCAATTGCCCGTTGAGGTGGTGCGTCGGCGTGGTGGAGTGCAAGTCGCTTTGTTTCCAGGCTTGTTGAGCGACGGAGCGAACGTATCCACACAAGTGTTCTCGGACGTGACGCTGGCTGAGATGTCAACGCGGTCTGCGCTTATTCGGTTGTTCGCGATTCGCGAGAAGCGTGAACTTCGCAGCCAAGTGCGATGGTTACCGTCACTGGCGTCGTCACGATTGAAATTATCCGCGGCGATGTCAACGAAGAAAATCGAACAGGATTTATCTGACTTGATCGTGCGAATTGCGCTCGTCGAAGGCCAGCCGTTGATTCGCTCGCACGCTGGCTTTGAAGAACGATGCCGCGGGAGTGTCCAAAGGATCGGCGAAGCGACACAGATCCTCGAGCCTTGGTTGGCGGCATTTTCCGAAGCTGTGTTCGCGACGCAGCGTGAACTGGAGTCGACACCGACCGCTCGCTATTCAGCCGTCCTTCAAGACGTCAAACACCAAATCAGCTACCTCACTTTCGAAGGGTTCATGTCGTCGGTGCCCTGGAAATGGCTGGAACATTATCCGCGTTACTTCAAAGCAATCGCGTATCGACTAGAGAAAATTCGCAGCGGAGCGGCCTCCCGAGACACGGAATCCATGTCGATTGTGTCGACTTTGTGGGCTAGGTGGCTCGAAAACCAGTTGGACACCGCGAGAACTCCGGCGGCCGCCGCTGCGGCGGAATTCCGCTGGATGCTCGAAGAATTACGGGTTGGCCAGTTCGCCCAGCCGCTCGGAACCTCGTTAAAAGTCTCGCCACAGCGTTGCGAAAAGCTCTTGTAGGCGTCGTTGTCGGCCTCTACGGTGAAAACAGGCTGCACAAAGACCGGTTTCGGTTTACAATCGGACCACGGACATGCGCCCCAAATGCGTTCATTCAGCGGCTCCTAAGCAGCCGTTTCCCTTCAACCCAAGAATTGATGAATTATGAAAAACGATTCGACCCGACGTACATTTCTCAAGACGGGCACGGTAGCTGCCACCGGTTTGGCCATTGGTTCGTCAATCGCACGTACGGCTTATGCCGCTGGAAACGACGAGATCAAGATTGCATTGGTCGGCGCCGGCGGTCGGGGTACCGGTGCGATGGCCAACATCATGAACAGCAAAGGCAACGTGAAATTGGTGGCTGTGGCGGACGCGTTCCAAAGCTCCGTCGACCAGTGCATCAAAGGCCTCGCGAACAAATACAAAGACAAAGTCGACGTACCTGCGGATCGCCAATTCGTTGGCTTGGATGCGTACAAGGCCGCGATCGACACCGATTGTGATCTCGTCGTGATTGCGACGCCTCCTGGATACAAACCACAACAATTTGAGTATGCCGTCAACAAAGGTCGCCACATTTTCTGTGAGAAGCCCGTTGCTTCGGATCCTCCGGGCGTTCGCCGTTTCCTAGCTTCGGTCGAAGAATCAAAGAAGAAGAACTTGTTGGTTGGTATCGGACTCCAACGTCGTCACGAACCACAGTACAAGGAAACCGTTGCTCGTCTTCATGATGGCCAAATTGGTGACATCATCACGATGCGTGTTTACTGGAACGGTGGAGGCATTTGGTACCGCAATCGTGAAGCCGGCCAATCCGAAATGGCATTTCAAACCAACAACTGGTACCACTTCAATTGGCTTTCCGGTGACCAAATTTGCGAACAACACATCCACAACCTCGACGTCGGTTGCTGGGTCAAGGGCGAGTACCCTGTCGAGTGCAACGGCATGGGTGGTCGTGAACAACGGATGGACGGCGATGCGACCAAGAGCCAAATCTTCGATCACACGTTCTGTGAATACACGTTCGCCGACGGAACGAAAATGTTCAGCCAAGGTCGTCACCTCGCTGGCGGTTGGAACCAAGTGTCGGAGTTCGCTCACGGCACCAAGGGTAACGCCGATCCATCCGGAGAAATCTTCGGTGCTAACGCGTGGAAGTTCGAAGGTGAGCGACTCAACGGCCACCAACAAGAGCAACACGATTTGATCGAGTCGCTGATGGCTGGCGAGATTTACAACGAAGGCGAGTACGGCGCAAAGAGCACGTTCACCGCCATCCTTGGTCGCGAAGCGTGCTACAGCGGTAAAGTCGTGAAGTGGGACGAACTTCTCACGAACGGACAGGACATTTGCCCCGGAATCGACAGCTACACCATGGATACGGTTCCGCCGACTGTGCCGGGCGCAGACGGAAAGTACCCTGTCCCAGTTCCAGGCAAGTACAGCCCATTTGCGACCGTCGCGGGCAACGACGATGCGAAGAAGGGCCGGAAAGCGAAGAAGTCATAAGACTTCCGCGTTAACTGATTGATCCACCATAAACGCCTCGGCACCGGCCGAGGCGTTTTTTATGGTGACCTCGAAACCAGTGCCCAAACCAGTGCCGCGATCGCCAACAAATTGACGACGACGGACACCGCAAACTTCCACCGAAACGACTGTTTCGACGTTTTATGCCGAATCATTCGCCCGCAAATCCATCCCGCTGGCCAACCGCCTAGCGCCGACCAAGTGAGCAGTGTTTGCTCCGAAACTCGCCATTGCCCGCGATTTGCGGACCGCTTGTCCCAAACGAATAATGCCGCGGTAATGAGATTCGTCACCCCCCAGAAAGCCACGATTGCGGTGATCACGGGTAGCGACATTCTCGAAAGCCTTTAAAACGATGGTTTGTTCGCAGCGGAAGAGTTCAATTCAATATGTCACGTTCGTCTAGCAAAAAGACCTTCGCTGCTGGTGTTTTATCGATTGATGAAACCGATTCGCCAGATCAATACTTTGACCTGATCCAGCGTTGGCTGGAGTTGGAGGGAGATGCAGAGCGGGTTCGCATGGCCATGCGTCGGCAAATGCGAAACCAACGCGACGTCGAACGAGGCGGCGAGTCGCTCGTAAAAATGTTGCTCAGCGACCATCGCACCGGCTTGGCTGGTCGATTCTAGTAGGACTTCAGCAAACGCGGACATATCGTGTTGCCAATGAACCGATTGCGGGTCGGTGCCCCAGTCGTGATCTCGGACGATTCCGATCCCAAGGACGAAGGTATCTCGGGCGTCATCTCTCGACGTAATGCGATCAGTATTCAAGTCGCTACCGAACAATGGCCGACCGGTCACGAGTTTCGCATCGACCTTTCACCCGACGAAACGACACGCCGACGACAACTCGGCGCCATGAACCGGGTCCGTAACGCCAGCGGGCGCACTCGAAAATTGCGCGACGTGATTCTCGGTGTACGCCCCATGCGTTTTGCCAAGCTTCCCGACATCGAATTCGCAACGCGACTAAACGGCCCACAGCAAGACGCCGTTCGCTTCGCACTCTCCGCCGAAGACATCGCGATCATCCACGGGCCGCCGGGAACAGGAAAAACAACCACACTTGCGGAGGTCATCACGCAAGCCGTTCGACGCGGCGATAAAGTGCTCGCTTGCGCGCCGAGCAATACCGCAGTCGACAACTTACTTGAAAAGCTGGTGCCACTCATCAGCACCGCACTCCGCGTCGGTCACCCCGCTCGCGTATTCGAGTCGCTGCGCGGACACACGCTTGACGAACTTGTCGAAAATGACCCTTCGACAAGCATTATCAAAGACATGATGCGTGAAGTCGAACAATTGATGCGAGCCGCATCCAAACCGGTAAGTGGTCGAGACGGATTTGCTCGCAAGAAAGAATTGACCGCAGAAGCCGGCCAATTGCGAGGCCAGATCCGAGGCCTCGAACGGTCCATTATTCGCGGCATCCTTGATACCGCAGACGTAATTTGTACCACAATGACGATCGACGACGACTTGCTCAGCGATCGAGAATTTGATCTCGTTGTGATCGACGAAGCGTGTCAATCGATCGAGCCATCCATCTGGCAAGCCGTCTTGCGTGCCGACAAAATGATCCTCGCGGGTGATCATTTCCAATTGCCACCGACAGTACTAAGCGATGAAGCCGTCAAACTTGGCATGCGGCGCTCCACGATGCAGCGGTTGATTGAGAAACACGATCACGAGATATTTCGTCGACTCGTCGTTCAGTATCGGATGCATGAATCCATCATGGCGTTCTCGTCAGCGGAGTTTTACGATAATGAGCTTATCGCAGACGCGTCCGTCCGCGAGCACAAACTCAGCGATTTACCCAACGTCGATGCTCACGAACTGTTGGACATCCCCGTCGAGTTCATCGACACCGCCGGCGCCGGATTCGACGAAGAACTCGAATCCGAAGGTTCAAGTAAACTCAACCCTAAAGAAGCGGCACTCATCGTCCAACTCGTAAACCAGATTCTCGATGCAGGCGTGGAGCCAGAAGACATCGCAGTCATCGCGCCCTACGCGGCGCAAGTCCGGCTCATTCGTGACCAACTTGGAAACCGAAGCGTCGAAGTCGATACCGTCGATGGCTTCCAGGGACGCGAGAAAGAAGTGGTGCTGATTTCGATGACACGCAGCAACTCGATCGGCGAAATCGGCTTTCTTGCTGACACACGACGCACCAACGTAGCCCTCACGCGAGCCAAACGAAAACTGATTGTCGTCGGTGATAGTGCGACTCTCGGCGGCAACGCCTTCTATGCCTCGATGTTGGCCTACATCGAATCCGTCGGCAGCTATCAAAGCGTCTGGCAAGTGACCGATGTTGGATAATCGGATGAGCAAATAGAGAGTTGACTTACTATGGTCGAACACAACGTACCACGCCTGAAACGCAGTCAAACGACAACGTGGATGTTGGATGAAACGCCTATTTGGGAGTTCCAAGCGATGCAGCCGCTGACCCGATGGTACGAACATGTTCGATTAGTCACCGACAATGCGGTCTGCCAAGGGTTCTTTCTGGATCGTCGGACTGGATCAGTTTAATGAGAACGCAATCACCGCCCCGATGAAATCGTCGAAATCTTAGACGGGGTGATCGTGGCCTATGAGCGAAGGCGAATGTCATTCAGTT
>JBGSNA010000333.1:0-204015 GCA_041739875.1 Pirellulaceae bacterium
CCCACGGCACCCTACAAAAAGACCTTAATTTGAAGAAGTGAGTTACCCTGGGTGCTGTGCCCGCAAATTATAAAAGTGACCGTCCTGGGGTGTCTTTTCGCGGCCGCGGCCAATTGGTTCCGCGTGGTCTCGTAAAGAGCCGCCTATCGAGAATGCGAAATCACACTTTGCGGATAAACGATGCTGCGTAACTTCGCACTTGGCTGCCGTTGAGTACGTGGACCATCCGAAGTTGTTGAACTTGCTCGTCGCTGAATGAACTCATTGGCACGTGAACGAGATGCTTTTTGTGTCGACGCGCTAATCGTTTCCATCCGCTGCCTGGCGGCAGCGACGACATGATCGCGATCTCACGTGCCCGAGAATGAAGACATGCGGCTGCGATTAGCTTTTCTTCGAGCGTCTCGGTGTAGTTCAGTCGCGGATCGGTCCAGATGTCCGGGATCACAACTGGCGGGTACAAGAACATGGCTCCCCCATAAACCGCCAAACCGATTCCTGGGCCGACCATTTCTTCTTGGAAGTTTGTTGCATAAAACGCAAGCGTCGATTCACTTTCGTGCTCAGCAAACCATGTTGTTCGCCACGGGTATTCACGCGGGTCCGAGGGTGAGTCGAACAACATCACACAGGCATCCAGCTTGCCACGACTCGGCGGGACGACTTTGACGTAAATCTGTCGCTCGTACCAGTGGCGAAGTGTGTCTCGGATGTCGATGCCGTCCTTGATGCTCGTCGTGAACTTCTCCGTTCTCGCCAAATCATTGCCGAGAGTGGCTCTCGCGCGATCGAACACACGTGTGCGAAAGTTCTCAATCTTTTCGTCTTCCGGCGGATAACTACATTGCCCGTACGGATTCCAACTGTACTCCCATCGCTCACGATCTTTGTCGGACGGTCTAGGTTGAAGCTTCAGTGTTCGCCAAGCGATCGGCGGTCCTGGCAATCGGCTGACCAAAGAAACGGTGTCACCGTTTGGCAAACGTCCTTGGTCAATGCCAAGGGTTACTGTGGGTAATTCTGAAGCCGCGGCATCAAACAAATATTCGTACTGATTGGCCCGCTCCGCGACGTGCAAGGCAAACTGGTCACCCAAGATTTGCTTTGCGGCCGTGACGATCGTGACTAAGTCTGGCGTCATTCGGCGATGAATGAGCGACAGATTACGAATGTACTGCAGACACTTCGAGAGCAGCAGCGGTGTGATCCGACGGGCGCGGTTTCCAAGCTCGGCACGGTACGAGACTCTAGCCGCGATCAGCAACTCTTTGACACCATCAATTTGGAGGTCTTCGTCTTCGACGAGTTCGCTGCGTGCCCGCTCGTACAACGATGTGATAAACGGTAACTCACCAAAAAAGAAAGCGAGCGTACGCGGTTCGACTTGATACCGACGCGGCGGGCTGACTTCATCGTGCTCGGGCAGTTCGATATGGCTTGCGGCGTCAGTGTTGTTGCCGGTGCCGTTACCACCGACTCGATACAACTCGTTATACGCTTCGCGAATCCATGGCCAATACAGCACACTGACAACGACCAAGATTCGTTCATGACGTTTTTCTAAATCGCCCAGTCGCCATGCCATGTGAAGAATGCGATTGCGAGTTTGCTCGTCTGGCGGACGGGGAATACTCGGTAGAACAGCCGCTGCGAAACGATCCAATGACACCTGACGCACGGCAAACGGATCGGGCATCACCGTCGAAAACGGTTGAAACGGGTCCGTTTCTAAATCGATATAGGCACGCGAAATGTGTTCGCCCATCGCAGCTCGAATTGCCATGATGACGGGTTGGCACGGGTCAACCGGAACGTAGCTGAATGAAGTGTCATCCCAGTCGTCATCGGAATCCTCAGCGTCGTCGTCATGCTCTTGGTATTCATTGTTCGATTCGTCGTCACCCTGGTTCCAGCTTGCGACACCCCAATCTTCTTCCTCGGGCGGCGCCTTGAACCGCACCGTGGGTTCCTGGATCACGATCGTGGGTCGAGGCAAGTCGAGAACAGATTCTTCGACGGCTTCGCGAAACGATTCTGGCAGCGGCACCGCGACACAGTCAAACGAGTGCTCGAGCATCCAACGTCGTATCGTCAACGAGAATTGACCGCTGCCATGAATGACCGGCAGCACCGTGATTCGATCGCCGAGCCGAAGTAATTCGGGGATGTCGCTGCTCGCCGTGTCACTCATCGTACGCCTCAGGTTAACGTTGACTCGCTCGGTTCAGACACTGGCGCCGCGATCACTTCGGTCGCATCCGTCGTGATGTACTTTTCCGCGACCCGATGCAGATCGTTTTCGTCGAGTCGGCGATAACGATCCAACCGCTCATCCAGACTGACATATTCGTTTCGATAAAGCCAGCGGCTGCCAAGACCGAACAAGCTATTACTCGGCCGTTCGCTTTGCATGATGTAGCCCGCGACCGTCTTATTGATCGCTTGCTGGACTTCGTCTCGCTCGAACCCTTTTTCCTTGCTGAGCTGTAATACGTCATCCATTAGCTTCCGATTGCTGGCGAGATCTTCTGGCGCACAAGCCAGATAGCTGAACATCGCACCTGTGTCGCTGAATTCCTGCGGCCACATCGTTGCGACTTCCGCCCGTCCGGTATCAATCAGCTCCCAGAACAAACGACTTCCGCCCTCGTCAGCCACCACTGTCGACATGATCCTTGTGGCATAGCGATCGTCGCTATTAGCCGAGGGACCTGGGCTGATTCGGATCAAATAGGCTTGCGATGCGTCGGGCACATCGAGCATCGGATCAACGGCGATTCCTTCTGGTAGTGTGTCGGCGAGATCAGGTGGAAGCGGTGACGGCGACGGACGCGTGGCCCAGGTTCGCGTGTGCTGCTCAGCCATTTCAACGAGCGCATCAAAATCGACGTTCCCTGTTGCCGCGAGCACAATCCGCTCCGGTCGATAGCGACGATTGAAATAGTCTCGCATCACATCGACGGTCATGGCTTGGATCGATTCCGCCGTTCCCAGCACGCGTCGGCCGACGCCCCGAGGTCCGAAGTAAACCTCCATTGCCCGTTCGAAAGCGCCAAATGGTGGCTGGTCCTCGTACTTGGCGATCTCTTCCAAGATGACGTTGCGTTCGGTATTGAACTCGTGCTCATCGAGCGCTGGGCTGAGGATATCCGACAGCAACTCCACAGCACGGTCTTGGAACTTGGGGAGCACTGTCGCGTAATAAACGGTTTGTTCTTCGCTGGTATAAGCGTTGCTTTGTCCGCCAAGTTCATCCAGCTCGCGATTCACATCGGCGGCACTCCGTTTTGCGCTGCCTTTGAACATCATGTGCTCAAGGAAGTGGCTCGCGCCGGACTCGATATCGACTTCGTCGCGACCGCCCGTATGAACAAAGTATCCAATCGCCGCCGAGTAGCCACGACGATCCACTTCGGCCGCAATGCGAAGTCCACTGGGAAGAGTAACAGCACGAAATTCAGGCATCTTGGATTATGACTTCGAGGTCAGGTTGGTAGGAACGCGGAGTGGGTTTTCGCCTAGGGTAACGATCCGATAGTTGTCTGGCGGATTGCGGTGCCATTCGTCACAGATCCCTTGCACAGTGATCGAGGCGATAATGTCTTCGATCTCGCTCGTCGACATCACGCGGCCAAGCTGCAATTGATCCGATGCCATCGATGACGCTTTCGATGCGCTGGATTCCTGTTCCATGATCAGACTGCTCTCGACGCGAACTTTCCAACGATCCAGCTCGCTCGGATCGAGATCATCCGCCAAGTTTTCAATCTCGCGAATCGCGACGTCGAGCGTTTCTTGGGCTCGCTCTGGCGTCGTGCCTGCGTACACGAATACGGCTCCACCCTGCTGGAGCGAGTGGCAATTCGCAGTAATCGTGTAGCACAAACCACGCTTCTCTCGCACGCGATCGAACAAACGGCTGCTCATGCCGTCGCTCAAAATGCCAACTGCGGCGCGACGTTGGAAATAGTGTTCATGTCCGTACGGAAGCGAGTCAAAGCTGAACGCGATATGAGTTTGACTTGATGGCGATTGAATGTGCTCGTAGACAGCTTCGCCGCTCGGTTTTCCCTGAACGATTGGGGTGCCTGATTTAAAGTCACCAAATAGTTCTTCCGCCAAGACTCGGATTTGCTCAGGATCGACGCGCCCGGCGACTGCCAGAATTGATCCGCCAGCATGATAGTTGGCCTCGTAGAAGCCTCGAAGTTGATCCATCGTGATCGCTTCGACGCTATCGATGGTGCCGTAGGGTGTTCGACCCAAGCGGGGGCCGTACTGCAACTCGCGCAGACGTAACATCACGCGTTGTGTCGGCTCATCTTCGATCGCGTGAAGCTCTTGAATCGCCATCTGCTTCGCATCGTCGAGTTGATCGCCTGGCAAGTGGGGACGCCGTACCGTGTCGGCATAGATGCGGATTGCATCGGCGAGGGAGTCCGCGGGCATCGATGCGCTAAAGGAAACCATGGACGTCGAGACGCTGCTGTTGCGATCGATGCCAAGATTGTCTTGCACAGCAACGAGGTCGCGACTGCTGTAACGCCCCGCACCGCGCTGGACCATTTCGCAAACAAGTGAACCCAGGCCACCGCTTGCTTCTGGTTCAGCTTGCAGTCCTGCATGCAGCGATAGCGAAAATGCGGCTGTGCGCAGCCACGGCATCGGTTCCACAAGTACCGTCATACCGTTGGCAAGCGTCGTTGAGGTGATCCGAGATTCAGTAGCTAGGGAATTAATGGCAGTAACTTTCTAGAGATTCAGACGCCGAAGCATTAACGAGACGTGTTTACAAGCCGATCGAGACGACTTCGACCGTTTTGACGTGGCCAATCATGGTGGTCATCGTGACGTCGTCAATCACGATCGGAAGCAACTGACCCGATTGACGCATCTTTCCGTCAAAGACAACGATTCGGTCACAGGGCGTGCGTCCTGTCATTTGAAGGATCGCGGATTCATCATCCTTGTCGCGATCCAAACGCTTGAGGTCCTTCTTGCTCGGACCTTCCACGAGAATTTCGACAACCTGACCAAGGAACTTCTCATTCTCTTCTTTGCAAATCCGGTTTTGCACTTCGAGAAGCTCATTGTTTCGTCGAGCTTTGACTTCAAGCGGTACGTCGTCTTCGAGACGGTCAGCAGCTTTCGTGCCTGGTCGTTCGCTGTACTGGAAAATGAAACTGTTCTTGAACCGACATCGCTCGACGAGCGCGACCGTCTTTTGAAAGTCCTCTTCGGTCTCGCCGCAAAAGCCAACAATGAAGTCGCTGTTCACAGCGGCTTCAGGAACAATTCGCTCGATCCGCTCGAACATTTCCATGTAGTCAGCGATCGTGTAACCACGTTTCATTCGCTTGAGAACTTCGTCGCTGCCACTTTGAGCTGGCACATGCAAATACGGCATGACTTTCGGCAGATCACGCACTGCGGTTAGCAAACGTTCCGTCATATCTTTCGGATAGTTGGTGACGAACTTGATACGTTGGATGCCGTCCACTTCCTGTAACTGTTCAAGCAAACTCGTCATGTCGGTCGTGTGATCGCCGTCCTTGAACTTGTAACTGTTCACGGTTTGTCCAAGCAGCGTGATTTCTTTACAGCCTTGCTCAGCCAAGATTCTCGCTTCTGACAAAATTTGCTGAGGCGGTCGGCCTTGTTCAGGTCCACGTGTGTTGGGCACCACACAGTAGGTACAGAACTTGTCACAGCCAATTTGAATGCGGAGGTAAGCTTGGTACGGCGTCGGACGCATCTGAGGATCGCGAAGTGGATCGAACGTCTCGTGACTGCGCGCGATGGTGGCTTGCGTGCCCTCGGTCCGTGAAAGCGATACAGCCATCTGGCGACCTTCACCACGCCCGATCTTTTCGAGCATCTCGGGGATCGCATGCAATTGCCCCGGGCCAACCACAAGATCAACGAATGGAGCCCGGCGGAAGATAATGCCTTGGTCTTTTTGTGCCATGCATCCCATCACTCCAATCATCTTCTCCGGATGCTCTTCCTTCGATTGGCGAAGTCGACCGAGTGTGCTGTAGACCTTTTCTTCGGCAAGCTCACGGACGCTACAGGTGTTAAAGAGCAGTACGTCCGCGTCTTTGGCTTTGTCAACGACGACGTACCCGTGCCGCTTCAAGTCGGCGACGACCATCTCGCTGTCCAGAACGTTCATCTGGCAGCCAACCGTGTTAATGTAGACTCGCTTTGACATGAGCTAATTGTTTGTCTTGGATCAATGGATAGGAGGACGGTTATGCCGCTGGGCCAGGCTCTTGGTCGTCTTTAGTGGTCGTTGCTTTCGCAGCGGGTGCATCTTGGCTGCGTTTGACGTAAGCACGCAGGACTTCAACCAACCCCTCGCGTCGGCGTCCAGCCACACCGCTTAGCAATAGCACCGCAATGGCAGTGACCACGAGCCACAACCAAGCGCCCGGCGACGAAATCGAATCGGTGAGCATCAGAATCATCCCGCAAGCATACCCGCCGAGACTAGATTCAGGGTAGACAGGTTCGAACTAGCCCGCGATTGCACGTGAAATTGCCCATTTCGGACGCCCCCAGGGATCGGGGCGAAGGCAATTACTCGAGGAAATAGCGGTTCAGGAATGCTTGGCGGTCGCCTGCTTCGGCGGCGTATTGGACCATGGCGTAGAGACGCTGTTGGTCGCGGAGTTTCTTGGCTCCTAGCTCGTCGTTGTCGGTGAATCGCGGCAACAGTGGGCTGGTGACATCAAAGCATTCCGGCGGCGTGTCTCCGGCGAGGACGCCAAAGCGGGCGAGCATCGCGATCGCAGTTTGTATGCGATGGTCGTGGCGGCTGACTTTTTGCAAACGATCGTTCATCCATTCCAGCCCAAAAGCTCGGCACGGTTCAGGGTTCTCGACGAGCAACTCATAGACGCGAGAGTAAAAGCTCGCATCTGGATTTGCCCACTCGATGAACTGCATTTGCGTCATCAGATCGCTCTGGTCATAAAGCCACACACAGCGGCTCGGTTTGCCGTCGCGTCCCGCACGCCCGATCTCTTGGTAATACGACTCGATCGAACCCGGAGTCTCGGCATGGATCACAGCTCGGATGTCTTCTTTGTCGATTCCCATCCCGAAAGCGGGCGTCGCGAGCACGAGGTCCGCATCGCCGAGCATGAATTCATCCTGGACGCGTCGACGATCGCGGCGAGACAAATCACCGTGGTAACACACGTGATCGATCCGCTCGGCAAGAATCCAATCACTGAACTCTTGCAACGTCTTGATCAGCGAAAAGTAAACTATGACGCTTCCACCGCGAAGTGAATCGTCGGAAAGCAACTCCACCAGCGTTTTGCGTTTCTCGTCCGCGTCCCACATCGGCATGACATCGAGTTGCAAGTTCGGCCGGTCGATGCCTTCGTGGAACAGCTCAATGTCCGCTGGATCAATACAGAGTTGATTGTAGATGTCGCTACGGCACTCGGCGGTCGCAGTCGCGGTGAGCGCGATCGTGGTCGGATTGCCAAGACGCTCGCGAATCTCACCGACACGTGAATAATCGGGCCTGAAGTCGTGGCCCCATTGGCTGACACAGTGCGCTTCATCAACAGCAAGTAGCGTGACTCGCCGCGAATCAATCACGTCAAGAAAATCGTCCTTGCGAAATCGCTCGGGCGTGACATACAGCAACCGATATTTCCCGTCGCTGAGTTCTTGATAACGTTTGAGCCGAGCTTGTCGATCCAGCGACGAGTTCACGAGCGTCGCATCGATCCCGCGTGACTGGAGCGAGTCAACTTGGTCTTGCATTAATGCAACCAGCGGCGACAGCACCAGCACTAGGTCTCGCGAAGCGGGGTCGAGTGCGAGAGCTGGGATTTGATAACACAGCGACTTACCCATCCCGGTCGGCATCACCACCATGGCATGCCGACCCGACTCAAGCCGATCAATGATCGCCGCTTGAGAGGTGCGGAACGCTTCGTATCCAAAGTGGGTACGAAGCAAGTCGCTAAACTGGCTCGCAGTCGTCATACCCGACGTTACGCGTCTTCGTCTTCGCCAGACTCGTCGCTATCGTTGTCGTCCATGTCAGCATCTGACTCGCCATCCGCCAACTCTGCGTCTGCCGATTCGACGTCATCATCGGAGTCGGGCTCGTCCGTCATCTCGACAACGGGAACGGGTTCGAGCTCGTCCGGTGCGTCCTCTTCAGGCGGCACGCAAACGACCGCAATCAGCTGGTCGCCTTCATCGACGTTCATGATTCGCACGCCTTGCGTGTTACGACCGATGACGTTGATTTCGTTGGCTTTGATTCGCTGGATCTTGCCCTTGGCGGTCATCATGAAGACTTCGTCGTCGTTAACGACCTTCGCGATCGTCACGACCTTGCCATTACGCTTGCTGGTGCGAATGTCCCGGACGCCTTTGCCACCACGTCGCTGGGTTCGATAACGCTGGCTCGATGGGCTGCCCTCTTCCTCTGGACCGTCGTCATCGTCGGCAACGGCGTTCGGACCGAATGGAGTCCGCTTGCCGTGCCCATTTTCGCAAACGGTAAGCAATGTCGCGTCTGGGTCGGCGACGACCATGCCCACCACGGCGTCCTCGCCGCGTAGCGAAATGCCTTTCACGCCGGACGTATTACGGCCCATTGGACGGGCATCGCTTTCGTTGAAGCGAATCGCCATGCCAGTGCTGGTGACGAGAACTACTTCGTCTTCTGGTCCCACGACGGCGACTTGAACAAGTTCGTCACCTTCACGCAACTTGATCGCAATAATGCCACCCTTCTTCGGGCGGCTGTATTGTTCGAGCTTTGTTTTCTTAATCAGACCACTGCGGGTGGCCATCATAATGAAATAGCCTTCCTGCTTGAAGTTGCGAATCGCAAGGCACTCGGCGACCTGTTCATCCGGTGCCAAGTTCAACAGGTTCACAATCGCGCGGCCCTTGCTTTCACGATTGAGTTGCGGCAAGTCGTAAACTTTCTGCCACCGAACTTTTCCAGTCGTGGTGAAGAACAGCAGGTAGTCGTGCGTGCTCGCGACGAACAAGTGCTGGATCGGATCTTCGTCATCCGTCTTCGCACCCTTGAGTCCCTTGCCGCCACGACGTTGGGTGTTGTAGACGCTTGATGGAGTGCGTTTGATGTAACCGCGATGGCTGATCGAAACCACCATCGTTTCTTCGGTGATCAAGTCTTCGAGGTCAATGTTGCCAATTTCTTCGAAGCTGATTTGCGTCCGACGCTTATCACCGAAGCGACGTTTCATCTCCTCGAGATCTTCTCGGATGATTCCGTAGATGCGAGATTGGTTCCCAAGGATGTCGAGGTAATCGATGATTTCGGTGAGCAATTCAGCATGCTCGGTGCCGAGTTTTTCTTGTTCCAAGTTGACCAATTGGCCGAGCGTCATCCGCAAAATCGCGTCAGTCTGGACGCTGGTTAGTGTATAGCCATCCGCTTTACCGCGTTCGGCTACGAATTGCTCAAAGCCGGTGTCTCCCAATGCCCGCTGCATCATCGCCGCCGGACACTCGATCTTCATCAAGCGTTCTTTGGCTTCCGGTTGTGTGCGGCTGGTGCGAATCGTCTTGATGACTTCGTCGATGTTCGCCAGTGCGAGCAGCAAGCCTTCGACGGTGTGCTTGCGACGGCGAGCTCGTGCCAACAGGAACTGGGTCCGTCGGCGAATCACCGTGACGCGGTGTCGAATGAATTCTTGCAGCATCTCCTTGAGCGTCAGCTCGCGTGGCTTGCCGTCCACGAGTGCCAAGAAGATCATCGAGAACGTGTCTTGCAACGGCGAGAACTGATAGAGCTGGTTCAGCACGACGTCTGGGTCGGCGTCCCGCTTCAGCTCAATCACCAACCGCACAGGCTCTTTCAAATCGCTTTCATCGCGAATTCCCGAGATGCCTTTGACCTTTTCGCCGTTGACGAGTGCAGCGATCTTTTCGATCACGCGGTCACGGTACTGTTGGTACGGAATCTCGGTGACAACGATACGGCTGCGGTTGCCTTTCATCTCCTCGATCGCGCACTTGCCTCGCACAACGATGGTGCTGCGACCGGTACGGTATGCTCGGCGAATCCCCGCTCGTCCGCAAATGATGCCGCCGGTTGGGAAGTCGGGACCGGGGATGATCTCCATCAACTCGTCGATCGAGGTGTCGGGGTTCTCGACAAGTCGGATCAATGCATCGCAAACTTCCGTCGGGTTGTGCGGCGGAATGCTTGTCGCCATACCGACCGCGATACCGCCTGAACCATTGATCAACAAGTTCGGAAAACGACTTGGAAGAACCGTTGGCTCCGTGCGGACTTCGTCATACGTCGGGATATAGTCGACGGTATCCAGTTTCAAGTCATCGAGCATCGATGCAGCAACGGCGCTCAAACGAGCTTCCGTGTATCGCATCGCAGCTGGCGGAAGACCAGCGACGCTACCAAAGTTCCCTTGCTTGTCGATCAGCAAGCTTCGCATGTTCCATTCCTGGGCCATACGAACGAGCGTCGGGTAGATCACGCTTTCACCGTGCGGGTGATAATTACCCGACGTATCGCCAGAGATTTTTGCGCACTTGACTCGCTTGGCTCCTGGGCCGAGGTTCAAGTCATTCATGGCAACGAGGATGCGGCGTTGACTCGGTTTGAGCCCGTCACGCACGTCGGGAAGTGCCCGGCTCACGATGACGCTCATCGCATAGGTCAGGTAGCTGTCCCGAAGCTCATCTTCGATCGGCAACTGGATCATCCGTAGCGCTCCAGCGCCACGGTTCGTCTGGTCGAAGCCAAATCCGCCTTGGTTTCCATCATCCTCAGGAGTGGCAGGACCCGATGTGCCGCCGATGTTATTGCCGTCGTCTTCAGCCAACGTCTTAATCCGTGCGAGAGAACGCGATGACCGCCCTGGGGGCGGCAAAAAAGCCTTGATTCAGTCGCGAAGTGTAGCAAATTGCAGTCATTCTCACAACGACCCGTCAGTCCGCTGGCGTTGACGCAAACCGTTGATATTTCAATACTTGCAACACATTATTTGCTCGAGAGATCCCAGTCACCCCACAACGCTTGGTTCGCCGCATGCCGCGTATCACAAGTATCCAGATCGGCGAAATCCGTACCGAAGGCATTCCCGAGTCGCGAGACGTCGAGAATCGTGTTTGGACGAGCGCATTCGACAAGCGGCTTGTTGCTGGACCCGTCAGCGTCACGACGCTGGGAATCCAGGGTGATGCGGTTGCGGACACAAAGCATCACGGTGGCCCCGACAAGGCAATCTTGTGCTACGCAGCCATTCACTATCCGCTTTGGCAGCAAGAATTGCCACAGCTTCGAATTGCCCCCGGCGGTTTCGGTGAGAACCTAACCCTCGCGGAGGCGGATGAATCAACCGTTTGTATCGGTGACCGCTACCAGACAGCCAACTGTGTGTTCGAGATCAGCCAACCTCGCCAGCCGTGCTGGAAAATTGCTCGGCGCTGGGGGCTGAAGACTCTCACGAAGTCTGTCGCCAAGACGGGCCGCACCGGATGGTATGTACGAGTCCTCCATGGCGGTGAGCTGGCGAGTGGTGAAACAATGGTGCGAATCGATCGCCCGCACCCCGAGTGGACGGTCGCACGCGCCAACGACGTGCTCTTCGGTCGCGAAGCCGATCGTGCGGTTGCCGTCGAACTGACGAATCTCGCGGTTCTTGCGGAATCTTGGAAAGCGGATCTCACTTGAACTAGTGGACAGCCGCCTGTCGATGCGACACAGTGAAGGCGTCCAAATGTGCAAGCGTCCGAATACGCAGGCGCACCTCCGAATTCCTGGCTTCTGAAACCTGGCTCCTGAAACCTGAGTCCTTTTTTTTATGTCATCTTCCTCCGACGACCGCATTGTTGAATCGATTCGCATGTATCGCGAAGCACTGCAACAAACCCAAGCCCTCTTCATCGACAGCGGTGAACTGATTCACGGTTCCTACGGTTGGTTGCAAGGCGAGAGCGGAACTACCACAGTCTCTGGCCAGATGGATGACTTGCATCAAGGCTTTGTGATGAAGGTCTTCGCATCCGTGTTGCCGGGTGTCGAAGCTCGCTCGATGGAGCAGCGGCAACTCGGTCGCGTGTTGCTCGAACACATCTGGGGCAAGTCCGTACTTGGAAACCAACTGCATGAGGCCGTGCAATGGTTGTTGGATGCTTCCAGCGAGTTTCGCTGGCGTGACTTGCTGCGACCCTTCATTGAGTTACCAGCACTGCGTGATCGTTGGGGCGAACTAGAAACGCTCGCGATGCGAATGGCGAACTTGGTGGCCTCCGTCGATGGCAGTCTAAGCAGTGATGATACCGCAGCCATCGAGAACGTCAGCCGCCAACTTGCCGAATTGAACGTGCGCATACCCGAACAAGTCGACCATAAGGTTGATGTCGACAACGCTCGCGACGCACTGCAGTGGTTGCGTGACGAGGCCCAGCGTCTTCGCGACGGCGTTTCGGTGACGGCGGCTGAGAAACCGACGGCAACGCCAAGTGGGCCGCCAACAGCGACCTCAACACGTGAACCAGCAAAGCCAGCGCCCGCGAAACCAGCTCCTCCCGACAACCGTACGCCCGAAGAACGTCTCGCGGAAGCTCGTGCAAAGCTCGACCGCTTAGTCGGACTCGGTGAGATCAAGGAGCAAATCCAGACGCTCACGAACTTTCTCAAGATGGAAAAGAAACGCGTCGAAGCTGGCTTGCCCACCACCCAGCCAAGCTTGCACATGTCGTTCGTCGGCAACCCGGGAACTGGCAAGACGACCGTCGCACGTATCATCGCTGAGATCTACGGGGCGCTCGGGATTTTGACAAAAGGCCACCTCGTGGAAACAGACCGATCTGGTTTGGTCGCGGAATACGCTGGACAAACTGGCCCCAAGACCAATGCAAAGATTGACGAAGCTCTCGACGGAGTCTTGTTCATCGATGAAGCCTACACGTTGATCGACGAAAGCGGTCAAGACCAATATGGCCGTGAAGCGATCCAAACACTGCTCAAACGAATGGAGGACCAACGCGATCGGCTTGTGGTGATCATCGCAGGCTACACAAACGAGATGGCGAGAATGATTCGCAGCAACCCTGGATTGAGCTCCCGCGTGGGCACAACGATGGAGTTTGAGGACTACTCCCCAGAAGAATTGTGTCGCATCTATGAGTTGATCGCAAATAAAGCGAAATACACCTTGCCGACCGAATCGCGGCGACGCTTGCTTCGCGGGTTCACGTATCTCTACATCGGACGCGATCGACATTTTGGCAACGGGCGAACCTCTCGCAATAGTTTCGAGCGAAGCGTGCGTCGACTTGCGAATCGATTGGCACCGATGGAAGAGATCACACAAGAGTTACTCACCACGCTAGAACCCGTCGACATCGAAGTTGCCGACGTGACCCAAGCACACCTTGCTGCGATGGCGTCGGATCGAGGGAACGTCAAGGTGACATGCAACCACTGCGACACCGAGGAAGTCTTCGACGACCAAAAACTCGGCACCGATGTGCTGTGTGGCCAATGCGGCCAAACCTTCCATGCCGCATGGGGCGAACCCGTGCTCGTGATGGACGATGAGCCGGTCGCGGACCCGTCCGCAAACATTCAAGCTGATGCTGAGACCTCGTGAGCGAGCCCATATTGCGCAGCAACGTCACGACTGCGCTGGTGTCCAAGCTCTAGCCGTTCTTCCTCCCAGTTTCTCGCTCGCATCGGACAACTTCAAGAACGCCTAACTGGACCGCGCCAACTTCGTTTAAGCGTTAGCCGAAGGCGAACGATCGCATCGTTAATAGTACGCCTTCGGCTGACTGTTAAACAAAAAATCGAACTTGGCGCTGTCCAGCTAAGCAACCTTCTTGCCGCTTGGCGCTCGTAAATCAAACAAACCAAAGATCTCATCTCGAGTCAATCCACCGCCTTGCGCTGGCGTTGGGATCGATGACGGGTCGTTGCTGAACAACGCGTCGAACATTTGACGCTTCTGGTCAAGAATTTCGGCAATTCGCTGTTCGATCGTATTGGTTGCCATCATTCGCGTTACCGTCACTGGCCCAGCGACGCCAATTCTGTGAGCACGGTTGATCGCTTGGTCCTCGATCGCCGGGTTCCACCAACGATCGAACAGGAACACGTACTGGCAAAACTGCAAATTCAAACCGACGCTACCCGCACCGTAGCTCATTAGAATCACGCTCTTGGACGGATCGTTCTTGAATTGGTCGATCACACCATCTCGCTTCTTGTGAGGAATTCGACCGTGATACTCCAGCGGACCAAACCGCTCCAGCGCCGGACGCATCTTGTCGATGCTGCCCACCCACTGGCTAAACACGATCGCCTTGTAACCGCTGGCGGTGACTTCTTCCATGTCAGCGACGAGTCGCTCGAGCTTAGCACTGCTGCCTGTGACCGGGTCAAAATTGCAGATTTGTTTCAATCGCAAAACCAACTCGAACACATGTTGAATCGTCAGCTCTTGATCCATCTTTTCCAGATTGACCACGCCTTGTTGTTCAGCCGTTTCGTAGGTCGCCCACTGCTCCGGCGTCAGATCCAATTCCGCATCGCGAAACATCTTGGGCGGCATGTCGTCGAGAACCATGTCTTTGGTGCGACGCAAAATGTGATCGCGGGACGCCTCCGCCATTTGCTGGATCGGCATATCGCTTTTTAAATAGCCCGGCGCAATGTATTCAAAGATACCCACAAGATCCTCAGGCGAATTCTCGACCGGCGTACCCGTGAGTGCCCAAGATCTCGTTCGCGGAATCGCTCGCACGATCTCGCTTGTTGTGCTGTTCTTGTTCTTGATTCGCTGGGCCTCATCGAGCACCACCAGATCAAAATGCAACCCGCTATCGAGTACAGTTTCGCGATCACGCATCAGCAGTTCGTAATTTGCAATGCGTACTGGTACCTCTGGCGATCGCCATTGGAAATCGCGTTTTGCCGCGTTGCCTTCAATCGCCGCGACTGGGATTTCCGGCGCCCAAACGCGGAACTCTCGCAGCCAATTCGTGACGAGCGGTTTCGGGCAAATCAAGAGCACGCTACGTACTTCGCCGCTACACAACAGTAAACGAATCGTGCTGATCGCTTGCATCGTTTTGCCGAGACCCATTTCGTCGGCCAATACACATGCATAGCGTGGGAACATGAACGCGATGCCATCGAGCTGGTACGCAAACGGCTCAAACGGAAAGGTCAACTGGCCGCTGCCAACAAGTAGGTCAAGCGGCGGTTGTAGCAAGTAATACAGACGATCTTGAAGCTTGACAATTTCGCGTGGTGGTTGAATTCGAGAGCGACGACGAAGCTTGGTGTCCGGCTCGGTCGACTTGGAATCGTCACACGAAATGTCGGGGCGAATGCGTCCAGCAACACTTTTGTCCTTATTGGTCTTGGGCAAGATCCATTGACTCGCCTCGGGGAACAAGAACCCGCTTGCACGTGTGGTCAACGACGGCACGCGGATCGAGATTGCTCGAGGTTCGAGTGTCTCGATCGGCATGGAATAAACACCCGCCGATTCAAGCATGGCACTCGACCAGCTGTTCTCCGTATCGAGTTCTGCTGTTAATCCTGATGAACGATTGGTGTCAAACAAATTTCGCAGGTTCACGATTATGCAGCCCTCGCGATTTGCGACTGCGCCTCGCGTATCGCCTCTCGAATTCGCTCGAACGGTTCAACGACGTCAGGAACGTCCGCAAACTTTTCGCTTAAGTCGCGAACAGATTCCATGCGTTCTATCGCTGCGCGAAGCGTGCCGCCGGCAAACGGTACGGTCCCATACCCAGCGAGCATGTCGTCAGTGATCGGGCCCTCGTCGCTCTCCGCAGCCTCAGCCACGAGCACGACGGGAGCCGCACAGAAAACGTCCAGTCGAAGCGACTCGGGTTGGTCACAACATACCAACGACAGCGGTGTACGCACTTTTTCCATCAACAGCTTGCCAATGACCTCGACAATCAAATGGCTGCGTAAGGTGGCGCCAAACAGGATCTCATGAGTCTTCGTTGGACGTACTGGCAGCGTGCACTGGAACTCCAGCGGCCGTCCGCTGCCGTTGAGGACAAGCAAGCCGCCCGTCCAGCCAGTTCGTTCATTCTCGATCACGGTGAAATAGGCGATCGAAACGGCGTCAACGGTTTGAGCCATGCTTACCATACGAGGAGTCTAGGAGCGGCTTCCGCGCGGACACAGAGCCAGTAAATTCTTGCTGCAACCCTTCTCTTCGGCGTGGCGGTTGTAGGGTCTTGAGCGGTAATGACGATTGTGCGTTTCACGCGGATATGCCTTGTCGGTCGCGCTCGTCAATTCAGACTGAGAACTTGATGCGTTTTTTCCGGCGAAACACGAAAGGCAATAAATAAAAGCGATTCGAAGGAACCGTTTGCTCGACAACACAAATTTTCGGTGGTTATACTCGGGGTCTGTCTGCCACTGAGCCAAGCTCGTCCGACGCCGCAGGAAGTTTCCCGATGTCCTACGATCACGAACCGATTTCTCCCGTTTTTCGAATTGATGTGTCGGCCGAAGCCGGTTCTCAAGCCCCCGTATCGAGTGATCAAATCGTTATTGAATTACTTCGCCAATTGGTGATTGGCCAGCAACAGCAAAGCAAGCTGATCGAAGAATTGACGCATCAAACCGTTGCTCTTCAAAAACAACGAGTCAGCGAGCTGCAGCAGTGGAAAAATGCCAACCCGGACCTCGCACGTGCTTGTCGCAAAGCCGCTGAGTCGCTCAGTCGAGTCCAGACGCAATTTCTCGAAAATTTGACCGAAGAAATTGTCGAAAACGAAGAGAATTTGGTCGATGGAGACTTCATGCTCAACGAATTTGTTGACCGTTTTGGCCCACGTTTGGCCCATTTAAACGGTGTTCTTCAAGTTCTTGCCCAACTCGGGACCGGTGAACCGGTCAGTTAATGCAAATGAACCTTTCGCGAAACGCTCGCGTCAGGTATTCTACCGCACTCTTGTGGTTCAGAGATCATCTGAGCCCCCACTAATCGGGGCGTAGCGCAGCCTGGTAGCGCGACTGGTTTGGGACCAGTAGGTCGCAGGTTCGAATCCTGTCGCCCCGATTGACCATGGTTGACGAGTCACCTTCCCGGGTGACTTGGGCCATGTTTTCCCCAGATTTTGCATCGCCGTCACCCGGAGTTCCGATGTGATCTGTGGTGGCTATCTTCGGGCCTGCGGAACATCCGCAGTCACCCTCTGGTCGGTTTGGGTCTCAATTGTCGCGACCGTGGATGGCGACCGGTAGCTGATAGCCACCGATCGATATTATTCCTGAGCGGACTTTTCGCATGCCTCGCTTGCCCCACTTGGCTTCATAGAAGTCAAGGCCGATCCATATCCCCAGTTGCTTGAGAACCTCGAGTAATCGTGCTCGCGCCGCCGGGACTGTGGCCAAATGCTCTAGTTTGTCCAGAAGTTCGAGTGCCTTTTGGACCTGAGTCTCGGGACACTGGGACGTTTCGTTCTCTGTATTCGATAGTGAAGAGAGTTCAGCCCGAAGAGTCTCCAACTGCTTTCCCTTCGCGGTGAACTCGGATCGAAAAATGTCCGATAGCATGGGATCTGACTCGATGGAGAGTTTCCTGCCGATCTCAAGTCGTTCTCGTTCCAAGACGTTGGCTTGATTCAAAAAAACCGTTCGCAAATCATCGTGATGAGGGTCAGCCGATCTCTTGCGGGATGCAATAACAATCAAACGCTGTGTCAATTCGGATCTTGTTCCCGTCCGCCGAACCATGTGCTTGATCGATCGCAGAACGATTTCCAACAGTCGTTCGCCATCGACCTTGTTGTGAGAGCACTGCTGCGTCTTCATGTAACGAGCGCATTTGTAGTACCGCCTATCGACGGACTTCCCTGATTTTGTGGTTTGATGCGTGACGCCATGCATGATCGAGCCACAACCGTCCGTTAAGTCGATCACTCGCGTCGAGAGTGGATACTTCGCCGGGTCACCTGAGCGACTTACACCAAACTGGCTTTGCGAGCGTGCGTTAACCTGTTGCTGAATCGCTTCAAATCGTTCCGGCGAAAACTGAGGTTCAAACGCAGCCTCGACGCGGATACGGTCCTCGACAGGATTGATAACCGTTACAACGCGGTCACCATTGCGTTCCTCATCTTGCAGAGGACGACTTCCGATTGTTGAGTACCGACGATGCTTACCTTCGGATCGTGTTCCGTGTTGCAACAAGCCCGCAATAATTGGATTCTTGCAAAGCTCCTTCACCGTGTTGGCGCTCCACTTGCCGCTTATGGGACTGCTCAGGAATCTCGCAACCCATCGACGAACTTGTACGACTTCGCTACCTGCCGCGTGCAGTTGGCGAACCGCACAAAGTCGTCGCCGTTTGCTTGCCGTTCGTTTACGCGAAACGCCCCAGGGGTAACCTGACCGCTTTCGACACACGACAGCAACAACTCGTCCGGCTTGACCGAGACAACGGCCGTTCGCTTTGGAAACAAATGGGAAAGACCAGCAAGAAGAAAACGAAATAAAAAGCGCACACGATCGACTGCCGATTCGGAGTACATGCTTCAGGAGCCGGATGTCGTGGGTTCGAGTCCCACCGCCCCAATTGCTTGTCAAGCTCGCAGGGGCGTAGCTCAGTGGTAGAGCGCCGTAAAACCCTCTGGTCACAACTTCGTCGATCGCGTTTTTTGCATCACTACCCGTGGGATAGGCATCCTGCCTGTCAGTCCTAGACCGACAAGCTAGAAGCTTATCCCACATTCAATCGCACACACTCGACTGCCGGTACGGAGTACATGGCTTTGCAGGTTCGACTCCCGCCCAGCCCGCTTCGGTAATCCCTTATGGGCTGGATCTCTGTCCAAAACTTCGTCGAGTGCTTTTTAACTTCGCCGTAGTGGATCTTGTGAAAGATCCCCGGCTGCCAGGACGTTCAACAACGTCCACTACCTATAGGAGGTCAACATGGCCAACAGGTCTCTATTCCAAAGCATCACTAGCGTCCTGCCACGAGCGACTGTCGTTAACGAAGCAGGCGGACCAGCGTACAAGTTGACCGCGAAGCACGCGCTCGCCCAAATGGCGGCGACCGGCACGTTCGGCAACGTCTTCTACGCGTCCGCACAAAACCAACTCGACGCGATGCGAAAACTGATCGACGAGATCGACGACAACGAGTTCCTGGCAAAGCTGGCCGTCTACTCACGTGAGCGTGCTTACATGAAGGACATGCCGGCGGCGCTCTTGGTTGTACTGTCGACGCGAGACACCAAGCTCATGCACCAAGTCTTCGACCGAGTCGCGGACAACGGCCGCGTTCTGCGCACCGTTTTCCAGATGACTCGTTCAGGACAGTTCGGGCGCAAGGGTTTGTCGTCTTCGCTGCAGCGTGCATTCCAACGTTGGCTGAACGACGCGTCTGTTGGCAAGTTGCTCTCAGCTTCGATCGGAAACGATCCGAGCCTGCGAGACATTTTGCGAATGGCACGTCCGACGCCGAAGGATGACGCACGTCGCGCATTGTTCGGATGGCTGACCGATAAGCCAGTCGAAAAGTGGGTTCCGGCAACGGAAACCGACTTGCCGGCGACGGTTCAGTCACTGATCGCGTACCGTGGCACTGACACGGCCGAGGCACAGACGTTGATCGCGGGCGACCTGCAAGTTCGTTGGGACTTACTAGCCGATGCAGCCAAGGGACCGTTGGTTTGGAAGGCGATCGCCCGACAGATGGGACCGCAAGCACTGCGAATGAACCTAAACACGCTTTTGCGTCACGACGTGTTCAAGAAGCCGGGAATCCTGGGATTCGCAGGAACCGACAACGCGATGATTGACTACGTGGCCGGCCAACTGGCTGACCGCGACGCGATCGCTCGCATCCGTCAGTTCCCGTACCAGTTTCTGGCGGCTTACATGAACGCATCGGACGAGGTTCCAAGCAAGATCAAGACGGCGTTGCATGACGCTGCCGAGATCGCGTGCGGAAAAGTGCCAAAGTTGCCTGGCCCAGTCATCATCGGACTCGACACGTCAGGTTCGATGGGAAGTGCCGTTACGGGAAACCGTGCGGGTCGTTCGGGAAGAGGGGGCGGAACGTCGAAGATGCGATGCGTCGATGTTGCGGCACTGTTCGCAGCAGCGATCCTGCGTCGCAACCCAGACAGCGTCGTGATTCCATTCGATACGCAAGCCTACCAGGTCAAGGTTGATCCAAGTGATTCGATCTTGTCACTGTCAGCACGCTTGTCGAAGTACGGAGGCGGCGGAACGGACTGCTCGTTGCCATTCGTCGAAGCCAACACACGTTACGCGAAGCAAGCCTTCGCAGGCATCGTGCTGGTCAGCGACAACGAAAGCTGGATTACCTCGGGACGCGCCCGTGGCTACGGCCAAAACGGCGAGACCGGAGTGATGACGCAGTGGGAGAAGTTCAAGAAGACACAGCGTGGACACGGCATCGCCGATCCAAAGCTAGTCTGCATCGATATCCAACCCTACGGAACCAGCCAGGCACCTGGGCCGGCAACGGGGCGAGACGACAACAGTATTTTGAACATCGGTGGCTTCAGTGACGCCGTTTTCAACGTCGTCAGCTCGTTCCTAGAAAACGACGCATCCCGCTTCGTCCGCGAAGTCGAATCCGTCGAACTGTAGGTCGAAAGACGAAGTGAAACCCGAAACGCCCGTGGCGGAGCAATCCCCCGCGGGCGTTTTCGTTAGACGGTGAACGCAAACGCTTCGGAGTAATTCACTTGTTTTGTACGGATATATGACGTACAATCCAGTGACCCTTTAGGAGAAAACTCATGGCGAATGGGGAAATCAAATCAGCACGAATTGAAACTCGTGTGTCGGCCGAGCAGAAAGAGATGATCGAACGCGCGGCTGCTTATGTCGGCCGAACGGTCTCCGAGTTTGTGCTTGGCAATGTCGAGCAAGCTGCCAAGGCAGTTATCGACGAGCATGAAAAGTTGAAACTCGATCGTCAGCAAAGTCGAGCACTGGTTGAATCGCTTCTCGCACCAGCGACACCCAACAAAACGCTGCGTGCCGCTGCACGGGATCATCGCAAACGGGTGACGAGCCGGTGAGTGATCGTCCGGCGCTAGATTTCGTGTGCGAAGCTCTCGCGAAACGCCACGATCGAAAGCAATTCACTTGTGGAGTCGAAGCTCTCGACAACTATTTGCGACAGACTGCCAGTCAAGATGTAAAACGCAAGACAGCAGCGGTATTCGTTATGGTGCCAGAAGACGAACCGAAACGAATCGCGGGTTTCTACACGCTGTGTGCGACGTCGATCGAGCTCAGTGGTCTGCCGGCTGAGACCGCAAAACGCTTGCCACGATATCCACAAGTTCCGGGAATCTTGATCGGCCGGTTGGCTCGCGATGAAAACTACCCAGGAGTTGGCGGGCTGCTGCTCGCCGACGCACTTTCACGCTGCGTCCGATCCGCCGACGAAATTGCCGCGGCACTGATTGTGGTCGACGCGAAAGATGACGCTGCCGTGGCGTTCTATCAGAAGTTTGGCTTCTTGATGCTTCCAAACCTTAGGTCGCGACTGTTTCTACCCATGGCAACCGCATCCATGCTCTGACGAATTGAAGTGTTTGCGATTCCCGCTGTGCAGTATTCAGTGCAGCCAGATTTCTTGGAGAACACTAATCGGCACTAATGAACACTGATCCAACGATCGCACATTCTTCTTTAGTGCCAATAAGTGAAGATTAGTGTTTAGAAGCTTTCCCGCACACGAGTCATCCAGCACGACTCGTGCTTCTCCATCCCGATGCCCTGGCTGCCGGATAGATACGGGTAATGGCTCGCCGCCGCAGGAGCCGCCAACAGAATCAATCGCGAATCAAGTCCGGCGTGTTCATGAGTCACGAGAATCAGTTCCCGACTGATCGCATGGCCTTGGTGAGCCACATCAACCGCCAGGTCCAAAAGGCAATCGCAGTAAGCAAAATCAGTGATCGCCCGGGCGACACCAACCAGCGTCCCGTCCTCATCTCGCACCGTCACGACCAAGTCCGCCTTCGCCAGCATTTTGGCAATCCGCTCTACATCATCAACCGGCCGCCGCTCCGCCAGCTTCGATCGCCGCAACACGTCGATGAACTCTGCGGGCGCAAGCTCAGGCTCCATCGCGAAATTCATCTGCATGCTCATTTCAAATCTCAACGACGAATCCGTTGTTCGTCAATTTCGCTGAGAGATTGCAGCATGAACAATTGATGTACTGCGTCGCACCACGCGTAAAGATCCCGTAGTTGCTGATTCCTTTCTCGTCGTGCAAATGCCCGAAAGCGTGAATCTTTGGCTTGATCCGTTCGTCGACGTGTCGGCGCAGGGCAGCGCAGCCGACCTGCACAAGCTCTTTTGACTCGACGTCGTGCGTGATATCCAAGACGCCTTTTGGTGGGCCGTGCGTGATCAGGATGTCCACATCGTCGGGAACCGATTGCCAAACGAGATCAAGCTGGCCTCGCTTCCTCATGTACGCCCAATCGTGAAAACGAGGCGTGTAGGGCGAACCGAACAGCTTCAGCCCGTTCCACTGCATCGACTCGTGGACCAGGAACTGAACACCGGGATACTCTTCGGCTCGGACCAGTCCCTGTTCCACGGCAGTCGAGTGATTGCCCGGCACGAACACCTTGGTTGCAATGTCTAGCGCCGAGTACCAATCAAAGAACCGTCTCGCCTCAGGTTCATTCATCCAAGTATTGCCATGCGTCGACTCGTCCCCGCAATGGACAACCAAGTCCACTTCAGGAATCGCTAACCCAAGGTGCTCATTGTGAGTGTCAGAAATGAACCAAATCTTCATTCGCTAGTCGTCGCTTTTGGCTAGGAATCGGTTTGAAATTGTCTTGAACGAGATACGATCGTCGCCGCTACCGTAAACCCAGACCAGCCCCTCACGTTCGGTTTTCGGATTGAGCACGCTCTTTCCTTCGGCGGATGCAAGCATCTCGTCGATACTCGCCGGTACCGCAAACTTACCAATCGCAGGCACAGTTTGAAGACCGAGCTGTGCGCTTACCACTTCCATGGACGCTTTGTCCAAGTAAGCCGAAGCCTCGATGTCGTAAACGTTGAACACGAACACGGTGGGCGACTTCAAACCGTAGCGATTCTTCTGGATCCCTGGCCCCACAAGTTCTCCCTGAACCGCCAGCGATCGACCGAGTTCGAGCAGTCGCTCGTGCAGCGAGAGAGAATAAATGACTCGCCAATGGCTGTTTGTGCTGTCTTCAGCTAGTTGCCAATTGCGACCGCAAACCCCGAACTCGCCATCGTTTACAAACGCAGTGAACGAAGTGCCGTCGATCTTCTCCGAAACGTAGAATTCCTTGCCGCGAAACGACTCGTAATCACATGCCAAGTTCTGGATCCGCTCCTCGTCCGTCTTCGCGATGAACGTAGGGAAGCCACCCACCACCTCTCCACCGAGGCACGCGGGGATCGGAGCTTCATATTTCACGATGCCCAATTCTTCCGTCACATCCTCACCCAAAGTAAACGGTCGTCCGAGGATGCTCGCTTCGATCAGCAACCCTTGTGAGATCTGACCGCGCGGCTTCACTGTACGCAGTCGAAAACCCTCTCGATCGTCCATCGTTTTCAAAGATGATTTGCGAAGAAACTCGAATTCCTCCCGCACTGGCAAGAACGAGTCAATCTCGCAATAGATCACTGGATCGCCAGCAGCGAATTCCCCTTTCTTCGTCACACACTTCCAGCCATCAACGATGGCCAATTCAATCATGTCTGCGCCGTCAATCGACCGAGTCTCGCTGACCGTGCGGATGGTTGCCAGTTTTCTCATTGGAATCGTGTTTACTCGAAAGAGTTTGGTTGCCTATTTTAGACGAACGAGGCGATTGGCTTTCCACAGGTTCACACGCCGGTCTGAACCTTATCCGAAATTTCGACATCTAGTTGTTCAAGAGAACTTTCCAATGGGCAACAAGTCCTCAACGTCGACGAACGCGTCGTCATTTTGGTTGACTCGACATAGCCATCATTAATCTTGCACTCAAGACGACCGCAATTCGCTCGCATCGCCCTCACTGGCACACTTGGTCGCTTGCATCGCCTTGCCAATTGGGAGGCCGGCGAACGGGAATTGCAAATCAACGGTTGTTCCTGCAAACGCTTTGGAGATTGCAGCTCGGTACTCCTTGCCCCTCAGAAATCCAGGTCTTCCAAGCGAAATGCTATCGAGTTTCTAGCAGCTGACTATGAGCAAGCACCACCCGCGGTCGTCGTAGCCCAGTTCCCTTTTCGTCAACAATGCTCGGTGTTAGTTCCTGCGTCACTGGGTGAGAGGTTGTCGGGAAAGGAATAGTAACCATATGAGCGAGTGCGTGCTTGGTCGCGTACTTGTATGCTGGTCCGTCGGTTTCATTGACGACGGTTGCGCCTGGTAGGACGCTAGTGACGCTTTGGAACAGTGATTTGTTAACCATAGCGAACGTTGAAGCGTGAGGGGTGAAGTTTGAAAAATTGAAGGTGTACTCATGAGTCGATTGCAGTTTGGTCCCTGTGTGGATTCGAAAATTATGGCTGACCTTCGCCGAAAGGAATTAGCACTACGCCCCGAGCTTGCTGAGTCGCTTGGACGATCGGCGCATGCGGCACTGGATGACGGTGGCTATTTGACGGATGACGGCTGGATCGATTGGGCTGCGGCGATCGAAGTCGCCCAATCCAAGAAGATTTCGCTTCGGCCAGATGCTGATTTGCCAATCATCGAAGACTGTTCAACAGACGATCCAAGCAATGTGACGACGGTTACTGTTGCCAACGAAACAACGCTTGGAGCTGCGTATCGAATGCAAGACGCTGGCTATCGTCCCTTGGCTCTCAATTTCGCAAATGGCGTCGAACCGGGTGGGGGATTTTTGCGTGGTGCTACGGCTCAGGAGGAGGCGCTTTGCCGTAGCAGTGCTTTGTACGCAACGTTGTTTGGCGATCCCATGTATGACTTCCACCGAAACAACGACCCCGCCGCGTCGAGCAATTGGGCAATTTTGTTGGCTGATGTCCCTGTGTTCCGCAACGACGCGGGAATGGAATGCGACAAGCCGTGGCTACTCAGCTTACTGACTTGTGCGGCGCCATACGCGCCAGCGATTGGGCGAACTGAGTCAACGAGAATGCTTCGACAGCGAATTTACCGTGTTCTCGCGATCGCCAAGGCGTATCGGTACAAGTCGCTGGTGCTGGGAGCCTGGGGGTGCGGCGCTTTCGCGAATGATCCGAGACAAACGGCATTTGATTTCCGTGTGGCGTTGGAAGGTGACTGTACCGGTGCGTTCGAGCGAGTGGTCTTTGCGATTGCGGATTGGTCCGATGAACGAAGATACTTAGGGCCATTTCGAGAGGTCTTTTCGGAGGCTTGAAATCCAACCGGCTCACGATCAAAGTGTAACGCAATGGGTAACTGAATCATGAGAATCGCGACGTGGAATTTGCAGCGACCGAGTCGGACCAACGCTAAGCGTTGGCTGGGGTTGCGCGAGCAAATCGCTTACGTGGATGCAGACGTTTGGATCCTGACGGAGACGCATCGTCGTATCGTTGCACTTGATGGGTACTCGGGACATCATTCGCTACCTATTGAGCGAATTCACAGCGGTGGCGAATGTCGTACGTCCATCTGGTCGCGGTGGGACGTGTTGGATGTCGTTGGAACCCATGACAACGAGACCTCCATTTGCGTGAGCATTCTGGCTCCGATGGGTCCCATGTTGGTCTACGGAACAATCATTCCCTATGGTGGTGCTGGTCAGAAGCATCGCTACCGTTCCAATGGAATTGACCAAGACGGTCAAGCGTCTTGGCAGTTGCATTACGCCGCTATCGATCGCCTGAAACAAGACTGGAGTGATTTGAAGAAACGGTTCCCACAGCATGGAGTTTGTGTCGGTGGAGACTTTAACCAAGCTCGTGACGGACGTGGGCGATACGGAACGGTTGCTGGGCAGATGCAATTGACCGGCGCGCTTGAGGCATCGAGTTTACTGTGTGTGACTGAACAAGACTTTTTCGCGTCGGGTGTTTTTGGGGAGAAGTCGGTTATCGATCACTTATGCTTTGATAGCGATTTGGCCACACGAGTGTGCAATGTCCAGCCATGGGACGCCAACCTGATCGAAGGCAAACCAATTAGTGATCACGGCGGAGTCCTCGTTGAAATTGCTTCCCAATGTTGAGTAACCGCTTTCGAATTGCAACGTGGAATTTGGCGCGACCAACGAATGGAAGTTCTGCGAGGACAACTCGGTTGCTGGAACACATTCGGCGGGTCGATGCGGATGTTTAGATACTGACGGAGTCGCACGTTGATGTTTGTCCGGGCACGGACTTTCAGATGAGATCGAGTACGCGAAGCGATCGAACGCAAAGCGACGGTGAAGTTTGGGCGGCTATTTGGTCTCGTTTTCCAATATTGCAAGAGCTCGAAGTCAGTGATCCCATTCGGTCGGTATGTGTTGAACTGGAAACACCGTTTGGTGGACTGATTGTCTACGGTACCGTTTTGCCTTGGCTAAGCGACAGGCGGTTTGATCCACTTCGCGGGGCAGCGGCTTTCATGAGTGAGTTGGCGAAACATCCAGAGATTGGACACGAATCCGGTCGGAGAATCCAAAGTGCGGATTCTGTGTGGCCGGCGATTTCAACCAAGACTTGAGCGAGAAGCATTACTACGGGTCTTCGGTCGGTCGGGCGGCGCTTCGAGAAACGCTGAAGGACAACGGTCTCGCATGTCTGACGTCAAATGAATGGGATCGCGTTAATGAGTTAACCGAAGGACGATGTACCGCGATTGATCACATTTGCCTTGGCGAGTCGTGGGCAACACGGTTTCGCGGGTCGTCGAATGTTTGGCCGACGGAGTGTGAGCGAACATCGAGCCTTTCGGATCACTTTGGCGTTTGGGTTGAGCTGCAAGTGACTTGAGCGTGAGGCGTGGCAGGTGGTCATCACTCACTTCCACTCGCAAGTCTCTTTCGTGCAGCGGCCGGTGAGGCGGAGGCGGTTTTGCTAGCCGCGAACTTGCCTACGGATTTCTAAGCATCGCGTGAACAACAAGTAACTCGCTCATGCAAATGAAATACTTACGAGCAATGAAGGTTCCATTGAGTCAACCTCGTCGGAGATTCTGTAGCTTTCGTAGCACTATCCCGGAGAGGCTGTGATGTTTTACAGGGTGGGTCAAAACGAGTTAGTGATGCAGACCCACCAACCGCAAATCGTCGACAACAATGGTGGGTCAGCGCGGCTAATGCCGCTCGACCCACCCTACGTTTTAATACTCACAGCCCCTTCGGGATCGATGGCTGATTACAAATCGTATTCCGTGGGTGGCGCTGCGCTTGCCCACGGCTACGTTCCGAAACCGCTCCGCGGTGGCTCCATCCATCCCGAGTGACGTCGATATGAGAGAGTGACAGGCGTCAGTGATTGTTCATGCGATGTTTGTCGAAGCCATTCGGGACTAGGTCGCATGTTCATGTCCCCTCAATATTTGGAAGCGGTTTGCAACGTGCCCGGCGTTGGACGGTTATTGTTCGATTGGGATATAACGCCAATTTTTGAGGAAGGAAATCAGCATTGCCATTTGGTCAGGCGGTAACAACTGTTCGAATCCGTCGGGCATGAGAGACACGCCTCGCGCGTTGAATTCCTCGATTTGATCTCGCTGGATCGTGACAAGCTCACCGCCAGAAATTTTGAGCGTCACCGCATCGAGGCGATCGTCGACAAGTAATCCGTCAATCACACGACCATCGTTGGTGAGCACGGAGTATCGGACGAAGCCAGCGTCGATGGCGAGACTCGGGTCAAGAATGGATACCAACAGTGAATCGGGGGTTTGGGTGCGGCTGTCACTGATGTCGGGACCGACATGGAACCCTTCGTTTGCAATTCGGTGACAGACAGCGCAGTGCTTGGAGAATAACTGACGCCCCTGATTCGCATCCGCATCCGCTGGCATGTCGCTCCGATACCTAGCAATGACCAATGCCCGATCCTTGCCAGCGGCTTGCAAGACGGAGTCCGCTTTTTGCGAGACTGACTTGTCTTTCGACGCCAATAGCTTGGATGCTTCGGCGGGCGGCACGAGTCCTCGAGCGAGCTTACCCGACGCGAGTGAATCGAGCACCCAAATTTGTCCGGCGCTCTTCGAAAGTGCGATGTTGACGCTGCGAAGAGCGATCGGCCATGGTAGCTCGTTGACGGTCCGGTCCAGCCAATTCAAATGTTCCGTGAAGTTGATTGATGCACATGCTTCAATCGCAGCAATGCGTGTTTCGCCAGCAGCGTTCTCGTCCCGCAAATGCATTAGCTCGTTCGATGCTCCCAACGAAGCGAGTTGAATTGCCGCAACACGAGACTGGGGATTCTGATTTGCATCGAGTGCGAGTTTCAATGCGTTTGCGACTAGCTCGCGCCAACTGTCTTGAGCTTGCGTTGAAAACTGTTGAATGAGTTTTGCGGGGTCGTGTCGAGAGCGAGTGACGCCTTCGACCCAGGCTCCCGCGAACCCAAGTTTCGCGGGATGCGAGGACGTCATCCACAGCGGTTCTTGCTGTGGCTCGCTGGCGGCGAGTCGGCGAACCAGTCGCTGCGCGATCCCAGTGCTCTGCGGCGACGCGTGATTCAATATCGCACTTAGCAGTGGCTGGAGATTCGCATCCGACACCGCTCCGATTGCGAGAACAAATGCTTCGTGTTGGTCGGAGGTTGCGGCAGCGCCAGCGAGTGCGTCAATCTCGGACTCCGTCAACGTCTGCTCAACGGATGCAAGTGCAGTCACAGCGGCGAGTTGGACTTGTCGCGACGAGTCTCGGGCAAGAGTTGCAGCGATGGATGTTCCATCGATGACGGTAACGGCGAGTCGCGCAGCTAAACTTCGAAGCCGCTCATCCTCGCTCATCGCAAGTTGGTGCACGTCTGCGAGTTCAAGTGCATTGAATCGAGCAAGCAGCGAGGCGGCACGTGAAAGTCCCGCTGCACTTTCTAGCGCTGCGAATTCCTGGCGAAGAGCCGCAACGCTCTCATGTCCGTGATCGCACAACAGGCGTGTCGCCTCTTCGCGGTGCCAGCGATTCGGATGATCCAGTCCTCGAACAAGCGACGCCAACGAGCTGGTTTCAACCGTCTTCATTGGGTAAGTCAACAGAACGTCGGCAGCCGCGTGAATTCGATAAATGCGACCGGTGGCGTCACCATAACGTTCATCCACGCGGTGCTTGAGCTCCTCCGGAACCCACTGCGGGTGCTCAATCACGGCGCGATGCATGTCGACGACATAGACGCTGCCATCGGGACCTCCGACGATGTCGACTGGACGAAACCACGTATCACGACTCGCGATTGCTTCGCCTGGATCAAGGACTGCAGTAGACTTTGGCACCATGCCGGAGGTATCGACGCGCGCACGTTGCACGAGGTAAGCCGTCGGTTCACAGCACAACAGATTACCTTGCCACGTTTCGGGCAGTCGCGTTGCAGCGATTTGGTGAGGACCACATGCGGCACTGTATTGGCCGGCGTGAAGATTGCTCGTTGTCCAAGCTTCGGCAATCGAGTGTACCGAACTGTCGGGGCCTGAGGCACTCACATCGAAAATCACTGACGCTGGGGACATCCATGGATCGTGGTCAACGAGCGACAACGGGAGCACAGCGAGTTTAGCGGGATTGCGATTACTGACACCGATACGATTCCCAAAATCGTCCACCACAAGACCGTATTGACTATCCCCAGCCACCGCGCCCCAGTAGCCACCGTTCGGGTCAAATGCAAAATCCGTTTTCAACAATCGAACGGGTGACGGTTGATTAGGCCATCTCGGGTCAACGGACTGGATCGTTCCGCCGCGCAACCCACCAGCAACATAGACGAGCCCGTCGATCCCGAGCACCGGATGGTTCGCTCGTAATTGCGTGTTGTCTTCGGCGAAGCCATTGAACCACGTTTCTTCAGCATCACAACGATCGTCGCCATCGGTGTCCGCCATGTAGGCAATGCGGCCTGCGAGTGTCACGATCACGCCATCTCGCCAAGGCTGGATTCCCGTTGGAAACATCAACTTATCGGCGAACACGGTCGCATGCTCATAGACACCGTCGTGGTTGTTGTCCCGTAGCACTCGAATGGTCCCAGTGAAGCTCTCGCCGTCCAGCGGGCCGGTGGGATAGTCTCGCATTTCGACGACCCAGAGTCGCCCAGTTGAATCAAACCGCGCGGCGACTGGATCGATGACGTTGGGCTCGGATGCGACGAGTTCGATCTTGATGTCGGGGCTTGTTTGAATCGCAGCCAGCGACTCGCTGATGGTCAAAGGTTGGTCTCGCTTGGTAAGATTCGTCGCCACATTGGAGATGTTGGCGCCGCCAGTCGCTGGCGATTGTGCATCGGCCAGCATCCAGCTTATCAAGACGGAACTCACGGCCGCTGCGAACGGGATGAATCGGCAACGTTGACTGGCGTTGTGCATGGCAGCAGCCTCGGGTTTTCGACAAAGAAAGGGTCGAAGCCAGTTTAGTCGCTCGAGCAGTACAATTGTTGAGAACAGCTGTATCTTTATAGCGTCGGGGTCATCACGGGCGTCATCAACGCGTGGGACAACGCGATTAGAAATCGATTTTAAGGGTCGCGATTGTATTGAGAAACTGCTCCATCGTGGGAGTTCTCAGATCGATATTGGGTTCAAGTGCCTGCATGATCGCACGCCCAAGACGCGGATCCATCTCAGGTCGCCGGCCCATGATGTCCTTCGGTGGCGTCGTATCGTGCTGGAGCGCCGCCTTGCCGGTGACAACTTCGCCTTGCCAAGGATGCTCAAAAGTGCACAGGCAGTAACAGGTAATTCCAAACGAGAAGATATCGACGCGTTTATCCGTGGGTCGGCGACGAACCACTTCTGGAGACATATAGAGCGGTGTCCCGGTACGATTACCGGGCAACATAAAGACTCGCGTTGCAGGCAACGTCAAGCCGAAGTCAATCAGCTTAATCTTTTTCAAATCGGTTTCGCAAATGTAGTTGCGTGGGCAGATGTCTCGGTGAATGTATTCTTTGTTGTGGACGTAACGCAGCGCCTCGGCCATTTGGCGAATGAGCGACAATCGCTTGCCAGAGAGTTGAGTTTCATTTTTATTTACAATGAGCTGTTGCAAACTGGGACCGTCGACGTACTCCATGATGATCACCGGCTCGCCCTTGAGCGTGACTCCGGCTTCGTAGGTTTCGACGATGTTTGGATGCTTCATCTCGAGTGCGATTTGGCCTTCGCTCGGCTTGTTGTAGGCCTTGAAGCGTCCCTCGAAGAGCTCGACTTTTTCAATGTCGAGAATTTTAACGCCAACGGTGCGATTGTTGACGTGATCGCGGGCAACATAAAAGTTGCTCATCGTCCCCATCACGCTGGTGCGCGTTCGCTCGAAGCGCGCATCGATATCAATGCTCTTTGAAGTTGCGTTGCTCTTGAACATCGAGCGAATGGAATCGATCAGGCTCATAAACTATTTGCCACAATAGTCGATCGCGCGAGCTATCTCACTCTTGAGATGCTTGCGTGTGACGATCCGATCGATGTATCCATGCTCAAGCAAAAATTCGCTCGTTTGGAAGCCTTCGGGAAGCTCGATACCGATCGTTGCCTTGATTGTCCTTGGGCCTGCGAAACCGATCAGAGCTTTCGGCTCAGCGAAAACGAGATCACCGAGCGACGCGAAACTAGCTGCGACGCCGCCCATGGTTGGATTGGTTAGAACACTGATGTAGAGACCACCAGCTTCGTCGTAACGTGCCAGCGCCGCAGTGACCTTGGCCATCTGCATCAGCGATAGGATGCCCTCGTGCATACGAGCACCGCCACCGGAGGCACTGATGATGATCAGCGGCAAGTTCTGTTCGGTCGCGCGCTCGATCAAACGCGCCAGTCGCTCACCGACCACACTGCCCATGCTGCCCATGATGAATGCGCTGTCGGTAACGGCAAAGGCGACGCGGCGGGCTCGGATCATGCCAGTGCCCGTGAGCACTGCGTCCGTCAGCCCCGTGCGTTTCTGTTCACCGACAAGCCGCTCGGAATAACGACGTCGGTCCGTGAACTCCAGTGGGTCCATCGACCGCAGCTCCTCGTTCATCGGCTCGAACGTCCCCTCATCGAGGACCTGCTTCACTCGATCTTGGGCTGAAACGTAGAAATGATGCTCGCACTTAGGACAAACATTGAGCATCTCCTCGACTAGTTTCTTGTAAACAGACGAGCCGCAGTCGGGGCATTTCAGCCATAAACCTTCCGGAACGCCCCGTTTCTTTGGCGGCGCAGCGTTGGCAACATCGGTCTCGGAGCCCAATGCCGTTGGCAATTCGTTGTTGACAGATTGTGTATCGACGGTGGCCATACTCGCGTCGGGAACCGGTGGGAGAGAGTTGGTGAAATAATCAACTCCGTTACTCTAACCTCTCCGACACGATTCCGCTGCCTCAAAATTGAACTCCAAATCGAGCTACTTTGGACGAAGCCACTCGACTGTTAGCCGTTAAGATTTTGGCTAAATTGAGCTGAACCGAAGGGTTTGCGCTGAAAAAACCTCAAAATCTGATCGAAAAACAGGGACATAATGTCGATTCGCCCCATCCACCGTCTACTCGTTGCCAACCGAAGCGAGATTGCCACGCGGGTTTTCCGCAGCGCCACTGAACTTGGCATCCGAACGGTGGCGATTTATTCCAACGAAGACCGCTACGCGTTACACCGCTTCAAAGCGGATGAGGGCTATCAAATCGGCAAGCCGGGGGAGCCGATTCGATCCTACCTCAACATCGATGCTATTGTCGATTTATGCGTGAAACACGGAATCGATGCGGTGCACCCAGGATACGGATTCCTTTCCGAGAACCCCGAGTTTGCCCGTGCCCTCGAGTCGGCGGGCGTGCTGTTTATCGGTCCGAGTGTCAAGTCACTCGAGTCTCTCGGCGACAAGACGAGTGCTCGCGCGTTGGCTGAAGCGGCTGGGGTGCCAGTCCTCGGGGGAACCAACAAGGCTCTGAAGGACTTCGACGAGGCGAAGCAAGTGGCTCAATCGCTTGGTTACCCCATCATTGTCAAAGCGGCAAAAGGTGGGGGCGGGCGTGGGATGCGGGTCGTCGAGTCACCCGACAAACTCGAGGCCTCTCTTGAAGCGGCTCAACGCGAATCGAAAACAGCGTTCGGCAGCGACGAGTGCTTTATCGAGCGATTCGTTCGGGCCGCCCGCCACCTCGAAGTCCAATTGATCGGCGACCGTCATGGAAACCTCAAGCACCTCTACGAACGTGACTGCAGCGTCCAACGTCGTCACCAGAAAGTCGTTGAGATCGCACCGGCACCGAATCTCGCACCATCGATTCGCGAAGAGCTTTGCGAAGCCGCGCTGAAGATCGGTCGCCAAGTCGGCTACGAGAATGCGGGTACCGTCGAGTTTTTGTATGACGTGGATGCGAAGAAGTTTTTCTTCATCGAAGTCAATCCACGCATTCAAGTCGAACACACGGTCACCGAAGAAGTCACGGGATATGACATTGTTCGCACCCAGATTCTTGTAGCTCAAGGCTATGCACTGGACAGTGAAGAAGTCGGTTTACCTCCGCAGTCAGAAATTCGCACCAACGGTTTCGCATTGCAGTGTCGTGTAACAACCGAAGACCCCGCGAATCAATTTCGTCCAGACTATGGCCGAATCAGCCATTACCGATCGGCGGCAGGACTTGGTATTCGGCTTGACGCGGGGACCGCATTCAGCGGCGCGGTAGTGAATCCGTTCTATGACTCGATGCTCGTGAAAGTGACTGCTCGAGCACGGTCACTCGCCGAAGCATCGCGCCGCATGGATCGATGTCTGCAAGAGTTTCGCATCCGAGGCGTGAAGACGAATATTCCGTTCTTGATTCGGATGATCAACCATCCGATCTTCTTGGCGGGCGAAGCAACAACCCGGCTGATTGACCAAACGCCTGAATTGTTCGAATTGCCGAAGCGCCGTGACCGAGCCACCAAGATTTTGACGTATCTTGCCGAGACAATCGTCAACGGCAATTCGCTCGTTGCTGGTCGGCCGATCGCAACGCGACGCGAACTTGCCCCCGTTCCCTCTTTTCCGGTGGCGGAGAAACATCCCGAAGGAACTCGCGACATTTACCGTCGCGAAGGTACGGATGGACTCGTGAAGTGGATCCGCAACCAGAAGGGACTGTTGATTACCGATACGACGATGCGTGACGCACACCAATCGTTGCTCGCGACACGTGTTCGCACCTTTGATATGCTGCAAATCGCGCCGGCCTATTCGCATTTAGCACCGAGTCTGTTTTCACTTGAGATGTGGGGCGGTGCAACATTCGACACGAGCATGCGGTTCCTCAAAGAGTGTCCGTGGCAACGACTGGCTGACATCAGCGACGCAGTGCCCAATATTCTGACTCAAATGCTGCTGCGGGCGAGCAACGCGGTTGGCTACACGAACTATCCGGACAACGTGGTGCGTTTGTTTGTCCGTGAAGCGGTTCAAGCCGGCATGGATGTGTTCCGCGTATTCGATGCGTTGAACTGGGAAGAGAACATGCGAGTCGCGATGGACGCGGTACTCGCCGAAGGCGGTATCTGTGAAGCATCAATCTGCTACACCGGCGATCTGCAGAATCCCAAACGAACCAAGTACGACGTCAAGTATTACGTCACACTTGCGAAGCGACTCGAATCCGGCGGCGCTCACTTGCTTGCGATCAAAGACATGGCGGGATTATGCAAGCCGGGTTCTGCCGTGCTACTGATGCGAGCGCTGCGAGAAGAAGTCGGTATCCCGATCCACTTCCACACGCACGATACCGCCGGCATTCAGGCGTCGTCCATTTTAGCAGCGGCCGGCGAAGGCCTTTCGATCGCTGACGCGGCCCTCGCGCCGATGTCCGGTGGTACCAGCCAAGTGAATCTCAACACGCTTGTCGAAGCACTGCGGTTTACCGATCGTGCGTCCAATTTGAACACCGATGCATTGACGCAATTGGCAACGTACTGGCAAGCCGTGCGTGAGTTTTATCTGCCGTTCGAAAGCCAAGTGTTGCCAGCCACCGGTGACCTCTACGAACACGAAATGCCTGGCGGTCAATACACGAACTTGTACCAACAAGCTCGCGCACTCGGACTGGCGGATCGCTGGTCCCAGATTTGTCGTGCTTATGCGGACGTGAACGAACTGTTCGGTGATATTGTGAAAGTCACCCCGACGAGCAAGGCCGTGGGCGACATGGCGTTATTCCTCGTCGCAAATGAACTCAGTGCGAAAGAAGTGCTCACGACCGACCGCGCTCTCGCGTTCCCGGCCAGCGTCATTGATCTGGTCGGTGGTCGCATGGGGCAACCTCCAGGCGGTTTCCCCGATGATGTCATCCGTGTCATTCTTGGCGATCAGAAACCAGTGCTTACGCGTCCCGGCGAGTCGCTTCCGCCAGCGGACCTCGATGCTGCCAAGACGACGGCGTCCGACCTGACGGGCGAACCACCAACTGATCGCGATGCAGTCACCTATTTGCTTTACCCGAAAGTTTTCGAGGAGTTCACGAATCACCGAGCCACCTATGGCGAAGTGGATACGCTACCGACACCCAACTTCTTTTATGGTCAAACGCCAGGTGAAGAAATTGCGGTCGATATCGAAAAGGGGAAACGGCTCATTGTGAAGTATCTTGCGGTGGGTCAACCGCATCCTGATGCGACACGGACAGTGTTCTTTGAACTCAATGGCCAACCGCGTGAGATTACTATCGTGGATCGCTCTCTTGAGCCGGACACGAAAGCCTCGATCAAAGCGGATCCCAAAGATCCGTCACAAGTCGCTGCCTCGATGCCAGGAATGGTGATCACAGTAGCCGTGAATGAAGGCGATAAAGTCAAAGAAGGACAAAAGTTGATGGTGCTCGAAGCAATGAAGATGGAAACGACCATCAATTCACCACTGACAGGAACCGTTGTTGGAATCCAAACGCCAGCGGGTACTCAAGTCGAAGCAGGCGACCTTCTCGTGAGCATCAAACCATGACATAATCAGCGTACCCGCGGACGCGATCCTTGCTGAGCTGAGCGACTAGGCACGGCCCAGACGCGCAAGACATATTTGCGTCACGGGGTTTGAGAGCCTCTCTTTGGAGTGAATCGCCTTATGCACTCGCGAAGTGGAAGAAATGGTCCGCTTCAAAGAACGAGAAGACGCTCTCATCAGCCTATGCGTTGATTGCGTCGTGGCTCGTCCAAGATGCTGGTGCAGTTCCCCAAACATGCATCAACGAAGCGCTCGCTGCGATCGAGTCTTCGATTCACGAAGCTCCCAATCAAACGCGTCACACTATGAATCAAGCGCTGATTGCGATTGGTATCTACGGCGAACAAGATCGCAAACGCGTTTATCGAGTGGCGAAGAAAATTGGCAAAGTCGACGTTGACCATGGCCAAACAAACTGCAAGACACCCGACGCCTCTACCTACATTGACCGTGCGCTTGCCACGGGCCGACGTAAAGCGGGCGTCTGTTAACTCTGTGTTGCATAGAAATTGTTAAGACAAAGACGGTTTGTAGATGATCTTGGTGCCTTGTGCGCCTCGATCAACGGTTGGAATCAAGTCCTCAAGTGACGTTGCTGTGATGGGCCCCATTTCTAAAACGCCATCAATCGACACCGCACCTCGGCATTCGCCCTTATAATGCGATGCGTTGAGAGATCGCTAAGTATCCGTCACTGTCGCGGGTCCCTAACCAATCGTCCTTTAGAAGAAGCGAAAATGTCAAGCTTACTTGCCAGTCGTCGTCGATTTCTTTTTAGCGGGATTGGTCTTTCAACACTGCACGGGTTCGCGATTCCGGTATGGGCCAAATCGGAGGAGTTGCGGACGGATGTTGTCATTATCGGCGGAGGATTGGGTGGATGCGCAGCTGCGATCGCTTGTTTACGAAATGGATTGCGAGTGATCATCACCGAACCGACCGAATGGCTCGGTGGTCAAATGACAAGCCAGGGCGTTCCTCCCGACGAACACGCGGCCATTGAGACGCATGGTGCAAATCAATCGTATCGAGATTTTCGTAGTCGCATTCGAGAGTACTATCGTCGTCACTATCGGCTCACGGACGAAGCCAAACGCACAGCCTACTTCAATCCAGGACGCGGAAGTGTTTCCCGACTGTGCTGCGAACCTCGAGTTGCTGTTGCCGTGCTCGAGCAGACGCTGCAGCCATACCTCGCGAATGGGCAACTTCAAATCTTGCGCGAATGCACGGCTGTTGAGGCAGATTGCGAAGGGGATCGGGTACGATCGGTTCGCGTGACATCCATGCGTACTGGCGACTCCACGCAATTGGTTGGAAAGTACATTATCGATGCGACGGAACTTGGCGACCTCTTGCCTTTAACAAAAACTGAATTTGTATCGGGTGCGGAGGCGAAATCAGAAACAAATGAATTGCACGCGGCCGCTGTCGCCAACCCGGACAACCAGCAGGCGTTCACCGTTTGTTTTGCGATCGAATATGACGCCAGCGGCGAACACGTGATTGACCAGCCCAGCACCTACGATTTCTGGCGCCGCTACGTCCCGGCGTTGACTCCACCTTGGTCAGGTCGATTGCTGGATCTCACGTATTCCAATCCAAGAACGCTGAGTCCGAAGCTTCTCGGATTCGATCCAACGGGCGCGGCGACACCGGGTGCATTAAATTTATGGAATTATCGGCGGATCATTGATCGTCAGCAATTCGCACCGGGGCAATTTGAAAGCGACATCAGCCTCGTGAACTGGCCACAGAATGACTATCTGCTCGGCAATCTTGTCGGCGTCTCGCCCGAGCAGGCTCAGCAACATGTGGAGCAAGCAAAACAGCTTAGCTTTTCGTTGCTTTACTGGTTGCAAACCGAAGCACCACGATCCGATGGCAAAGCTGGTTTTCCGGGACTGCGGCTACGGTCGGATCTGATGGGGACTGCAGATGGCATGGCGATGTCGCCCTACATTCGTGAATCGAGGCGGATTCGAGCTGAATTCACTGTGCTCGAGTCACACGTTGGTAAGGAGAATCGCCAATTGCTTTATGCCGATCGCCCCGAATCGCAAGCGGCGGAACGATTCCCGGACAGCGTCGGCGTGGGGAGCTATCCCATCGATCTGCATCCAACCTCCACTGGCGACAACTACATCGATTTTGAAACCTATCCATTCCAAATCCCACTGGGATCGCTCTTGCCCATTCGCGTCGAGAACTTATTACCGGCGTGCAAAAATATCGGCACCACTCACCTCACCAGCGGTTGCTACCGGCTACATCCCGTCGAGTGGGGAATTGGCGAGGCCGTGGGATGCTTGATCAGCTACTCCATTCAAAATGGCGTTACACCAAGAGCCGTTCAAGGCAAGTCACATTTGGAGCGGTTCCAAAGTTGGATTATCGCTCAGGGCGTCGAGATTGAGTACCGTGGATAACGGAGTACGAGTAGGATAAAGGCGATGACGCAGCGTTCAAAACCGAACACCATGAACCGTAATCGATTGACGTGAATGACAAGTATGGATCGTATTTCATTACTATCACTGCTGATTAGTTGTTGGACTTGTGTCGCAAATGGCCAAACGCCGTCCAAAGCGGATGACGGTGCGTTGCGAGAACAGTTGATTCCGCTGGTTTCGGCTCATGGCGGGGAAGTAGCGGTGACCATCGAGCATCTGGCATCGGGTGATTCGTTTCGCTATCGAAGCGATGTCGTCATGCCGACCGCGAGTTTAATCAAGCTGCCGTTGATGGTTGCTGTCTACCATTCGGTCGGGCGCGGCGAGCTCAACCTTGAGACGCCTATCATTCTTCGAGAGGACGACAAAGTTGCTGGCTCGGGGATTCTCACTGATCATTTCTCCGCTGGCGCGACGATGCCGTTGCGTGACTATGTCCGTTTGATGATTCGAGATTCCGACAACACCGCCACCAATGTCGTCATCGACCAGGTGGGTCTCGCCGCGACGGCCGACTTGATGGAATCGCTTGGTATGAGCAACACCAAGTTACATTCGAAAGTCTACCGCGGCGACACGTCCATCTTCGCCGCACGCAGCAAACAGTTCGGGATCGGTAGCACGACCGCCAACGAGATGGTATCGCTACTCAGAATGCTGCATAAGCAGAAGCTTGGTGACGAATCGAACACACGTTTGATGATGGCGCACCTCGCTTCGTGCGATGATCGAAGCAAGCTCGCGCGCTACTTGCCACCTGGGACGAAAATCTTTCACAAGACCGGCGCAATCGGCAACTGTCGCACCGATGCGGGTATCATCGAGACAGCCACAGGGCCCGTTGCGGTTTGCGTATTGACCAACAAGAACACCGACCAAACATGGAGTGACGAAAACGAAGCTGAACTGTTGTGCTCGAAGATCGGACGCGTCATCGTCGAGCGTTTTGGTCACATCGAGTCCAACTCGACATTGCGTCATGGATCGACGGGGCTGTTGGTCGAAGCTCTCCAACGAACTCTCAATGCACGGCTCGATCCGTCACCAGGCTTGAGTGTCGACGGTGACTTCGGCTCCGGCACGGAAGCAGCCGTCAAACGATTCCAGAGCTTGCATCAGATTGAACCCTCCGGCGCACTCGACTCAGCGACTTGGAAACAGCTTGGTGCCCTCGTTGAGGAGACACCGCTCGCTGAGGAAGTCGACCATTTCAATACAAGGGTCGCCCAGCTTCCCAAACAACCATCTCCCGCGATCGACGATCCACCGATGGTAACCTGCAAAGCCTGGTTCGTTGCCAACGGAGAAACGGGGGCTGAGCTCAGCGGCTTTGGTGCCAACGAACGTCGTGCTCCGGCGAGCACGACGAAAATCATGACGGCGCATATCGTGGTGCAGATGATCGCAAGCGATCCGAGGATTGCTAAAGAAGTCGTGACTTTCAGCGAAAACGCGGACAAAACTAGCGGATCATCCAGCGCGCTCCGAGCTGGCGAACAAGTCACCGTCTCGGAGTTACTCTACGGATTAATGTTGCCTTCCGGTAACGACGCCGCCATCGCGATTGCGGAGCATTTTGGAGCGAGACTGCAACCAGAACTTCCGAACGAAAACGCCAACTCGGTCGCCAGCTTTGTCGACAAAATGAATCAGACCGCTAAGTCTCTGGGAATGAATTCCACACACTTTCGCAACCCCAACGGACTCCCCGACGACCAGCATGTGACGACGGCATCGGATCTTGCTCGGCTAGCGTTTGCGGCGTCCCAGGAAGAGCTGTTCCGCCGCGTCGTGGCAACTCGCCAGCACGCTTGTGAGGTACAAAGCCAGCAGGGTTATCGCCGAACCGTCGTTTGGAAAAACACGAACCAATTGCTGGATGTCGATGGTTACACCGGCATGAAGACAGGAACGACAAATGCTGCGGGTGCCTGCTTGGTGGCCATGGGAACACGCGATGGAAAGTCAAGAATTGTCGTTGTGCTCGGTTCTTCTGACTCGCATGCTCGCTATGTCGATGCCAAAAATCTATTTCGTTGGTCACTCAATCGGTAGCGTCCTTCAAGTTGCGGCCCCAAAGACGCATGCACACCACGAGCGCTAGCAACTGGATGGGCAGTAAATACCACACCGAGACACCCAGGCCGATCGGTAGCGTCCCGAGGGCAACACTGATGATCGCAGCCAGCGCCGCATAGGGAGCCTGAGTCCAAACGTGCGTCAAATGATCACATCCAGACGATTGCGATGAAAGAATCGTGGTGTCAGAAATCGGCGAGCAATGATCGCCAAACACGGCCCCTGAGAGAACTCCTGCGATGCTCGCCAATAAGACGGGATCACTCCATGACAAATCACCGTCCAGCTGACTCATCTTGCACACTAACGGAATCACCATCGGCAGCAGGATCCCCATTGTCCCGTAACTGGTACCGGTGCAGAAAGCGACAACCGCGGCGAGGAGAAACGAAACAGTGGGCATCAAGGCAGTCGAGAAATTCTGGCTTGCGGAACCGCCCTCCAAGCTATCGCTTGAGAAGAGCCCCGCCAAATAATCCGCTGCGTACAAACGATGATCTTGAAATTGATACGGGCTTGATGATGTCTCGCCGTGCACCGCTCGGTCCGAAGTCATGCGTGACAATGCCGAAGCGGTCCAAAGTACGGCGACTGCGGGCAAGATGACACGAACGCCGCGCGCAGCACCTTCGGTTAACTGAGACCACGGCAGCGTGCAAAACGCCATCGGCAAGCCCAACGCGACCCCTAAGCCAGCCAACGCTCCGTATTGCAAGGCAACACTCGAGCTCGCTGCGCCGAGGACTTTGCGAACCCATGCCAATCCACTTAATTCGCCGGGTGCGCCGCTTGCGACTTGCTCGGCGATTGCTTGCTGCCCAGTCACAAAGAGGGCTGAAATGACGACTAGGAGCATGGTGGCAATTGGGATTACCGCCAAAAGCCAACGATGTCGATGATGGTCGCCACCCTCATCCTCATACACCTCCGCTTGCGGTGAACTCGCCGCAAGGCACTCGAGTTCGGCGCGGTGCATCGATCCCAAATCCCGCTGCATCATCACTGAAATCGGAACCAAAAATAGCGACGTCAACACATAGAAACGATACGGAATGCTGTAAATGAATACCTCAAATGCCGTCGAGGCATCGAGCCCACTGGCAACGAGTCCATCGCTAATGTACTCGATCTCAACGGCGATCCACGTTGACACGAAGGCCAAGCTGGCTGTTGGTGCGGCGGTCGAATCAATGATATAGGCCAGCTTCGCACGCGAAATTCGAAGTCGGTCGTAGAGCGGACGAAGCGTGCTGCCAAGCAAAATCGTGCTCGCGTAATCATCAAAAAAAATCGCTATCCCCATCAGCCAAGTGACCAGCTGGCCGCGGCGACGTGTCCGTGCAAACGGAATCAAACCATCAATCAGCGACCGCATCGCACCTGAAGCGGTGATGACGCCAACCATTGCCCCCATCGCGATTGTGAACGAGTACAGCCGCATCTTCCCCGGGTCGATCAACGTCGGCCACAGGTGCGTTTCCCACGTTTGATACAACGCAGTGAATGGGTTTCCGTTGGCCATCAACAAAGATCCCGCGAAGACGCCAACGATCAACGAGATCACAATGCGGCGAGTCAGCACAGCCATGGCAAACGCGACCAGCACTGGCGTCAAGATCCAGGCACCATACGGATGTTCGCTCATTGGACTGATCCAGCATGATAGTTGAGGACTGACTCACTCCACTTAAGAGACGGGTGAGACGGAGGACTTCTCAGCCTGAGTTATGGTATCGTCCATGTCACGGCAACAGAACTTCAAATTCTATTTTGGCGAATGGGCAATCCTACGCGACTTTTGCGTCGGTGCAATCGATGCCCTTGTTCTTCTATCCCATGGTTGTCGCTGAGTTGCGGATCACTAGCCAACGAACTGGTTTACCTTGTCGCAATTCGATCGTCGTATGCTTGGTCGTCGCCTTCAATAATCAACCAGCGTTGGTTTAACGTTGACATGCGGAATTCGGACGTGGCGCCTGAGGGCCATTGCACTTGAACGTCAGCGGTTTTGGACCCAGCCAAACCAAAGTGCAAGACAGCCTCATTCTTTCCGCAGTAACCATCACCACTGCTTACCGTATTGCATCGCTTTACAGCCTCTGTTTGCACCATCACACGAGCACCGATGGCGTCTCGTTCGCTCGTTGTACCCACTAAACGCAGCCCGAGCCACGCGTCATTCGATGCGACACGATTCTCGATCAACGCCGTCGAGGCGTCCAAGTGAGTCGCCACAAGATCGATGCGACCGTCAAGATTCCAATCGAATTTTGAAAGTCCTCGGCCGAGTACGCGTGTTTGCCAATAATTCGAGGTGTCCGTTACTTTCGCCTCAGCGTATTTACCTGAGGCATCACGACGGTAGAGTTGCGGCAGCATCTCGTACGGGATGCTGGGGTTCGTGCTCCGGGCGGTGTGCCCGTTCAAAACCGCGATCTCAACGAAACTGTCGTTGTCCATATCAATCGACTGGGTTCCAAAACCCAATACTCGCAAGCTGGGTTCGTGGGTCCCTGCTTGAACACTACGATCGATGAACACCCCATCGTCCGTTTGCAAATAGAAGACATCGGGTTCGTCATAGAACTGAGTTACAAATAGATCGAGGTGACCATCCACATTGAAGTCGTCTACGGCGATTCCCATACTTGCACCGGCATTTCCCTGGAATCCTGTGGTGCACCCACGAGCGAGAGAACATTCACTGAGCTGGCTCGTGCCCTCGCCGGATGTCGCCTCGACTGGGAGTCTCACGAACGCTTCTGCCGATTGGCCGTTCACCACATCCGATCGCTGCCACAAGCGATCTGGGACACCATCATTCGCAATGAAGACTTCGTTCCTTAAGTCACCATCGAGGTCGGTCAAAACAACCCCGAGCCCACTTGAAGGTTGGTCACCAAGATTTGTCGATGTAAACTTGCCATCCACCGAGCCAAAGTAGACCCGGTCGATCGCGTGCTCGAACACTCGGGGACTGCCTTGACGCTCAAACGCCGTCGGATCATCGAGGTAGTTGACCTCCACGATATCTGGCAAATGATCTCCCGAGAGGTCACCGATTGCCATGCTGCTCGTCCAAAGGGGACGCGGCGGAACTTCTGAAAGCACCGTTGGCGTAAACGTTCCGTCCCCGTTGTTGATGAGCAACCGATTTTGACCCACATTGGCGATGCACAGGTCCGGGAAACCATCTTGATTGACATCACCAGCCGTTGCTCCTTGAGAAAAACTTCGATCATCAGCCGACGCGGAAGACGTGATCGCTTCGAATCGATCAGTCAGGTTGCGGAAAAGCAAATTCGGTTTAGTCCCATCTTGATGCATCGGGGTTGCCGCGCCCTGGGGAAGATACACGTCCGGTCGACCGTCCAAGTCATAGTCGGTGACAACGACGCCTGATCCCATTTCTTGGAGAATGCCATGCTGATTGGGCGAGCTGAGATTCGTGTTGTCATAGGTGTGAATTAAGTAGGCATCGCTTGCAACATTGTAGACCGCAAGCGACGCAAACTCGTGTTTCGAATCAACGGGTGTCAGGCGAAATGGGACGGCCGCAACCGAAGAAGACGTCGGAAACTTTTCCTTGAGCTCGTCTCGAGTCAGCCCGCAAAGCAGGTCCTTCTCGCTAGGTCGTTGATGCGTTTGCTCGAGCTTTTGACGCTGTACTCGTAGATCGTCGTCGAGCTGGGATAGTAAATCAGGTCGAAGAGAGGTTCTAACGTACCCGAGGGCAACGGCCCGCCACGCGATCGCTTCATAAGGGCGTCGTAAAGAGTTGAGCAGATCAGCGAGCTTGGCAAGTCGTACAGCGTCGCGTTGACCTCGCGCGAGTCTCGCAATCTAAAATATAGACTTGGAATCATCGGGCTTCTCCACAAGCCGAAGCTTCAATTCAGCCTGTGCTTGATCAAACTTGCCTGCGTCGATCAGTGCACCGATACCTAGAGCCTGGCCGGTTTCCACCGAGGGAGTCGATGACGAATCCGAGGCAGACGCATTCGTTTCTGCCACAGGCTTGTATTTCCCAGACTCACTTTTTGTTGAGGCAGGCTGATGAGGCGAAGTCGCGGTTGGCTTGCAGCCAGCCAACGCGAAAAGCGAAGTAAGCGCGATGCACCATAGCCTAGCTCGGCACAGATTACGCATGCTCATACGCATGGCCAAATCTCATCGAATCGCGCTGGAGGGCGAGTTAAACACCTGACACGACGTATCATAAATAAAAAACCTCGCCAACCGAAGTTGGCAAGGTCCTGAAATTCGTAAGGTCAACAAGAGACTAGAATTGGCCTGACAAGACTTCTGAGTTGCCTCGGGTTCCAAGAGCGCCCCAAAGGCCATAAGGACTGATACTTCCTGGTGCGCGATTGAGCGTGCCAGTGAGATGCACGACGCCGTTTCTGGAATTACCAGCTTCGATCGAATCGGTAATGAACTTGACCGCACCATCGGCCATCAGCACGTGAACTCCGCCTTGGTGCCGACTCGAAGGTGGGCAAACTAAGTTGGCTCCACCGTTGACACCACCGCATACCTCGCGATTGGGAGCAAGGATGGTGTGCATGCCTGACGCCCAGGGATAGTAGTCGGCCCAGCGAAATCCGCGATTGAATGTCGATGTCGCCAGCAAGTAGCCGCCCGGTATTGGGTTGACCCAGAAACGAGGACGCGCCGGATCGACTGCGGCTTGGCAGGTTGATGGATTGTCACGAACTTGATTCGTGTTGCCAGAGAAAATAGGAGCCGTTCGAATATCTCGATCCCCGATGTCCGTGGCCATTTCACCCATGAGAACTGTATTAGCGGTACCGTCAAGAATGTCTCTCAGGCCGAGTTGTTGGGCGCCCACAAAAGCGCCTCGGTTAGCAGCTAGAGAGCTGCTGAAAAAACCCGCTGAGTGAGGGCGTCCGACAGAATCCGTATTTACGCGGTTGATCGGTCCTTCAAGATTCAGAATGTGTGAATCGCCAAGACAAACTCCATAGTTCGTCCGCCCCAAAGCTGGCAACCCGACCCCAGGATCACTTGGACAGCGGAGCGGAGCGATTTCTGTTACCCACGGAATGTACTGAACCGTATCAGGGGTTGGCCCCATCGCTGGCCAAGGACTTGTCGCAATTCCACCCGGAGCGATGGCTTGACGATCGACACGACCGACCATTGGGTTGGTGATCTGTTCCCACAGTGCTTGTTGCTCCATGAAGGGCAACATGCCAGCGATCGCGCTAACGCGCCATGAGTTCTCCGTATTTCGTGCTTGCCACCACCCCGTACCTGCTGCATTGATCACTTTCGTACCGGTCCCGTGGTGCGGAAGTACATTGTAAGCAGCATGATAATTGTGATTCGCCAAACCAAGTTGCTTGAAGTTGTTACTGCAACTCATCCGGCGCGCAGCTTCTCTCGCGGCCTGTACAGCCGGGAGCAACAACCCCACCAAGACGCCAATAATGGCTATAACCACCAGCAGCTCGACAAGCGTAAACGCTGCTGAACGTTTCGACCGAATACCCATTTAAACACTCCCGCACAGAAGCTAATGAATTAAAAAACCAACAATCAAGGTAACGATTCTAAGCCGCTTCGTCAATTTTTTCCTTGCCATGCAATGGAGATTTCTAGTCCGACGAACAGTTCCGATGGGGTAGTTCACCACCCTTGTTCGCCGCTGTTATCGGGAGTAAGGGGAATTCGCTTGGAATAACGTTGAAAGTTCATTAACTTCTTGCAAACTGAGCGAGCGAAGTTTGAAGCATTTTGCTTCGATCACGGTCAGTCGAATGCTGTAACTTAAGTTAGTGTCTTCGAAAGGTATGATGATGGCTCGATTTATTTTGTTGTTTGGGATGCTTTTGAGTACTGCTTCCTTGATGGGCTGTAGTGAATCAACAAATGGACTTGCTACGGACAGCGGGAAAATGACCTTGGAAGAGTACGAAGCGATGCAGAAAGCTGAGGAGGCGACTATTGCGGAGTCGATGAAGAGTCCGGCGCAGTAAGCGGCATGAGTTTGATCACGAGTGCAGTCGCCGCAGCGCAACGAAGGTGCTTCAAACACGAAGCACGTTGTTCACTGTGTTCTACAGAGTTTTTGATTGGCATGCGGTCGCTTCACTCTGTTGCAGTGCTGAGACTCTCATCGCGTTGCTCGCGTCTTTAGCATCCAGTTTGCAGTAACATTTCCGACCGGACAAGATTGGATGTCAACATTCCTGTCCAGTTCTCGCGTGAGAGACTTTGGGAACACTGGCCACGCGAGTTTTTCATGCTGGATAGCGAGTTTGTTTGACTTGCTATTGGTTTCTACAGTCCAGCGTTCTCACGGCATGGAAAATGGAGCCAAGGCAAGCGTCCGGTATGCATCACCATCATTTGACGCCACGAATGTATTGACGCAAATTCAACTCCCATAGGTCCGAGTAGACCTTGTCGGCGGTATCTCTAACTCAACGTGGCAAGCCGTTTTCACGATAAATGCGGGAATAGAAAATGACGTTTAGGAAGTTCTCTTCTTTAGCTGTGTGGGCGACAGGTCTGAGCTTGCTCTTTGGAATTTGTGGATGCGAGAGAATGGCTCGTGACCCTGCCGCTAGCACTGCGATCGATGCGGACACATCTCCGCAAATTGCAGCAGAGGCCGCACAGTGGATGGTAAACCCGGAGCCCGAGAGCCTGGAGCCCGAGGCATCCAAAGATTTTGTTCTTTGGGCCGTTGCACCCGAAGCGAACGAATCGGTGGTCGATCAAGTGGTGCGTCATGTCAATGAGCATGCCGACGGAAAAGTTGCGTTTAGTTTTGAGAAATCCGCTTACGTCGAAACGCGAAAGGATCTGCCTATTGGTGTTTTTGATTCGGGCATCGGCGGGCTTACCGTGCTCGAGGCGATACTTTCATTGGACGCGTTCAACAACGACAACCTTCGACCTGGCCCCGACGGTCGACCTGATTTTGCAAACGAACGGTTTCTCTATCTCGGCGACCAAGCCAACATGCCGTATGGGAACTATGCGGCGCATGCAAAAGAAGACTTTCTTCGCGAATTGATCTTGAAGGACACCGTGTTCCTGCTGGGAAAGCGACGCTGGGCGTCACCTTTGTCGACCCAAGCACAATGGGACAAGCCGCCGGTCAAGGCGATTGTGATTGCCTGTAATACGGCCACGGCCTATGGGCTCGATGATGTGCGACAAGCCATCAAGGCTTGGGGAATCCCTGTGATTGTGGTGGGCGTCGTGGAATCTGGAGCTCGCAGTGTCAACGAGTTGATTTTGAAGACCGACTCGCCCAAGACAATCGCGGTGATGGCGACCTTGGGAACCTGTGCAAGTAAGGCGTATCCCAAAGCGATTGCGCATGCGTGCGGTATCGCGGGCAAGCGAAACCCCCATGTGATCCAACAAGGTTCTGCCGAGTTAGCTGGAGCCATTGAAGGTGACCCCAATTTCCTCATGAGCGATCACGAATCGCAACAAGCGACCATTGCGAGCTACATTCGTGAGGATGTGTTCTCGCTTCTGGACAGCTACCGTCAAAGCGGTGCGACCGAACCAATTGAAATGATTGTTCTTGGATGCACGCATTTCCCTCTCGTGCAAGACGAGATTACTCGGGCGTTTGACGAAGCGCGCAACTTAAGTTCGGATGATCAAGAAACCAAACTCTATAAAGAACTGATCGCGGAGAAAATTCAGTTCATCAATCCAGCGGAATCGGTGGCAAAAGAACTCTTTCGCGAACTCGCCAAAAATCAATTGAGAATCGATGACAACGAGCCATCACATCGCTTGCTTGACTCGTTCTACATTACGGTCCCATCACCAGACCTAGCGTCATCCGCTCGCACGGCAAGTGGCGAGTTAACCAGTGAATATAAGTATGGGCGACAACCAGGTCGGCTCACAGTCGAAGACACGCGGGCTGTGCCACTCGATGTGAACGATCTTCCCGAAACAAGCCGAATCCTTATCCAAAACCGACTTCCGAATGTTTGGAATCGCCTCTCGAAATCGCTCATTGAGTCCGAGTAGCAACCTTTCGTGCACAATATGCCGTCCGAGGCTTTGGATCTGGGACTTGCAATCGGAGCAGTGGGTTTACCGTTTTTTGGCGGGGCTGCGAGGCGTCCAATCGGCGATGGCGGTTTTGGGTTTGACGCTTAGCTTTGCTTCGCATCGCATCTCTTCGGTCTCGCCCTTGAGACGCACGTGGACGATCACTGAATCGCCATCGGGACGCTTCTCTTGCCATTTCAAGGGAATCGCGAGTCCACTCACAGGCTCGTTGCGGATCAATTTGGCAACTTCTGCGGAGGTAAACTCCCATCTTGCGACGCGTGATTCGTTAACAGCTTTGTCGGGATCGGTTGCAACGATCGTGAGGGGAGCTTCAATCTCGAATGCCTCCAAGTCGAGCGGTCGTTGTTGCTCGTCGAGGACATTGACGACCAAGTACAGGCCTTCATCGCCATCTTCAAATTGGTAACCAGCGGATAGACCGGGGTGAATCGATAGCGATGTCGGAACTCCTGCTTTAGCGCCACCTGGGGATACCGAACGAACGGCGTCAGGCAACAAAATTTGTCCCGGCGGTTTTTCAGGGGCACCATCGGTGGATGGTGGAGGCAACATCTCGCCAGGTTCGACAGGCGGAATCGTTAGATCTTCTGGACCAGGAGGTTCTGGTCCACCGGGAGCGGGTAGCAACGATTTCTTTTCAGTTGGCTTGGGAGTGTCCGGCACACTTGTTCCAGCATCGATCGCCTCGGGCTCAGAAGGGACTCCTGGGTCGACCCAAGACTCAGGGTCGAGCGTCTCCACATCATCGCCCAGATCAAAATCATTCGGCGAGTACGAATCGACCTTGGGGTCTGGGAATGGTGTTGGAGCGAAAGGCTTCGGACGCAAGTACGGCTTGCGATCGCTACTGGTAGCAGAGGTGGATTCCTTGAGCCGTTCGTTTTCTTCGGCTTTGCGTTGCAGTTTCTGCTCGAGCACGCGGTTCTGGTAGTCAGCGTCATAGAGCTGGTCTTCCAGGACACGAACTTCGCTGGCCAGCTTTTGGTTGTAAACGTCGCTGTATGCGTTACTTCGACAGCCGCTCGGCATCACAATGCACGTGCAACAAGCGATCCCGATGAACCCTGTCCAGGTCAATCGATCGAGCCATGTGGGCAATGCGTCAGTGTTTACAGGGCGAGCCAAGCGATCTTCCGTGATGCGGCCTTGCTGGCAAAATGACAATTTGGATGAGTTCGTGACCACCATGTGTGACCCTCGCATCCAAATCGTGAGAAAAACGTTGAAGATGAAGCGATTACCAGCCGAGAGGCCACTAGGTCAACGTCGGATCGGCATTTGAGCGTCAACTCGCTTGTACCACTCGTGCAATTGCCGCTGGAGCTCGTCGACTTTTTCGGGCATCTCTTTCGACAAATCCTTGGTTTCGCCGACATCGGAGCTCAGATCGTAGAGCTGGACAGGCTCGTCCTGGTGCAGCTCAATCGGCTCGTGAAACTCGATCAGCCGAAAATCACCCGAGCGAATGGCACTGTAGGGACTGTCTCCGCCCGCGTGGTAATGCGGGTAGTGCCAATACAAACTGCGAGACATTTTGTGACGCGGATTTTTGAGCAGCGGCACGAGGCTGACACCGTCCATTGATTGTCCATGAGTATCCGCATGTTCGGTCGCGCCAGCCATTTCGACGAGTGTGGGGAAGTAGTCCACTGAGATGACGGGTTCATCGCAAGTGGACGCCATGGGCGTGACTCCCGGCCAGTTCACGATCGTTGGGACTCGCACGCCACCTTCATATGCGGAGCCCTTGCCGCGTCGCAGTGGAAGGTTTTCTGTGAAGCCAACGTGCTTGCCGTTTTTGTGTGTTAGCCCACCGTTGTCGGACGTAAAGATGACAACCGTGTTGTCTCGAATACCATCCATCGACAACTGGTCGAGTACTCGTCCGACGCTCAGATCCATGCTTGCAACCATTGCTGCATAAGTTGGATTGTTATGCGTCGTATGGGAATCCAACTTTCCGCGAAAATAGGCCACAAGGTCCTCGCGGCCCTGAATCGGCGTGTGGGGAACGTGATAGGCAAAGTATAGAAAGAATGGTTCATCCTTGGACTCGCGGATGAAATCGCAAGCATGATCCGTCAACCAATCTGTAACGTCGCTCGTTCCAATGCTGGAGAACGTATCCTTTGGAAGCGTGTGTCCTTTGGAACCCGAAGGCGAATCGATTGACAGATCGAAACCTTGCTCCGTGGGCATCGTCCCGGGTGCCAATTCGTCTTTTCCGTTCAAGTGCCATTTGCCGATATGGCCCGTTCGATAGCCAGCGGCTTGGAGGACTTCGGCGATCGTGACGTACTCGGGCAGCAACGCCTTGGTCCAATTTGGAATTTGGACTGGCGTGTCGGGGCGACTTTGACCCGGAATAAAATCGGTCAAGTGTAATCTCGCCGGATACATCCCTGTCATGATCGAAGCACGCGTGGGCGAGCAAACAGTACATGCAGCATAGCCTTGCGTGAACTTCACACCGCTGGCGGCAAGTGCATCGATTCGCGGTGTTTCGTAATAGTCGCTGCCGAAACTTCCAAGACCGGTCCAGCCCAAATCGTCAGCCAAAAAAAAGACGATATTCGGTGGTCGAGACGATTCCTTTGCCGGTTGGGCAGAGGCATGTCCGCCGGCCATCGCGAGCGTCACCCAGGCAATCGCAATACTCATTTTTATGTTCATGAATACACTATGGTTGAGGTAATACAGAATCGCCACCAAGAGGATCGTCAATCGCTTGATCATTCTCGGGTACGCCAACTTCACTCGCCCGCCCGGCAGCCCATTTTAATAAACCAGCGAGGCGTTGCTTGGCTCGTCCAAAATAGACTTCGCCAAGTGAGGCCATGTGGTCCTTAACGGCAACACGATACGCTTCAAGAGCATTCGCATCGGCCTCGGGCCAGCCCATTCGCTCTAGTTCCAGTGCAACCGCATCAGCGATCATTTGATGACCACCAATGGTCGGATGCACATGATCGACAAAGCGTTGAGGGTCGGGAATCGAATCTGGGATTGGTAAATCCCGAGCGTTCCGGTGATCGAGTAACTTTGGTACATCGACGTAGGGCAAATCGAATTCGCGAATCGTTTGACGGACCGCCTCAACAATCGGTGACGTGGCACGGAGTGGGCAAACGTCGTTGTCACGTGCACAAACCAGATAGTCTCGAGCGATATCTGACTTTCCGTCGTTGTATGCCCATAGCCCCAGCAAGTAATTGGCGCCCGCGTGATCGGGGTCAAGCTTCAGGCATTTCTTGCATTCAGCCATTCGCTCCGCTTGGCTCAAGTCAGCGGTGGTTCCCGTCGCTTTGCCCCAAGCGGCATCAAACTCCGCTTGCGTTTCACCCGCAAACGAGGGTTCGTTCTCGATTTTGAAAGGCGACGTCTTCACGAGATCCGATGCCGGCACACACACGATGATCGGCACTCGTGCTTTCTGGCAAGCCGCGACCATTCGTTGAAGCGTTCCCGCAAAATGCTGTTCGACCTCGCCGCGCCAACTCACATCACGATGGTATTGAGCGAGACCGTCAGAATGGTCGAGTCGGGTATCCACTTCCGCCGACATTTGAGATCGCAAGTCAACGGCTTCCGTCTTGGTGCCACTGGCAAGCCAACGTCGAATTTCTCGAACGGTTCGTAACTTCGACGCGATTCGGGACACCCACTGTTGACTTTCAGGCATGGTCAATGCGTCGGCATACGACCTCGACTCAAGAAATTCGTTATGTCCGGTGTAGAGCACGATCGCATCTGGCTCGTGAGTCAACACCTCGCTAAGAATCCGACTGACTCGATAGCTTGCGTACGACACGCCGCCACAATTAACGACCTCAATCAACGTATCCGGCGAGGTCGATTGAAGTCGCAATTGTAACCACGTCGAAAATGCCGTTTCTGTCTCATAGGGACGACCTTGAACGGTAGAACCTCCAAGCACGAAAATTCGCTTGGCATGTTTGGGTTTCGTTGCAAGAAAAGTCGCGGGACGAAAGAAATTCATTCTTTGTTCTGGAATGCGCCAGCACGGTTCGCTCGGATTCGCATCGTCGAGCACGAATAGAGGCTGAGTTCCGGTCAAGCTGACCAAAGGGTCATCGTCGACTGCTTCACGTGAGGGTTCAGGTTTCAGTCGAAGACCCAGTTCAATTGCGGCAAATGGCAACAGGCTCAACGTGATTGCAAACAAACGAAACACGTGGCGTCGTTGCTGCGGAACTCGGTCGTGATATCCTAGACGGTTCAAATGATTGAATGGACTGGAGAGCGAATTGAAGCGACATCTGTATTTGACGGGTTACCGGGGCAGCGGGAAAACGTCCATTGGCCGTATTTTAACTGAACCTTTGGGTTTGCCGCTCATCGATTTGGACGCAGAAATCGAATCGACGACCCAAAAGACCATTCGTGAGATCTTCGCTGAGGGTGGCGAGCAGCGGTTTCGTGACGTGGAAGCCGATGAATTAGCTCGCTTCGCAGCGGGCGAGCCAGCAATCATATCGCTTGGAGGCGGAGCGATCCTTCGTCCATCGAACTTCGATTTGATTCGCGAAACAGGCTGGAGCGTGTGGCTCGATGCGGATGCAGAGACGCTCGCGAACCGAATCCGTGGCGACGTGACGACGGCGGATCGTCGCCCATCGCTTACATCAAAATCAGGAATCGATGAAATTCGGAGCCTGCTTGTTCAGCGAGTACCGATTTACAAATCGATTGCGTCACTCCGAGTCGACACGACCAGCCAATCCATGCCAGAAATTGCGGCCGTCATCGCAGATTGGTTCACCCAACTCGACAAGAGTTCGACTTGAATCGATCGCTATGTCGATGAGGTTTCATCCAACAGCCAATTCGCGTATCCCGTGGACGCGTCGTCGATCTTGATGAGAACGGCTTGTGGCTCGCTATAGGAATGCACTTCGCTCAACCGTTGTTTGAGCTTCGCCCAACAGTCTGTTCGAGTTTTGGCAACGAGGCGAAATTCGGTCGCAGTCTCGATTGCGGCTTCCCAGCGATAGACGCTTCGGATCGGACCACTGATCTGGACACACGCGGCTAGACGTTCCTCGACGAGCATCTTGGCGAGAGACTCCGCTTCATCCATGGTGGATGTGGTGGTCAAGAACATCGCAATTGAGTGGTCGGATTCAGGCATAGCGTGGTACCTAGACGAAAAATTGAAACAACCGTCACAACCGCTTCAATCCTGATTGTTTGGCGAGGATCTACAAGCGAGCTCGTGAAGAATGCGGCCGATTGTTGTCCGCACTGGGGTCGACGACTAGTCTCCAACAACGTCAGCAACCAATCGTTCTTCCCGGATTGCCCCCGATGATACTTGCCGTTCCTCGTCGTCTGTTGGTGCTTGCATCTCTGTTGGCAAGCTGTGTTCTTGCATCGGATGTGATGGCTCAGTCGAGCAAAGTAATTCTCAGCGAAGAGGCTCAGTTGTCGTTGACGAGCAATCTGGTCATCGCTTCGCCGCATCCCGGAATCATTGCTGCCATGGCAGTCAAGGAAGGCGATTTCGTGCGAGCGGGCGACCGTGTAGCGCAACTTGACGCGGAGATTGCGGAAGCCGAACTCGTAGCGGCTGAAGCCGCCTTTGAAGCTGCGAGACTCCAAAGCGTGAATGATGTCGATCGGCAGTTTGCGATTCGTTCGCTCGAAGTACGCGACAGAGAACTGGAGCAAAGTGAAATCGCCAATCGTCGCTTCTCGGGATCCGTTACGGATTCGGAATTAGCAAAACTGCGATTGGTTGTCGAGCAATCTCGACTAGCGATTGAACAAGCGGCACATGAGCAACGAGTCGCTGAAGCAACCGCTGACGAGAAAGCCGCCGCGATGCGAATTGCCCAAGCACGGCTGAACAAACATCGCTTGCTCGCACCGGCCAGCGGAATTGTTGCAGAAGTCGCCGTGGAAGCCGGCGAGTGGGTCGAACCGGGCAAGCCCGTCGTGCGTCTGATTTCGCTTCATCCCATTCGAGTCGAGTGTTTCGTCGATGGGCGCAATCATGGGCCAGAGTTGGTCGGACACCGAGTCGAATTTCAACTTGAGTCGGGTATCCCTTCCAGCACCGACAACGACGACTTGCAACTTGCTCCGGATGAGCTCGTAGCTCCTTCTAGCGAACGCGAATCGAACAAGCCCAATTGCTATACGGGCAAAGTTGTCTTCGTTTCGAGCGAACTGCATCCGGTGACTGGCCAAGCGAGGATTTGGGCGGAGCTGGAGAATGCGAATTACGAACTTCGCGCAGGCATGATCGGTCGGCTTGACGTTTTGGAAGACAAAGTCAGCTCCGAATAAACCACATCCAACTTACGGGATGGTTGACGGAAAGAGGTTGCTTCCGTTACAAGCATGCGAAAAACCAACACCGGCCTCACGCAAAAGTGTCCCGGTCGCGTTACCCATTTGAATCAGAGCATTGGAATACTGGATCTGGTCCGCAATCCTAGATTGTTCGGCCTGGAGAAGTTCCGCTTGGGCATCGAGCAGGAACTCAATTTGCAGTTTGTCGACTTCGTATAACGACTGGGATGAATCAAGTCGTTCGCGTGCGGCTTGGACTTGCGAGTTCGACGTTTCAAAGGCAGTGAAAGCAGACAGCACAGCCGCATAGGCGTCGCTGACTTCATGGCGAATCTCTCGTTGCTGTTCAAGCAGAATCGCTCGCTCTCGATGCAGTTGGAGTGAAGCATTTTGAACTGCGGCGTGAGCTTGTCGACGCCCGGCTGTCAAACCCATCTCCAGCCCAAACTGCCACTCTTGGTGATCGAGCGAAAAGAGATCTTGGTTAGCGCTCGAGAACTGCTGTCCATCGCCGTAGAGATCATCACCGAAACCTCGCATTCGATAACGTCCAATCGCATCGACCTGTGGCAACAAGAAGTTCTTTGAGGCAACAAGTCGAAGCTGCTGTTGTTGGACCCGAATCGATTGCCCTTCGAGTTCCGCACGCTGGCCCATTGCTTCGGCGATGAGCGAGTCAAAGTCGAATCGTACGGGAGCGACAAACGGTGCCACACTCGGTCGATACACGCAACCGTCAACAAGCGGCACACCCATTTGCTGACGCAATCGGCGTTCGGTGACATAGAGTCCACTGGGACCGCCAAGTGCGAGTTGCAGTTCACGTCGATAACGATAGAACTTTGCTCGCGATTCCGCTTCCCGATTGGCCTCTCCGCCCTCGAGACTCGCTTCGCGTTTAGCAAGTGTCATTTGCCACGTTTTGTAAGCCACATCTGCGGCGCGATTGATGCTTTCGTAGTTTTCGTACTGGCTGGCCAGTTCCCAATACGTGGTATACAAGCCGCTCACAAAGCGACGTAAAGCGACTTCGAACTCCGTGTCGCTGATTTGGGTATTCAGCCTAGCGATCACAACACCATTGGAGAAATTGAATCCCGGCGAGGCATTTGGCCCAGCAATCTCGTTGTACTGTCGACCGGCACCGCGTGCCAACGGTTGGCGAATCGACGCTTCGAGCTGTCGCTCCCAATAGCTCGGGAAAATATTGCCTTGCCGATTGTTATTGTCATAGGACGTGACACTGTTGAGACCGACAGTACCGCCGCCCAGCATTCGTTTTTGCACGCCGAGATTCAAATTCCCGAAGTCCTGGGTCAACTCTTGAATATTGCCACCCAAGGTCGTGTTGTTGAAAACGCGGTCATTATTCTGGCTATCGAGACTTGCCGCGAGTTGACTATCGAATTGTGCTAAAGCAGCTTGCGGGCCAAAGAACGGATCCGTCGCCGTAATGGCTCGGTCATAAACGGTCGCTGCGTTTCTGGGTTGGTCGAGAACTCGGATCCCGAGCGGTCGCAGCACCGGGCTGTTGGCAAGTGCGAGCGAAATCATTTCGGTGTCGCTCAGATCTCGTAGATTCGCCAGCGTTTGGCTTGCGTCTCGAGGATGGAGTGAAGTGTGCGACACACTCGGCACGACAACTGGATCCTTCGGTAGCAATGCTTGTATCGTCGGCTCCAGCTCAAGCAAATCAGCTTCGCTACGCATCGGCTCGGAGACCCGCTGGACGTTGTTCGCGGGGCCTTCCGGCAACCATTCAAGCGGCGTCGAATCGGTGTCGGTATCTGCTGTACCGGGTGATTGAACGTTTGAAAACGCAGTCTGTGCGACGAGCGTCGAGGTCGGAGTCTGTGGAAGGTGTGGTTGGCGCGACGTCATGAACGCTTGTGCTGCGGCGAGCGAATCGGAGCGTTTCCCCCAGTGACCTGGAAGAACGCAACCGATGGCTGACGCGAGCGTGCAGCATGCGACACTTGTAATCGCAAATCGTTTAGAAACACGTCGTGACACAGGAAGGTTCGTCCTTGAACCGGCAGTGAGTTTCGATACATCGGCTAGCATCGACCCTCAATCGAGCCCCCACCAACTTGCTCGGTCGAGACTTCAGATCCAACACAACCCGCAGCAACGTGAAAGCCGTTGGAATGGTCGCATCGCATTCGTCACGACCGGCCAACTCCAGTCAATCCCTAGAAAGCAAGGCATGCGATTGTTACGCTGAGTCAACCTAGACAAGTCGAATCCTTCCAGCCCCATTTGCTCCAATGACGATGCCGTCGACTTTCGGAATGGCGCGACTCGCGCAATCGAATTTGCTGCATTCTTGGCGTATTTCATTGTCCGTCGCTTTCGGTGTTGCCACGGCAACGGCCGTGATTGTAGGGGCATTGTTGGTTGGCGACTCGATGCGTGGCAGCTTGCGTCAGCTCACGATGGAACGGCTTGGCAAAATTGAGTCCGTCATTATGCCGGGCGTCTTTTTTGATTCGCATGGCGTGACGGATGCGCACATTTATCCGATTGTGATGTTCTCAAACGCGTCCATCGAAACGGCACGCGACGGGGAAACGAGCCGTGCTTCAGCCATCCAAGTACTCGGCGTCGATGCGGATTTTTGGGAGTTGGACACGTCCAACAATTCGCCGAGAACGCTGCCCCAACAAGACTCAATCGTCGTGAACGAGTCGCTTGCCCGTGAGCTAGGTGTTTCCATCAATGACCAGGTCACGTTGAGACTTCCCGTCGAGCAAGCAGTTCCTGCCGATAGTCCTCTCGGACGTCGCGATATTCAAACGGAAGGCCTTCCACGTCTCGTTGTCGCTGACATCATCCGCGACGAAGGCCTTGGTCGGTTCTCACTCGCACCTAACCAAGCCGCCCCGCAACTCGTCTTCGTTGACCGAACGACGCTGCTCCAAGCGTTGGACCGCGCAGGGCAAGCCAATGTCTTGTTGTCGGATGAGACGATCGACGATGCGCAATTGCACCCTAGCCTTGCTCAACTTGGGCTCAAGCTCGAACGAGTGACCAAGATGTTCTCAAGCGGCGACGCCGACTCGACGACGAGCATTTACGACTACTATTCACTGACAAGCGAGCGGTTGCTCTTGCCAACCCCCGCAGTCGAACGTGTGACTCAAGCGTATCCCAGCGTGATTGAGTCAATGACGTACTTGGCAAACGCGATTGAAACGCTCGACGACAATGGCAAAGTCATCGCGTCGGTCCCCTACAGCATCATTACGGCGATCGACAACTCAGCCTCATTTCCACTGAATTACGAATGGCCAAGCGATGAGCCGCCCGCAGGTTTAAATGACACAAGCAAACCACGTGTGCCTCTCGTCATCAATGACTGGACCGCAAAGCGACTCGATGCGAAAATCGGTACGCCTGTTCGCGTCGCGTACTACGAGCCCGAAGTCGAGAATGGCAATGAGATCGAGCAGTATTTCGACGCGATCGTCACCGCCATTGTTCCGATCACCCCGCCCAAAACGCCCTATCGCCGCAGTCGCGAAGCGGTGTTTGATAAAGCGTTGACGATTTATAACGATCCGAATCTGACACCGACGGTACCCGGCGTAACCGACCAAGACTCCATCAGTGATTGGGACTTGCCGTTCCAATTGACTCGCACAATCAACTCCGACGACGACAAGTACTGGAATGATTATCGCTTGACGCCCAAGGCGTACTTGCCACTCGCCGAGGGAGAACGACTTTTCGGGAGCCGGTTTGGCACCACCACTGGTTTACGATTTGACCGCGATGTTGCTCTTTCGGTCGACGAGTTGCAGCAACAGATCGCCAAGCAAGTTGAACCGATTCGGACGGAACTGGGCTGGACAGTCATTCCCATCCGAGCACAGCAACTTGCCGCCTCGCGAGGCACGACACCGTTTGATGCGCTGTTTCTTTCACTCAGCTTCTTTGTCATTTTGTCAGCAATCATGCTGATCGCGATGCTTTTTCGCTTGGGCATTGCGGCTCGATTGCGAGAGTTCGGCACCATGCTGGCTCTCGGTTGGACGCCGCAACGCGTTGCCTTACTTTCGATGTACGAAGGACTTTGCATTACGACCGTCGGCGTTGCACTTGGCGTGGTGGGAGGCGTTGCCTATGCATCCTTCGTGTTGTGGGCGCTCCGGTCTTGGTGGGTCGGCGCGGTCACCGTCCCGTTCCTGCGGTTCTATTGGACTCCGACAAGTCTCGTGATTGGATGTTTGGCAAGCGGGCTTGTCGCGTTCGCCACGATGGCATTGACCATTCGATCGATCACAAAGCAAAGAGCTCAAACGTTGCTTAGTGGTCGTGACGATGAGTCAAAGACACTGACAAACGCATCCGGCAACCAACGAACGAGAAACAAGTGGATCGCTTATGCCATGTTCGCAGTTGCGATCGTCATTGCTGTTGTTGGTGCGACGTTGAGCGGACAGGCTGCAGCGGGCAGCTTTGTGGGAGCTGGAATGCTATTGCAAATGGCAATCCTGGTCTTGATCCATGCTCGACTCAGTGCCCCCAGAGTGCTTTCATCGGCAAGTGACCCGACAACCGCGTCAGCACGATATACACTCGGTTCACTCGCTGGACGCAACGCGTCCAAGCATCCGCTTCGCAGCACGCTCACGATTGGCTTGATGGCGACGGCATCGTTTTTGATCATCGCAATCACTGCGTTTCGACTGCAACCCGACGAATCCGGGACCGGTGGCTTTGATCTCGTTGCCCAATCGAGCCAACCGATCTTCCGCGATTTAAATGACGCGCAAGTCCGGAGCGACTTGCTCGGCCCAGAGAGTCAAGCGATGGACAACTCCACGGTCGCTGCGTTGCGATTGCATGCAGGCCAGGACGCGTCTTGCAACAACCTGTACCAAGCCACGCGGCCCACCGTTCTCGGCATTCCTGTTTTGGCGGCAACGCAATTCAGCACCGACGATGGCGATGGCGAATTCCAATTCGCATCATCAAGCGAGACGCCTTGGGAAATGCTGAACACCAAAGCGGACGGTTCTCTTGATGACCCGATACCTGTCATCATTGACCAGAATACGGCGATGTGGAGTTTGCAGATGACGAGCGGAATCGGGGAAGTTCGATCGTTTGAATATTCCGATGCCAAGCCGACCCACTTCAAGGTCGTCGGTTTGCTTTCCAACTCGATCCTACAAGGCAAATTAATGATCGGGGAGAATAATTTTGAATCGCTCTTTCCGAACGTTAGCGGATATCAGTATTTCCTGGTTCGTTCCGGAAAAGAACGTAGCAGCGAGGTATCAAGCGTGCTCGAGAATCGTCTTGGTGATGTCGGCATGGACGTCACGGATACACATGAACTGCTCGCTGGAATGCTCGCCGTGCAAAACACGTACTTGCGAACGTTTCAAAGTTTGGGAGCACTTGGGTTGTTGCTTGGGACGATCGGCTTAGCCATTGCGCAATTGCGTGGCGTGCTCGAACGGCGTAGTGAACTCGCAATTATGCGCGCCGTCGGATTCACTCGCCGACGTTTGGCAGCGCTCGTGCTCAGCGAAACGATGACGCTGCTTTTGATCGGCATCGGTTGTGGAGCGGGATGCGCCGTTCTCGCCGTCCTTCCCTATGCCTTAACCAGCGGTTTGAAGCCACCGATCGCTGAACCGCTCTTGGTGTTAGCTGGGATCACCTTGTTTGGCATGCTAGCCGCCGTCGTATCGCTACGACGCGTGATTCAAATGCCGTTGCTCGCTTCGCTTCGAGCCCAGTAGCGCCACAATGCGAATCTTCAAGAACGAATGGACTGAACCTGCTGCGGAGTTGGCTTTCGACGAAGCGATGCTGCTCGAAGCCGACGCAGGTGAAGCCGACGCAGGTATTGAAGCATCTGGTGATACATCGAGCAGCGATAGCGAGTGTGTGCGGTTGTGGGAGTTTGCGTCACCTGTAGTGGTGCTAGGTCGCTCATCGAAATTCGTTAGCGAAGTGGACCACGAGTTTTGTGCCAAGCGAAATGTTCCTGTGCTACGTCGTTGCAGCGGTGGTGCGTCCATTGTGGCTGGACCGGGTTGTCTGATGTATAGCGTGGTGCTGAGCTTTACGTTGCATCCGGAATTGCAAAAGATCGATGTCGCTCATCGATTTGTGATGCAACGATTGTTAGCCGCAGTCCGCATCCAGGATCCGCACGTGGAAATGCAGGGCACCTGTGATTTGACCATCGGCGACCGCAAGTTCTCAGGCAACAGTGTTCGAATTTCACGGCAACACCTGCTTTATCACGGCACGATTCTGTACAACGCCGACCTGGAATTCATCTCACGTTGTTTGGCGACCCCGCCACGCCAGCCGGAATATCGGCGTCAACGTCCCCATAGCGATTTCATAACCAATTTGAATGTTGATTCCGGGCGACTCATCGCTGATATCGAGCGTTCATTCTGTGCGATGGAGGTGATTGAACCAGCATCGAGGGAATGTTCAGCCAGAGTGCGTCGCCGAACCCAAGAACTACTCACGACGCGTTACAACGATCCCCAATGGCACTGTCGCCATTAAATGTGCCAACCTTGCCAAGTTTTGGCGACCGTGCGAGCAAAGTGGAAGGCATCAAGTCGGTCAATGGTTTACACTTTGCTCAAGCTAGCCCGCTCTCGATGGATTTAGTAGGAAAAATGACTCGCGACTCGCTCCACGAACTGCTTCTCCGCTTCGGCCAAGAACACATCCTACGATTCTGGGACGAACTCGATTCGGCTGGACAGTCGTTACTTGAAGCCCAAATCCTCTCATTGGATTTAGAGCAACTGGCAATGCTCGTTGCCAACGCCGACGAGAAACCGGATTTTTCGAGTATGGCATCCGCAGCAGCCCCGCCTCCTGCGGTCCGCGTTGACGGCACAGGTGCCGCGTGGAGCAACGCAGAAGCCTTCCGCATCGGTGAAGAGACCCTCCGTGCTGGTGAAGTCGCTGCAGTGCTGGTCGCTGGGGGGCAAGGGACGCGACTTGGATTCGACCAGCCCAAAGGAATGTTCAAAATCGGTCCCGTTTCCAACCGAACCTTGTTCCAGTTTTTTGCTGATCGTTTGCTCGCCGTCAACGAACGATACGATACACACGTTCCACTTTATGTCATGACAAGCGAAGCCACGGACGCTGAAACTCGCGAGTATTTTGAAGCGAACGATTGGCTCGGGCTCAATCCAGACGACGTGCGGATTTTCAAGCAAGGCACGATGCCTGCGGTTGATGCGGTGACAGGCAAATTGTTGTTGGAAGAAAAAGGGTCGCTCGCTCTCAGCCCGGATGGTCACGGAGGCACGGTCGCAGCGTTGGACAAAAGTGGTTGCCTTTCGGATGCCGAAGCACGAGGAATCAAGCATCTCGCGTACATCCAGGTCGACAATCCGCTCGTTGCGTTGTGCGATCCAGTGCTGATTGGGCATCACCGGATGGCGGGCAGCGAAATGACAACGCAAGTGGTTCGCAAGCGTTACGCCAAAGAAAAGGTTGGCAATGTGGTGATTGTCGACGGACGTGTTCGCATCATCGAATATAGCGATCTACCCGATGACGCGGCTGAGGCGACTCGAGAGGATGGCAGTTTGCGGCTTTGGGCCGGCAATATTGCAGTCCACGTGATCGACGTGGGATTCATCCGTCGCGTATCACGATCGGCTTCCGCCCTACCGTTTCACCGGGCTCACAAGGCGGTCCCCTACGTTGACGAATCTGGATCCAAGGTGCAACCGGCTCAACCCAATGCGACCAAGTTCGAGCGGTTCATTTTTGACATGCTTCCCGAAGCCGAAAATGCGTTTGTTGTGGAGGCTTTGCCAAGCGAAGCGTTCGCCCCAGTTAAAAATGCTGATTCTGCGGCGACCGACACACCCAAACTCGCTCGCCAAGCGATCTCGGATCTGCATCAAAAGTGGCTCATGGAAGCTGGCGCGACCGTCAATGAGGGCGTTTTAGTCGAGATTAACCCGCGTTTCGCCCTATCCGCCGACGAACTATCCCCAAAGATCTCCGAAAATTTGCGGATCCAGTCGGACCGATATTTTGACATCTAGGTAGAATATGAAGGCTTTCGGAGGAACAGCGAAACTCCGAATCACTTTTCGGGTTCAAACCGTTGGACCCAATCACCCGCCCTCCTTCAACCCACCATGGCATGATGCGCTCCACCTTTTGCGCTCCTAGGTGCCGTCGTCGACATTCCCGCTTTGGCGGATTGCTTGGCGGCGTGCTCATATTTCTCGTGCTCGCATCCGTCATTGGAACTGTCGGGTATGTCTTTTTCTTCAAAGATTCGGGGGGGCTTTCTCAAGACAGCTTGATTGTTGAATCCGTCCGACGTGGTGCATTCGATCACATCGTCCTCGAGCAAGGCGAGATTGAGAGTAGCAGCAACATCGAAGTGACTTGCCAGGTCGAAGCCCGGGGCGGTGGCGGCGTCGCCATTCTGTGGGTGATCGACGAAGGCGCGAAAGTCAAGAAAGGCGACAAGCTCGTCGAACTCGATTCGTCGCAATTGGTAGTGCAGCTCAAGGACCAGCGAATCATCGTTGTGACCTCCGAAGCGAACGTGAGCAGTGCTGAGGCATTGGTGGAGCAAGCCAAGATTGCTCGCCAAGAGTATCTCGAGGGTGTCTATCTCACGGAGGAAAAAGCGATCCTCAGCGAGATGGCGATCGCCGAACAGGAAATGCGGAAAGCGCAATTGGCACTCGGAAGCAGTGAACGATTGGTCGCCAAGGGACTCGTCAAGTCCTTGCAACTTGAAGCAGACAAGTTTGCTGTCGCGAATACTCAGAACCAGTTAGATGGCGCTAAAGGTCGACTTCGAGTTCTACAGAATCTGACACGAAAAAAGATGCTCGTCCAATTCGACAGCGATATTGTCGCGGCGGAAGCAGCCCTAGCGGCAACTCGAAGCAAATTGGCCGAAGATCAAACGACGCTGGCTGGCTATGAAGAGCAAGTTGAGAAATGCTTGATCGTTGCTCCGGCGGACGGTGTGGTCGTGCATGCGAATCGATACAGCAGTCGCGGTGGTGGTGCTGAATTCGTCGTCGAAGCGGGTGCAACCGTGCGTGAGCGTCAGCCTCTGATACGTTTGCCCGATCCAAGCCAAATGCAAGTGAAGTGCAATGTCAACGAATCGCGAGTGGCGCTCATTAACGCTGGCATGGCAACCAAGATCGCTGTTGATGCAATCCCCGGCACACAGCTCAAAGGTCGCGTCACCAAGGTCAATCGCTATGCGGAACCCGGCAGTTTCTTTAGTTCCTCGATCAAAGAATATGCGACCTTGGTCGCGATCATTGATCCGCCAGAATCAATTCGCACCGGAATGACGGCGGAGGTGCAAATTTTCGTCGAACAGCTTCCCAATGCTCTGCAGATTCCCATCCAAGGTTTGTATGAGCACGGCAACAAGATGTATTCGCTCGTGCAAACGGGTCCAACGAAGTTTGAGACTCGCGAAGTAGCCATCGGCGCGACCAATGACAAAATGGCGACGATCACGAGTGGACTGAGTGAAAACGATAAGATCATTCTCAACCTGCGTGAGCACCTGACATTGCTAGACCTTCCCGAAGTCGCTGAGCAAGACAACAGCGACATGCGAGACATTGCGATCAAGGGCCCGGCGGTTGCTGTTGTAGACGAAGATGGCCCATCGCCGCGCGGCGATGGCGAAAGTGGAAAGAAGCGAGGTGGCCCCGGTCAAGGTGGTTTTGGTGGACCCGGTGGCGAAGGTGGGTTCGGAGGACCTGGTAGCGGAGAGCCTGGCGGCGGGGGACCTGGCGGCGGGGGACCTGGCGGCGGAGGTGGCGCACCAGACGTCAACATGATCGTCACACGAAGCATGGAACGCAGTGATACCGATGGCGACGGCAAACTTTCGCCAGACGAAATTAGCAATATCGATGAAAACCGTCGCGCTGGCGTTACCGCCGCTGACGCCGACGGCGACGGATTCGTGAGTCGTGCAGAGCTAACCGCTTCGATTAAGAAGCGAATGGCCGAAGGCGGAGGCGGTCGCTAGTGTCCATGTCGCAAGCCTACTCGACTCCTCAGCCGCCGGATTCTGTCGCCGTGACAACGCCCCAACGTCTAGCCACCTCGATCCAGTCGCTGAAGAAGGAATATGTCCTCAAAAGCGAAACCGTCCGAGCGCTGCGTGGCATCTCGTTCGATGTGCCTGAGGGTGATTATGTCGCCATTATGGGACCGTCGGGAAGCGGCAAAAGTACGCTGCTGCACTTACTGGGTTGTCTTGATAAGCCGACCGCTGGCAGCTTGCTACTGGGCGATGATGACATCGCAACGATGACCGATGACGAACTTGCTGATATTCGCAGTCGGAGGATTGGGTTCGTGTTCCAATCGTACAACTTGATTCAACAGTTGAGCGTTGTCGAAAACATTCAAGTTCCGTTGTATTACCAAGGTCGCTTGGGTGCGAAAGAGCGAGAACGCGCTGTCTTGCTTGCTCGTCGCGTGGGCTTAGGGGATCGCTTGGACCACCGCCCCAATCAACTGTCCGGTGGCCAGCAACAACGTGTTGCGATTGCCCGAAGCCTTGTCAACGATCCGTTCTTTATTCTTGCGGATGAGCCAACCGGGAATCTCGACTCCGTCACAACCGAAGAAATTCTGACGCTCTTTGACGAGCTCAATCAAGAGGGACGCACGATCATCCTCGTTACGCACGAAGACGAAGTTGCACGTCGAGCTCGGCGCGTTGTGCGACTCAAGGACGGCATGCTCCATCGTGACGAGCCGGTCGAAGAAGCGACACGCGAAGCGGCTCGAATAAGCCAGCGTGCCAATGTCGCTGAACTACTCAAACGGGTTTAAGGTCGTTCGATGCTTTGGTTAAGAACTTGGAAACTCGGAATTAAGAGCCTCGCGCTCCATCCACTTCGCACCGGCCTCACGATGCTCGGCATCATGATTGGCGTTTGGGCGGTCATCGTTTTGACGGCTGTCAGCCAAGGTGCGAGCGATCAGGTCCAAAAGCAGATCGAATCGCTCGGTGCCAACAACATTATCGTTCGCAGCATCAAGCCGCCCGAGGAAAAGCTGGCGGGATCGTCGGCGAGCCAATATGGCTTGCTGCGCGAAGATTTGGACCAGATCCTATCAACCATACCGACGATTGAATCAGCCATCCCAATTCGAGAAATTCGTCGCCAGCTCACCTATCGCGATCGGATCATCGATGGACGCGTGGTCGGTTCGACGCCAAATTACTTCAAGGTGAACCAGCTAAAGTTGCGAATCAATGGTGGTCGCTTTCTTACCGACGCAGATGAGTTGCTCGCCGATACCGTTTGCGTCATCTCGGCTGGCGTTGCTGAACGCCTTTTCCCGTATGAAGAACCGCTCGGCAAGCGAGTCTATATCCCGGAGCAAACGGATTATTTCCGTATTGTTGGCGTGCTCCAACATCGCAATGCCTCCGCCGCGATTGGCGGGTCGTTAGATTCCCAAGATTTTTCGTCGGATATTTATATTCCGATGGAGACCGTTCGCCGACGTGTCGGGGATACGATCGTGACTCGCCGCAGCGGCCAGTTTCAAATCGAGATCATGGAATTGAACCAGATCACGCTCCAAGTCGCACGTGTGTCTCAAGTGCGTACAACTGCAGCAATGATCGAAAGTCTGCTGGCGCGTAAACATGGCGTGATGGGGGACACCGCCGTCGTGGTACCACTGGAATTGCTCGAACAAGCTAGAAATCTGCGACTGATGTTCCTCGGTATCGGAATTTTGATTGCTTGTATTTCCTTGATGGTCGGTGGCATCGGGATCATGAACATCATGCTCGCCAGCGTTACCGAACGTACCCGCGAGATCGGCATTCGTCGCGCACTGGGCGCTCGCCGTGGCGATATCGTTCGCCAGTTCCTTGTTGAAACGACGGTACTTTCGTTCGCTGGAGCCGCACTAGGGGTCGTGCTGGGGTTCCTTGGACCACCGCTTTACCAACTCGGAATGTGGGGTGTTAAAACAAGCTTCCCAGACAAGTTCGCAGCACTCCCTGGAGCCATTCGCGATGCGGAGCCCACGATCGTTTATGAGACAATTCCGATCGCGGTGTTCATTGCCGTTGGCGTGGGTCTGGTCAGCGGTCTTTATCCTGCGATTCGCGCCGCTCGAATGAATCCAATCGAAGCGTTGCGTCACGAATAAGTTACACTTTGCCGTTTTGTCACCCGCAGCAAGTCGCTAGCAGTGGCTCATCTCTGGCAAAGTGCAAACGAAGGCCGATTGTGTTCGAAAGTGGAACCGTTGATTTAAAGCCTGATTCAAAGCCCGATTTAAAGCGTCGTCCGCGTACTGTGTTCGCACGAACGCTGATTTTCATCATGGCTTGTTCAAGTACCGGTTGTCGCCAGCAACCTGAATCCGACGTTGTTCTCTATTCGACCGCTGAACAAGAAACAGCGATGCCGATTCTGGGCGCCTTTGAGCGATCGACTGACGACGCTGTGGGTGTCGTCTCCCGTTTCGATGCGGATCCAGCTGAGCGATCGACGTTAATCGCAGAGCTCGCCACCTCAAAAAGCTTGTCGCCGGCATGCGACATCGTATGGGATGTTGGCGTTATCGAGTCCGTTCGTTTGCAAAAACTTGGGCTTCTTGAGCCTCGCCAATGCGCTGTCGAACCTGGCTGGCCAGCTGACTGTATCGCTAGCGATGGAACTTGGTGCGGGTTCGCTGCGACCGCTCGCGTACTGATCGTCAACACCACATTGCTTCCCGATGTGGCCGAGCACCCAGATTCTGTGCTTGAGTTGGCTGACAAAAAATGGGAAGGACGCTGTGCCATGGGCATACCCACCATCGGTTTTTCCGCCACACACTTTGCCGTGCTTCGCGAGCAAATCGGACGCGAAGCGACATTCGATCTCCTGACAAAAATTCGAAAGAACGCGTTGGTGCTTCCTGGCGACCGACAAGTCGCGATCGCTGTCGCCGCAGGCCAAGCAGCATGGGGGCTGACGGATTCAGCCTCAGCTATAGCGGAGGTCGACCTCCGCCATCCAGTAACCATCCTTTTTCCCGACCAAGGGCCGAGCCAACTTGGAACGCTTCGCATACCTAGCACAGCAGCCGTACTGCGCAACGCCAAGAACCCCATCTCCGCTGCAAAGCTGGCTGACTATCTCGTCCAACCAGCGACCGAGGACCGTCTCGCGATGGGCAACGGCAGCGAGCTTCCGCTGAGTCGTTATGCAAAGTTTCCACCCCGTGTACTACCCGAAAAACCCGTTCGGTGGATGAAAGCCAACTTCGAGTCCATCGCCGATCAGCATGACGACTGGATAAACGAGATCAAGATATTGTTTGCGTCCCCTTAACTTGCCGGGCATGCACATCCGATCGCCTGCAGTTCTGGAAACGCAACACAACCATTGATGCCACCATCAGCCACAGCCAGTCATCGCCGTCCCGGGATAAAACATTTCGCTGATTGAAATGCCGTACTGTGCAGTGTGACCAAGATTTAGGCGGTGCTCGCACATCCGAATGGCCCGAGGAACTTAGGGCAGGTTTGGAACCTGCCAAGTCAGAACGCAATCCTGGTCTATGAACGAGTAACCCTGTGAATGAGAGCCCTACGAATACCAAAGCGGTTCTCAATCAGAGTCTCAAGCGATTGCCTTCCTTAAAAATCAACGCATACGCTTTGGAGGTTTTTAGCGATTGCGTTGACTTTGCCTGTTTTTCAGGTTGGGTTGTTCCGATGAAAGAAATGAAGCGAGTGCGCCTATTGCGCGCCGCCACGTGATTTACTGTTCGATTCCACTATTTTGCACGGTTTGACCATGCTTTGCGTCATTCTACGCCAGCTCGGGCTGACAAGTTTCACGATTTGTTTAGTCTTGTTCGCACCGTTGAGTTTTACCAACGCCGCGGCGCCGAGCGATTCTGGGGATGTTCGAAGCGGGCGCATCGATCTTTCTGGGGTTCGTCCGCCAAGTCGACCCAGCGCCAGTGCCAAGCAGTCCCAGGTTGTACGCGCGGCACTCGGTGATACTTCGATTGATCCGCCGCAATCGAATGGCGCGAGCTCAATCATCCGTTCCAAGAGCTTGCGAGACCCGGTGATTCAAGTCGGATTTATGGAGGAGTACACAGGCGGCTGTGGACCAGTTTGTGATTGTGACCAATGCTCCATGGGCCCTGGTTGCGGTGCGGAACCCGCGTGCGGCTTTGAACCGGGATATGGAATCGAGCCGAGTTGCGGAATCGATGGTGGTTGTGGGACACCGGGCTGCATGACGTGTGAACCGGCTTGCGGCATGGAGTCGATTGTCGGCTGTGGCGGTTGTGGCGAGTGCAGCCAGTGCTGTACCGACTTTGATTCACTTCCAATTTTCCTGCCGATTTTGCGTCCAGCTTGGTGCCGGTTTGATTTTTTTGCTGGAGTCCAGGCTTACAAAGGCCCCATGAATTTCCCTTCAACAAGCGCAACCAATAATCTGGTTCGAAGTGGTAGCGGTAGCTTTGGTTTTTACCAAGGATTCAACCAAGGCCATTCGCTGCGTCGACTGTTCGGCTGGGACATGGCTGCTCAATTCGGGCTACGAGCGACTCAAAGCAATTTGACGGGAGCTGAATTTACCGACACAACGCGTCATCAGATTTTCTTGACGGGCGGTTTGTTTCGTCGAGTGGACTATGGCTTGCAATACGGTGTGGTTGTCGACTACTTGAACGATGACTGGTATTTCCACGGTGATTTGATCCAACTTCGCGGAGAACTCAGCTGGAAAACCAGTGCATGTCACGAGTTTGGAATTCAATTCATGTCCGGACTCAACGACGACATGTCCGCGACGTTTGTGCGCAACGCGGCCGGAGCGACCGTGCAATCAACCGTCGCGTTTGAGGCAACGGACCAAATTCGTGGCTTTTATCGCAAACAAATCGGTGGTGGCGGACATTGGGACGCGTTCGTCGGGGGCTCGAATGACAGCGACACCGTGATTGGCACAACCATGAGCCTGCCTGTGCATCCGAAAATGCTAGTCCAGGCTGGCGGTACCTACCTAATCCCGAACGAAGGGGCGAGCAGTCGCGGCTACGAGCAAGAAAGCTGGAATATCTCGCTCGGGATTGTCTTCCGTCCCGGTGGCCCGAACGGATGCGGGCGTTATTGTCGTCCAATGTTCGATGTTGCCGACAACGGATCGTTCATGGTTGATCGTCGCTAAACTGGTTTGCCACGGAATCGAACGGAGGTATCGGTGTTGACCACTCGTCGACGTTCGGTGGTTAGGCTAGCAGTTCGATGATGCCGCGTTTCGGTGCCGGCAGTTTCAGCAGCGGAGCAAATTCGGTTGTCGCCTTGTCGACAACCGTACAGAGTTCGAGTAGGTCGGCTTCGCTTTTACCCGTGAGTTTCACGTAGCCGTTGATGAACTCGGCTCGCTCTTCCCAGACTTCATCGCTGCATGTTGGAAGCAACGACGCGAGGGCCACACACGCTTCGGCGCGAGTTTCACTGCCCATGAGCAATTCGCTCAAGTGCGTATGACGGGCGATTAAGGTGATGAATTCTTGTGGCAGTTTCCAGCGAGTTGCGAGAAGCGCCGCCGCTTCGGCGTGGTCCCAGCCAAACAACTCTTGCTCCAGTCCACTGAGACGACGACCCTCAACGTGACAGCGTTCAACGAGCAATTGGTATTGCTGAGGCAGTTCTTTGAGCAGTAGAGGAATCGCCATGTCCTGCAGCAACGCTCCAACGAAAAGGTCTTCGGCGTTCGCAAGTTTGACGGATCGACCGAGAGAGCGAGCGAAAACGGCTCGGCGCAGCGAGTCCTGCCATAGCGACTTCAAGTCAAAAGGTCCAAACTTTGGATTCGGGATCACGCTGAATACCGCGTTCCAGAGTGCAAAGTTCGTTATCGCCCGGCCACCAACAAGGGTAAGTGCTTGTTGGACACTCATGATCTCGCGGCTAAACCCGAAGTACGACGAGTTCACAAACTTGAGGACTTGGCACATCAAACCGGGGTCCGCCTCGATTGGCTTAGCAAGGTCCGACGGGCCGCAATCCGGCTGCTGGGAGATCTGAAGCAATGCGATCGCGCTGTGCGGCAACGCTGGCAACACTTCTGTACGAAAGACGTCTTCAAGTACGGGCGAAACAGTCGCGGTTGTCATCAGAATATTCCGTTGGGAGTCAGTTCCATGTGTATTCCATGGCCGCTGCAGACGAGGGGCTCTGGAAATGTAGGCCAGTTTTGCCGCACCGTCGCAACACGCTCCGTTCGAGAAATGCGAATACGAAACTTCTGCGAGTGAGTTTGCCGATTGTGCCGTTTCGCTTTAGCTCTTCGAGCCCACGGGAGGGCGAAGCTCCCGCTGACCTCAGCTAAGCTGACCTGAACACGGGTCCGGAAGGAGCCTCGCGTTCCCGGTATAAACGATCTCGCCGGTCGCCTAGGGATGTTGAGAATCCACATCTCAGTGGCTTTTTTGCATCATGGCGGTGTTGTGATTGAGCAGCGTTCAGACGTATGGGACGCCCCCAGAAAAGCATCGCAACTCGTTTGTCCGGCTAGGCTTACGGCCAAAAACTCAGTGCGGGTAATCCGGTTTCGGTGCAGGACGTGCAAGGGTCTGTCCACATGAAACTGCCAATACTGACTTCCGAGGACCGCCGCTGGATGCTGAGTCGCCTGAAAAAAACAGGTCGCTTCATGGCGGTATTGGTCCTGCTCAACGTTTTAACGAGTTATGGATTCACGTCGAACGATTCGCCTCAAGTAATGCGTGCAATCGTGACGGCCCAAACCCCAGACGCCAAACGGAGCAACGGCGTTGTATCTGAGAGTGGAGCGAAGCGGAGATCCGTGCCGCCTGCGGGCTGGCGCAGGACGAATCGTGGCTGGGAGGACGTCAGCAAATGGACCACGCCAACTCCGTCGATTGAATCGTTGATGGAGACCCAGGCGGCAAGAGAACCAGCGCTGGCTCGCGGTTTGCTCGCGCAACTCAGCAGATTATCGCCAGTTACGTTCGCGATGTGCCAAGTCGTTGCGATCTTAGCAATTGCATGCCTTGCGACACTGGACCCACAAAAAGCTCATGAGGAAACCCAGACCACCGCCGCTAGTGACCATCCGAATGACCATTCGTTAGATGCGTCTAGCGACGATTGAGTTTCTCTTCAGCCCGAGCGGCCTGGAGCGCTGCGGCCTCTCGCGGCAATTTGAATTCTGGACCCGATGGGAAGTACTGAACGTCGTCTTGCAAATAGTAGGGGCTGGGAAGCGTTTGGCCGTTGATCGAAGTCTGGCACCCAGTCGTCGCAGAGATGCCGATGCCTAATGCCGTGACCCAAAGGGCACAGTGAATAACGCGTCGGCTCGTCGAGTTGAGTTTCATCGTTGTTACGCCTTCCGTTTCCATCGATTGCTGTGGGAGGAACGCTCGCTGCAATAAAAAATCATGCAGAGAACTCTCATCACAATCGTTATCGGCGAGACAACCTGCATATCTTTACATCGCGGGCAACGAAATCCGAAAATTCCGACGGTTCATTCAGTTGGCGGGCTCGCGTCTTGGCTATCTCTCGTGCCTGATGTTCGCTCCAAGCTTCGATCAATCGACACTTCGTTCCCATTGCCGTCGATTCATGGGGTGCCAAACGTGAATCGCTACGATAGGTAAGTGAATTGCTGGCAATACTCAACAGCTGTGATCACGAGTCAATCACCGATTGCCACAGAGGGGAATTTTGCAGGGAGCGATTGGTCCTGGTCTGCGAGACTTAAGACTTCAACCTTGCACGGCGGAGTCCTTTGATGCCTCGAAAACCTCGTTACAAAGTTGCTGATCCGGCGGAAGTTCAGGTCTTTCATGCGGTACAGCTGGTGTGGTTGCGGCAGGGAGCGATGTGGAGGTGGCGCAGCGTTGGTTGAAGCTGTTCCCGGTACGCAGAAAACTGGATGGGTCAACCGAGATTCCGACGAAGCCGGAGATTGATTCGATCGTTAATCAGCCAGAAGTTTTGGATTGGACAGGCCGTCAGTTGCGTCGCGACAAGTTGGGAGCGATTCCGGAGCACTTGGCACTGATCCTCAGTCGCATTGGCTTGGATGCGCGGGCCTGGTGCGACGTGGTGCAAAAGTTTGGACGTGTGTTCAAGCGAGCTGCGGGGACGCCGGAGAGTCTCGCTCAGGAAGCGATCCGCAGCGGCCAGCGCTGGCTGTGTGCCCGCGAGAACCCCCTCGGTATGTTGTCGGTCTAGCCAGTTGATCGGTTCCGTTGCTTCTGTTCTGAGAGCACTCTGTGTTGACTGCTGCGCCGACGCCTCAAAATCGGGCGGCGCGAGCACTTTGGGCGTGCTTCGAGCCTATGTACCCAATGGAGAAGTTCATCTGAAAACCGATGTCCATCGATTCGAGACTTGTAGCACATGGCTGGCCCTGCGTAGGAACTGTGTAGAGCTGGCCTAGCTGTGTAGGGCCCAACGCTAGTTTAAGGACTAGCGTCGAGTTTCAAACTCTTTGACGTCTTTCTTGATTCCAGCCGTGATACCTCGGTCTGTGAACACGTCAACGCCAGAGCCACCCTCGAAGACGGCATCTTCAGCTACCGAAACACGTGTGCCGATGAAGCTATCGTTGCCTTCGTCAAGGCTGACCGTTAGCGACTTGCCACTTATGACGTCGGTTAGAGCCACGGTGTCATTCCCAGCGCCGGTGAAGATCCCAATATCCTCGATTGCACTCACTCGATTCATCGTCACACGATCGACTCCAACCCCGTTAGCATCAGTGTTGACGAATAGTGCCAGCGCTGAAACGTCTTTCATCGAGATCACATCTGCACCGCCCTTGGTTTCAATCGACACGGCGTCGCCAACTCGTACGCCCACCAGAGCGACGCTGTCGTTAGCATCATCACCAATGATCGTCAGTGCTTTGTCGACTGCGGCAGCGTTGAGGCTGGTGTTGAGCGTACCCACACCACCTTGAATCATCAGGTCCTCTCGGACGGTAATGCCGCTGAGTCGAACGACGTCGTTGCCAGCACCTGCCTCGATGATTGCGTTTGCGCCAACGACAACAGGCGTTGCCGCAGCGGTGGTAAGCAGGTCATTTCCGTCACCTAGGTCGGTGAAAAGATCATTCGCGAGTCGCACGCCGCGAAGTGACACGGAGTCGTCTCCACCCTCCATGCGAATTTCCATTGCGTTTAGTTGTGGATTGATCAATCGAACCGATGTCAAACCATTAATCAACGTTCCATTCTGGCCTGAAATGGTCACGGTACCCGCTGCGTTTTGCGATACGATAACCTGATTGCCCAAGTTATCGCCCCGGACGGTCAACAGTTGCCCTTCGAGTGCAACAGACACGTCGCCGGCCATCATTTTTCGGCCTTCGAGCGACTCCAGGTTCAAGCGACGAGTTTTACGTGTTCGTGATTTCATGTTCATAATCTCCAAAAAAGGGGGTTTGGGCCCGATTTGAACGGGCAAGTTGCAATCGGTCGACACGAATAAAAGGTCACTGAGCAGCCAACGGCCGCCACTGTTTTCGGTAAATATGTTGGAAACATTGGAAGCATTGGGGACATTGATCATTGGGGCAGCACGTTGGGCACGTTGGGGCCATCCATTATCTTGCCCGATTGGTCCTGGTCTGCTAAGCTTAAGACTTAAACCTTGCACTTTGGAGTCTTTCGATACCTCGAAAACCTCGTTACGAAGTTGCTGATCCGGCGGAAGTTCAGGTCTTTCATGGGGTATAGCGTCGCGCGTTTCTCTGTGGCGAAGACCGCTTTACGGGGCAATCCTTTGAGCATCGTCGTGGTTGGATCCGTGAGCGACTGGAGTTTCTTGCGAGTGTCTTTGGGATCGATTGCCTGACCTACACGGTGCTCAGTAATCACCTACATATCGTGCCTGCGCAGTCGTGCGGACGTGGTTGCGGCATGGAGCGATGTGGAGGTGGCGCAGCGTTGGTTGAAGCTGTTCCCGGTACGCAGAAAACTGGATGGGTCACCCGAGATTCCGACGAAGCCGGAGATTGATTCGATCGTTAATCAGCCAGAAGTTTTAGATTGGACCGACCGTCAGTTGCGTCGCGACAAGGTGGGAGCGATTCCGGGCACTTGGCACCGATCCTCAGTCGCATTGGCTTGGATGCGCGGGCCTGGTGCGACGTGGTACAAAAGTTTGGACGTGTGTTCAAGCGAGCTGCGGGGACGCCGGAGAGTCTCGCTCAGGAAGCGATCCGCAGCGGCCAGCGTTGGTTGTGTGCCCGCGAAAACCCGCTCGGTATGTTGTCGGTCTAGCCAGTTGATCGGTTCCGTTGCTTCTGTTCTGAGAGCACTCTGTGTTGACTGCTGCGCCGACGCCTCGAAATCGGGCGTGCGAATGACGTTGAGCGTTCGTCGACGACGCGAGGCCAAAGGAGAAGCTTATTTGAAACCTGACACTCCACGGCTTGAGACTTTTAAAACATGGCTGGCCCTTTGTAGAAAACGAACAAAAAGAGCCCGAAGATATTTTTGCAAACTGCAAATTTGAACGATTTGGACGTAGGCAATTTTCTGAATCGACGACTTTGAACATGGCACGGATTCAGTCCCGCAGCGAGTAACGTCAACTTCTTCAACGAAACCCTGCATGTGGAGTGCGAGTCGCAGGGTATCTGGAATCGGAATTGAATACCAATGGTGACAAATCGTTTAACCGTCAGCCGAAGGCGTACGCTTTCTTTCCCATCTTCACCACCATGTACGCCTACGGCTGACTATTAAACAGTTCTAAGAATCCTGCTGACATTGTGAAGGACTGTCTTCCTCGGGACAGTGTCGAGAACACCAGTCCTGCCGTGTCGAAACGCAAAGTGTTCACGCAAGAAGGTGGCGGCAGCTACTCACTTATTTCTTTATCTATCGGACCGAGTAATAAAAGGGCCACGCTAATGCTAGGGTAAATTGATCGACAAGACAGCGAAGGTAGGAGGGCTCGTTTGATGGATGGCGAGGAGTTAGCGTGCGTGGCATCATGGACTCTCCGGCGTACGCGCCGTGGTGGGTGGCCCAGTGTTTTGGCGGCCCGTTTTCTGGCTTGTAGGCCCGCACTTTCTAGGCCCCTCTCGCGAAGTTAGTGTTCGCATGTCATTACGCTACTCGTGTTTTCCTATGGTCCATCCACTACCGGTAAGATGCTTCTGGGCGAAGGTATCAGGTCCCGATTCGAGAGAAGTTGAAAGCGTATCGTTCCATCGATTGAGGAATCCGAACAAAGCAACGACAGCGGTGAGTTCGACGATCTGTTCATCATTGAAATGAAGTCGCAATTCGGAAAAATGTTGACTCGTGACGGCATTGGGTGAACTTCCACCAGCTAGCGCGAATCGAAATGCGGCTTTCTCAGAGTCGTTAAACAGTGTGCTTGACTCGAACTCCCAAACAGCCTCAAGCTTTTCGATCTCGACTCCTTGCAAGCTTGCTGCTTGAATCGTGTGTGCTTGACAATATCGGCAGCCAGAAGCATTGCTTGCGACATGCCCCACTAAATTCTTTAATCCAATGGGCACTCGCTTGGTTGACCGCAAGTATCGAAAAGTCCAGATAGCGTTTTTGACAAGCAACCAAAGATAAGACAGCAATTCGGATGCACTCTTGGGCGGTTCTCCCAAGAGCGTTCCAGCAAACACTGAGAAATTACCAAGAATCGCTGGCTGCCGCGACATGATGCGAAGCGAGTTCGGGACAAAGCCCATTTGTTGCTCGACTAGGCGAAAAACCAGGCGGCAATGCCGAGCTTCGTCGTCGGTCAAGGGTGAAACATGGGATGACATGGTAGATGGTCAATTTCTTTCATTTGAAAACATTGAATCGTGCAGCGTTGTGTTGCTCTCCCAGGCGGAAAGGGAACACGCCTTAATGAACAATGACATGAGATCTGCACGAGTTCTGGATCGGATTTGCGCTCAGTCCATTCGTACGCCGACGGACAATAGGATGTTGGCGTAGCGCTGTTGGTCACCCGTTTGGACTGTGAGCACATGATCTTCGGTGCTTACGGCTTCGTAGAATGCCCACTTTTCAATCGGTTGGAGTTGCACATTCAATCCTGCGTCACGGATGGTTTGCCGATATTCGTCCCAGACAGGTGGATCGCCAGGCAACGCATAGGGACCCGATGCTTCTGTCTGCATGGTCTGGATCGATTCGATCGGGATCGCTGAGAGAATCGCTTCGAGAACTTGATTGCACGTGACCAATCCAGGCATCAAATTCAGGCTAACGAGTTCAGCTCGCGGGCCTCGCTTACTCGAGGCTGGATAGTTTCCGTCGGCGATCAGGATGCTGCTGTGGTGACCGGCAGCGGCCAAAATCGCGGAAATCTGAGGATGAATCAGTCGATGTCGGAGCATTATTCTTTGGTATCTGGGGTCAAAAGGGGTGGGGCGAAAACCGGCCCCTTCGGATACGATTGGAGCCTGACGCGGATCGAACGCGTTGCATTGTGCCAGAAATTCTACGCGAGTGTGATGGAGCCGTTGTGCTGGAACGTCGACTAAAACTTGGAACGTTTCTGGGTATCGGGCTGTACGTTCATTGGACGTTCGCCTTGATGATCGTCTATGTCGGCTATATGGCTCGCAGCGAGGGGTGGTTTGGCGTCGGATACAGCGTCGCTCAACTGTTGGGCGTTTTTCTTTGCGTTACGCTCCACGAGTATGGTCATGCGATGGCATCGCGGCGTTTTGGCGTGCCGACGCTCGATATCACGTTGTTACCGATCGGCGGTGTTGCCCGTCTCCAGCGAATGCCGCGGATTCCGATTCAGGAGCTTGTCGTTGCAGTGGCGGGGCCGGCCGTGAATGTGGTGATTGTGTTCTTGCTTGCCGGGTCACTACTTGCAGTTCATGGCACCGGGTTGTTTGAAGCGGTCGCATCACCGAATGATGAACAATCGGTTGCGACCCTCGAGACGATGCTCACGTTGCCCACGTTGACGGGTTTTGCGTTTTCGATGCTCATTATCAACACGATGCTGGTCGTGTTTAACATGATTCCCGCCTTTCCTATGGACGGCGGACGCGTGTTGCGAAGTTTGCTGGCGATGATACTTCCGTACCGTCGTGCAACATTTGTGGCCTCGCGAGTGGGATTGGTTTGCGCCGTGGGCATGGCGATTACGGCTTGGTATTTGGAGCAGCCCATGCCTATTTTGATCGCGGCGTTTGTCGGTTACGCAGGCATGGCCGAGGCTCGCCAAGTCGAAGCAATGGAAACCGTGCGTGGGCTCAATATCGCTAACTCGATGATCCGTCGCCCCGCGTACCTCGACATGAATACGTCGCTCTTGGAAATCGCTGCGCGTTGGGACGACGTCGAAGCGTCGGTGATGCCTGTGGTCTCAGGCGTCGGCGGTGTTGTGGGAATTCTGCGCCTCGAAGACGTCGCGAAAGCCATTCGAAAGCAAGTCGATCCCGCCACCACCGCTGGCATGCTTGCCGATCACGGTGCTCCGGTTCTTCAGATTGACGATGATCTGGAGGCAGTACTTCTCAGTTCGCAATCGCATCGCCAATTGCCTGTGGTGGATCACGCCAATCAATTGGTCGGAGTCCTTGATTTGGACTCGATGCTCGCCCGAGGCGTGCTGGGCAGTTTACGTGAATCGCACCCCGAAGTTCCTCCGCCTGGTTTCGACGCGTTCAGCTAGCAGCGGCTCTCGTCCGCAGCACTCGATGTTTGGCCGAAATTTTCACTGCAATCTCGCGCCCTGTATCCCAGCGTACTGAGCCACACTATTAAGCTGGTGTCTTGCGAAAGTCTTCTCAAGCACATCCTGGCCCGAGGTCTATTTCCCATGGCGTTCGTCGTGCCCGAAACCATTGTCTCCTTTCTTGAACGCATGTTCGTCGGACCCGTTTGGCCGGCGTCGATCTTGGTTTGCCTGCTTCTGGCGTACACGCTCGTCGCCTTGCTAGGCATTTTTGACTTGGATCTGGGCGTTGAAGCGGACGCCAGCCCCGAAATCGATCTTGGTGCTCCCGATGTCAGCGGCCCCGAAGTTCACGGGGATTTTCTTGGCGGAATCGGCGGGATGACCGTTCGCTGGATGAACCTCGATCGACTCCCAATGATTCTCTGGCTCAGTGTCTTTACGGTGGCTTTTTGGGCTGTCTCGTACTTTCTTTGGTACGGTTTCGATGTGCATAAATATTCGCCTGCGTTGATTCCAAGCCTGCTGTTATGCGGAAGAAACATTGTAATTGCGTCAACTCTAACCAAGCTAGTCACTGAGCCGCTGAGCCGTTGGTTCGTTCCAGCACCGCAATATTCACCGAGCACACTGATTGGCGAGCACTGCACGGTCTCGACGAGTGAAGTCACAGAATCGTTCGGTCAAGCCAAATATAAAACTGACGCAGCCCCATTGCTGCTTAATATCCGCACTGACGGCGAGCATTTCGCCAAAGGTGCCCGTGTCCAGATTGTCGGCTTTGACGCTGATCGTCGTTTGTACAAAGTCACCGCCGCTCCTCAAGAGGTCTCTTCATGATTGTGTCTTCCTCTGTGTTAGCCAGTTCGTCTGTGTTAGCCAGTTCCTCTGCGATGGACAACTCGCTCGTGATGGCACAGTTCATCACGCAGAGTTGGATTGCCGACGCCGTGATCCTTTTGCTTGGGCTGTTCTTGTTGGCGATCATGCTCGTCGTGACTGCCTACAGAAAGTTTTACATCAAGGTGGGTCCTGACAAGGCACTCGTTCGAAGTGGTAGCGGCGGCTTGCGAGTCGCAACGGGCGACGGCATGTGGGTCATCCCAATGGTCCACCAGTACGAGTTCATGGACTTGACGCTGAAGAGTTTTGAGATCAATCGCGAAGGCTCGGAAGGTTTGATTTGTAACGACAACATCCGCGCGGACATCAAGGTCGCGTTCTTTATTCGTGTTGACAAGACTGACGAAGAGATGCGTGAAGTGGCCCAGTCAATCGGTGCCAAACGTTGTGCGCAAATTGAAACACTTCGTGAGTTGTTTGATGCCAAGTTCAGCGAGGCACTCAAGACTGTTGGAAAGCAATTCGATTTCGTTGACTTGTACGACCAACGTGACAAGTTCAAAGAAGAAATCTTGAAAGTCATCGGCACCGATCTCAATGGTTATCGACTCGACGACGCTGCGATCGACTATCTCGAACAGACTCCGCTCGAATTGCTTAACCCCAACAATATCTTGGATGCAGAGGGGATTAAGAAAATCACGGAGTTGACTTCGAACGAGAAAGTCAAGGAAAACCAGTTCACTCGCGACAAAGAGAAAACGCTCAAAAAGCAGGACGTCGAAGCCGAAGAAACCATCCTCGAACTGGAACGCCAACGGGTCACCGCGGTTGAGAAGCAAAAGCGAGAAATCGCAGAAATCATGGCCCGTGAACACGCGTCAGCAACCAAAGTTCAAGAGGAACAGCGACTCGAGGCCGAACGTGCTCGCATCGCGACCGACGAAGAGCTCGGCGTAGCTGACGAGAACAAAATGCGTCAAATCCTCGTTGCACAACGCAACAAGGAAAAGACCGATGCTGTCGAACTCGAACGAGTGCATCGCGATCGCGATTTGGAAGCCACCGAACGCATGCGAGTGGTCGGTGTCGCCGAAGTGGAGAAAGAAAAAGCGATCGAAGTAGAAAAGCGAAACATCCAAGAGGTCATTCGCGAACGCGTCGCCGTCGAACGAGCTGTGGTCGAAGAGCAAGAACGCATCAAAGATACGGTGGAGTTCGCAAAAGCCGATCGCCAAAAGAAAGTGCAAATGACGGCGGCGTCGATGAAAGCGGAAGAAGAGTTGATTCGCCAAACCAAACTGGCTCAAGCGGAGAAAGAATCGAGCGAGCTGGTTGCGGAAAAAATTCGCATCGAAGCTGAAGCGAGACGTGATGCTGCGGAGAAAGACGCGGAAAGTGCGAAGATGTTGGCCGAGGGCGAATCAGCGACCAAAGCCGCTTCTGGACTTGCTGAGGCACGTGTTCAAGAAGCCAAAGCAACGAGCCTTGAGAAGCAAGGCATGGCCGAGGCAAATGTGTCTCGCGAGAAATACCACAGTGAAGCCACGGGCATCACCGAAAAGGCTGAAGCAATGAAGTTGCTCGACAGTGTCGGTAAAGATCACGAAGAGTTCAAACTCAAACTCGACAAGGAAAAAGAAGTCGAGATTGCTGCGATCAATGCTCAAAAGGGCATTGCCGAAAGCCAAGCCAGTGTTGTTGGCGAGGCTCTACGTGCGGCGCGGATCGACATCGTCGGTGGCGATGGCGAGTTCTTCGACCAGATCACCTCCGCAGTCAAGGGCGGCAAGGCGATCGACCGCTTTGTTTACAACAGCCGCGTGGCGACCGATATCAAGGACACGTTTTTTGATGGCAACGCGGATTACTTCCGAGACCAAGTCAGCGCCTTGGTGAAGCAGTTCAACCTCGACACCGACGGCGTTAAGGATTTATCGATCGCTGCCTTGGTCGCTAAGTTGCTTGGAATGGCAAAAACCGAAGACGTGCGATTGCAGCTAGCTAGTCTGCTTGGCATGGCTGGCTCGTCGGGCTCAGCTGACAAGAAAGTCGGGCCGCTGTTGACTGCGAAAGCGACGCCCACCAACGGCAAGAAGTCGTAATTCGCTGCAGGAGCTTTTTCCCTGCCTGCGTAACACGTGGTTTCAACTGCACCGACTGATGACATTTCACCGTGACTGACTCCCAACTTGCTGCCGGAACGTACGAAGTTCTCCGCAATCGCCTTCGCGATGCGGCTTTGGACCTGCGCGAGCGCATCAAACGGCTGAACGCTTCTCGTGCGGATGTTTTTGGTAGCATCGAGACCCGATTGTTGGCGACCGAGCGTGTCTCAACGGAGCATAATTGTGTTCCGCGCGACATCATCAGTGTCGGTGACCGATTCTTGCTCGGATACAACGTCCAGTTTGGGCTGAAGACCGAAATTGATCTGGCGGACGTGTTTTCTGTCTACCAGATGCGCGAGCACCAGTTCCACGCTCAGTCGCTTGACTTGATCAATCACGATCGCTTTCGAAATGACTTCCGTGAGCTGTATCGGTTCTACAAAGAAACATCGTTCCAGCGTTTCTTTCGTAACGGACCGATGCTGCACATGGTATTTCGTGTCGGCAAAACCTCACGGGATATCAAGTCGTTCAAGTGGCGTGTGACGCCAGAAGCGGTTGAGTACATCGACAACCGCAGTGAGCATGAAGTCAAAGACCCACCTCAACACGAGTTTCGGTGGACCCGCACGACGCGTGACCAGCATCACTACGGGGCCCACCCCCATATCTCGATCGAAGACCGTGTGTTCGTCGAAACCGTTGGGGGCGACCTTACGGTTAAGGTCGAAAACAACACGAACTCGGGCGAAGGCGTCTATGCGGAGACCGTCGAGCACAAGGACCAAACGCTCGATGATGCGGAGATCCACTACGCCGTTCTCGGCAACTTGATCCTGCTGAAAATCCGTCCGTATCAAGAAACACAATTTCGTTTCTTGCTATTCAATGCCAAAATCCAAAAAGCGATGCGGCTGGACGAGATCGAGCACACGTGCGTGATGCTTCCCGGCGACCAGGGACTTATTTTTCCTGGCGGCTATTATCTGCAAACAGGTGAGTTCAAGCGTTTCGATCACGGGCTCAGCGAGATGCGTTACCAACGCACCATCGCAGCCGCCAATGGCGAAGACTTCCTCTACCTGTTTCATAATCATGAATCCGGTACTTACGTACAACTTCGATACAACCTGATTCGCCAAACCGTCGACACACCATTAATCTGTCACGGTCAAACGCTCTTTGATGGCGGCGAAATGGTCTGTTTCAAGACCCAGGCCGAACCGCAAAAGCACCACGCGATCCAGATCTGGCAAACGCCATTCACTGGCCCCGATGTGATCACGTCGAGCCAACCAGATTCGTTGTTATTCAAGATTGGCAATAAAGACATCGTCCGCGGGATGGCCGAGTGTACTGAACTGTTAATGTTGATTGACAAGGACGACAATTATGACGGTTTGTATGTCGACCTAGTCAAGAAATCGGGTGACGTACTCGATTCGTATTTCTGGATCGATAAGCCGGAAGCCGAAACGCTTTCGGAGCCACTGACAAAGATCCGTGAAACGGCGCGGGCAGCCGTCGAAGAATTCGAAAAGGTGGTACGTGTTCGCAAGGAAACGAACCAACGCAGCGAACAAGTCAGCCAAGACACACAGTCGCTCTTCAAAGAAATCGAGCGTGGACGATTCGAGTCGATCGACGATTACGTTAGATCACTCGCTAAACTCCGCACGGTTCGTGGCCAAGCCATTTCGCTGCGTGAATTGCGGTACGTTGATAACGCATTGATTGACCGACTCGAGGCCGAGATCGCTGAGCGAAGCGAGCGGCTGAGCCGGCGATGTGTCGAGTACTTGCTCACGCCCGGAGCGCTCACTCCCTATCGTACTCGTATTGATGCACTTGCCGCCTCTGTCGCGGAGATCACCACTGTCGCTGAAGCCAGGAAGCTTGAGAAACAAACCGTCGAAGCGTCAAGCCAATTAGAGTTGCTTACCGAAACCGTGAGCAACTTGAAGATCGATGATGCGACCAAGCGAACAGAGATCATTGACTCAATCGGCGACGTATTCTCCGACGTCAATCGCGTTCGAAGTTCGCTCAAGGCACGCATCAATGACCTCATGCGCGTCGAAGGACAAGCCGAGTTTGCTTCGCAACTGAAACTCTTGCAGCAAACGACGGCTGGCTATCTTGACGTTTCCGACACACCAGAAAAATGCGATGACTACCTTACCAAAGTCATGGTCCAGCTCGAAGAACTGGAGGGCCGATTCGCTGAGTTTGATGAGTTTGTGGGACAGCTCGCTGAGCGGCGAGAAGAAATCTATGCGGCGTTCGAGTCCCGCAAGGTTCAACTGATCGAAAAGCGTAACCGCAGGGCTGAGTCACTCGCATCCGCTGCGGATCGCATCTTGAAAGGAATCCAGTCGCGTGCCGGCGCGATGAAGACGCCTGAGGAGATCGCGTCGTATTTCGCAGGCGATTTAATGGTCGATAAAGTCCGTGACATCATCGTCCAACTGGAGTCGCTTGACGACTCGGTGCGCGCCGAGGACTTGCAAGGGCGACTGAAAACAATTCGAGAAGATTCCGTTCGTCAATTGAAGGATCGTCTCGAACTGTTCGAAGGTGGCGGAGATCTGATTCGTTTCGGCAAGCACAAGTTCGCGGTCAATACGCAACCTCTCGATCTAACCACCGTCGTCCGCGACAGCGAATTGTGTTTGCATTTGACCGGGACCCAGTACTTCGAACCGCTGAATCATGAGGGTCTGAATTCGTCGCGAGCAATTTGGACCCAGGAATGGATTTCGGAAGATTCGAATGTGTATCGGGCAGAGTATCTCGCCGTGTCGCTGTTTGACGAGTTCCGCTCGCGTGGCGAACGGATGGATCCAACTGCGATCACACCCGCGTGGGTCCAGAACCAAATTGGTGGACGGTTTGACGAAGGGTACGCAAAGGGCGTCCATGACGCCGACGCCGCCCAGATATTGAAGTTTTTGTTAGAGACAGATGCTCAAGTTGGATTGCTTGCCCACGGACCGAGCTTGCGAGCCGCCGCATTGCTTGTGTTTTATCGCTTACTCGATAATGCGACACGCAAGTCGATAATCGATTGGATAAGTGGGTTCGCTCACCTCGCTCGGGTTTATCCCGGCGTTCGACCGTCTCAAGATTTCCGCAAACGACTTGCTGAAGTGGCCCTTGAACTCGAGCCGAATTGGCGAGATTTGTTCGGCGCGGAAATCACGCCGGAGCGGATCGCGAGTTACCTGTTCGACGAACTGGCGAGTGAGGATCGTGAGCCGGTGATTAGCCAGACCTCGAGCGGTCTTTATGCGGCTTACTCCCAGTACGGTGATGAGGCCCAGCGAGGCGAGCTGCTCGCTTCCATCAAGAAGATCGCCAAATGTGATCCTGTGCGAGGATTTATCCTCGCTCGCAATGCGGCCGATGGGTTTCTTACTCGTGCCGAAGCGGAAGACTCGCTTGATCCGCCGATCGCGTATCGCAATGAGCTGGCTTGGCTCATCATGATCGAAGGTCCAGGCAAGTCGCCAATTCAACATGCGACGCTCTCTCGCAAGTTGACGGGTATTGTTGGCAGCCACAATCGTATTGCGAACGGTGAATTGAGTGTCCACTATCACGAACTTCTGAATCGAGTTCGCGGATACATCGAGAGTGTTGTTCCAGCGTTTCGTAAATTGCACCAAACGAAATCTCGAATTGTCAAGGACGCTCGCGATTCGATGCGACTGGAGGAGTTCAAGCCCAAGGTGCTGACGAGCTTCGTGCGTAACCGTTTGATCGACGAAGTTTACTTGCCGCTTATTGGCGATAACTTGGCAAAGCAAATGGGTGCCGCTGGTGAAGGCAAACGCACGGACCGCATGGGATTATTATTGCTGATTTCGCCACCGGGTTATGGCAAGACGACCTTGATGGAATACGTTGCCAATCGACTCGGCATTGTCTTCATGAAGATCAACGGCCCAGCGATTGGCCACGGTGTTACCTCACTCGATCCAGCCGAAGCACCAAACGCAGCTGCTCGCGAGGAAATACTGCGATTGAACTTGGCTCTCGAGATGGGCGATAACGTGATGTTGTACCTGGACGACATCCAACACACGAACCCGGAGTTGTTGCAGAAGTTCATATCGCTATGTGACGGAACCCGAAAAATTGAAGGCGTCCGCGACGGTAAATCGCGAACTTATGACCTGCGTGGACGTCGAGTCGCTGTCGTGATGGCCGGCAACCCGTACACCGAGAGCGGCGATCGATTCCAGATTCCCGACATGCTCTCCAATCGTGCCGATGTCTATAACCTTGGCGAGATCATTGGTGACGCGAGTGACGCGTTTGAGATGAGTTACCTCGAAAATTGCTTGACGAGCAACGCGACACTCGCCCCGCTTTCGACTGCGTCACAGGACGACTCGCGAGCTCTGATCCGCGCGGCTCAGCGAGATTCGTTCGAAGGCGTTGAGTTGACGAGTAATCTGTCACTTGACGCTGCTCGCGAGATGTACGAGGTACTGAGGAAACTGATTCGAGTCCGCGATATTGTGCTGAAGGTCAACCGCGCCTACATCCGGTCAGCGGCGCAAGCGGACGCGTATCGCACCGAACCGCCGTTCAAGTTGCAAGGCAGCTATCGCAACATGAATCGCATTGCCGAACGTGTCGCGAGTGTGATGAATGATGCGGAACTTCGGTCGCTAATCGTCAGTAGCTACGAACAGGACGCACAAACGCTCACCACCGACAACGAAGCGAACCTGTTGAAGTTCAGTGAGCTGCTCGGCGCGATGACGCCTGAGGATCAACAGCGATGGGATGCGATCAAATACGCGTTTGTCGAAAGCACTCGCATGGCTGGCATGACAGGCGAAGACTCGGCGGCTCAACTCATGCGGCAGCTAGCCTCGATGCGAGATGGACTCGAATCGATTCGGCAAACGATTGCCAAGGCGATAGCTGTCGGTGGCGAGGCGACCGAGATGCGAATGGACGAGCGAGTCGAGTCCTTGCGTCATAGCGTCACGCAAGCTGGCGTCGAACTGGCAGGCTCGCTTCAAAACACAAGTAAGGCTCTCGAAGCGATTAGCCGACAGCAAGCTCTTCAACCGCCGGACCAAAAAGTCGTTGTCCAGCACCGGATACCGCGCGTGCTCGTCGATCTCGTCCAAGGCCAATTCCATCTCATGCAAGAATGGCTCCGCCCGATTCTCGCGGAGTCGATTGACACCAGTCGCGATGTCGACCGCATGCGAGCCCAATTGGAGAAATTACTCGCGACGTACACCCAAGCGGAAAAAACGATCCTTTCAAATCTCAGCGGCAACGATATCGATGAGTCGGCGTCTTTCGATCCGCCCGCTCGGTGACCCTATCGCAATATTTGACAGATCGTTTCTCCCTTCCTAGGATACACGGGTCGTCGACCGAGTTTTGCGTTGCAATTCGTCGTCTTTGCTAGGTTCTATTCTTGAAACGTTTGCTTCTCCTGTTCGTGTGGCTTCTCTTGACGCCTTGCTTTGCCCAAGCAAGTTGCGGAGATTGGCTTGTGCACCCAGGTGATGAATTGGCGGCTAGTTCCGAGGATGGGGCTGTTCGTACCGAGGAGCAACTAGCGTCGACACAAACTGTGCCAATTCGACGGGTTCCTTGCGACGGCCCTGGCTGTCGGCAAGCGCCCGCCAACCCACCCGTGCCGCCGGCCACGCCACAAGTGGATTCGAAGTGGATTACTTGGAGCGAGCGCTGCGTGCCTCGCTCAGGCGAAGTCTTGTTGTACGAATTGCAGGATTCGGCTGGGTGTGCTCTTGACGGTTTTAGTCCAACGATTGAGCGGCCACCGAAGTCCTAGTGGCTCAATTTGTTGTGCTTCGTTCGTGTTGCCAATTGGGTCGTGGGTGCGTTGGATGACCAGTCCACCTATTTAGATCCGGTTTTGGCAAAGCGAATCAACGTCAATTTCTTTCAGGACTAACTTCCCATGTCGAGCGCCACGTCAGTTGGCGACGCGTCGGCTTCGGTGCCAAAAAAGAAGTACGTTCGTGCAGTCGGTCCTCGATTGCGCAAACTGTTGTACTTTGTTTTTGCACTCGTCGCGTTGCTGTTTGCGAATTCCGGATACCTCTCCACCATTACGTTTCTGGAGTGGTTTCGCGGCGAAACTTACCAGGACTATTTCTATCAGTACATGTTTCTGGGCCACTTAGGCTTGGGCTTGTTGCTCGTTGTTCCGCTGATTGTTTTCGGAATCATTCACTTAATGAACTCCAAGGACCGCCGTAATCGCCGCGCAGTTCGAATTGGATACGCGTTGTTTATCGTCAGCATTATGGTGCTCGTGAGCGGTATTTTGCTGATGCGCGTTGGCGGTCTGGATCTGAAGCAGCCTTTTGCACGAAGCACGGTGTACTGGCTTCATGTGGCCTGTCCGCTTATTACCGGATGGCTGTATTGGCTGCATCGCTTGGCCGGACCGCGTATCAAGTGGCGTGTCGGATTTTCGTTCGCGGGGATTGCCGTGGCTTCGGTTGCAGCCATGGTGGTTTTGCAACTTCAAGATCCACGCAAGTGGAACGCGCTCGGACCGGAGACTGGCGTGAAGTACTTTGAGCCTTCGCTAGCCCGTACATCGAGCGGCAACTTCATTCCCGCCGAGGCGTTGATGAATGATGCGTATTGCTTGAAATGCCACGCGGATATTCACAAGGATTGGAGCGAGAGCGTTCACCGCTTCAGTTCCTTCAACAATCCCCCGTATTTCGCGAGTGTCAGTGAGACTCGCGCCGTTTCGCTATTGCGTGATGGAAACGTCCAAGCTTCGCGTTGGTGCGCCGGTTGTCACGACCCCGTGCCATTTTTCTCGGGCGCCTTTGACGATCCGAACTTCGACATGCGTGGTCACGTGACCGGACAGGCTGGAATCACGTGCACCGTTTGCCATGCGATCACGAACGTCAATAGTGTGCGAGGAAACGCCGACTACACGATCGAAGAACCGCTTCACTACCCGTTTGCAACCAGCGAAAACGGTGCGTTGCAGTGGATCAACAACCAACTCGTCAAAGCAAAGCCCTCCTTTCACAAGAAGACTTTCCTCAAACCCTTTCATAAGGAAGCTGAGTTCTGCTCGACGTGCCACAAGGTCCACTTGCCACAGGCACTGAACCATTACAAAGAGTTTTTACGGGGCCAGAATCACTATGACCCGTATTTGCTCAGCGGTGTTTCTGGGCACGGTGCGAGAAGTTTCTATTATCCACCCAAGGCCGAAGAGAGCTGTAATCGTTGTCATATGCCCCTCGTGGCGTCCAATGATTTTGGTGCGAAGTTCTTTGACGGTGCGGACAAGTTGAGCGTTCACAACCACTTATTTCCATCCGCTAACACGGGAATCGCGTGGTTGCGTGATCGCGACGAGGTTGTTAAGGCGCACCAGGATTACTTGCAAAACATCATGCGAGTCGACATTTTTGGCATCCATGACGGAACAGAGATCGACGATAAACTGGTCGCGCCGCTTCGACCAGAGATGCCAACGCTCGTGCCCGGCAAACGATATTTGCTCGATACGGTAATCCGGACGCTGAAGTTGGGGCACCTGTTTACTCAGGGAACGGTTGACTCCAACGAAGTTTGGTTGGATGTGAAAGTCACGAGCGGCGGCCGTGTGATTGGACGCAGTGGCGGAATCGACTCTGCGAAGCAAAACGAGGTCGATCCTTGGTCGCACTTCATCAATGTGTTCATGCTCGACAAAGACGGCAATCGAATCGATCGGCGCAATGCCGAAAACATTTTCACGCCGTTGTATAACCACCAAATTCCGCCTGGTGCTGGTCAAACCGTTCATTATGAACTGCTCGTACCGGAAGACACCAATGCGCCGGTGGAAGTTGAGATCAAGTTGCAGTATCGAAAGTTTGATTCACGCTACATGGACTTCGTCGCGAAGCAAAACGAGAAATTCGGAAACATGATTCGCGGACATGTCTCAGGTGCTCCTTATGAGAATGAGCTGCCCATCACCACGATGGCGACCGACAAGGTTGTGTTCCAAGTCGAAGGTGTTGATGTGGAGGTCGAGAACGCTCCTCGGGACATTCCGGCGTGGCAACGGTGGAATGATTATGGAATTGGACTGTTGCTCAAAGGCAAAGGCGAGCTGCGCCAGGCAGAGGATGCATTTAAGGAAGTTGAAAAACTCGATCGCTACGACGGGCCAATGAACTTAGCTCGTGTTTACAATACGGAAGGCCGACTCGACGAAGCGGTCGGTGCTTTGTCTCGTGCTATCGAGTACGCTGAGACTGACACGGCGTTTCCACGTTGGACTTGGGGTTGGCTTTCGGGCAGTATCAATGCTCAACAAGGTCGACTTGACGAGGCACGACAAAACCTGCAAAGCGTTTTGGAAGACAACACGGCGGAGATGCAAGCCAGAGGTTTTGACTTCAGCATCGATATAGAAGTCATTAACTTGCTCGGTCAAACGTTGTTTGACCTTGGTAACCAACGCGACCGGCAACAGCGACCGGATGAAGCACAAGCGTCTTGGCTCGAGGCCGTCGATCGTTTCAAGAAAACGCTTGAAGTGGATCCCGAAGACGTCGCAGCTCACCACAATTTACAGCTGCTCTACGAGCGGCTTGGTGATGCGGAGTTGGCGGCCAAACACAGCAAGTTGCACTTGATCTACAAACCAGACGACAACGCTCAAGGCCGCGCGATTCGGCTTGCTCGGGAGAAATACCCAGCAGGAAATCACGCCGCCGAGGCTGTTGTGAAATACCCCCTGAATCGAGAGGGAGCGCCCGAATTGGATCCGTCGATTCAAAGTGAATCCAAGAAATTGGACCAGTAGTCAAAACCATGAAGAATCATCACACAAAGCAAGCTCTCACCGATGTCGACACTGAATCGGAGGAACGCGACGATGCTGTTATCGGGCGAGCGCTCAAAGGATCGCTTATTGCGATTGCGTTGATCGTCGCTGGCGGAGGCGGCGTGGCGTACTGGCTATCCCGCCCCAAGCCGTTACCGCCAGTGAAAGAGACGAAGATGGCATCCGTCCAAATTCGTGAGCAGTCCGCGGTAAAAGTGCCTGTGGTGATGTTTCGTGACGTGACGAAAGAAGTTGGCGTTTCGTTCAAACACCACAATGGTGCGACCGGCGAAAAGCTGCTTCCCGAGACGATGGGTGGCGGTTGCGCCGTATTGGATTTCGACAACGACAACGATCCCGATCTATTGTTCGTGAATTCGACAAGTTGGTCGAGCGACGAGAAGAGCAATCAAACGATGACGCTCTATCGCAATGACGGTGGTCGCTTCAAGGATGTGACTGCTGGCTCGGGGTTGGATGTGTCAATGTATGGCATGGGGGTTGCCGTTGGTGATTTTGACAACGACGGTCTTGTCGACGTTTTCATCAGTGCGGTTGGGCCGAATGCCTTGTTCAAAAATCTTGGTGATGGCAAGTTTGAAAATGTTACGACGGTGGCTGGTGTCGCAGGCGACAAGTCGCGTTGGAGCAGCGGTACGGGATGGCTAGATTTCGACAATGATGGCGACCTCGACTTGTTCGTTTGCAACTATGTCGAGTGGACTCGTGAGTATGACCTGGCCCAGAACTTCCAGCTCGTTGGCGGCGGAAGAGCCTATGGCCGGCCACAAAACTTTGAGGGCACGTATCCGTATCTCTATCGCAATGAAGGCGACGGCAAGTTCACTGATGTCTCGGAAGCCGCAGGCGTGCAAATCAAGAACTCGGTCACAGGCGTGCCGCTTGCAAAGTCGCTGGGCTTAACAATTTGTGACCTCGATGACGATGGATACATGGATATTTTGGTTGCCAATGATACCGTCCAGAACTTGTTACTCAAGAACAATGGCAACGGGACGTTTGCCGACATGGGCGTGCTTTCGGGGATCGCGTTCGATTCGGGCGGTAACGCTCGCGGTGCAATGGGGATCGATGTCGCACCGTTTCGTGGCAGCGGTGCAATGGCCATTGCGATCGGAAACTTTGCTAACGAGATGACTGCGTTGTATGTATCCAAACGCGGCAGAATGCAATTCTTTGATGAAGCCGTTTCAACAGGACTCGGCCCCAGCACTCGATTGGAACTCACCTTTGGTGTGTTCTATTTCGATTACGACTTGGACGGGCGATTGGATTTATTCTGCAGCAATGGCCACCTCGAAGAAGAGATCAATCGAGTTCAACCAAGTCAGCACTATGAACAAGCTCCTCAACTGTTTTGGAACGCTGGTGCGGACCAAGGAACGGAATTCGTGCGAGTCGACGCAGCGCATTGCGGCCCGGACTTGCAAGTTCCAATCGTGGGCCGAGGTGCTGCGTACGCAGACTTTGATGGCGATGGAGACCTAGACGTCGTGGTCACGACAACCGGTCGCGAGGCACATGTGCTGCGTAATGATCTCGATCTAGGACACCATTGGCTGCGAATCAAGCTTGTGGGTGACGGCAAACGCTGCAATCGAGACGGGATCGGTTCGTGGGTCGAGGTGGCGATCGGCGACAAAACACTACGCCAGCAAGTGATGCCGACTCGCAGTTACCTCTCGCAAGTTGAGCTCCCCGTGACATTCGGTCTGGGGAATTCCGAAAGCGTCGATTCGGTAAATGTGAAGTGGCCCGACGGCGAGATCCAAGAGCTAGGGTCGCTTGCCGTCGATCAATTGCACGTGGTCGAGCGCGTGGCAAAGTGAAAACGAGCTATTGCCATTAGCTTCGGGCTTGCCCGGCACATTCGCAGCCACACGATTGGCTGCGAATGTTGGAGTGACGCGGCCGATTACTTCTCGACTGGGGCTTCCGTTTTCTCGGTGGCTCCCTTGAGCTCTTCGAGGTAAAGAAGCATTCGCTTCTTGGCTTGGCCTTCGGTCAGTTCAACAGCTTGTTGCTGAGCGACGATTGCCTTGTCGACGTTGCCAGTGACTTCTTGAAGTTGTGCAAGTTGGTTGAATAGAAACGCTTTGTACTGCTCTGGGGCATCACTCGCATTCTCCTCGAGAGCTTTTATCGCGTCGGCGGAAAGGTCACCGACATCGGCGCCACTTTGGATCGCTGAGTAAATCAAGTATCCGAAACGGCCCACTTCGAGAGCGTTGCCCTTGATGCTTTCCAATTGGCCTTTGAAGTACGCTTTCACTTCGTCATCGACCATGCCGGCGGACAACTTCAGGTTTTGGACCAGCATTAGAAGCTGTTCCTTGATCTCAGGTGACTTGGATTTGTCGAGTTCTTCTTGGACCAATTTCACGGCCTCGGCCATGCGATTCGTTTGTGCGAGTTGGCCAACTTGTTGCATGAGCGTCTGCATACGATTTTGTTCTTCGTATTCTTGCTTGAACGCTTCGCGATCCCACTTTCCAGCAACGATCTTGCCCAGGACATCACCCTCCTCGGCCTCATCCATCGACATCGGGTGACCGATCCATTCGACGACGCCATCTTTACCTACAATGAACGCAGTCGGAATGCCTTGTTGGTTGGATGCGTCCATGTAGGCTTCGTACACAGAACCGTCGGGGTCGGTTGTTAACGAATACGCCGATGTGATGTCCGCGAACTTCTTGCCGCCAGGACCTTCTTGTTGAAGGAATGCGTCAACGGTTTTGAGATCTTCGTTCGAGATGCTGACGATTCGGACATTCTTGTCGCGATACTTCTCTTGAATCTCGGCTAGGTGCGGCATGCTGCTAATGCATGGTCCACACCACGTCGCCCAAAACTCGACAATGTAGACGTTGTCTTTGCTAAATTTTGTTACCGGTTCGCCAGCCTTTTCGCTTGGCGTGACCCAGTGCTCGATATCCAGTGACGGTGCAACCGAGCCAATGCCAAAAGTCTCCGCAGCAAACACTGCTGGACATGAAATCATTGAACCAGCAAGCAGGACAGTGGCGAGTAACGTTCGTTTCATGAAATTATCTGCGGGGTGGGAAGTGAGGAATGCCCAAATTCATTCGAATTGAGTGGATGTTAGTGTCGCGGATTTAGCGATCTGCGGAAAGCGATGTTTATGGCCATCGGCGCCACGTTTACTTTCTTTGTGTGATGCCGTTTGGTCTGTCGCAACCGCCATGTTTGGTCTCAATTTACGCGATTCTAGCTGCTCGCGGGGAGAATGATCTCGCCTTGGCCAACAACCGCCAAATCACCCCGACGGGAACATAAACCTGATGATTCTAGGTGATTCAGCATTTCGGACACGCGTGCACCAGTTCCTACGCGTTCGCCAGGACCCCGCCGATTGCGAATCGCCCGAGCCAACAGCGTGTGGAATGGCGTGAAACTGGGATTTGCAACCGTAAAACGTGTTGAACAAAGGTCGAGTTCTTGCGACAAAACCAACGTCCCGCGACGCATACAGTACGCAGGATGAGCGCCAATGGTTCCAGCAACGACGATCGTCCCAGCAATCATTTGGCTTGCCAGCAGTGCTCCGACGCTTCCTTCGACAACAAGCATTCCACGACGCATCCGGTGGCCAACGTAGTCACCAGCGTCTCCATGAACGTGGATGAAACCGCCTCGCATCCCGATTTGGCTGGCTCCATGCGGCCCGCCGAGTCCGTTGCCAACCGAGCCTTCGACAATGAACTCTCCTTGGCGGTGTTGCGACGCGACGTTGTTGAAACGCCTCAAATCGCCGACGAGAACGATTCGATCTGCGGACGGATGCGATTGTGTCACACGAGTCACGCGGAACCATTCGGCTAACTCGTGTGAGCCCAATCGCAATTGCTCAATCTCAAATTGACGGAGTCCGCGAAACACGTTCAATCGAATGGGCGATGCGTCGACATCATATGGCGGTGGTTGCCGCAATTCAAGTTTCCACGTGCTCACGCCAGCACCTCAGCCAGCTTGAAGTGATGTCGACCGAGTTTGCCGCCGTAGTTACCAGCCGTTACACCGAGCAAGCCGCTCGGATCACTCACTTCACAGGCAGCATGAATGCCAACTTTCATCGCTCGCGATATGGAATCGAAATCGACGCCATCAATGACCACTTCGAGAACGGCGTTGACGTCGGCGTTGAGCAAAGACGATTCGAGGTAATTAAGTGCTGGACAAAACGCTTCGTTCGTTGATGCAAAAAGAGTTTTATACTTCGAGCCGACTTTCGACCCGCTTCGCGTCGCGCCGCCGGGAAACGGTGTGATGATTCCTTCGAGTGGTCGCATCGCTTCGACAGCGGCTCGGCAGGCTTTCGTCGCAGCCGCTATCGATGAAGCGAGCAGTAAAAAGTTTCCGCCGCCGATACCGTCGATACGTCCGACGTCATGCTCGCATACAAACTCGCCATCCATAACGGGAATTCGCCAGTATCGTTTGTCGCCGAGCACTTTGCTGATTTGGTGACCATCACCGAAGTATCGGAGTGTCTTGCCCAACGGGATGCGTTTAGGAAAGACCGTTTTGTCACCATCGAGACCCGCGTAGATCGCCGTTGTTGGACAAGTCAGTACACACTGGCCGGCGCGGCGAGGGATTTGCTTTTCCAGTTCACTGCCGCTCATCGCGAACGCCAGGATCGCGACGCCGGGCCGCCCGTCGGGAGTCTCGGATTCGTTCAACACTTTCTCGACATCGATCTCGATGCCACAAGCAATCACGCTGGTGCCAAACCCGGTCATCGCTGCCGCCGCGTCGCGTGCCCACTGCGCATCATCGGCGGTGATGATGAGCCGAGTTGCCTTCATGTCGAACGCTTCGGCAAACGTGGCCTCAATCGGGATGCCGTTAATTTGAAACGGGGTGGTCACTAGCGAGTCTCCGATAGCACGCAATGTTCGACACCGGAGCCGATCACGGACGCCATTTCATCGTCCCCGATCCAAAGACGCTGCATCGATCGCGTCGCGTTGTGGTCATACTTGGAGGCGATACTCAGTACGCTGGATTCGTCAAAGGATGGCCGAGCAGTCCTTGTGACACCGGGCTTGGTGATTGCGGTAACGCGACCTGGACCGCGAACGATGTCGCCTCGGCGGATTACATATTGGGGCACAGCAAAAACAGACTCGATATTCGTTTGGCTTTCACCATCGAGTTCGCCGTAAATAACGATGTCCGCGAGCGAGCCTGGCTGAAGATTCCCGATATCATCCAGACCAAGAATTTTCGCTGGGGCGTAACGGGTCATCATCGCGATGTCGTCAACGCTGTATTCGCGAGCGATGCCACCGAGCGACGTGCTCGCTCGCGCATCGGTATGAATCTCAGCCAAAGCGGTCTCGCGAAAGCTGCGATCGGCCAGCAAGCGAATCAAATGCGGGTAGGTCGTAAACGGAGCACCATTGGGATGGTCCGTCGTCAAGAAGACCCGAGCTGGATCTTCGATCATCAGGAACAACTCCAGTCCAATCGCCCACTGTAGCGAGTGCACGTATTGACGATTCTCGTAACGGAACGGCACCACACCACAGCCTGCTTCGCACTCAACATCAACAAGCGCCGTGCGTCGAGGCTTCGCTCGATTGCGATTGGCAAATTGGTGCTGGCTATCTGCACTGATCGTCACCGTTTGGCCGAACATCACTTGACCGACGTCGATCGTGACGTTGGGGTTCTGCTGCATCGCTTCAACGAGTTGATGGGCGGCGGAGGAGATGCCGTGGGGGCCATCGCTACCGTAACAGTGGAATTGTGCATGCGTCAGATGAATCGGTAAGCCATTGGCAGCCTTGATCGTGGCGAGAGTGGATTTGATATTCCCAGGTGCTCCGAGGTTGCTGCAATGAACATGCAGCGGATGCACGAGTCCGATTTCGTGCACGGCCCGACAAAGCACCCGAATGATCATGGCGGGTGTGACGCCGTACTTCGGATGCGGTGTGTCGACGTCCAAGTGAGCGACATTGAACTTGAACGCATTGATGCCACCAGCGTTGACGACTTTCACGGCGATACATTGCGTTGCCGTCACCATCCAGGCCACATAGTTATTGATGACTTGCTGTTCGCAACCCGCAGCGATCATCCGAAGCAAACAATCGTCGTTGCCGAGAAGACAATAGCCGCCGGTGTCTAGCCCCACGACATCCGCCATCTCCGCGTGAGCCGAACGAGCGTTGCAAGGAATGACGGCTGGTTCAAAGCACGTGGTGTAACCCATGTCGAGATACAGCGACGCGGTGTCGGGAGCTGTTGGCAAGAACGGAGTTCGCAACTGAGCAAGTTCGTTTTCCAAAAGCATTCGCGCGATCGTGACTTTGCCGCCACCGATGTGGGTGTGCATATCAATCGCGCCGGCCATTACGAAACATCCGCTGGCGTCGATGACACGATCCGGTTGTCGCTCGATTGGGCCATGGACAATTCGTTCGTCAAGCATCCAAAGGTCCGCAACCCCGCCGCTGGTGGACGCCAGCGAGGGATCGATGAGTCGTCCGCCTTGGATTTTTGTCAGCATGCGAGAGAGAGTTTGGGTTGAGAAGCTTCAAATAAGTATTGTAATTCGAAGGGCCCCTGGGACCCATGGCAGTTGACTTCGCGGGCAAATTGTTTCGTTTCGTTCGTCTGACGCCTTGCCCAGAGGGACGCGGGGAGATTGAATGAGGCTCTCGATCTGTAAACGACAGAGTCTGTTTGCAAGAATACAGAGCCAGCGAAAACGGCGAAACCTAAGCTTTATGACCGCACCGAAACCAACTGTGACAAAGCCACCGACTCGAGTGACGACCCGCGAATTGCTGGCGATGCGTCGCTCGGGCCGAGCGATAAGCATGCTTACGTCGTATGATTTTCCGACAGCGCAGGTGCTCGACGAAGCGGGCATCGATATTCTGCTGGTCGGCGATTCACTGGCGATGGTCGTTCAAGGCCACGAGACGACGCTGCCCGTGACCATGGACCAAATGATTTACCATGCGGAAATGGTCGGTCGGGCAGCCAAGCGCGCCATGGTTGTGGTCGACTTGCCGTTTCCCGAAGGCCAAAGCGACATCGCTCGATCGGTCGCCAGTTCTGCTCGCGTGCTCAAAGAAACCAAGTGTCACGCCGTCAAACTCGAGGGCGGCGCGGAGCAGGCCGCTCGCATTGAAACACTGGTCACAGCAGGAATTCCCGTGATGGCTCACGTCGGGCTTCGTCCGCAAAACGTGCACGTCGACGGTGGCTATCGGGTGCAACGTGACCTGGAGCGACTCGTTGCAGATGCAAAGGCTGCGGAATCGGCGGGAGCGTTTGCCGTTCTCGTGGAATGCGTTAGCGTCGAGATTGGGCAAGCGATTACCGAGGCCGTCGCTGTACCGACGATCGGCATTGGTGCTGGGCCACACATGAGTGGGCAAGTACTCGTCGTGAACGATCTCATTGGATTGACGAGCGGGTACTTACCCAAGTTCGTGCGTCAGATGGCGAGTATTCGTGACGTCATTCGAGACACAGCTCGCCGCTTTGACGCGGAAGTCAAAAGCGGCGAGTTCCCCGGTAGTGCCGAATCGTTTCAGTAACGAACGTTTCAGTAACGAATTGTTTCAGTAACGAATTGTTTCAGTAACCCAGTTCCTCCATAAAAAAACCGAGTTCGTCTTTTCAAACGAACTCGGCTTGTTTTCTTCATGGGTTAACGGGCTTAGTCGCGGTAGCGTCCGCCACCGCCACTGCCGCCACTACTTCCACCGCCTTCACGGCGTGGACCACGGCCTCGACCGCCACCTCCGCCGCCTTCGCGACGTGGACCGCCACCGCTTCCACCGCGACGTTGACGGCCGTCTTCGCCTTCACCGCCTTCTTCGCCGCCACCGGCTTCAGCGATCGCTGCTGCCAAGTCGTCTTCGATGCCGAGTTCTTCAAGAGCACGACGACGGCTGAGTTTCACGCGATCGTGCTCGTCGACATCGATCACGAGCACCTTCATCGCATCGCCAACAGCGACGACTTTGTCGATGCTGCTGATGTAACCACTGCTGATTTCGCTGATGTGACACAATCCGTCACGGCCCGGCAGAATCTCAACAAACGCACCGAATTCCTTGATGCTACTGACGACACCGTCATAAATTTTGCCGATCTGGACAGTCGCGGTACAGGCTTCGACCATTCGCATGGCTTCTTGCGCCGATTCTTTATTCGCGCTAGCGACCAAGACGGTTCCGTCATCATCCACTTCGATGACCGCACCGGTCGTTTCTTGGATGCCGCGGATGTTCTTTCCACCAGGACCGATGAGTGCACCGATCTTATCAGGAGAAATCTTGGTGCGAAGCAAACGAGGCGCTGTCGACGAGATTTCACGACGTGGTCGTGGTATCGTTGTCAGCATCTTGCGAAGGATCTCGATCCGGGCTTCGCGTGATTGCTTGAGCGTTGCACGAATGATTTCTTCAGTGACGCCGGTGACCTTCAAGTCCAACTGGATACCGGTGATGCCGTTTTGTGTTCCAGCGATCTTAAAGTCCATGTCGCCGAAGTGGTCTTCGTCGCCGAGGATATCTGTCAACAAGACCCAGTCATTTCCAGTTTGCACGAGACCAACCGAAATTCCAGCGACGGGGTTCGTGATTGGTACACCCGAAGCCATCAAGCCAAGTGTTGCACCGCAAACGGAGGCCATCGAACTCGAGCCATTCGATTCAAGAATGTCGCTGATGACACGAATTGTGTACGGAAAGTCTTCGGCCGCTGGCAACACGGGCGCAACGCTGCGTTCCGCCAATGCACCGTGGCCAATTTCGCGACGTCCCGGTCCCCGAATCGGACGACATTCGCCGACGGAGAAGGACGGGAAGTTGTAGTCGAGCATGAACTTCTTGCTGTACTCGTCTTGCAACCCGTCGACCCGTTGCTCGTCACGGGCAGTGCCCAAAGCAATTGTCACGAGTGCTTGAGTTTCGCCACGCTGGAACAAGGCCGAGCCGTGTACCTTTGGAAGCAAATCCGTTTCACAGTAAATCGGACGCAAGCTGGTGCTGTCACGACCGTCTGGTCGCGTACCGGCGAGGATCAAGTCGCGAACGACTTTCTCTTCAAGGTCATGCCAGACTTTTTTGAATCGGTTAACGTTGATGGCGCCATCCGCGTTCGCGTCCGGAATGACGTCCGCCATCGCTTGATCACGAAGTGCACGCACCCCAGCAGCACGCTCAAGCTTGCTACCGGTTTGCTTCGCAGCACGGAATCGGTCGTAATACGCATTGTTCAAGCGACCCATCAAGCCATCATCGGCTGGCGCTTCGTACGGCGTCTTGACCGGGTTGACCTTGCGGTGCAATTCGTCTTGAAGATCGAGGATCTCACGGATGATCTTGTGAGCGAATTGAATCGCTTCCATCATCTCGTCTTCGGGCATTTCGTGAGCAAAGCCCTCGATCATCGCAACCATATCGCGAGATCCGCTGACGATCATATCCAAGTCGCTCTCTTCCAACTCGGAGTGAGTTGGGAAGGCGACGAGCTCCCCATTGATCTTACCAACGCGGACGGATCCGAGTGGGCCGTGGAACGGCATGGTGCTAATATGGAGTGCTGCGGCAGCACCATTCATTGCCAGCACGTCACCATCGTTTTGCTGGTCACTAGCGATGACACAGGCTTGAACTTGAACTTCGTCATTGAAGCCGGCTGGGAACAGCGGGCGAATCGGACGGTCCATCAATCGGCTGCTGAGCGTTTCTTTGGTGCTCGGGCGGCCTTCACGTTTGAGGAATCCACCAGGGAACGTGCCGGCGGCGGCGAGTCGTTCGCGGTAGTCACACGTGAGCGGGAAGAAATCGATCCCTGGACGTGGGGCTCCGGTCGCACAGGCGACGAGCACAACGGTTTCACCGTACTGGACCAAAACGGCTCCAGCGGCTTGCTTGGCCAATTGGCCGGTTTCGAACGACAACACTTGTCGCCCAATTTGCTTTTCTACTCGAATTTTGTTCGGAGACACTTTTATTTTACCTTCCTTCACAACCTACATATACAACTACATTTACAGCCCACACGAACATACATATCAGGCGTGGGTCAGAGACAAAATCACCAGTGGCGATTCTGTGCCGAAGAACTCGGTGAGAGACGAGAGGGAGCCAAGCAGGGAAGAGCCCCAGGACTACTGTCAGTCGCTGTGACTCTTTTGAAAACTCCACGCAGACGTAGCTCGCCGTAATCGGCGCAGTCGCTATCAAGTCTGCCGCAGCCTGGTGGATCGAGAGACCGGCTGGAATCCGTGTCGCCCGCATTCGGGCGACCAACCTCCTGGGCCAGTCAATCGCTCGCTGCGGCTCGAAGTGGGCTATTTGCGGATGCCCAGCTTCCCAATGATGTCGAGGTATCGCTGTGGATCCTCGCCTCGCACGTAATCGAGCAGCCGACGTCGGCGGCTCACCAATCCGAGCAAACCGCGCCGTGAGGCGAAGTCTTTGCGGTGCGTCCGCATATGCTCGGTCAAACCATTAATACGCTCAGTCAAAATCGCGATTTGGACTTCAGGCGATCCGGTATCGTTCGCTTGGTGCCGGAACTCGCTGATTACCTCGGTTTTGCGTTCTTTCGAGATCGTCATTCGTCTTTTTTATCTTTTCAGGTCTTCTCTAGTTTTTCTTTGAGGCCGGTAGTTTACCCTTGTCGGCCACGGATGCAACGCCAAATCTGGCTAAGCCAGAATCGAACGTCGTTTTAGCTCCGCCAATATCTCGGCCGCCTGGTCCGATGGCGTCCGATCATCGCCGCCTCGCAAGTGAATCTCCGGAGTTTCCGGGGCTTCATACGGGTCACTGATCCCGGTGAAGTGCTTGATTTCCCCAGCTCGAGCTTTTTTGTAAAGCCCCTTGGGGTCCCGCGATTCGCATACTTCCAGCGGCGTATCGACGAACACTTCGAGAAAATCGCCAACTTTGCCGCTGGCTTCCACCAGTTCACGTGCTCGCTTGCGATCCGCTCGATAAGGGCTGACAAACGCTGTCACCACGATCAATCCAGCCGACGCCATCAGCCCCGCGACGCTGCCGATCCGGCGAATGTTCTCTTCACGGTCCATCGGTCCGAATCCGAGCCCAAATCGCTTGGCGAATTCTTCCCCGTGCTCAACCGCCAATCGCTCCGGCGGCGCACAAAGCCCGTGCCGGATATTGTCCCCGTCCAAGAGCATCGTCGCTGCACCGCTTTCATAGAGCATCGTGTCGAGCACGTTCGCGATGGTACTCTTGCCACAACCGCTCAAGCCAGTCATCCACACGACAACGCCACGCTGCTTCAGTCGCTTTTCGCGAGCCTGACGCGAGACGCTGTGATCGTGCCAAACAATATCAGCCATCTTGTTTCCGTCGTTAAATGCCAAGTCGATCGTGCAAACAGCGTCGATGAGTCCGAGCGAGCTCAGCCCTCGCGGCATCGCCACCGGCCTCTGCAATTTCGACGAGTCGATCCAAGACTGAACCATACGCCGGTAGCGTCGCCGCGCCGAGATCCCAGCCCGCCGCGTAAGCCTCATCGAAGGCTGACGTATGGTTGCCCGCCGCCGACGATTGCTCCGATCGCTTGAGCCAGTACTGCGTCACCAACTCCTGGCGAACGTCTTCGGCAGCGCACAACGCGTCTAAGTAGCTGGTGTCGAACTCAACCGTGATGTCACTGGTTGAGACGCGTCCAGCCTCAATCAGCTCTCGCAACATCGCAGCCGAAAACTTACCGGCTTGATGAACCTTCCAATGAGTTCTCAACCGAATCGACTGGTCCGTAAACACCGACTTTGTCATTCCGTGTGCAAAGCACGATGCGGCGTCGACAAAACGCCCTGCCCGCGTCTGAGCGTATCCAAGTAGGTCCCATCCCCAAGCCAAATGCGGAGCGATCTGTGTGACTCGGCGGCAATGATCTGCGACCGCGTCCCAGTCTTGATGTGGATGGCGATCGTCCAACACCTTGGCTCGGATCTCCGCAGGCATGAATTCAAAATCAAAGAACCATTCGTTCAGTTGTTGCCGTGAAACCCCCAAACGCTCGGCTAGCCCGGCGTTTGCATCCAATTTCGATGCATGAGCATCCGACATGAGTCGCTGGACCCACTCACTTTGCAATGCAACTTCGGCGATGCCGTGTCCCATAAGTTGCTTCACAAACTGCTCACCGCAGTTTGCATGCGCGTCAGCAATCATCGCAGCAATTTCTGAGGGCAATTCACTCGTCGCCCAATTCAGCAGCGGGTCACTTACCATCAATTGCGAACCTCGCATCGGCTCAGCCGGGATCGCATGACGCCGCGATGGCCCAGGTAACCATGGAGAAACGGCATCAAACACAATCGCCTCAGCAAGAGTTTTGCCCCAAGGCAACCAATCGCCGCCACCGTGATACCACTGGACAATTTCCACGACTTCGCCCATCGCGCCGATCCGCATACAGAGCCAATCGCCAGCCATATTGCCCAGCAATGGCAAGAAATCCGGCGGCATGAGCCCCGGCCAGATCGCTTCAGGGAATGTCTCGATCAGATCGCTCGGTGGAATCGGTTCGCGATATTCACCGTTGCCTTCTTTTCTCCACAGTTCATCGTCAAACCAACGAGCCAGCTCCTCCGAGAGCCGCACATGATAGCGCTCGGTAATTCGGGCCGACCAAGTGTTGGTCGAAACGCTATTGGGCTGGTTCGGCAAAGACAACGTTGGTTTCGTAGATAAGTGGCAAAAAGGACTCGATTGCGCATCGACACGGTAGCCGCGAGCCATCCTGGCCCCGGAACAATCGCCTCGATCTAAATCGGAACCTAATCAATAAGACAGACAATATACAAGAGAAAACCAGTTTTCGGCAGATTGCTGACTGGACCTGCCCCAATGTTGGAGGACACGAGAATTGCTTGAATTCTGGCCTCACTCGAATTCGAGCCTCGCAAATCCTGTCGCCCCAGGGTCGCCGCACCTGTTGAACACGTTCAAGTTCAAGAAGCAGTTCGCGGCACGTACCAACGTATCCCGTGAGCCGGTGCCGGTTAAGCCACACGATTTTGGAAATCTGTTCCCAGCAGAACTTTCATGACTTCCCAGCTTTCACTTCGCTTTGCAATCACTGCTTTGCAATCAATTCGCTTTGCCGTACGTGTCCCAGCTATTAGCCAGCAGCCAGCAGCCATCAGCCAGCAGCCAGCAGCCAGCAGCCAGCAGCCAAGCCAAGCCAAGCCAAGCCAAGCCAAGCCAAGCCAAGCCAAGCCAAGCCAAGACAAGACAAGACAAGACAAGACAAGACAAGACAAGACAAGACAAGACAAGACAAGACAAGACAAGACAAGACAAGGGCAAGGGCAAGGGCAAGGGCAAGGGCAAGGGCAAGGGCAAGGGCAATCAGATTTGGCCGTTACCGTGCCCCGTAGCGAGTGAATTCGAATGGCAAGAATTCAACTTGAACTATTTATCTGGGACGATGGATTCGGCGACGTTTTGAGCGTGATCACGGACGCGGCTGTAGGCGTTGAGTGCCGCTAGAAATGCGACACTGATGACCGGCGTCATCGGGCCTGCGGAGAGTTCTTCGAGATGCTTGCGACGAAGTGACTTGACTTCGTCACGTATTCGCTTGTCTGCGGAGCCAGTGGCTGTCAAAACATTGCGATCGTTTTTAACCAACGCATTGTGAACCGAAGAAACGTAGTCAGCGATGTGACGGTTGAGTTGCCCCAAATCAGTACGTTGAGATTCAGAAAATCGGAATCCGTCGCGGCGCAGTTTGCGGTCGAATTTATCCAGGTTGGCAACGTAGTCGCTGATGGACTCGTACTCGTCAGCGATTCGCAACTGCTGCCTGGCTTCCTCCGCCGTGGCATGCGACACGTTGCCAGAGGACAAAAGCCTGGTGATGAATTCGGCGACTTCATCTTGGACTGAGTCCAACACTCGCTCTCGCTGTTTCAATCGGTCAGCGAGTAACTTGTCAGGCTCGTCTTCGTTCATCAACTGAAGTAACCAATCCAACATCTTTATGCAGCCATCGCCCATTTTTAGAATCTCCTTGCGAGACTGTTCAATCGCCAATAGCGGTGTTTCGAGAATTCGGACGTCGAGGTCCGTCAATCGCGGCTTCTCTTTGAACGGTCGGCCCGGTACGGCCCACTCGAGCAAGCGAACGAACGGTGTCATGAAGGGAATGAACAACAGAGTGTTGGCAATGTTGAAGACACTATGTGTGGCGGCGATGGCGGCGACCGTATTCGGATACGTCGCGATTCCGTCGACGGTTATCATTTCGGAAACATCCGCGCCGATCATGGATTGAATCAGACGGACGTACCACTGGAATATGCACGTAATCCAGAGCACGCCGAGCAAATTAAAAACGACGTGAAAGTAGGCTGCCCGTCGAGCGTGGGTTGTCGTTCCCAACGAGGCCAGAAACGCTGTGATGGTGGTTCCGATGTTCTCGCCAAGCACGATCGCAGCGGCTGTGGGATAGGAAATCACACCCTGGGTCGCCAGCGAGATTGTGATCCCCAGCGTTGCCGAAGACGACTGGATCAGCGTCGTGAGCACACAACCGACCGCCGCGCATTTGAGCACTCCCACATAGGTGTCGGCATTGAATTTTGCGAACCAAGCTTCAAAGTCCGGATTTTCTTTGATCGTCGAGCAAGCGTCCTTCATGACTTCCAAGCCGAAGAATACCATGCCGATAACCATCAAAAACATCGCCCAATACCGCCAGCGATCGCCTTTAGAAAACAGATAAGCGAACGCGGAGAATCCCAGCAATGGCAATCCGTACTTGCCGACCTTGAGCACCAAGATCCAGCCGGTGATGGTGGTACCGATGTTGGCCCCCATGATCACGCCGATGCCCTGGGACAGTGCCATCACTCCACTATTAACAAACCCAACGACCATTACCGTCGTAATGGAACTTGATTGCACAATGCACGTCACGATGACACCCACCGTGATCGCGAGGAATCGGTTATTCGTAACTGCACCGATCAGCCGTCGCAGACTATTGCCGGCAACCGCTTGCATTCCGTCGGACATATTTTTCATGCCCAATAGGAATATCCCGAGTCCACCGACGAGTTCGAAGATCATTTCGATCAGAGTTGAAAAGTCCAACGTTGCGGCATTCAGTAAGCGGAGGCGTTTTGTTAAGATTTGATGAAGAACCGAAGCAGTCTACGATTATTTGCCCGAATTGCAACAAACCAAGGAGACCAGAGTTGAGTGTGCGCATCCTCAAGGCGGGGGACCGAGTTGTCTTCACGATGAGTAAAAGAAGCGTTTCGCCGGGGCCTCGCGCCCGACAGGTGACACCGGGCACGAAGGGCGACCAATACAGCTATGTCGTTGACAAATATTGGACCGTTAATGCGGTCCACGACGACGGAACCGTTACACTCGTCACACGCCGCGGCAAAGAGCACCGGATCCCACTGGACACCCCTAGCCTCCGCCCCGCCAATCTCTGGGAACGTCTCGTTTACGCCGGACGCTTTCCTTCACATCCATTGCCCATCGAAAGTCCATAAATCGCGTTGGTGCAGTTTCAAGAACGCGCGTGGCCAATTGCAATGACCCGTCTTTTGCAGGATAAGTTAGTTCTCTGATGCATTGGCCGCAGGCATTTTGACTTGGTTCGCTGCAAATGCGTTTTAAGCGATTGGGACCCCGTAACTTCTGGCGAATGGCATTCTCGGCTCATGCCCCACGATCAAGCAGTGAGCACGGGTTTCGCCCCGATGGTTCGTGTTCTTCGCGATCCAGAATCCGAGGAAAGCCGACGACCGTTGTCGCTCGATCTCGTGATTCGGCTGTGGGGACTGATGCGCCCCCACGCCACGAAACGCAATCGTTTGCTGGCGCTGGTGTTCTTGCGAGCTGTGCAGCTCCCTGCACTCGCTTGGTCGATTGGAGCGGTGATCAATGGCCCAATCACGCACCGTGAACCACTGAGTTCGATTGTCCTTGCATCACTTGGTGCCCTCGCGCTCGCATGCTGGACACAGCTAACACTTGTGTATCGTCAACGGTTAGCACTCGAACTTGGTGAATCGATCATTCACGACTTGCGTGAGAGCGTTTACAAGCACCTACAACAGATGCCGATGAGCTTTTACGCCAAAACAAAAACGGGTCGGGTGATCAGCCGGATCACAAGTGACTGTGATTCGGTGCGAATCGGTGTCCAGGATGTCTTGTTTGTCAGCCTCGTTCAAGCGGGTCAAATGATCGGAGCTGCCGCCGTGATGGCCTGGTATGACTGGCCCCTTTTGCTCGTCGTCTTTGCAATGAGTCCTGTACTGTGGCTGATCGGACGCGTGATGCGGAACCGGCTGAGCCAGTCCTATCGCGAAGTCCAAGAGAGTTTTTCTCGCGTGACGGCCACGATCGCGGAATCCGTCGCTGTGATTCGTGTGACCCAGGCACTTGCTCGCGAAGAAACCAACGCCGAATTGTTTCGTCAACTCACAGCCGATCACGCTGAATACAACATGAACAGCGCTCGCCAAGGCGGGTTGATGATGCCGCTACTGGAATTGACCGGCCAAATCTCACTCGGGCTCGTGCTCATTGTCGGCGCCTATCGCGCGATTGTCGCAGCCGACCCCATGCCAGTTGGCGATTTGATTCAGTTTTGGTTTTTGGCTGGGCTCTTCTTCAGCCCCATTCAAGCACTCGGCAACCAGTACAGTCAAGCGCTCACCGCAATGGCAGGCGCCGAACGCGTCTTTCGGCTTCTCGACACGAAGCCAGAGTGGACTGATTTGCCCAACGCAAAACCATTGCCTGAGCCAGTGCGTGGTGAACTAGAAGTTCAACATGTCTTCTTTGCCTATGAGCCAGGACGCAATGTATTGCACGATGTTTCATTTTCCGCCCAAGCCGGCGAGATGATCGCCCTCGTCGGCGAAACCGGCAGCGGCAAATCAACACTCGCAGCGCTGATTGCAAGGTACTACCTGCCCTCCAATGGCACGATCCAAATCGACCAGCATGACATTCGCGGCCTCGACAGCGAATCGATGTCACGAAACGTCTCGGTCGTGCCACAGCAGAATTATTTGTTCACCGGCACCGTGCTCGATAACATCATTGCGGGTCGAACAGGTGCCACTGAATCCGATGCGATCGAGGCACTCCGTTCGCTGGATTGCGAATGGTTGATCAACGACCTGGCTGATGGCTTGCAAACTCAAGCCGGATCGCGTGGTGGCCGTGTGTCATTGGGCCAAAGACAACTCGTTTGCTTTGCCCGTGCGCTCGTTGCCAATCCAAAAGTGCTGATCCTGGACGAGGCAACGAGCGCTGTCGATACACTTACCGAAGTGCGAATACAGAATGCATTGTCACGATTGTTACAGAACCGAACCAGCATCGTGATCGCGCATCGTTTGAGCACCATTCGAACCGCATCACAGATTTTGGTTCTCGAACATGGCCGCGTTGCTGAACAAGGCAACCATGAATCGCTCCTTGCTCAAGCGGGCATCTATCACACCCTACATCACCGCTTTACAGCCTCCTGATCGAAGAGGCCTCAAATGTTTCGAGGCCAAGCGAAACTAGCGCGACCTTGCGGTTTGTACTCGGATTCGGATGGGTGTGGTTCGATACCTCGTCTTCATTTCGTCCCGTCTTGACTTCAACCGTGCACGGGACGCATGAAACGAACTACGTGGCTTTCTTATCCTGCTTGGCTTTTCGTTTCTCGGCTGGAGTCAGTAGCGGTTTCTTCTTGGGCTCTTTCTTGCCCTTGTCCTTGCTTCCCTTGTCACCCATAGCAAAATCCTCTTGTTAGTTGTGTTCCACTGTTCGCAATTGTTCTCAACGACAGCTTCGCAAGCCGTGCTGCTATGCAAACGCCGTGAGCATATTGCGTCGCGAACTTGGACGCGAGAGCAGGTCGCGTTGGCTCACGGCTTACGAATTTTTGCACTCGCCGCGAACCCTCGAGGTCCCAATACCAAAACGCTGGTTCCCTCAGATGCCGCCGAATTCGCGAAATTGTCGCATCCTGGGCCAAAAGGCGCCATCACAATGATTCGCGTGTCGTCAAGTTGTGGTGATCGACACAGTTTCACTGACTGAGGAAAAACTCTACGCACGTGACGCAAACTGCTTCCAGCAAACGCCTTACGTAGATTCGAGTCGCCGCAAGCCTTTATTTTTGAAGCATGAAACTGTCCTGGCCCAGACTTAGCAATGTTTCATGACCAGATCGAGCGAGCACTTTGCTCGACTTGAAATGGCACCCGAAAGTTTGGAGTTCAATCAAAATGTTCCGATTCACCAAGTGGATGGTCGCACCTGTCGTGGCCGCAGCCCTGTTTTTTGCCGCTGATGCTCCGAGCGCGAAGGCTGGCGGTTTCAGCATCAGCATCGGCAACGGTTACAATGGCTTTGGTTACCAATCGTATCGTCCGTCGTATGGATACCGTGGCGGTTACGGCTACGGAAGCAGCTTTGGAAACCGGGCTGTCATCGTTGCGCCTCACCAGTCGTATTATCGTCCGAGCTACAACACGCAATATCGTGGCGGACATGGTCATTACGACTACCATCCGACCGAAGTCTATCGTCACGGCAATCACTTCGACGTGGTTCCGGGCCATTATGATTATCACCGCGGTTCACACTTCGGTCATCACTAACGTTTAGTTGGTGCACCGATCAATCCGGGTGCGGATCACATCGAGAAAGATCGCGTCAAGGTTCTTGGACGCGATCTTTTTTCGTTGATGGAGGGGAACTTAGCGAATGGTTTGTGAGTGCAAATAATCAGCGAATGCCACCGGCTAATTGGCAACACGTCGTCGCCGACGGCCTGATGGCGCAAACTTTTCGCGAACTTCACGCACGGCATCGACAAGCCGCTGTGCTTCATCGAGCGTGTTATAGAAATAGAAGCTTGCTCGGCTTGATGCGGTGATGCCGAGCGAATGATGCAGCGGCATGGTGCAATGATGGCCGGCGCGTACTGCAATCCCGCGTGTATCAAGCCATTGGGAAACATCGTGAGCGTGAACCCCGTCAATGACGAAACTGACGATGCCGCCTTTCTTGTCAGCCGTTGGTCCGATGATGCGTACGCCATCGATTTGACGCAACTGTGTATCAGCGTAAACGCAAAGTTGATGCTCATACGCCTGGATGGCGTCGAGCCCTACGTCACTGAGGTAACGCAGTGCAGTCGCCAACCCGATCGCTTCAACGATCGGCGGCGTGCCTGCTTCGAATTTGTCCGGTAAAGCTGCTGATTCAAAGCCACTCGTCGTGACTCGTTGGATCATTCCTCCGCCGCCAAGGAAAGCGGGCATCGCATTGAGCAGTGCTTCTTTTCCATAAAGCACACCGATGCCTGTCGGACCGCACACTTTGTGGCCGCTAAATACGAGGAAATCGACGTCAAGTGATTGCACATCGATGACTCGATGCGGAACGGCTTGAGCGGCATCGACGAGCACGGTCGCTCCGTGTTCATGCGCAAGCTTAGTCCAATTCGCGATCGGAAACTCCGTCCCCAACGTATTGCTGGCTGCGGTAAACGCGAACATCTTAGGCTTGAGTCGCTGTAGATGCTCAAGTACCACCGCCTCATCAATCGTGAAGTCATCCGAGAGAGGAAGAAACTCAACGCGACATCCTGTCCGCTCAGCAAGCTGGTGCCAAGGGACAATGTTTGCATGATGTTCAGCAATCGTCAGCAAAACACAATCACCGGGGCCAACGTTGGCATCACCCCAAGTTCGTGCAACCGTGTTGATTGCCGCAGTGGTCCCAGCAGTGAAGATGACCTCGCGCGTGCTGGACGCATTGATGAAGTCAGTCGTCGTATGACGTGCTTTTTCGTAAGCATCCGTCGAAGCTTCGCTTAGCGTATGAATACCACGATGAACGTTCGAGTAATACTGTTCGTAACATTCGCTCATGGCGTCGATCACGGCGCGCGGGCGCTGTGTACTCGCGGCGTTATCGAGATAGGCGAGTGGTGCTCCGCTCGCACTGTTGCGACCAAGAATCGGGAAGTCGTTGCGATAGTCCATCCGTTTATGCTTCTTCGCTCAGACTGGGGCCACCGAATCGGCGAATTGCTTCTGACTCGTCGTCACTTTTACCGTCATGATTGACCGGCGAATGCAGTGCCGCCTGGAGAACTCTCCACGACAGCAAACAACATTTCTGACGATTGGGTGTCAACTTTGGTCCAAACAAGTCAAGCATCTCGTTCGCCGAGAATTGTTTCAGATCCTCGACGGTCTTGCCTTCGATTTTCTCCATCAGCATCGATGCCGAGGCTTGGCTGATCACACAGCCATCGCCGCTGAACCAGGCTTCTTGAACTTTGCCGTCAGCATCAAGCTTTAGGTCCACGTGGATCACATCGCCACAAAGCGGATTGTCCGCCTCATGCGCGTGGGTCGCAGCCTCCAAGGCACCCCGGTGATAGGGGTCCTCGTAGTGATCCAAAACATGCTCTTCGTAAATATCTTGTTCGCTAGGCGACATGACTGGGCCAGACCAACTCGGGAAATAAGCAACTCGGGAAATTGCTGGGAAAACCGATGAAAGCAGAGGATGAGACCTTCGCGTCCGATTTAAGTCTACGCACGTTGTCAAAAATCGACGACCCCCCAAAACTGGCGTCACAGCGACAATTTGCCGTCGGCGTCAACTTGAACCAGAAAACGCGAGGTCTTCGACCACTCGACACGGCGTCTCGTACTCGGGGCCAAGAGCGATCCTAGGGTCGCTTGCGTTGGTCGAGTCGCTCGCCAAGTGGAGGGAGGATTGGCAATACGAGGCCACCACGTTGGTCGAGTTCGGTGAATAGTTGCTCTCGTAGCTCGCCGATTTGAGTTTGGTAACTTGGAACGTTGATCAAGTTGTGCCGCTCGAAGGGATCGGTTTGCAAATCAAAAAAGCTGTCGTGATCCCAAACGCCGTGGTAATAGACGAATTCGAAACGGTCGGTGCGAATCGCAAGCGTCGTTGGTGTCGCCGGAAAATTCCATTCCCAGTGATACTCGTACAGCACGTGATCGCGCCAAGCCAGTTCGTCCGATCGATCCGCTTGCCAAAGGTTCTGCATCGATTGCCCGTCCATGCGATGTTCGTCCGTTGGTGGGATGCCACACACCTCCAAGATTGTCGGTGCAATGTCAATGTTCAGCACCATTTCGTCGATTTTGGTTCCTGGTGCAATTCGCCCAGGTGCCAAGGCGAGCATAGGAACTCGCATGGACGTCTCGAATGCGTCGCGTTTGTCGTAGAAACCATGTTCACCGAGATGGAATCCATTGTCACCCATGTAGATCACGACGGTGTTGTCGAGCTGGCCATTGGACCGCAAATGCTCGATTACGCGACCGATATTCTCGTCGAGTCCATGAACAGCCTCGCAATAATTCCGATACAGTTCGTCAAAATCGGGCACAGGGTCGTTATCGAACGCACCGGTTTGCATGTGGTCGATGCCGTGGATGCTATAGCGTCGATCCAGCACCCAACGCGGTTGCGTTTGATAGTTCCCTTCGGTGTTCGCCATCGTCTCGGGATAATCGATGGACTGATCCGCGTAACGAGCGTCATGTCGAGGTGCTGGCTGGAACGGATAGTGTACCGCCTTGTACGACAAGTACAGCATGTAGGGGTCATCGCCGCTTTGTTGAGTCAGCCATTGCAGCGCGACATCCGTGAGCTTGTCGGTGGTGTATCCATCCAAGGTCACCTGTTCGTTGTTGATGTTTAGCGTCGGATTCATGTAGACACCTTGGCCTGCGAAGCTCGCCCAATAGTCAAACCCAGGACGCGGCGAATCGTCATCGTGGCCCATGTGCCATTTGCCAACCATTGCCGTTTTGTAGCCCGCTTTTTGCAGGTGCTGTGGAAAGTAGACTGTCCCTTCGGGCACTTCACGCTGATTGTCGACAACGCGATGGCGGTGCATGTATTGCCCGGTCAAAATCGAAGCTCGACTCGGCGAGCACAACGATGTCGTCACGAACGCATTTCGAAAGTGTGCACCTTCAGCAGCGATACGATCAAGGTTGGGCGTTTCCAGGAAATCGGGACACGACTCCACGCAACCCATAAAGTCATATCGATGATCGTCACTCAAGATGAAGACCACATTGGGACGCTCAGCCCCCACCACGCTCTCGCCGAACGGAATCGAAATCGATAACAAGAACAGTCGGACAAGTAATCGCATGGATTCGCCAAAAGTGAAAGTGTCATTCGAGTATTTGACTTGCATTGTAACTTGCCTCGCTAAACTTCGCCGCTGAGTCCTCTCAATGGCCAGTGACTTCATAGGCGGCGTGGATCCACTGGCCGCGCGTTCTCGCGGTGCTGGGTTCACTCGGCTGCGCGATTTTCATCCACTTGGCTCTCAGACTCTCGTCGAGCGGTTCATCAAGTTGGATGGTGTGGCCGGGATGGGCAAAGCAGTACTGGCCACCCATCGATTTCGCTTTGGGCTGGTTGTCGGTTGCGAGTCCGTGCAAGCCGCCTCGTAAAGCGAACCATTGCACAGCGGCAAAGTCGGTCGACCCAGGCGATACATCGCTAACGTACATCGTCGCACTTCGATCCACGTGGAGTTGGCGTTGCAGTTTCGGGACGTTGAGGTCTTGTACGTTTGATTCATCTTGAAGCGAAACGTGCGCGGCCCAGCCTGCCGCTTGACCCAGCGAAGACCAGATTGGTTCGAGTCGCAGTGCGCCGAAGCCGAAATGACTGGCAGAGCATGCAACAGGGACGAGCAAGTTCTCCGTTTTCGATGGGACGATCACGCCGTAGGGAATTTGATACGGCGACACCGGCTTATAGAATTCGCCTTCGTGGCTGCCATCGAACCGCGAGCCGACTCGACCGGTGCCATGGCAATTGTGGACATAATCGCCGATTGCAATGCTGTCAGTGTGATGAACAGCTCTCGCATCGCCGTCCGCGTGACGCGTATCGTCTTCGGTGAAGAGATGTTGACCGACCATGCGGCGAGCTTCACGGATATATAACTGGGGCGGTAATCCGTTTGTCTCAGTGAACTCATCTTTGCACAAACCCCATCGGCGAGCATCGGCGCGAATCGCTGGTGGCACCGCGTCATCGTTCTGTAGAAAGTAGAGCAGTCCAATATTGTAGTCGTAATGCTCGCGAATGATCGCGGCTCGCGTGGCGGCATCTCCATCGGGATACCGGTCATTGATGTCGGGCATCGAGAGACGCACGGGGGCATGTGGCGTATCGTTGACATCGGTTTTGCCATTTGGCAACAGAGGCAAGTGGGCTCGATAGATGCCATCGTGGCCTGATGAAAACACTTTTGTCAATTTGCCGCTTGCAAAGACAGCTAGCGAGTCAACGAAATCCAGGCGGTCGTAACCTTCGGGAGCTGGCGTTTCGAGCTTGTTCGTCGCAACCGTCGTCATGATGAGACGCAGGTTGTATCCTTGAACTTGGCCATCGGCTTGTCCTTGCCGATTCCCAGCCATCGATTCGCCATACTGTTCACGAGATTCACGGCCGACGTGATAGTTCTCGCCCGCCATCGCCATCAGATCGCCTTCATAACTACCGTCGATGAAGACTTGAGCAGCGATCGTGTTGGTGACGTTGTCATGGGAGCGGAACGTTGCAGATCGGATTCGCTGTCGACCAAGTGTCATTGGACTCAGCTCCACGGACTCGATGGTCCGCGATTTAATGACGTTGAGTTTCGGAAACTCCGACAGCATTTGCTCGAGCACCAATAGATTCACTGCAGGTTCACCGTGCGTTCCATGAAAGCTGTCTTTCACCTGGGCAGAGTTAGCACCGTACCGTGCCGCATAGTATCCTTCCACGCGTGTTGCGAAGTCGAGAAAGAACCCTGTCAGCGATTCGAGTGAGCGAAAATCCGTGTAGCTCAGTCCACAGGTAGCGAGACCCCCGATGCGATCCGTCGGCTCGATTAAAGTTACATTGTGTCCGCCCTTCGCCGCACTCACGGCGGCCGCAATCCCGCCTGGGGTCGCTCCGTAAATGAGCACATCCGTTTCGCATGCCGGACAATCAGCCCAACCGGCAGTAACGGAAATCACCAAAAACAGACGGAAGACGGATAGGTTCATCGTTTACCAAGCAATCAAGGCGACAAGTCTCTGACATCCTAAACCCTCTGGTATCGCAAGCCTTCTGGCATCCCAAGCCGACGTGTTGAATTCGCTCCCAACGTCGACCCAGACAGCATTGAAGCAGTGCAAACGGAGCGAATTCTAGCTATAATCTCCTGAGAGCATCCACCCCACCGATCCGGTTCCTTTCTGATCCAGCCCGTGTGTGGCGGTGGGAATGTTCAAAAGTCATTCGTTCCTTAGCCATCTAGTCCATCCGATTACTGGATCGACTCCCCTTTAGGATTTTGCCCATGTCAAATTCTCGCCAGACGTCGCGTCGTGGATTTCTTCAAGGAACCGCCGCAGTCGGAACTGCCGCGATTCTCGGTTCATCAATGAGCCGAGCTTTCGGCCAGTCACCGAACGAGCGTCCTGTTTTTGCCACGATTGGCCTCCGCAATCAAGGCTGGACGATCACGAGCAAGTCGTTCAAGTTTGCTGATTTTGCCGCACTCGCTGACGTCGATGAAAACGTGCTTGGTGCCAATGTCGAAAAGACGGAGAAGGCCCAGAAGCGAAAACCTGACGCATACAGCGACTATCGTAAGGTTCTTGATCGCAAAGACATTGATGCGGTCATGATCGCGACTCCCGATCACTGGCACACCAAGATTTCGGTCGAAGCGATGCTGGCCGGCAAGGATGTCTACTGCGAAAAGCCGTTGACGTTGACGATCGACGAAGGCAAGTTGATCGAAAAGACCGTCAAGCAAACCGGTCGCGTCTTCCAGGTCGGAACGATGCAGAGAACAGAAAGCGATCAGCGATTCCTCAAAGCGATCGCTTTGATCCGAGACGGCCGAATCGGCGAAATCCAAAAAGTCACTTGCGGGATCAACGGTGCCACTGGCTCGCCCGTCATCCCAGCGATCGATGTTCCGCAAGGCCTCGATTGGGACGTGTGGCTTGGCCCTGCTCCAAAAGTACCTTACCGTGCGTTACCCGAGATGCGTGAAGGCTACGGCGGTGGCGTGCCGCTTTACACGAACTGTCACTACGCTTGGCGCAACTGGTACGAGTATTCCGGTGGCCAGATGAACGATTGGGGTGCGCACCATGTTGACATCGCAACCTGGGCGCTGGGGGCTGGTGAAACCGGGCCGAATAAGGTCACTCCAGTGAGCTTTTCGCTTCCTGTGGAGTATGCGAATGGCTATCCAAAGGTCAGCGATCAATACAATTCGCCGACCAAGTTTGAGATCCACGTCAACATGCCCGGTGACATTCCGATGATCATCACAAGCGAAGGCGACAACGGCATTTTGTTTGAGGGAACCAAGGGCCGATTCTTCGTGAATCGCGGTAAGTTGACAGGCAAACCTGTCGAAGAGCTCGAGAGCAATCCGTTGCCTGAAGACGCGGTAGAGAAAGTCTACGGCGGTCCTGTCAGCGAGAACCACACGGCCAACTTCGTCGAGGCCATGCGATCGCGTAAACAGCCGATTTCAGATGTGTGGTCTCACAATCGCATGCTAGAAATCTGTCACCTTTCGAACATCGCCATCCGATTGAACCGTCCAATCAACTGGGACGCAACCAAACGAGAAATTGTCGGTGACGACGAAGCAAACTCGTTCCTATCGCGAGAAAGCCGCAAGGGCTACGAAATTAACGTGTAATACCGATCCTCATCGGTTCAACGAATGATCAAAATGCATGCAAGGCCGGTCGACACCGGCCTTGCTTCTTTTTATTTCCGCCAAACACGAACCCGATGCGTTTCGCTGTCACCGATGAAGACAGAGCCGTCCTTATCCACAAAGACGCCGTGAGGACGAGCGAGTTGGCAAGCGAGCGGATCGTCACCATCCGGGCCGTCGCCTTTCTTTCCATCGCCAACGAGCACCTCAATCGTCCCTTTCTTGACGTCGAGATAACGAATCGAGTGTGACTCAGTATCAGCAAGATAAACGTTTCCCTCAGCGTCGAGGCTGACACATTTTGGTCCCGAGAGTGTCGCTTCAAGTGCCGGGCCACCGTTACCCGTGAATCCTTTCTTGCCTGTACCAGCGACTCGCTTGAGCGTATCGGCTTTCGGATCGAGCAGCAGCAATGCGTTGCCTTCACGAAGTGCGAGATAACACTTGCCGTCAGCGCCGAAGGCGAGTGCTCGGGGCCCATGAAGCGATGCACCAGCGATCGGCGAACCATCGGGTGCCGTGGTTCGCTCGCCAGTACCACTCCAGGTCGAGATTTTGCCGGTGCTCATGTCAATCTTGCGTATGCGATGATTTAAAATGTCACAAACGTAGAGATCGCCGGCAGCATCGAATGCGAGGCTGTGCGGTTGGTTAAACGTTGCCTGGGTCGCCGGTCCACCATCGCCGTCAAATCCAGCTTTGCCTGTGCCAGCAATCGTTGTGATCACGTGCGTCTTTGCATCCACGCGCCGAACGTCATGATTGCCAAGTTCGACAATGAATAGGTTGCCCGCTTTATCCCACGCCAGTTCATAAGGCATGTTCAGCGAAGCTTGGTTCGCTGGTCCACCATCGCCCTTGTGCCCTTGCACGTCGCTTCCCGCGTAGGTCTCGATCTTCCCGTCATGCCCCACGCGCCGCACGCGATGGTTGTCCATGTCACACAGGTAAAGAAAACCATCCGGTCCACGAGCGACGGCAAATACATTATTGAGCTCTGCCTCCGTCGCAGCCCCACCGTCACCCGAAAACCCTTTCGTTCCAGTCCCAGCAAACGTTGTGACGGTCGCGGCATGCATGGGAGCCATGCCCGATACAAACAACACAAGAAAGAGCGAGAGTTTTTTCATGAGTCCATAGGCTCCGAGTGTTTCCAGAAATTTGACGCAAAGGCTAAACGGTAACGTCGACACCATGAATCGTCGTCATTTTCGCTGAGCACTTTTGCTCAATGATGATAGCTTACTTAACTCCTCCGCGTTTAGCGCTCGATCGAACACTGCCACACCGCCGATCCAGCCGGTAAAGCCCACAATTCGGGAGCTGTGGATGACTCGTCCGATGGTGAAGGGGCCGCCGCTGCCATCGTCTTTCGGCCTGTAAAGGTCGTGCGGAAACCACCATGGATTCAATCGCAAGGCAACGAGATCACGAGCCGTTTCGTTCTGTCGCAGGTCCGTTTCTTCATGCCAAATGCCAGTGATTGCATGATTACCGCTCTTGCGAATGGCCCACACAACAACGGTTACGGATTGACCAGCACCCTTGATGTCGATCGGCGAATCGTGCTGTCGTTCTCGTGGAACAAACAGAAACGGATGAAACGTTAAATCGTTTCTTTGCGAATGCGAATCGCTTGACCGAACGGTCCACGACCGAGTAGGGGAAACCCTCCATCTTGCCCCTCCATCGATGGGCGCCATCATTGGTCGCAGTGAGGTCTGCATTTTGACTCGTCCAGCTTGATTCACCGAGCCAGTACCCAAAATTCAGACTCGTACATGCGTCAATAATTCCACTTCATGTGATCTGAGGGGAAGTTCGGACGCCGTTAGCTGCGCCAGGATTTTGATCGTCGGTGCAACGTCTCGACAAGAATTGCTTGATGCTCTACGAACACCAAGAGTCTGGCTATTGAGCCGCCGAGACGCGCCGTGGCGAACGCGTTTTCCACTCGACGTGGTGATTGAGCGAGGCAGTTTTTGATCCTAAGCGTGTGTCTGAACACACGCTTTCTGGTGTCCACTTACGGATAGGCTTAGCCATGGAATTCGCGTCACTGAACTACCGACACACCAAGATTATTGCCACGCTCGGTCCAGCGACTGAATCGAAGGAAAAGCTTGCGGAGCTGATTCTCGCTGGCGTGGACGTCATGCGATTGAACATGGCGCATGGAAGCGTTCAGTGGGTGGCTGAGATTATGGCGCGTATTCGCGAAGTCTCTGTAGAAGTGCAGCGTGACGTTGCCATCCTGATGGACGTCAAAGGGCCAGAGATTCGAACGGGTGCTTTAGCCACTCCGGTCGAACTTCACGTCGGCGGATTACTTCAATTCCATGTTAGCGATGACTATGTCGTTCCAGAGGGTGTTACCAGTGTTTTCGTGAATTACCCTGATCTTCCACGCGACATTCTCGTCGGCGCGACGGTCTTGGTGGACAGTGGCCTGTTGCGGTTAAAGGTGCTTGAGAAAGACGATTCGACGGTGCGTTGTGAAGTGCTCACACCAGGCATCTTGGGCTCGCGGCGGCACATCAATTTGCCAGGCGTTCAAGTCAACTTGCCGGCACTCACCAAGAAAGACGAGACTGACTTGATCGCGGGGATCGCTGCGGGACTCGACTTTGTTGCGCTGTCATTTGTTCGCCAAGCTGCTGACATCGAGACCTTGCGTGCGTTTCTCAAAAAGCACAATTCACCAGCGATGATCGTTGCGAAAATTGAGGATCAAGCGGGTGTGCGCAACATGGTCGAGATCATTCAAGCAGCCGATGCCATCATGGTCGCTCGCGGTGACCTTGGCATCGAAATTGATTATCACCAATTGCCGCTGGTGCAAACCCAGTTGGTTCGTGCTTGCCAAGTGGAAGGCAAGCCGGTCATCATTGCGACGCACTTGCTGGAGTCGATGATCCAGTCGCCGTTCCCGACACGTGCTGAGATCTCCGATGTGTCCAATGCGATACGCGAACAGGCGGATGCGGTTATGTTGTCAGGCGAAACGACGACTGGGGCGTATCCACTCGAGTCGGTCGATGTGCTGAATAAAATCATTGGGAGTATCGAACCGAGCGTCAGCCGAAGCTTGAACTCGCGGCTCGTGCTGCGTGAACCCAAAGCCAAGATGTTGCGTTCATCAGCGGTGTTGGCTCAGGACTTGGGGCAATCGGGCATCGTGGTTTTTACCCGCAGCGGGTTTCTCGCTCATATGCTTGGAGCGCTCCGTCCCCGTGGTGTTCCAATCTTTGCATTCACAGATATTGAATCCACGTTTCGCCAATGTTTGCTGCCATGGGGCGTGGAGCCGTTCATGATGAAGTTTTCTGACGACCCGGAGCAAACGATCGCCGATGCGCTCGCTGCCCTCAAAGCAAGAAACTGGTGTGCTCCTGGCAGTTGGCTAGTGGTGATTACCAACGCACTCGCTCACGAGAAAGTGATCGACACGATGCAATTGCGCAAAGTTGAGTAAACACCGCGTGTCGATTGTTCACCTTTCGCCAACGGTTCCCTGCGTCCAGCGGCGGTTCGTGGCCTCATGAATTAGGTGATGCCAAAGGCGGTGCGGAGTTCGGTGATGACACTTTCATTCATCGCGGCGACGGAGCCAATGTTGGTGGCGTCGATGACGGCTTCCGCAGTGGCTTCGAGGACTTCGAGTCGATCAAAGGCGTCGAGCACGCTCGTTCCGGCGACTGCGACTCCGTCGTTTTCAAGGATCACGGCTGGTGAAGACGGAGTCACAAAGTCTGCGATGCGGCCATCGTTTTGGTATTGGATACCATACGGAATGCGAACGACATCTCGCAAGAAAATGTAGCTTTCGGGAATCGTGCGGGCATCGAAATACGAATCGGTGATGCTGTGAGCGGTCGCGTTGACCGGATGCGCGAACACGATCGCAGCAATTTCGGGGTGTCGCTTGTAGATCGATTGGTGCGCCAGCGTCGCTCTACTGGGTTGCTTTCCAGGTTCACTCTCGACGCCACGAACGAGAACGAAATCGTCAACGTCGAGCGCCTCGCGATCTCGCTGTGATGGCGTGATGAGAAACGAATCGCTGTCGAGTCGGGCGGAGAAGCTGCCTTCGGTGCTAATCAGAAGTCGCTGGCGGCAACCCCGACGGACGAAGTCGCGGAGTTGACGGCGCAGCTCCTTTTCATCGGACGTGGCATGATCGCGAGTGAACTGATTGAGCGTGGCGTTGCGCTGGGACGCTTTCTCGAGTTGCTTATCCGTCAGGTAGCGGACTTCACCGAGCGAACGGCCACGAATCACGGTCTTGGCCGCGAACTCAAATGCTTCGAAACGCTCGAACGCATGCGATAGAGACTGGCCACCGACGACGACGCCGTGGTTTTCCAAGATCACGCTGTCACAACCCGAGGCGAAAGAGTCTGCGATGTTCGCACCGAGTTGTTCGCTGCCGGGAAGTGCGTAGGGCGCGAAACCGACTTGCCCACAAACGAAGTGGGCTTGGTGGAAAAGACGTGTGTTCGGTGTTTGGCGACAGATACTGAAGGCCACCAGTGCGACCGGGTGCGCATGGACGATCGCGCGAATATCCGCGCGTGCTTCATAAATCGCATTGTGGAATGGAAATTCGGAAGATGGCGGATGCAGCCCGTCGCGCGTCCCGTCGGCACGTACGCAAACGACGTCTTTACGAGTCAAATTGCCTTTGTCCACTCGAGCGGGCGAAATCCAAATGTCGCCGTTTTCGTCGCGAATCGAGAGGTTTCCGCCTGATGTGGTGGTCATCCGGTAGCGATAAATCCGCTCCATCGTGGCAACGATTTCGTCTCGCGGGTGGATCAGCGTTGGCTGGGAGTGCATAAAGGCCTATCGAGAAACGGGTGAAGCGGTCATTTGAGGTCATCGATGCCGAGACATCTTGACCTCGCGAACAGATTACGGCTATTCCAGAAGTCGTAAATTTTCCGCTCAGGTTATCACGCCACAACCATGGAAGGTTGATCGATGGCCGATCCCAATCGCTCCAGCACTATTACCCCGGTACCACTTCTCGATATCAATCGGGAAAACCTGCCACACCGTGATGAATTCATCGAAGCGCTGACGTCAGTGCTCGATAGCGGTCGCTTTCTGTTTGGCCCAGATGTCCAGGAGCTCGAACGCGAAATCGCCGCGTACAGCCAAGTCGAGAATGCGATAGGCTGTGCGTCGGGCAGCGATGCGTTACTTCTAGCATTGATGGCGCTGAACATTGGCCCGGGCGACGAAGTCATTGTTCCGAGCTTTACGTTCTTTGCTTCTGTGAGCTGTATTACGCGTTTAGGCGCCACACCCGTGTTCGTGGACATTCGACGTGACACGTTCAATATCGACGCGGAGAAGATCGAAGAAGCGATCACTCCGGCGACCAGGGCGATCATTCCAGTTCACTTGTTTGGTCAATGTTCGGAAATCGATCGGATCTGCCAAATCGGTGGCCAGCACGACATTCCGGTTATTGAAGATGCGGCCCAGGCGATTGGTGCCGCGTACCATTCGCGTCCTGCGGGCAGCTGGGGAGCAATCGGATGCTTTAGCTTCTATCCGACCAAGAACCTCGGCGGAATGGGCGATGGCGGCATGCTCACAGCCGGCGACGCTGGCTTAGCCGACCGACTTCGCTTGTTCGCAGCTCACGGAATGCGACCGCGATATCACCACCAAGTGGTTGGCATCAATAGTCGTCTGGATACGTTCCAAGCAGCTGTTTTGCGAGTCAAATTACGCCACTTGCCTGACGCCGTCGACGCTCGATGCAATAACGCAGTACGCTATTCTCGAATGCTCAAGGATTCGAATTTGATTGGCGAGGATGCGATCACGTTGCCTTTCCACGATCCGGCTGCGTTCCATGTTTGGAACCAGTACGCGATTCGAGTGGCTGGTGGACGCCGCGATGCGCTCCGAGCCCACTTGAGCGAGCGAGGTATCGGGACGGAAATCTACTATCCGATCCCAATGCACCAACAACAGTGCTACGCGGATATGCGATTCAACCGAAACAACCTCGCGGAGACAGAATCAGCAAGCCGCGAAATCTTGAACTTGCCAATGTTCCCATCGTTAACGGTAGACGAACAATCACGCGTGGTGGATGCAATCGGCAGCTTCTATGCGGTGAAGGCTCGCATTGCGGCATAAACCACGTCGTCAAAAATGCAGCTTTGATTGAGAAACGAAAAACGCCACGGATTTCCGTGGCGTTTCTTTGTTTGCACCATAAAGTCGGCCACCATCAAGCGGACCACCATGAAACGGGCTAGGCCGTTGCGGAGGTCAGTGCCTGTTGAAGCGCTGCCTTGGGTCGCACGCCAACGAAGCTCTCTGAAACTTCGCCGCCTTTGAAGACGAGGATCGTTGGGATGCTATTGATCCCGAATCGTTGAGCGGCTTCTGGGTTATCGTCAATATTAACCTTGCCAATTTTGACGGTCGGGTTCTCGCTTGCGAGTTCGTCAATCATGGGTGCGATTTGGCGGCAAGGACCGCACCATGGCGCCCAGAAGTCGACGAGCACAGGGCCGTCAGCTTGGAGCACTTCGGTGTCAAAGTTGTCGTCGGTAAATTCTTTCACCGCGTCGGATGCCATGGGATATTCCTTGTGAACTTTCAGAAACAAGACTTTGTCGAACCAGATTGTAGGAGACAGCACCGGGGTGTCAATTTGCCCAAGTGGCAGCCCATCCTAGAAGAACACCGCTTTACCGCAATAAATGAGCCAATTCGTCCAGCATCATTGCCGTCGCACCCCAAATTACCGGTTCGGGAGCCTGCTCCGGTGATGCCCAACCGTCAAAATCCGTCACAAAGGCTGGGGCTCGAAAAGACATAACGTCGACGACCTGGTCACCTTGACGCACTGACTTTTCCCGAATCACGGTGGTTCTGCAATTCGCAAGAAGCAAGCTGCGTAGCGGAATTTCGATTACTTGCTCGACTTCGTTGGGGTCCGGTTTCCAAGGTTCTGTGGGGGCATCGATGATCATTACGACGGGATGCACACGGTTGTCACTGGCATAGACATATTGGGTGGACAACTCGCCGCACAGGTGCGTGGGGCGACATTCGATGCCCAATTCTTCTTGAAATTCTCTTCGAGCGGCATCGCAAACGTTCTCGTCAGCCTCGACGCGGCCACCTGGCAAACAGATTTGCCCGCCATGGTGCTTCAAGAATTTTGGTCTGAGTGTTGTCGGCACCCACCACATGTTGTCGCGGCGGAATAACGTCACCGCGACGGCGGCCAGGCGTGACCTTGTGCGAATTGGACCACAGTGGCGGCCATACGCGAGCGCCGGTGACATTCGGTTTCCGGTATCTATCGCCCGAGAAGCTATCAAACGTTCCGATTTCATCAGACGTTTGCACAGCAATTGGCTGAGCGCTTCGACACTGAATCCATCGATCATTGCAAAAAGCCCGTGTGCTTTGGTGGAACCGCTGCTACATCAAGCTTTCAAGTAACCGCCGCAGCTTTCTCAGCTCGACACGATGGTCATGATCGGGCATCGGTGTCATGTGCACCGTCAACGCACGATCGTACTTGTCACGTGCGAGTTGTGTGACAATCTTGCCGTAGTCGATCTCGCCCTGGCCGATGCTGACTTGGAATTTGTCTGGCCGCGAGTCACGCAAGTGAACGTTGTAGACAAACTTCAGAATTTTATCGAGACTTTTGTTCTTGGCTGGGCCAGTCACATAGACGCTCGGATCCAATGAAATCCCGAGTCCGTGAACGTTATTGCAAAGCACCATCAACGTATCCGGGTCTTCGCTCAAACAGCCCAATTGGCTCTTCACTGCGACACGAACGCCCTCGGTTTCCGCTGTTGTGACGAGCTTTTGCAAGTGCTCGACGACTTCGTTGAACGGCGTGCCAAGCTCCGCCGACGGAACGAACAAGTTCGCTACTTTCGCAGCTTTTGCCATGCGACAAATTTGGTGAAAATCGTCGTAATGGTCTTCGCCAGTGCTTCCGAGCTGTACACTAAAGCCCGAGATGTCGAGACGGTGGCTCGCTCGAAGTCGCTTGGCGGCTCGCTCTGGATCATCAATGACCTCGCTAGGCTTGATATGCCCACCGTCTTCATGGATATCAATCTCGACGGTCGCGAATTCGAGATCTTGTAGGATCTCGATCGCTTCGGCGAAGTCCTTGTCCGGCCAACATTCAGTCGAAGCTGCTACAAACACGCGTGCTTCCTTTCCAATCCCTAGAATTAATCAACTTGGTCCAAATCCGCAGTTTCCAAAGAGCTTACCGCAGTGCCCCAGTTTCGCCAAACCCGGTTCTTTACTTTAGCTTGAGTTGCGCTCCAGATGCGACTTGAGAATTGCTGCAGCTTTCTCGATCGTGTGGTTGCTCAGGACGCGTTCAAAGCCTGATTTTGCGAGTTCGCTTCGCAATTCTGGCTGATCTTTGAGACGCTGTAAAACACTGCACATTTCGTCAATGCTGTCGGGTGCAAAAGTGAGTCCGCCGCCCGTTTGATCGATGAGTTCGCCGAAAGCGCCGTGATTGGGTTGTGCGACACAAACACCGGCGGCGAGCGATTCGAGCACGAAAAGCCCCTTGGGGTCTTCGTATTGCGTGGGGACGCAAAACAGATCGAGCGATCGTAAGAATTCAATTTTTTGGACTAAATTGGGGCTGCCGTGGTAGGCAAATCGGTCGCCTAGCCCCGCTTTGGCAATTCGCTCGGTTAACGATTGAAGATACGCACGATTGGTCTCGCCCAACCAACCAGCGACATCGAGACGTAAATCCGAGTTGCGAGTCTCTTGCGCCATTTGAATGAATGCATCGACCAAACGATGCAAGCCTTTCTCGGGTGCAATTCGTGCGAGATAGCCCAGACGAAATGCTGAGGGTGCCGGAGTGGACGGGGTTGGCGAGACGATGGGGCCGCCCGAGACAGCAACGCCTGAGGCAGCAACGCCTGAGACAGCAACGCCCGAAGCAGCAACGCCCGAAGCAGCAACGAACGGGCTGACGTCGATCGACAATGGCACAATTTCGATTCGAGAGGCCTCGATGCCGAGCAGTGCACCCATTTTTTCTGCGTAAAAGCGGCTGTTGGTCACGAACACGCCCACATGCGTCTGTAACTCGTTGCACAAACGGATGGCTTGCGCACGCTGTCGCTCGGGCAGGTGGTCGAGAAAAATATCGTCGCCTTGAAGCATAACGGCGATCCGAGTCTCCGGCAGCCGCTCACGAACGGCTGGCAAAAGTCCGCCGATCAGCAGATTACTGAGCACGATCGCGTCGGGACGAATGTCGTTGACGAGCCAATCGACCAAGCGGTCGACTTCGTCTCGCTGGTTGCCGTGTGTTCCGCTCAGCATCGAGATCGCTAAATCCCCTAACATCGCAGCGTCTGTCGCACCAGCTCGTCTGGATGCTAGCCGCAAGAGAGGTGCCCAATCGAGCAAACGTCGAATCGGCGACGGCACAAATCGCAGAAACGGCATTTTTTGGAGCAGATAAATTTGGATGCCGCCAAAGAACAAATGCTCATCGGCAATACTTATCTCGTCGGTGCGGATCGGTGTGTACGTGGGCTGGAGAAGGCAGTCCACGCCGAGCCCTCGCATCGCACGCGCGAGCGAGTTGTCATGCATGCAGCTGCCACAGTACATCCCAGCGGCCCCGGCGGTCAGAAATACAACTTTCATAGAGAATTCAGGTCTGTCCCTTCGTTAGCGGGAGGGTCGTTAGCGGGAGGGCTATTCGTGGGGGAGTGTGGGCGGGAATTTGGCGGTCGTGGAACACGTCGATGGATGCCGAAGCTCGGAAAATCGCTCGTTGTGGCAAATCAAGGTCGGTTTTATACTGTCCGGCCAGCCGACACAGTGAAAAATCTTGCTTCAGTATTTCGTTCGGGCAATCGCGCGAGGCGTCCTTGAATTCGGCAAGTCGAGGTTTCTACCGATCGCGGAGTCTGTGATTGGAATTGTCCTTCGGCACGGCTGATGCTTACGACGGGTGATGTTCCCGAAATACAGCCACATCGAATTTACAAATCATCTCACCCTTCGCTCTCCCGAAAACTCGGATTTTAGTCTCAATATGCCCCAGCCACCGGCGATCATCAGCCTCTCGAGCGCGAGACCGCCGTATTTTTGGGGGATCGACATTGGTGGCACGGGCATCAAAATAGGGCTCGTGGACGATAAGGGGCAAACGCTCGCTTTCGAGAGTTTACCCACGCGCGAACCCGAAGGCCCGATGGCTGCGATGCAGCGAGTCGCAGCGGTGGTCCGCGACGTCGAAGACCGCTTGGGAGTTGCCTCACAAACCAAACAAATCGGCCTTGGCGCTCCAGCTCCCATGGACCTGAAACGCGGTTACCTTGTCGCGCCGCCGCAACTTCCGTCCTGGTGTAACTTTCCAATCCGTGATGCCGTGTCCGAATTACTTCATCGGCCGGTGACGTTTTTGAATGACGCAAATGCGGCTGCCTATGGCGAGTTTTGGCTTGGCAGCGGCCGCCACGACTCGTCCATGATTTTGCTGACGTTGGGCACGGGAGTCGGTGGCGGCATCATCGTTGAGAACGAATTGGTCAACGGCGTCAATAGCTTCGGAAGCGAGTGCGGGCACATCGTCGTTGACTCGTCGCCAACCGCCCAGCTATGCGTGTGGGGCGGCGGTCGTGGGCAACTCGAAGCCTATGCATCGGCCAGCGGCGTCGTGGCACGCACGCGTCAACGATTGACTGGCGGTGTTGAAAGCATGCTCCACCGTACTCTTGGTGACAGCGACAAAGAGTTAACGGCAAAGACGATTTATGAAGCAGCCTTGGCGGGTGATCCACTTGCCAATGAAATGATTGATGAAACGGCGAGGTGGCTTGGGATCGGTGTTACGACGCTTGTCCACACGATCGATCCAGGTCTCGTCGTGTTTGGCGGGGCGATGAATTTTGGCGGCCCCGATTGTGCCATCGGCCAACGATTCTTGGCTGGTATTGATGCTGAATTTAAACAGCGAACCTTTGAAAACGTATACGAAGGAACCGACATCAAATTCGCCCAGTTGGGCGGAGATGCAGGTTACCTCGGAGTCGCGGGCTACGCTCGCAAAGAAAGTAATCAGGCTTAGTGTGAATATCCGTAACTTCTGTATTATCGCTCATATCGACCACGGCAAGAGTACGCTTGCGGACCGCTTGCTTGAGCAAACCGGTACCGTTAGTAAGCGCGAGATGAAGGCTCAACTGCTAGACGACTTGGAACTTGAACGCCAACGTGGCATCACGATCAAAGCCAAAGCGGTCACGATGCACATCAAACGCAACGGTGTCGATTATGAATTGAATTTGATCGACACACCTGGGCACGTGGACTTTCAATACGAAGTCTCGCGGTCGCTTGCGTGTTGTGAAGGCGCCCTCCTGCTTGTCGACGCGTTCCAAGGCGTTGAAGCTCAAACCGTTGCAAATGCTTTCGCCGCAATGGAACATAATTTGACCATCATTCCAGTGATCAACAAGATTGACCTGACGCACGCTCGCCCCGACGAAGTCACCGAGGAGATGTCGAATTCGCTCGGCACTGACCCGGATGATGTGGTCCGCGTTAGCGCAAAGACGGGCTTTGGCGTGGACGGCTTGCTCGACATGATCATCGCGCGCGTTCCCGAACCCACGGGCGATCCCAATGCCCCGCTCCAGGCGATGGTGTTAGATTCGAACTACGACGACTTCCGTGGCGCGATCACGTACGTGCGATTGATGAATGGCACCGTGAAACGCGGCCAAAAGATTCGCTTTCTGCGTACCGGGACGGTGCACGAAGTGCTCGAACTTGGCCAGTTCGCGCCACAACGTCGACCGTGCGACGAACTGCACGCCGGGCAAGTCGGTTATCTAATTTGCAACATTCGAAGCTTGAAGGAGGTCAGCATCGGCGACACCGTGAGTGTCCCTGGTGAAAAAGCAGCCGAACCGCTCAAAGGATACAAACGCCCCAAACGAATGGTGTACTGTGGCTTGTTCCCCAGCGACGGCGAGAACTTCACCGACTTGCGGGACGCGCTCGAAAAGCTTGCGATGAACGACCCGAGTTTTGAATTCGAGCCCGAGACGAGTGATGCGCTTGGCTTCGGTTTCCGATGCGGTTTCCTCGGCTTGCTGCACATGGAAATCGTCCAGCAACGCTTGGAGCAAGAGTCGGATATCGACTTGGTGCAAACCGCGCCCAATGTCACCTACGAGATTGTTAATAAGCGAGGCGAAACGCTTTCGATTCATAAACCCCAGGATGTGCCGGAGCCTGGTGATATCGAGGAGTTTCGCCAGCCTATCGTGCGTTGCAATATGATTGTGCCGAGCGAGTACATCGGGTCGCTGATGACGCTCTGTCAAGAACGTCGAGGTATCCAGCGCAATCAAGAATACCTCGGCGCGCAGCGCGTGATGTTGACTTATGACATTCCACTCGCCGAAGTGATTTACGACTTACACGATCGCATCAAGAGTGCCACACGCGGATACGGAACACTGGACTATGAAGTGGTTGGTTTCGAACCGGCGGATTTGGTTCGTTTGGACATGATGGTCAACGGCAATCGCGTCGATGCGCTGAGCGTGGTCTGTCACCGCGCTGATGCCGATCGTCGCGGCCGTGCCGTTGCCAAGAAACTCAAGGGTGAGATTGAACGACACATGTTCGAAGTCGCTGTGCAAGCGGCTATCGGCAGCCGTGTGATTGCTCGCGAAACCATTCCTGCGATGCGAAAAAATGTGACCGCGAAGTGCTACGGTGGTGACATCACCCGTAAACGCAAATTGCTGCAAAAGCAAAAGGAAGGCAAGAAACGAATGAAGGCGATTGGAAACGTTGAGATCAGCCAAAAAGCGTTCATGGCAGTGCTCAGCGGCAACGACGGAGCGCCAAAGAATGACTAAAACAGGCCAAATTTGTCGACCTTGAGCAACCGACGGTCGTTGCCGCTATCCTATGGAGTCAATGACTTTTGACTCCGCAGGACTTCAAAACGAATGCGACCAACAACGCTGAAGCGACGATTGTTCTTGATCACTTGGATTGCGATTGGACTAGCGGTGGCTTTCACGTCCGCAGCGGCTGAGCAGCCAACACGTCCGCCGAATCCGTCACGTCCGCCGAATATTGTCCTCTTTGTCGCGGACGATCTTGGGTACGGCGAGCTCGGGTGCTACGGCCAGCAACGCATTCGCACGCCGCGAATCGATGCGTTGGCGAGTGAAGGCTTGCGATTTACGAACTTCTACTCTGGCAATGCCGTTTGTGCACCGAGCCGCTGTTGCTTGATGACCGGCAAGCACCCGGGCCACGCATTCGTTCGAGACAACGGCAACCCGACACACGATCCTGAATTCGCCAAGCAGATGGGATTCGAGTTCCCCGGCCAGTTGCCGATCCCAGCGGCGGAAGTCACGGTAGCGGAATTGCTGAGAGATCGCGGTTATGCAACCGCAGCGTTCGGTAAGTGGGGGCTTGGGCATTTTGGAACCTCAGGTGATCCGAACACGCAAGGTTTTGATTTGTTCTACGGTTTCAATTGCCAAGTCCACGCGCACAACCACTATCCGAAATTCTTGTGGCGAAACCGTGTTAAGGAAACGCAACCTGGTAATGATCGCACACTCCACGGCGAGACGTATTCGCAAGACCAATTTGTCCGCGAAGCATGTAAATTCATCGACTTAAACGCGGACGCTCCGTTCTTTGTTTACATGCCAATGGCTGTACCACATCTTTCGATCCAGGTTCCGGAAGAGTCACTCAAGCCGTATCTCGCAACGATCCAAGAGGCCGACTACGTCCACAAGGGCTACCTTCAACATCCACACCCGCGTGCTGGTTACGCTGCGATGGTTACGCATATGGACGCTGGCGTCGGCCAAGTCATCGATCAAGTCGAATCGCTCGGATTGAGCGAGCACACGCTGTTCTTGTTCACCTCCGACAACGGTCCAACGTACGACCGGCTGGGCGGCTCGGATAGCGATTACTTCCGCTCCGCAGGGCCTCTCAAGGGACTCAAGGGGCAAATGGACGAAGGCGGAATTCGGGTTCCGCTCATCGCTCGCTGGAAAGGCCATTGCGTCGTGAACCAAGAGGCTGATTGGATCGGTGCTTGGTGGGACATCCTTCCAACGCTTTGCGATGTCGCGAACATTGAAGCACCCAAGGAGATTGACGGCGTGAGCTTTCTGTCAACGATTTTGGGCGATTCGTCCAAGCAAAGGTCGCACGAGTTCTTGTACTGGGAGTCGCCCGGGTATACCGGCCAGCAAGCGATTCGGCTCGGGAATTGGAAGGCGATCCGCAAAGGGATGAGTAAACGAATCCCCCAAGGTGCCGAGCTTCCGGCATGGCAACTCTATAATCTGGAAACGGATCTCGGCGAAACGAGCGATATTGCGCCCCAGCACCCCGATGTCGTCGCGAAAATCCAAGAAATCGCTGAGTCCCAGCACTCCCCAAGCGAACTTTTCCCACTTCGAGCCTTGGATAACCGCTAGTTTGTTCTGTCTGCTACGCGCGGCCTCTCAGGGGATTTATGCTATCGCGAGTACGCAGCAGGTACTCAGTTCCGAGGCGGAAGGTTCTGAGTCTCAGCCGCGGGTGGCGTAAGCCCGCGCCCTAGTAGGGAAACTGTGCCTCTTGGTTATCAGACAAGGTAGCTCCTGTGTTTCGTTTTTCTCATGTTCTGGCGTTCTCCACCCTCCTTTTGTGTGCTGGACTGTTCGAGCCAATTGTTGCCCAGGATGCGTCGAGCGAACCTGCTGCTGCAACAGCAGAAGCGGTTGCACCAGGCGATGCGGTTGCACCAGGCGATGCCTTCACGCCGGCTCAAGCTGAAGCTGTCGAGGAAACACCAGACTATGCAGCGGACATCGCAGTTGCCCGGTTGGCTGGCGACAACGCCTGGATGTTGATGAGCTGTGCGTTGGTGCTGTTCATGACAGCTCCTGGACTCGCGATGTTCTACGGCGGACTCGTGCGACGCAAAAATGTGCTCAGCGTCATGATGCAGTGCATTTTTCTGATGGGTTTGATGACCGTGCTGTGGGCGATCGTTGGCTACTCGCTCGCGTTTGGTGGCGCCGGGAAGTACGTCGGTAACCTGGAATACCTGTTCATGGACGGCGTACAACGTTACTGGGATGAATCTGCCGGTGCACCTGTGACGCCCATGTTCAGCGATGCTATTCCAATCCCGATGCTCACGCACATGTTGTTTCAAGGCATGTTTTTCATCATCACGCCAGCACTGATTTGCGGTGCGTTTGCCGAACGAATGAAGTTCTCAGCGATGGTGGCGTTTTCGGTCGCTTGGGGTTTGTTGATTTACTGTCCGCTTTGTCACTGTGTTTGGGACGGTGGCTTGCTTGCGTTCGGTGCCGACGGCGCACTCATGGGTGGCGCACTCGACTTTGCGGGTGGTACCGTTGTTCACATCAGCAGCGGAGTTTCAGCACTCGTCGTCGCGATCTTGATCGGACCACGTTTGGGTTTCCCGCGTGAGCCGCACCAGCCGCACAACCTCACCTACACCGCGCTCGGAGCGTCCATGCTCTGGGTTGGATGGTTTGGCTTTAACGCTGGAAGTGAATTGCTCTCGGATGACTTAACAAGCAGCGCGTTCGCTGTCACGCATTTTTCCGCAGCCGCGGGCGCGATCGCTTGGGCGTTCACTGAATGGCTACTCAATGGAAAACCAACCGTTCTCGGCGCAAGTAGCGGTGCAGTGGCTGGCCTTGTTTGCATCACTCCAGCAGCCGGTTTTGTCCAGCCGATGCCAGCTCTTTTCATGGGAGCTTGTGCGGGTGTCGTCTGCTACTTTGCTTGCTCGAAGTTAAAACACAAGCTTGGCTACGACGATGCGTTGGATGCTTTCGGCGTTCACGGCATCGGTGGAACCCTTGGTGCGATACTTACGGGTGTCTTTGCAACTCGTGCTTGCTGGGACATTGCTGGTGGTGAGAAACTCGGGTTGCTCGAAGCTGGCAATGCCAACCTCGTCATCGGTCAACTAGCCGCTGTCGCCGTAACGTACATTTTTGCCGGCGTCGGAAGTCTGATTCTCTTGAAGGTCATCGATGTTGCGATTGGCTTACGCGTGCCTGCTGAGCAAGAACAGCGTGGTCTGGATATCACCGACCATGGCGAAGAAGGCTACACGTTTGCGTAGCGGACGGGTTGCAAGAGAACTCGCAGTTCAAGCGAACATTGGGCCGCGTCAACCTGCTATTGGCTTGTTGACGCGGTTTGAATTGGAAATGCGAGTCGGAGTAGCGAGGTTCCAACGAGTACAATGGCTGCGGCCAACAAGGCAAAACCCAAACTTGTCGTCCCAGCCAATCGTCCCCAAAGAATCGAGCCGATGGACATTGAAAACGCAAATGCACTGAGGTAGCATCCCATGCCACGTGCTCTGAGCCGACGTGGAAGTGTCACTTGGGCGGCTGTGTTGAACGTTGTTAGCGTGATCATCCAACCGATGCCCATTACGATCGCTGCGGCAATCGCAATCGTGCAACTATTGGTTTGGCTTAAACTGCCCAAACCAAGGGCGAAGACAAGCATCGCTTGAAACACAGCCCTGTCGCTTCCGAAGCGACGAGTCAGGGGTGGCATTATGACCGCCGCAATCACGGCACCAAGTCCTACCGCCGCGACCAATAAGCCAAAGCCGCGTGCGTCCCAATCCAATCGTTCTCGCACCACCAGTGGCAACAGTGACCAAAGTGCGCTCGCTGGAATAACAAACGTCATCACTCCAATCATAACGTGTCGCATCGCAAGGTTGCGAAAGACATATCGGAGTCCTTGGATAAGTGACAATCGGAATGAAAGCCCACGCGTCGACTCGGTTGGCTTGCGTTTCCAAAATGCCAGCACAGCAATCACCCCCGCAAACGATGTTGCGTTGAAAGCGAACGCACTCCACGCCCCAAAACTTGCAATCAGCGTCCCTCCGATTGCGGGACCAAACGACCTTGCAAGATTAAAGCTGATGCTCCCTAACGCGATGGCTCGCGATAACTGAGCTCGCGGAACGATTTCCGGAATTGATGCCTGCCACGTCGGAACATGAACGACCATACCGAGCCCCATGATAAACGTCATCGCGAGCAGGCCCCAGGAACTCATGTAGCCCGTCGCCGTCAAAACCGTCAATAACAACGCGGTCGTCAACAGCATCATTTGGGTCACCAAAAGTAACCGACGGCGATCAACTCGATCGGCAAGCACGCCCGCCGGTATCGCAAGTACCAAGACCGGCAATGACATAGAAAATCGAACGGCGGACACCATCTCGGGTGACCCGTCCAAGCTTGTCATGAGCCAACTTGCTCCGACCTCATGGACCCACGTTCCCATGTTGGAGGCAAACGACGCAATCCAAAAAGCTCGATACACGCGATGTCGTAAAGGAGCCCAGGCCGACGCGTCAGAAGACAAATGATTGACTCGAAAATAAAAGGAAACCGATAGAGCATCGTAGCGGCACCACCAAAAGTACGATTCCAGCACGACTCTGTGAATTCGGCAAGTCCAGCGCAGGCGTAACAGATTGACGACATGTTGATTTTTGACAACCGACATTCCGTACAAACGGCACAGCTTGCCCCCAACCGGTTGCGAAAAGTGAACGTTTCGACAGATAAGGCTTCTGCGAACTGGACCGTCGCATTTCATGTGTCATTTACTACTAACGCGTCACATGGGCCACCTGAGTTCATGTCCGCGGCCGGCGGGGGGCTGCCGGTAGGAAGGCTCCCCAAATAGTCCGGTGATGCAAGAGGGCAACTCGCATCGTCGCCTACCACCCTCTTTAAATCCCATGCCCATCAAAACCTTTGTTGTTGATCGCCAAGAAGTCGTTCGCTGGGGACTGACGCTTGCGTGCTCCGATGCTGCTGGTCTCGAAGTTGTTGGCACAGCCGAATCGCTAAGCAATGGCGCATCGGAGATTCTGCGTACGACGCCCGACGTTGTGATTGTGGACTTCCAATCCAACGACGCGTCTGAAGTGGAGCACGCACAACGCATCCTCACCGCTGAGCCGAATCTCAAGCTACTGGTGTTCAGTGCAACGGACACGAGAGAGAGCGTTCAAGCAATTCTTAATTGCGGCGCGAGCGGTTACCTCACCAAGGACGCGAGTCTCGCCGAAGTCATCATCGCCGTTCGAGCCATCCACGATGGTCGAATCTTTATCAGCCATTCGCATCCATCGCCAAGTCCACCCAAGTCGAGTTCACCTAAGTCAATTTCGAATTGGAATGGCTTGATGGCGGTCAGTCGCTACGATGCCGCTCAGCCAGAAACACTGTCCTCGCGTGAGCGTGAGGTCGTTCTGATGCTAGCCGAAGGTTTAACCAACAAGGAAGTCGCAAGCCGGCTATTCCTGAGCGTCAAGACAGTTGAAACCTATCGTTCTCGCGTGATGAAGAAATACCAATTGCGAGGACGTTCTGAACTATTCAGCTTCGCCAAGCACTTGAGCGAAAGCCTCGCCAACTCCGAAGCATTGGCTACGTCCCCCGTCAGGCAAACCTGAAAACTGAAAGACAAATGTAAGGCCGCACTACAAAAATAATGGGCAATCCAATCCATAACCTTACATGATGTAAGGAAGGTTATGACTTCTTTCTGTTTTCATTGCCAATCAAATTAATCAAAGATAGGTTTTGGGTGTTGAAGGAAAACCAACCGACCAACTCATTGCAACAGTAAAACATTTACTCACGAATGCAGACGCTCGGTTCGCTATTCCAATGTCTCCATAGAGTGTTTCGAAAAAACATTGCGCCCTAGTCTTGTCGTACGCTGGACTGAAACAAGCAATCGTTTTTAAGATTGAGCCGCCTCGGCTTGGAACATGTGTCCCCACTCGCGGAGAATCGCGTTTCTATTGGCGTGTTGCCAATAGTCAAGCTTAAAGAACGTAAGAAAACCTAATCTGCCCCTCGTTTAAACCTAGAAGACACGTCATGAATATCAAGTACATCGTTGCCGCCCTGTTCGTTGTTTCGTCCGCATCGACCGCAATGGCCCAAACCACGGCTACCCAAACGTTCAAAGTGATCGTCCCTGCAAAGATCTCGATCACTGCTCCGTCGAACGTTGTCCTTACTCACGACCAATCAGAAAACGACCAGTCGTTTCCAGCCCAACAGTGGGTCGTGTCTGGCAACTCACTCGCTGGTGTTGCTGTTTCATTCTCAACGAACACCGCCTTCGTGCACAAAACTGACTCGTCATTCAAGCGTGACGCACAACTCGGATTGGCACTTGCTACTAAGACTGGACCAGCCACCTGGACTGTCAGTCAAGCTGCTGACACAACGAACTACGTCGGTGACGACGGCGTCGCGACTGTCATCGCTTCGTCGAACGGTGTTGGAAAAGGCACTTTTGACCTCAGCATGAAGTTTGTCACCAACGGGTTCGGCAGTTTCGCCGCTGGCGACTACGAGTCAACCGTGACTGGCACTGTGACCTCCAACTAGTTGAAACTTTGGTAAGAGCACTACTCATTATCGCGATCCAAGCCACCCTTGCGAGCTCCGCTCTCGCACAGGGTGGTTTTCGCGTTGACGTTGCTCCCGTCACTGCAAACGTGCCCGTTCATCATGCTCAAGCGAATTGGGAATTTCGGATGCAACAAAAGAATGTTGTGGTGCGGTGGAGTTGCACCAACTTCTCGCACGTAGCAAGCCCAAAGATGATGTCGGATACCACCATGAGGGCGGCCGTCAGTGGCGTACAAGGACCAGTTTTGGTGTCGCCAAATGCTAGCATTGTAAAGACCGATGTTTCCCATGGCAGTCGATCGGCAAGTTTTGATATGCAGATGCTGGGCACTGGAAAAATTAATGTACTTGTCGATCTGGAGATCGACGCTGCGAACGCTGCCGCCGGTGATCATTACGCCACCGTGGAGCTGACAATTACGGGACTTTAGTAAGGTTAGGAACGGTTTGGCCGGTTCAGTTGCTCCACTTGCGAACGCGAAAATCTCATTTCGATGGAGATGCTGCGCCTATGCAGTTGCGTTGATCGTGGTGGCAAACGGTTGTGCCATTCACAACGCCGGACCAACTCAGCCGACCGTTCACGATCTGATTCAAGAAGCACTTATCAAGTCGGAACAAAACAGAGAGCTAGCAATTATCGATGAAGCCTCTGCGGTCGTGATCGAAGAATCCGCCGACGCTCCTTGGCTAGGTTCGCCTTACGGAAGTGGGGTTACAAATCACAACGCTTACTCGGACCACATTGAATCGCATCTTGAGGGGCCGCGTGTGTCCGAAGAGTTCATTGAAACGGATGTTCGTGAAGCACTCTTGATTCTCGCCGAAGAGGCCGAGATCGATTTAGTAATGGACGAAAATGTCGCGGGAGTGGTCAACACACGTATTGATGACCTTCCGATTGACGACGCGATTGAAAAGGTCTTGCTTCCCTTAGGCTTGGTTTCCGCAAGGCATGGAAATCGGGTCGTTGTCGCACCAGCGGATCCAAGTTCCCCGCTGTTCTCCTATGTTGCCGAGACGACCGAATATCGCCCGCTGCATCTGGACGCAGCAACGCTATTGTCGACGGTCCCAAAATCACTGGAGAAATTCGTTAATTCAATTGAGGGTAACAACCTTATTCTTGTCGAAGCCCCACGCGGTATTCGCCAGCAACTCGTTGACCGTTTTGTCTCGATCGACCAACCCGTGCCCCAAGTTGTCTTGGAGGCGATTATTTGTGTCGTGTCGCCAGACTCAGGTTTTCAATTAGGCTTGGATTGGCAGCACGCAGTCGAGCTCAATGGCAAAACGGCAATGAAACTTGGCGCGCAAGGCTTGGCTCTGAGCGGCAGCGCCAGCCGACAAGGATTAGATTCCGTATTTAGCGATTTCGCAACAACATCTGCATTCGTCAAGCTGTTGAACGAAAATGGGTATGTGACGATTCGTGCTTCACCGCACGTGATGGCCAAAGATGGCCAGAAAGCAAATATATCTATTAATCGAGAAACGTTTTTCAGTACTGCCCCAAATCAAACGGGCAGCGACAACAGTTCGTTTTTTATTCAACAAAACATACAAAAAGTTGAATCGGGAATCGCCCTTGATATTACTCCGCGAATTCGAGGTGATATTGTCACGATCGAGATCGAGAAAGCGGAAGTCAGCGAAGATATACGCACGGCGAATACAGAATTAGCACTCAATCCTTATCCAATTATTAATCGACGATCTGTCTCGACGACGGTGCACGTCAAAGATGGAAAAACCATTGTGATCGGGGGTTTGGTCCAACAGGAAACCGTTGATCGCGTAAATAGTGTTCCGGGACTCAGCCGCATCCCTTTGCTGGGCTATCTTTTCAAGTCCAAACAACGACAAACGCGGGAAGCGGATGTCGTCATTTTTATATCACCAAGAATTGTGAAGCCTTACTTGACGGACTGAGACGGCTCACGACCCGCGATTGATCCCGATCCATGAGAACATCCCGCTCGTTGAGACTGGTGGCCGCAGCCATTATTTTCGGTTCCCTAGGCGCCGTTTCGGTACAGTCGCCAGCCTTTGCACAATCGCCTGGAACGAAAGGCGGTGTGGCTAGCGACTCGAAAGCTCAACCCATTACGTTGACTCGCTCCGTCGAACCTTCCTTTCATATCGAACCGATCGTTCATCGCTTTCAAGGCAGTCGGGGAACGGTGATTCCATTTGAATTCGAGATTGCATCGCTCGGCAAAGCAATGGACGTCGAAGTGGTCCCAGTGGATCTTCGCCAAGAAGAAAGCGGAATCGTTTTGCACCAAGAAGGGCACGTGACCGCCCGCGAACTTCGAATCCTGTCGGCAGCCGAATTCCAATTGGCACCTGGGGAATCACAAATCATTCGCGGCGAAGTGACCGTACCGCTGGCAAAGACAAACTTTCTATCGTACGGCGTTCTCGTCAAGGATCGAGGCCAACTTGGTGAAAAGTCGGATACTTCCTCCGACGGTACCCAGACAACAGCGGCGATTCGATTCGTGACGCAATACGTCCTTCGCGTGGATATTGAGACCGGGGTCCAGGACATCAGCGAAATGAACAAGCTCATTCTCGAGGGTGGACACGTCAACTCGGTCAACGGGATGCCCGTCGTGCAAACCTACTTGACCAATCCAACGGACTTTTCACTTGAGTGCTATGTCCGTGGTGCGATTGAGTCTTCGACATCGAGCAGACCCAAACCATTCAACCTGAACATGCCCTGCAGGCGCGAATTGACTGGCGATGACAAGTTCTTAGTTCGTGTGATGCCCAATAGTCGAATTCGACTCGAAGCAAATGTCGACTCGTCGATGTTCCCTGGCGAACAATCGCTCAAACTGACCATGACGAACGGTCGTCGGTCCATTTTGGAGAGCACCTTTCCGATGTCGGTACAAACCGGCGACTATCCAGCACTGGACGTAAAGATGGCATTCCTTGATGCCGGTGTCTCGATCGAGCCAGCGCAAATCGAGGTCGGACACATCGCGGGTACAAGCCGTACAAGCAATTTGAAGTTCTCGAATAATTCGGACGAAACGCATTCGATTCGTTTGGATCCAAAAGCGTTTGATGGAAGCTCGCTCGAGGGATTAAAACTCTCGGATACCGAATTTGAAGTCAAACCCGGTCGTACCAAAACGATTCGAGTCACACTCGACCCAGCCCGCGGCGTAGACGTTTCCAAATTTGGTTACGTTCGAGTGTTTGAAGCGAACTCAGTGGACCCGATACATGCATTGCCCATTGCAATGATGTTTGCTTTACCCAACTCGCCCAAAGTTGAGATCGACGAATTGCAACGTCTCGAGAATGATGGCTACAACACATTCCAGCTGCAAGTCACCAACCACAGTGACAGCTTTGTTCCGATCAACGCGTTATTGTCAGTTGATGATGGCAAGGGCCGTTACGCATCGATGACGGACGGATACGGCCGTTGGCTTGCTCCAGGCGAAGCACGAATACTTCAATTCGACCCGAAGATGCGTCTCGGAACCGGCGAACAACAGGTCTCACTGGTCGTCGAAACCTATCCCGACATGGAACCCACCAAGCGAACAGTCGTTATCAAGATTGGCGAATCGTCCGCCAGCGTCCTGACGAACAACGCGTCTGCCGAATCGACCCCAGCGAACTGAGACCACTATGTTAGCTCTCTTCTTTCCAGTCGCACTTGCTTTGCTTTTTGTCATCGCGTTTGCAACCAACTCAATCGCCGATTCGAATGCAACACAAACGTTTCGACTCGCGGTTCCGTCAAGTTCCACCGTTACGCCGCCTGCGGAGCAGACAATCACGGCAACAGACATTGATGGCGATCTAATCTTTGCTCCGCAAACTTGGATTGTTCAAGGAAATTCGATGGAAGGCATCGTTGTCGATTTCGGGGTGCAATACGCGTTTCGTCACACCGATGACCCGACCCTTAAGAATGACGCCTCACTTGACGTTGCAATCGTATCGACCACAGGCGTAGCGAACTGGACCGTCAATAAGGCGACTGATTCAACGAACGTTGATCTCGACGACGAGGCGGCTTCTGTTCAAATCGCTTCTGACGGCGTTGGTGTCGCTAATGTCGAATTGAATTTGGTCTTCAAGTACGACTCCCAGCGGATGCTGGCCTCCGGCCCCTACACGCTCACTCTGATGTCGACCATCACGTTGCCGTAATAATTGGTCTTTTCATCGCGGCCCGATCTCTCAATACTCCCGCCTCGCTTAGTGATGGGGCTGGTTCAAACGGATTGAGATTTTTTGATGCAGCCCTGGATGGTAGTCTTTGTTTTTTGTTTTGTGGCGTCGGTTCAAGGCGTCGCAAGTGCCGCGTTAGTCGGAATCACGGGCGGCAATGAATCGCGATCAGTTCTCTTCGAATTGGACCCACGGACGGGAGCGGTGATCCGCGAGCTTGGCGATACGGGTTTGACTCTGGTTACGGGCATGGCGTTCCATCCGATCACGGGGGAATTGTACTTGCATCAAAACAACCGATCGTCCGCTGGAGGTACGCTATGGTCATTTGACTTAGCGACATTGACAAAAACCGAAATTGGTTCGACCCACATCAATTCTCCTGACATCACGTTTGATTCCGCAGGCAATCTTTTTGGCTGGATGAAATTTCACGACGGGCTCGACCCCCAATTCAATAGCCGCGATATCGATAAACTGGTTTCCGTGGACGCTACTACTGGGCAAACAACCCCAATCGGAGATTTCGAGAGCACCTTTCATCCTAATCAAGTGGGACTAGCTTTCGACCGAAACGACAGACTCATTCTGAAGGGCAAAGGAGAGAGTGATCGGATTGCGCTTTACGAGGTGAGCACAACCAAGGGAGGTGTAACGCATCTTGTTGATCTGGGGCCCGCGAACAATTCCATCAGCGTCCTGGCGTTCGACGAAAGCAACCAAGCGTTTACTGTCGAGTATCGATCTGGGGAACCAGGAGGGCTAGGCGAAGTCTGGTTGCAAACGATCGACACGTCGACAGGGGCGGTGGCGAACATTGGCAACCTCGGCGCGCTCCCAATCTCAGCACTCGCATTTACATCGTTGTCGCTTTCGGGAAACGCGACTGCGGTACCGGAACCGGGCTCAGCGATTTGCTTGGTATCGAGTTGTTGTCTTGCTCTCGCGTGGCGACGGCGGTTGAGGCGTAATCACGGCGGCACATGCCGATCGGAATCGGCATAGCCATTTGGTGTTGCAAAACGCTCCGGTTAGCGCGGCTATGCCGATTTTTCGGTGATAGTTTTTCGGTTGTCGTTTCTTGTTCAGTCGCATCACGAATGAGCTAGAGTTGCCTAGGCCCAAATTCCCATGTCCTTGGGGCCGTGGAGAGAACTCTGATGATTCATGTGTCGGGCCTGAGAAAGCAATACAACCAATTCGTTGCGGTCGATAACGTTTCTTTCAACCTTGGCATCGGCGAGATCTGTGGGCTGGTTGGCCACAACGGTGCGGGTAAAACCACGACGATGCGATGCTTGTCGGGGCTATTGCGAGCCGACCAAGGCGAAATCCGTGTCGCGGGTTGCTCGCCTAGAACGCAAGCGGTCGAGCTGAAGCGACACGTTGTCTACGTCCCCGATGATCCACCGCTATTTGATGACTTGTCGGTGAATGATCACTTCGAGTTCATCGGACGCATCTACAACGTCATCGACTATCGCAAGTCATCCGATGCATTGCTCGAACAATTCGGACTGCGACCGAGACAACACCATCTCGCTCGCGAGTTGTCACGCGGAATGCGCCAGAAACTTGCGATCTGCCTCGCGTATCTTGTTGACCCACAAGTGATGTTGTTCGACGAACCGATGACAGGGCTCGATCCACAGGGAATTCGTCTGTTTTTGGATACGCTTCGCGAGCGAGCCCAAGCGGGCACAACGATTGTTTTGAGCAGCCACCTTTTGGCGATGATTCAAGATGTTTGCAGCATGGTGATGGTGATGCACCACGGCCGAATTCGCTTTCTCGGCACGAGAGACGAATTGCATGCTCGCTATCACGACGCCGAAACTCTTGAAGAAGCCTTCTTTGAAGCGATCGCCGACAATCAATTGATACCGAGCTTGCCAGGAGCGTTTGCGTGAACGCCATCGGCTGGGATTCACCGAGTACGTATCGCAACCTAGCGGACTTGCACGCTCGTCAGGTGCGTTCGCGAGTGCTGCGAAGTATTGCGAGAATCCGTTCCCCCCAGCGAGCCTTGGCAACCACGCTTGCGGTGCTCTGCCTCGTGGGGTACGTCGTTGTTGGACTCACGGTCTTGTCCCAGCGAACTCCGATTGAACCAACACAATTGCAAAGTTGGCTGAGTGGATCCATGGTGATCTATGCGCTGTACCACTTGGTGCGCAGCGTGTGGACTGTCAACGCACATGGTGACGAGCATACGAGCATCGAACTATCCGACGCAGCAAGACTGTGGCTCGCCGGAGCACCGATACAACGATCGTCCATACTCAGTTACGAGTTGATCGGTTCGGTTACCCAAGCCCTCGTGAAGACGGCGATGTTGGCCGTCATTCTTTTCCACGACGTGCGGCATATTGAGTTGCTTGTCCTGGGGATGTTTGGTGCGATCGTGCTGCTTGAAATCGTTCGACGTATTGTCGATCACAGCATGGCATTACTGTCCGATTCCACATTGAAAGTATGTCGAGTCCTGCTTTCGCTCGTCGCGTTTACTGTTGTCGTCACAACGGTGATTGGTGTGTCCGAGTCCACACCGAGTGGATCTCCAACAGGAACCTACATGCTTGCGGCGCTTCAATCACTTGGTTCGCTCGCTTCGTCGCCATTGGTGTACGTGTTGGCCGTGCCGTGGCATGCCGCGTCGTCGCTCGCCGTGACGGTCGATTATTCAGCAGCGACCTGCATCCAGATTGCGGCTACCGCCGCTTGGCCACCACTTGCGATGATGGTGCTTGCGATCCTTGATGGTCATTGGATGAGCCAATCGAGGATGGGCAAGGTCTCCGCTCAATCGGTGTCGACGACCAATCGCCGTTGGCAGCTTCTATCAAAGATCGGTCGATGGCTCGAAATTCGACTACCGGTTTCGTATCAGTGTGTTTTGCCAATTGCCCAACGCCAATTTCAAACGCTGCGAGAGCACGCGGTTGTGGTCTTGGTCAGTCTCGTGATTCCGTCACTACTTTCGCTGTCACCGCTCTTAATCAATACGGGCAACGAGCAATGGCTGTTTGTGATTGGTGGGGTTACGCTCTCGACGCTGCTATTGGCGCCGCCAGCACTGCGATTGGATTTCCGCCGGGATGTGCGTCGGTTCACGTTGCTTGCTGGGTTCCCGATCCAGCCGCGTACGATGGTCATTGGGCAACTGCTGACGCCCGTGATGCTGACCATCGCGTTTCAGACGATCGTGATGGCAATTGCGGCGATCATTGTACAGCCGGGCTGGAGCCAGACGCTTCTTTGGTTCGGCGTATTGCCACCGTTTGCCGTGACCGTGTTTGCGGCTGAAAACGCGATCTTCTTGGCGTTCCCGCACCATGAGCGAGCCCAGGGCATTGCGATGGTTATTCGAACCAAGGTTGTGTTTCTGGGCAAAGCAATTTCGCTCTTGGGATTGCTCGGATTGCTCGTTGCTTGGGCAGTCGTCTGTCGACGTTATGCACCAAGCGTCATCCTCACGCCAACTTTCTTGTTATCCAGCACACTGGGATCGCTTGCTGTTGCGGGCCTAGCGCTTCGCGTTACTGAACGAGTGTGGCGGCGAATGGATTGCGCCAGCGATGCCCCCTGTGAGTAAACCCTAGGCGGCCCGCTGCTTCAAATTGTCCTGGGAAAGTGCGTTGATCGCGGCTTCAAGGCTGCCCAATTGTTTCACAAGGCTCTGGATGCATCGGGCCATCGACTCCGACGCTTCGAATCCAATCTCGCTGAGCAACTCTTGCAGTTCGTCGGAACTCATTTGCGTGATCAATTCTTCGGGCGTCAGGTAATCGTCGTTGCTTGCGCAGTCTCGGTTGGATTGCGAATCGTTGGTCATCAAGTTCACCGGTTGCTGGTGGGTGCTGACTGGGGCGGGATTCCTATGGCGTTCATCGTGCCTAATCCGCGTGTCCATTCATAAAAAGCTCGCCCTGCGTCAAAGTCTAGCAAGGTGCCGAAGTTTCACGACACTTGACACAGCCACTGCACCGCTGTACTATGGCATGCAGTACAGTAGTGCGGCCCCCGCTTCGGAAGGTATCCATGCAAATACGAGTGATCCCCGGCAGTAGTGCTGCGATCTACCGTCAGATTGCTGACCAGGTCCGTCGCGCGGTCGTTTCGGGGGAGCTAGAGATTGGTGACGCGATGCCGAGCGTTCGTGCGCTCGCCAAAGAGCTTGTCGTGAATCCGAACACGGTAGCGAAAGCGTATGCCGAGCTGATTCGCGACGGCGTTTTGGAGACTCAACCGGGTCGCGGCGCGTTTGTCGCCAAACGACGCAACGTCTTTTCAAAAGCCGAGCGGCTACGTCGACTCGATGACGCCTTGGAGACTGCGGTGGGCGCCGCGGTCACGCTGGATTTTACCAGCGAAGAAATTCTAGCTCGGATGCGATCCAAACTCGAAGACTTGATGTGAGAATTGATGTCTGACACGCATGTTATTCGCACAGAGCGGCTCACTCGCTATTTCGGGCGCCGCAGTGTCGTTCGTGAGCTGAACTTCACAGTCCCTCGTGGTAGCGTCGTGGGGCTGTTGGGACTGAACGGGGCTGGGAAAACGACAACGATTCGCATGTTAATGGGATTTCTTGAGCCGACGCGTGGTACGTGTCAAGTGCTCGGCCATGACAGCCGCACGTTGTCGCCCGAGACACGCGCGAGAATTGGCCACACTGTCGAAGGCCACTTTCTCTATCCGTGGATGCGGGTTCGTGATTGTGAGCGATTCGGTCGCGAGACGCATCCGAAGTGGGACGTCACATTTTTTGAGCAATCTGTTCGGCGATTCGGGATCGATTGCGAAGCGAAAGTGTCGTGGCTGAGTCGAGGCCAACGCGCAGGTGTCTCGCTTGCATCCACGCTCGCTGGCGATCCCGAGCTACTCATTCTCGATGACCCAGCGCTTGGGCTGGATCCAGTCAGTCGTCGCGCACTGAACGAAACAATCATCGAGTTTTGCGAGTCGGGGGAGCGAACGGTATTGCTCAGCAGCCATTTACTGGACGATGTCGAGCGAGTCGCTGACCGTGTGGCGCTGATGGTCGACGGACGCATGCTCGTTGACAGTACGCTCGACGATTTCCGCAGCCGCGTCACGGCATGGATCGTTGATTCCGCCGAAGATCCGACAATCCATCACACGATTCCCGGCATGGTTCATTGTCGCCCGATTGGCAGTCGATGGCATGTCACGGTGGCGGACGCTGGCGCGGAGACGGAAACCGCCATCGATCACTTGAACGCGGCATCGGTGGAGCGTGTTGATGTCACGTTTGAAGACGCCGTGCTTGCCTACTTATCACGATCGCGAGTCGGTCATTCGTTCTATTCGGGAGCTGCATCATGAAGGCACTGATTTGGAAAGAACTGCGAGAGAACGGGCGTTGGCTACCGCTCGGTTGGGTCATCGTTACGTTTGCATGCCTGATGTCGCTGCCAAGCCGGCAATATGTTGAAGCCGGATTGTCCTCGCGATTGACGCTCGGTTTGGCGTTGCTCGGGCCGCTGATGGCGTTCTCACTCGGAGTGCTGCAAACCTTTCGGGATACTCAGGCCGCTGCGGGCGGTTACCTGCAACATCGCTGCGTGACCGAGCAACAAGTGTTCTGGTCCAAGATGATTGCCGCGATGGTCGTTTATCTCACTGCGATTGTTCTGCCGCTGGTGTTATTCGCGTGTTGGATCGAGATGCATGGTTTGGAAAAGTATCCGATGCGACCGATCGAAGTGTTGCCAGCACTTGCATGTTCATTGCTGGCGTTCTCTCTATACCCAGCGACACTGATGATGATGACTCGGTCGGCTTCGTGGTGGGGAACACGTTGGTTCCCCATGGTGTTTGCCGTTTCCATCACAGGCGTGTTTTCGCTGGCGTCAGACCATTACGCAATGAAGATGTCGTTCGTGGTCGGATTCATCGCCATCGCTGTCGTGAGCTGGCTTTCATTGACGGCACTTAGTTTTTGGCATGGTCACGGAGAACGAACCCATCGATGGCTGCAAGTGGGTTATCTAAGTGTTTGTAGCGTGATCATCGTTACGTTCGGCGTTCACTTGGTTTGGGGCATTGTCGGTGAGACAGAGCCAAGCCCGGACCAGGTCTACAATCAGTTTGAAATCGAGACAAAAACACGAAAACCGTGGCTATTGATGCTTCAATTCTATGAAGACGAGAAGACTCACAAGCAAAAACGACGGGTGCTTGGAGGGGCTCCAATCGACGGTTCGCCCGTCATCGATCCGACGACTCCCATCTCAGGCGAGAAGGAATTTACTGAGTATGGGTTTAATTACATGTTCACGTCGGAACTCAATGTCTATCCCAATTACGGCTTCATAAACGCTGCGACAGAATTTGAACGATCGCAACTTCAATACTTCTATGACGACCGCGGTTACCTGTTGGGGTACCAAGCGAAGCCAAAAGTGCGCTGGGTGCAGACCATTGCTGCGGACGGTGTGTACAAAGGTGGAGAACTTGCTGGCAAGCCCTTCACTCGCCGTCCGATCGACGGATTTAGAAGTTTTCGAGAAGCTGGATACCCTATACCGTTGATTGACAGCAATGGTGTTTATCTTGTCGATGACGATTCTGGTTCGATACGGACGTTGATCGAAGGTCCGATCGATGGTCAGATTGTCACGGATCCCAAAGACGGTAGCACACCACGTATGTTCATTCTGTCGCAAGGTACTTTGAGCGAATATCGATTCCTGAATGCATCGGGAAGTGAGGACTGGTTTGAAGCGCCGCCGGAAGGAGTCAGGTTCGAAAAACTTCAAAGCTTGGCCGTCCACGGCTTGGTTGCAGAAATCGTCCAGTCCGTCCAAGTTCCAGATTCGCTGCTCAATCGCAGGCACTTTGGAGTCGCCACCACGGATACTGGTATCGCAGTCCTTGAAGATGAATGGTCTAGGCGTTTTTGTCAATTGTCCTCAGACAAGCCAGCGGAGTTGATTGAGTTTTCACTGGCGTCTGGGACTGAAATTCCACGCGGTTATTATCATTTCAATCTTAAAACCGCTCTCTGCGGCTTGATACCTGCTGCGATGCTAGCCGCAATGCGGGCGTGGAACCTCGTTGACTCAAATAGCGGGTTTTCAGCCGGCTATTGGTTGCAAGGCGTCTGGCTGAACGATTTCCAAACAACTGTCTTGTTTAGCGTTTTTGCGGTCGCTTGTTTGGTCGCGGTCTTGCTCACTTTGGTCATTGCGTGGAAGTATGAATTGAATCGACGCACGACAATGGGTTGGGTCACCTCAGTTCTCGCGTTGGGGTTAGCGGCGCCGTTGGCAATGATTGCGACGTATGATCGCCCACGTCGCGAGCTGTGTTCGGCTTGCAGCAAAGCCCGCCGCATTGACGCAGCAACGTGCGAACACTGCGGAGCTGAATGGCAGGTTCCGATGAGTGAAGGCATTGAGATCGTGGATCGAGCCGCCTAGAAGACTCTTCATCACGATTGTTGAAATGGGATTCGATCGTTGGTTCGCCATCGAGCATCAAGGCGCGTACATTGCCTTGGTCTCCACGGCGGTCGCCTGTCGCTTCAAGCGAGAACGTATGATACCCGGCTTGCGTGATGTCCACTTCACCAACGTCAGTCGTCACATCTTCGTCGCCTGCTCCGAGCGCGCTAGCCGTTATTGTCTGATAGGCGACGGTCATTTTGTATTGCATCGAAGTGTCTTTTGGCAGCCGTAACGTAACCTTGATCGCAAGCTTTCCCGTTCGTTGAAGGTTGCCATGCCATTGAATCTTGGTTGACGAATCCTTCCAGTGAGCAATTGCGTTCTCCGGCGAAAACGTCAACGCCTGGGGATCGGGAGCGGAATAGGCAGTTACAGCCGGGATCGCAATTTCCGCATTCACGCTAACAGCTACGCACAGCCCGAAGAGTTGTATTGCTATCAGAAAACGTGACGTCATTTGGGGTTCTGGAATCCGATGGGCAAGAACGAGCTCGTTGGGAAGAATGGCGATCATCCTACTCAAAACAACCTTCCGTGAGATTTGTTGCTTTCGGAGCACATGAAAAAGAGTGGATTGATTCTGTGAACTTCTTTTCGTATGGGCTGTCTCATTTCCGGAGGAGGGTAAGTAGATGGGACCAAAGCAACGATTGATGACGACGGCATGGTGCGCCATCACAATGGCGATCACCACGATTGTTTCGCACGGACATTTGGTCATGCGCGAGATCATGACACATTGGCCAACGGAAGAATCGTGGGAAGGCCGTCTTGAGAATGCGATCTATACCCAAGGCGGCCTTGTGTTCATCGGCAGCTTCGTGGTCGGTGCAGTGATTCTCGCTCGTGGCTACTTTGCGAGAGCGAAAGAGGAAGAATTATTGCGTCGTGATTTGGCCCAACGTGAAAAGCACGAAAGGGCGGCAGCCCAACGACATGAAGCGATGATGGAATCGTTGGCTCGTATGGCTGGAGGGACTGAGCCAAAAAAATCCTTGACCTCTGGCGTGAGACCCAAATAGCGATTCAACGGATCTCGGCGATCTATCGGATCACCAGATTCTTGCTCGCGATCACAACACCAGAGGTGACGATTTTTGAGTTAACGCTGATGTTTCTTGGCTGGTTATTGCGTCGGGGACCGCCGAACTCGTGACACATTCGCGAGTTCGGTTGTTTAGTTTCGTTCGTCAACATCGTCATCGCTATTGCCGTCATCGATCAGCATGTCGAGCATCACGCCGACAGGTTTTTCCGATTCACCAACCTGGTCCTTGCCAGGCACCGCAAATGATTGACGGTGCAGGTCATTGACGATCATGAGTGCGTCCATGGCTGTGATGACGTCGTCACGGCTGGTATCCAGTCGCCGCATTTGCGCGAGGTCGATTTCCATTGCGGCGTTGCGTTCTGTCGCGTTGCCACGGACCGTTGCTGCAAGCTCACTGATGGCAACGTTACCAAATTGATTCAGAAAATGAATGATTGCCAATGCGTCACCCGCGGTTACGCTGCCACTACCGTCAACGTCCAAGGGGTCGGTTTCTGCGGACGGTGTAATTGAAAGCGTCAAAGGTCGATAGCGAGCTTGCTCAGCCGGCACTTCCGATGAGAGTCCATGCAGTAGCGACGCTGTTCCAATGCCATCGGCCGATTCCGGTTGCAAAGTGATTCGCCCGGCGCCAACGGCTCGGACACCAATTCGAAGTAATGGTTGAATATCGTTTCCAGGTGAAGAAATGCTGCTGCTGACCGCGCCTAAATCGTCGATCTCCACCCCGCTAAACGAACCCGTCCGTACACTGCTGTAACCGGAGGCGAATTCCACCGGTCCAGTAATTTCGAGGAACTCGGGTGGCACCACGAGATCGAAGAACGCGGCGTAAACTCCACGACCTCCGGGCCGCAAATCGCGAGCGTTGAACTCAAGCCAGAACGATTGGCCTTGTACAAGTCGTTCTAAGGATTCACCAGCGTCGTTCACAGCGCGTAGCCCGAGCTCAAGTAACTTTTCGACTCGTGACACAGAGAGCTGCTTGATCTCGCCGTCGATCGTTGCCCCATAACGAGCCGTCGCGTTGGGTACGGCAACCGTTACCAATAAGCCCAATGAAGGCAAACTCAATCTAGGTTGAGTGCTCAATGCATTGTTGGCCTCATTCAGCAGCCCCAACGATTCATCGAGTCGACGTTCGACCGACAGGATAGTAACCTCTTCAAGCGGCACGTTGAAGTCTTCAGCAGCTTTGCGGCGAACCGACTGTACCAGTTCGCGGACTCGGCTCTCGGGGATCGAATGAACGGCGATTTCAACCCCACCCGTCGAGCGGCTCTCACCGTCGCTGATTGTGTACTCAAAGCGAAGGGACTCAGCGTCTCGCAAAGCTGCAGCGGGGATTCGTATCTGTCGTCCGCCGATGATTTCTGTGCCGTCGGGTGCTCCCTCGAGTGAAACAATCCAGGTGGACTGGCGAAAGAAAACATCGTTCAACACATCGTTAGCAAGCACGTTGAGGAAGTGATCGCGGCCGGTATCACGGAGCGTGTAGGCATCGTCCACTGCGGTGATTTGCGGTTCGGGTGCCCCAAGCGGCGTTACGACGGGTTTGCCATTGGACATCCACTCGAATTCAAGCAATTGATCGGAAGTTCTTGCCAGTAAACGATCGGCGTTGGCATCAAGCTCAAGCCAGCGTCCAACAGGGATCACGCCGTCACGCACAAATTCTCCGGAATCGCTCAGTCGACCAAACGTCAATTGTTCTGAGACTAGGGGAATTCGATCATTCGATGAAACAAAACCGAATCGTGACGTAACCGAGTCGATCATCATTAGTCGGATCGAAACGTGTGGTAACACCGTTTCGTCGAGCGTCGTCTCAGCGATAATCCTCGCATCCGGAATGGATACGGCCAGCAGCACCGAGGATCCTGGAGCCACGCGTTGAGCTTGTCCGGCTACGGCTTCGTCGCTCACCGATGCGGTCACCGGCAACTCCGACGAGTCGTCTCGCTCGGCTCGAATGACGAGTCGTCCGTCATTGATCTGTAATGACTCGTATTGCAGTCGATGTTGGTTTGAAATTTCAATGCGACGCACACGGTTCTCAGTCGAAAGGTCAAGCGACTGGTTCGTGTTGACGACGATTAGCGAGCTATCGCCGAGACTTCGTAGCACAACGTAGTCGGGGGATTGTGCGATGACGTCGCCGACGAAGTTCTCGAATCGCACCGATTCAAAGAGGCTGATCGAGCCATTGGAAAAGTTGAGTAAATCGATCGCAAGCAAAGGGCCATTTCCGAGGTATTCGTGGCGCAAAGCAACGCCAGTCTGGCCATCCTCAGCAACCTTCAAACCGTAAATGTACCCACTTCCAGCTTCCAACTTGGCGATTTCGGTGATCGCATCTTCTCCCAGGCGATATCGCGAGATGAACGCTGTGGGACGGTGATACGAACTGTCCGATTGGCGAATCGAATCCGTGGCACCCATCGCATCGGAGGAATTCTGGCGCACATCACTTGGCGCGAAATACTCGATCTCGGGATGAACTGTGAATGCTGAATACAAGTGCGTTCCGCTGACCTGCGTGATGCCGATGTTGGGTGATGTCACCGAGGCGATCTGCTGTAAACCCTCGTGCGAAACGCGATACGTCTTAACGAAATTTTCGATTGCTGGAGGTGGGTAGATCGCAATCATGGCATCGAAGCCTTGGTTGCCAGTGACGACGAGCGTATCACCCTTGAGAACAATCGAGTTAATTCGGCCGTCCAGCTCTTGAGTCACGATACTGGTGTCCGAGCCAGTATTCACGGTCATGACGCTGACTTTCGGATTGCCTAGCGATGGACCGAGGCTCAATGCGACATCGCTGTTGGAGGTGGCGCCAGCGGAAGGGAGCGCGGGTATTGGCCAATGAAAGCTGTTGGCAACCAGCACGACTTGATCATCCAGAACAAACATTTGGTCGACTGGAGACGAAACGTCGACGCTTCTGGTCTCGGTTAACGCGCCGTCGTCTGCCCGCTCAAAGATGACGAGCTTCGACCATCCTAATGAAAAGGGACTTTGGTCCACAACAAACAGTCGGTTGCCGTGCTCTTGGATCAGATCGGCTGCATCGGGGAAGATCGAATATCCCGTGACCGGCAGAGCGGTGTTCCGGATGTCGCGAGGTGACTGGACAAACTCGCCTTCGGCTGACTTAGCATTCCATTCAGGCGGGCTCGCGATCTCCGCAAACATGTCCGGATCCACAAACATGTCTGGGGCAGCTGCGTCACACGAAGCAGCGAGAAGACGTCGACTTTCGAGCGATTCATGTCTCAGTCGTCGATTTTGAAACATCGTTTAAGCCCAGTGGATGCGAAGTCACAACGACCTCGAAATGCGTGAAGTGAATCAAGCGATTGGCTATCATCCCATTGGAAGCGGTGGGGCGGGACAAGATCGCTTGCCCCAGTATCGCGGATACAACACTCGGGACGCAAGGCTTTTGCCATCTCGTTGTGCCAAGGGCGAACGGGGTACGGGCAAACGGGGTACGGGCAAACGGGGCAAAGGCGAACGGTACGCCCCAGTTAGTTCAAGCCGGATTCATTCGGTCTCTGGTGAAGCTGGTGCTTGTGCTGGAGTGTCCACTTGATGAAACAGCTGTTCAGCAACGACTGGCTCGAGTTCGGCATCATCTTTGGCGATAAGGAAGTCGAGTGTTTGCTGGCCTTCGTCTTCATAAAACTCGATTCGTATCGGATGCATTCCGGCTTGCAGATCGACCCAGCCCGTGCGGGTGATCGCAGCATGGTTGCCGCTGTTGTCAATGACTCGTTGATGATGCACATAGAGCCTGGATCCGTCATCCGAGCGAAGACCAAGGCGATAGACGCCAGCTTTGTCTATATTTATCAGTCCCTCGATGACGAGCTCATAGTGATCGTCACTGGTTAGCGACTTTGGCTTGGGTTGGACCGTTGCGATGATGGTTGGTGGTCCTGCGGGAAATTGGTCATCGTCTAGCGGATGCGGTAACCGCGGATCGTACAAAGCGAAACGACACAACAACCCAGGTTCGGTGGCTGCAACGTCCACGCCGATTTGTCCGAATCGTTTGGCCAATGTGAGTGATGCGCTGAGGGTTTGAGTGCCGCGCTGTAGCCCCAGCGTGAAGTGGTCGTCGGCGCGCCATTCGAAACGGGTGAACTCCCAATCAACTGGGTCGCGCAGTGCGCGGCCATCGATGGAAACGATTTGATCGCCAACGCGAATGTCGGCCTCCGCGGCGGGCGAGTCTTCGGCAACCCCAGTCACCACGACAGAAGCCAGCTGAGGATCAACCGAAATGCCACTGGTATATCGATTTCGGAATTCGCTATTGAGGATTGCTGGAATCGAATGTCGAAGCGTTTTGAGAGGAAGGGCGAAGTGAATGCCTTCTTCGGAGTTGATACCACTGACGGCCATCCCGATCTGTTGACCGAGCAAGTTGACCACTGGCCCGCCAGAGTTCCCCGGATTGCTTGATGCGTCGAACTGCAAAAGTTCGTCAAACGCAGTGGCTGATTGTGTCGCAAGCGAGAGCGGGTTGACGCCTGTAAACGCGACGGCAGAAACAATCCCTTGCGTGGCAACAATTCCGCGGCCGCCGGGGCTGCCGATATTCAAAATGGTTTCACCCATCCGGACGTCGCGATCGATCCCGAGTTGAATGAAGTCGGGCGGTAACGCGGCGCGAGGAAAGGTCGGAGATGCTGGACGATTGAACGCTTGCTCACCCAGTCGCAATATCGCCACGTCGTACTCAGGCATCGTTCCCACGACCGAAGCACGCAGGGGTGGTCGACCGCCAAGCAATACGATGTGCTGTTGCTTTACAACATGCTTGGCCGTTAGGAGGTATCCGCGAGGATCGATCACCGCACCGCTTCCAGAGCCACCGCCGTTGTCATCATAGGCATAGACCGCAGCCACTGCTGGTTGAGCCTTCTCGATCGCGATAACGGTCGGCGAACGACGAATATCCACAGACATCTTGGATTCTTGGGCATGCCCAGTCCAAGCGAACGTGAGCAGCGCAATGCATGAGATGGCCGGTGCGGTTGGCGATAAGATTTTCATCGACAAGGAACTCTTTTATTCAATTGGTGCAACCTAGTCCCGGGGTGGTCCAACTAGGCCAAAGTAGCTTTATCTCAGCTCAATTCTTCATTCAAGTCGTCATCGAATTCGGTTAGTTCATCTGGCGAAAGCGGCTTGAGCTCCGCAATGATCTCGCGAGCGGCCTCGGCATCGGATGCGAACGTTTGCACGCGCACCCAGCCTGGTGCTTCGGCGCGGAAGCCCGCGGTAAATCCGCCCAAGGCCACAGCTTTGATTCCCGCGTCGTGCAATACGTTGACCAGAATCGCGGCTTCCACTTCCGACGGTCGTGAAGCCACGGTCACAAGTGTTTCGTCGCCTGCGAGTTCCTCGTCGGTCATGGTTTCAGCTCGGGTAAAGCGGCACTGGGTTGTGAACGTTCGATCCACAGGTCTTCGACTTCTTGGCCGCCAGCGTCTTGGCGCAGAAGCAAATAGATCCCGCCGATCAATGACCAGCTTACCGTATATGTGACCACCACGGGGGCAAAACCAAGAAGCAATAGCGTTGTATTGGCAAGGCTACTGACGCTGGAATTTGCATCCACGGGATAAGCAACCATTCTCGCTCCGTAACCAATGACCCATGTGACAAGCAAGTTGATCACGAACAAAATCAAGATGGATACGGTTGCGTAGCTTAATAATCGAAGCGGACGTCGATACAAATACTCGTAGCCGCGGCTCAACGAGTCCAACGTATCGGGATCGCGTTCGTTGATCACCGCCGCCCAACTCAGTGGTATGGCAACGAGCGAACCAAACGCCAACATGCCCATGGGAATGGCGAGCCCAACGAGAACTGCACTGAGCAACCAATCCAGTGCATTCAGGTCAATGATCGACGAAAGCCAATAGATGATTGGCACAATCCAAAATAGAGATAACACACAGACGCTCGGAATGATCGCAGCCAAATAGGAGTTGCGTAACCGCCGAAGCACCCACCTGGACACATCACCGATCGGTTGCATCGGGCGACCTGCTGTTAAAATCGCTCCTTGTCGAAGCAGCACCATCGAGCAGGGTGCCCAAACGAGGATCGACCATAGCGACCTTGCCATCAAACTCAATGTGCCGTTCGGTGATTCCTGGTTGAAGACTTCGGGAAGAAACATTGCACGAAATATTTCTGTGACGGCGAGCGAATCTCTGACAAGCGTCGACATGATCGTTGCCTCATCAAGGCTCAACGCCAGCGACGATGTTTCAATTCCGTAGCGTGTGCCAAGCAGCAGGTTCAAACCAGTCAGCCACAAACCGGTCGTGACAGCCACCATGAGAAAAAGAATCGGCGACCCAGCGACTCGCAGTACCCGTCCAAGGCGAATCCAGCCGAATATGTCGATCCAACTACGTGCGCGAGCTAACACACCGGCTTCGAGCGAATAACCAGCGTGAAGTTTTGAGCCTGTGTTGCGTGATTCGCTCTCTGAAGAGGATTCGGTATCGTTCGAGGGATTCAATGACATCGAGTCTTGTAGAGTTCGGGCGATAATCAGTTCGGGCGATAATCAGATTGGGCGTCTATTCGAACACAAAGCGGATCCAACCGCTCGGATCACTCATGGTTCCGAAGGTCGACGTCGCACCCGCGGATAGGCACTTTACCTCGCAAAGCCACGATTCGCCTGGGGTCAAAGGTGATGCCACCAAATCGCTGAGCAAGATTGCCGTTTCGAAAACGACGGTGGGTGCGTTGTTGGTAGTGTTCTGGGGGTTCGATGTCGCCACGTACCACGTCGGTTGCCACTGCTTTTGCCCGTCAACGGTGTCGCTAGTGTGTTGATTCACTGTTGTTTCAAGGCGAAACGCAGTCATCAGATCCCGGTCCACATCGAGCGAGATCGCCAAACGATCGACAGGCGTCAAATCATTGTCGCGAATGGATATGGTTGTACCCACTGGCAGCGTCACGTGACGCAATTGCTCGCTTGGTGCCTGCACAGCGACGTAAAGAAATTGACGATCATACGCCAAACGCAATTCGACTTGATTGACGGCCACGCCTGGGCTGTTCCAGCAGTCGTCCGTCAGTGCCCCGTCCAGACGCGGTGGAATGGTCGTTAGTCGCGCAACGAGACTGTCGGTTGGGATGTTTGGCTTAGCAAGTCGGCTCCATTGTGTCGCCAGATTTGACTGTGAGAGACGTTCCAGATTTCCGTTGATTTCAACGACGCTTTGCAATTGGTCGACAGAACTTTGTCGACGGAAGGTGTCTCGAGCGATCAGCACCATGGGGTGGAATTCCCAATTCAAGTCGACTCTGGCAACTTGCTTCGTATTCGCAACTCGGCCTTGCGGCAAATGCAAGTCGCGAATCGATGTCGTTGCGATCGGCGTTGCGATCTCGGGTGTCGTATCGGGTACGACGATCGGCGATGTTGCCGACGCGGTGACCACACGACTGGAGTCAAACGGCATCTCGGCTAGTTGCACTCCTTGCGATTGGAACGGCGAGATGGCAACCGTTTCAGGAGTCGCCGCAACGTTGAATAACGAATCACGATTGGAGTCGACAGCAACCAAGCCTGGGGATGCAAAGCTGTTCTGTTCAAGCTTTTTCCATTCTTGGCTGGACTCCATGGCATCGAAACGCAATTGAGCTAGCGCTGCCGCAGAACCGAATTCATCGTGACTTGCGATGGCCTTTAGGATCACTCGCTGAAGTGCTGAATTGCCAGTTCTTACGGCGTTACAATAGACATCAAAGGCGACTCGCAATCGGTCATCGCTTGAAGATTGATCGATCAAGCTATTGATGCCGCTCGCTAGATTTGTTTCGTTGGCACCAGTCGAGATGACTTGTTCGATTCTTTTGGGCTCGCTCAATCGAGCTTGAATGATTTGTAATTGACGTCGAGTTGCTTGCGGTCGCTCGCCCTCAAGCCGGTTGGATCGCGGCAATGCCATTCCGGAAGTCACCGACTCGCCTCGCAATGACGCACCCACCGCATCATAAGTGCGCCGCAAGGACAACGATCCTGAAGCCGTCACGCCAGGTACAACGAGGTTCAACGCATCTTGGCTAAAGTCACCGGCCAAGACGCCTGAGTGAGGTAGCATGGCACTGCGGTGCAATCGTGTTTCGCCACCGCCGCCGTCTTGGGAGACAACGGCGATCCGTTGGACAGCCAACTCAATTGCTGATTGGCTGAGTGCCTCGCGAACGGATGGTGAAAGTGAATTATCCATGACCAGTACGCTAGGTCGATGAGCTGCAATGATTTGCGATGCTTCGCTCGGCAGCGAAACGTCGACACCGGAGGCGCCTAGAGAGATCGCGGCTTGACGTGCCAGATCGATCCCACGTGGTTCGGTTGCGTTGGCTCTTGCAAGGGAGCGAGGATCAAGAAGCAGGACTGAAACGCGATTTCCTAACTCGAGACACTCGTTGCCAACAAGTGACCAGGGGAGTGACTCCGCGTTACTTGCGACGACCAGCACCGCCGTTCGTCGACCTTCGCCGCGTTGCGTTGTCCAGCGATTTCCACCATCATGACTATGGTAGATGCATCCGTGATCGCCCACAGCCCAATAGAGTTGCTCGCTCGGATGACAAGCACCACGGACGGGTGCGGAAGCGTTAATCGATGCGACCCATTGGCGTAGCTCAGTCGGTGAGGGCTCACGAATTTCTGTTGCCGTGTCAAATAGCTCGTCGTCGACGTTCCAAGTCGAACCGCCGTCTCGGCTCGTATGATGCACGGACATCGATACTGACGACCAATCGCCAGCCGCGATCGTGAGTCGGCGATCGGAGTCGAAGGAAACGCGATGCATTCGCGAGAGCTCTTGGTCCGTAACTCGTCGCCATGTTTTGCCAGCGTCGTCGCTCACCACAACCGCACCGCGGCTGAGTCGAGTGATCGTATCGTAACCGCCGCCGACGGCGACCACACGTAGCTTGTTCACCCAGACAACATCGCTGAGCTCGCAATCGACGTGACTCTCGGTGTGTGACCATGTCAGCCCGCCGTTCTCGGTTTTCAAAATTGTTCCGCGATCTCCCACGGCCACACCGAAGCTCGCATCGCGAAACGCGACCGCGCGCAATGTTGAGTCTTCGCGAAGCGCTTTGGCGGCGGAGTAGCTTGGCCGCACATCGTTGGCCGCGTCGGTTGAGAAGCTCATACCCAGGGTGTGGAAAAAAAGCATGGCCATAAACATTGCCGTGCTTCGCCCACTCCGTTCGCCAGAAACCTTGGGGGCCTGCCGCCTGCTCGCACTGGTTCTCATCATCTCATCCCTGCACTTACCAAAGACGCCGCCAAAAGTAACGCCGCAAACCCGATCACGAGATTGGCGAGCATGTAGCCAGTGGCTCCAGCGAGCCTGTCCGAAGTCGCCAAACCGATTGAGTCCGACACAAATGTCGAAAAAGTTGTCAGCGAGCAGAAAAAGCCAACTCGATTTGCCGGCACCCATTGGTGGGGAGCTGTTTCGGGAAAAAACCAGTATTTACCCCAGGCACCGATCGCTGTGCACCCCAGAACATTCGCCACGGTCGTCTCAAGAGCCACTGATCTGGTTGGAAAGGAATTTGCGACCGCCTTAATGAGATAGCGGGCGACAGAGCCGAACGCCCCCCCAATCGCCACAGTCAATAGGTAGAGCCAGGTTGTCATCGCGAAGAACCGTTTTAACCATTGCCTAAGTTTCGGCACGAATTTACGTTAGCGGGTAGGTTCGGGATTTCGGCTTGCGACGTAAACGTCAGTTTTTTGTTACGGGCACCTCTGAACTCACGGTCAGCCTGGACTGACGTTCCCCATTTCACTTGCTCCAGCAACATTTAAGCATTCTATGAGTACTGCAGACGCCGCTAAAAAGACACGTTTGATGACCGGGGCTGACATATTGGTCAAGTCGTTGGTGGATCATGGCGTCGATGTCTTGTTCGCTTATCCGGGTGGGTGCAGCATGCCGATGCACCAGGCGCTGACCCGATATAGCGACTCGATTCGAACGATTTTGCCTCGCCACGAGCAGGGCGGTGCATTCGCGGCCCAAGGTTATGCGCGCAGCACCGGCAAGGTCGGCGTGGTGATGGCAACCAGCGGCCCCGGTGCCACGAACCTCGTTACCGCCATTGCTGACGCCAAGCTCGACAGCATCCCGTTGGTTTGCATCACCGGCCAAGTGCCGACAGCCGCGATTGGAAGTGATGCCTTTCAAGAAACTCCGATGGTGGAAGTTTGCCGCGGAATCACGAAGCACCACTACCTCGTCACGGACATCGCGGATCTACCTCGCGTGATGAAAGAGGCGTTCCATATTGCTGCGACGGGACGTCCGGGGCCAGTTCTTATTGATATGCCGAAAGACGTTCAACTGGCGACACTCGAAGTGCCAGAAGAAGTCGAGATGGACCTCCCAGGCTACGACCCAACACCGCCCGTCGTCGTGAGCGAAAAAATTCGCCAGGTGGCAGCTGCAATCAAACGTGCGCGTCGCCCAGTGATCTACGCGGGTGGTGGCATCATCATTTCCGATGCAAGCGAAGAGCTGCGAGAGCTTGCCCGGATTACGGGTATTCCAGTGACGACGACGGTGATGGGTTTGGGTACGTTCCCAGGCAACGCTCCTCAGTCGCTTGATATGCTTGGCATGCACGGCTCGGCCTATGCAAATTATGCCGTTCGCGATTGCGATTTGCTGATTGCACTGGGTGTACGTTTCGACGACCGTGTTACCGGTCACGTCGAATCGTTCGCCAAGGGTGCCAAGATCATCCACGTCGATATCGATGCTTCCGAAATCAACAAGATCAAAATTGCACATATCCCAGTTCGCGGCGATGTGAAGCAAGTTCTCCAAGAACTCAACAAGATCGTGGAAGCTCCAGAAATCGACGAGTGGAAGAAACAGTGTTTGGATTTGAAGGCGAAGTTTCCATTTGCTTACGATGAGTCGTTCGACGGCATCACCCAGCAACATGCGATTCGCACGCTCAGCGACATGACGGCGGACATGGACACGTACATCACCGTTGGCGTCGGCCAACACCAAATGTGGGCTGCGCAGTTTTATAAGTTCAACCGTCCAAGAATGTGGCACAGCAGCAGCGGCTTGGGGACGATGGGTTTTGGTCTTCCATCAGCGATGGGCGTGCAAGCGGCGCACCCGAACTCGCTCGTTGTGGACATCGATGGCGACGGCAGTTTCCAGATGAACATCCAAGAACTTGCCACGTGCTTCTGTGAAGAGCTGCCAGTTAAAGTCTTGCTGCTCAATAACCAACACCTTGGGATGGTGGTGCAGTGGGAAGATCGATTCATGGACCGCAATCGCGCTCATACGTATCTTGGCCCGATCGAACACGAAGAAGCCAAGGGCAAGAGTGACGTGGATCGTTTCGCCTATGCGAGCAAGCGATATCCCGATTTCGTTGCGATCGCCAAAGGCTATGGATGCGGAGCCGCGACGGTGAAGAGAAAATGCGATCTGAAGAGCGCCCTCACCGAGATGATCGAGTACAAAGGACCGTTCTTGCTCGACGTCGAAGTGCCGTACCAAGAACACGTGTTGCCGATGATCCCAGGCGGCAAGACGGTGGACGACATGATCCTCAAGTAAGTCCAGTCTCGCTCGTCGACCGAATGAAATGCCAGTGAGGTTCTCACTGGCATTTTTTGTTTGCCATGTTTCTTGTGACTAAGATCAGGCGTCGTGCGGTCGTCATGTGAAGTATGGATGAAGATTGCGTTTCTTTCATGTTCATTCACGCCGCTCGACGGCCTCAGCCAATAATTAAGAATTGCGAGCGTGTTTGTTCTTGGTAGGTTAACTCTTGAAGCGGTGCGAACCAGCTTCAGTGTTCGTTAGCCCATTTCGAGGACTCAGCAAATTTCAAACATGACGACCAATCCGGCCCCAACCGTTCGAAGTGGATTTGTGTGCGGTGCTTGTAGCCACGGCAACAGCGAAGCGGCTCAGTTCTGTGCGGGTTGCGGTCAAGCGTTGTTTGAACCCTGTGGAAGTTGCAGCCAACCGGCTCGATTGGAACAAAAGTTCTGTGGCGGTTGTGGAACCAACCTGCAAGAAAAACGTGACCGCCAAAAGGACCAATACCAGATTTGGCTTGTCTCATCCGTGGAGGCCGCCAAAAAATCAGAATTTGATCAGGCGATCGGGTTGTTGAGCCGTGTGGCAGGCGACAAGGATTATCGCTACGCGGAATGGAGCCAGCAAGCATCAGCGGCCCTGGAGAAAATCGAAAAACTCAAGAAGCAACGGACTGAGGCGGTCGATGCGTTGATTGCTCAGGCTGAAGTGGCGTTCAAGGCTGATGAGAAGTCGGTTGTTATTGATTTGCTGTCGCGAGTTCCAGAAGCGATGCGGACTCCGGACGTGCGGACGATGCTCGAGAGTTGTTCAGCATTTTTAGCCCAGGTGAACGAACTCGAAGCCAAGCTGCAGTCACAGTTAGCTGACAAAAATTATGACAGCGTTGCTGGGACGATCGAAGTTCTTTTGGGGCTCGTTCCCAACAACGAGACCTATCGCAAACTCGGACGCAAAGTGACGGAGAAGTTACTTTCAAGTTCGCAACGGCGTTTTGATACCCAGGACTATACGGGTGCAGCGAGTAAGCTTGCTGCGGTACCCGCACAAATGCGAGACGAGCGTTACGAATCCGCTCGCCAGTTGATCGAGAACGTGGAATGGCTTGAACGGCAATTTGACTCGGAGCCGTTTGCGACTTCGACACTCGGTCGACTCGCCGTGCGTTTCGAGAAGGAGTCGCCTCAAAATGAAGGGGCCAAGCGAAACACGAAGGAGCTTCTCCAAAAGATGAAGCAACCGCTCGCGGACCCGCGTAATCCGTACAACGCTTGGCGTGGCGAGTGTAAGAGTTGGATAGGCGGCAAGCTCGGATATCTTGGCTATCCTGCGACCGTTCCCGTCGCCAATGACGAGAACATGCGGCGTCAACCGGGCCGCTTCCATGTTGCGATAGGGTTGGCGTTACAGGGTGTCGGGCTAGGGATCGTCGATGAAGGCTTCGCCATCAAGAAGGCTCGCTTCACGTTACTTCAGAACAAGAAGCCGAAACTCAGTTGGGGCGTCGACATCGGCACCTCCGGTATTCGTGCGGTGCTGGTGCAATGGGACAAAGAAGAATTAACGATCCTTGAATCGTACAGCGATGATTTCGAAGCACCAACGTCGCGCATGGGTTGCGATATTGCGGCGCCCGAGGTGATCCGTGCTGCGGTGACAAAGTTTCTCGAGGCATCCACGAACCATGAGGCGCCGTATTGGGTCAACCTGCCCGCTGGTGACACCATTGCGCGTTTCGTTCGTCTGCCACCTGTGAAGGATAAGGTGGCGGACGATCTCATGAAGCAAGAAGCACATGCTCGGATTCCGATGCCTCCGGAGTCACTCGACTATGTGATCTGGATTGGCAAACAGGAGCCGGACTCAGCACATGGTCGTCCAGGATTCGTTTGTGCCGCAAAGAAGTCCGCTGTGATGTCACGCACGGACTTGCTCGCATCCGCAGGAATGAAGATTTCTGGGATGCAGAGTGACCAAGTTGCCTTGGTGAACTTTGCATCGCGCGAGTTTGCTGCGGTGCTCAATGAAGTTTCAGAAGAAGAGGCTTCATTGTTGCCGACGGTTGCATTGATCGATGCGGGGGCGACGTTCTCGACGCTGGTGCTCATCAGCCACGAAAGCTTTTGGTTTTGGAGCATCGAAAGCGGCGGTGAAGATTTGACGTCGGCGCTCGCGCGTGGGACGCGAAAAACTCACGGCGAGTCCGAACAACTCAAGCGGTTTCCTGCCAAAATCGAACATCCGCGGGATGGATACGAGCCGGTGGAAAAGAAATTGGATGAGTTTCGTTCCCGGCTTCAAAAGCTTGCCGCCGAGGGTGTTAACCAAAACGGTCGCTTTCAAGTTACTGAAACATGGTGCTTTGGCGGTTCAGCGATGACGCATTCCTGGGTTCGCCGCGTGTTACTCAGCGAGTAGCTTCCACGCACTAAGAAATGCCAAGATTTGGCACCGAGTGTCGCGAGCGGGTACCATTCTTAGAAGTGACTTTTGAACTTCTTCGAAGTGGACATGGAAACGAATGATTACGCGCACCCTGATTGTTGCTTGTGCCGCGCTGCTTGCGGCATGTGGAGTCGCTCATGCGGAGTCCGCCAAGCGACCCAATGTTGTCCTGATCATGACGGACAATCACGGTGCTTGGACGCTCGGATGTTACGGCAATCCGGAAATTCGAACACCGAACATCGACTGCCTTGCCTCGGCCGGGACATTGTTCACCCGTGCCTTTGCATCCAACCCGGTGTGCTCACCCACACGAGCGACATTCTTGACGGGATTGGTTCCGTCCCAGCATGGCGTGCATTCATTTCTCGCAGGCGGCGGATTACAGGTTGGTCCCGATGCACGATGCACACTGGACCAGTTCACCTCGTTGCCGGAAGTGCTCAGCAACGTTGGATATGCTTGCGGCTTGGTCGGCAAATGGCACTTGGGTGCGAACATGTCACCTCAAGAAGGCTTCAACGACTATTGGATCACGATGCCCCATGGCGGAACGAGCACCTTCTACAACGCAGCCGTGATTGAAAACGGTCAGATACGCAATGATCCAACGTATCTGACGGATCTTTGGACGGAGCACGCCGTGAAGTTCATCGATCGGCAATCGTCCAAAGACGAGCCGTTCTTCTTGTTCCTTGCTTACAACGGACCATATTCACTTGGACGCCTGTTGTTGAAGGAAGGTGAAAACCGTCACGCAGAATTTTACGCCGATCAAGAGCTTGCATCCTTTCCACGCACGCCCACACATCCTTGGCAATTCCATAATCGTGACTACATCAATCATCCCACTGCGATTCGCCGCGTCGCAACGGAAGTCAGCGGAGTGGACGATGGTGTCGGTGAAGTACTCAAGGCACTCAAAGATCGCGGACTCGACGACAATACCGTGGTTGTGTTTGTTGCTGACCAAGGCTGGGTCGGCGGACACGGTGGCTTCTTTGGCATGGGCGACCATACTCGGCCCACGACCGCTCGCGATGGCATGATGCAGATCCCGATGATCTGGCGACACCCTAACCAAATAGCCGCTGGTGCGCGTCGGGACGAGATGATCGCCAACTATGATTTTCTGCCGACTTTGCTTGGACATCTCAATCTCTCTGAGCATCTGCCGAATCAACCCAAGTCGCCTGGTAAGGATTTCTCATCGATCCTTCATGGCGAGCGTACGCCGACACCGCCTCACGATGCAGTCTTTTACGAGTTCGAGCAACTTCGTTGCATCCGAACAACCACTCACAAGTACATTCATCGGTTCCCAAACGGACCGCATGAGCTGTACGACTTAGAACGCGACCCAGAAGAGTTCGTCAACTTGGTGGACAATTCCGAGAGCGACGGATTAAGGACTGAATTGAAATCGCGAATGGATGCGTTCTACTCGGAATACTCGCTTCCAAAATATGATCTGTGCAATGGTGGTGGTTCCCAGGCTCGGTTGCATCAAGAAATCGATGAAGAAGCGGCGCAACTTATCAGCGTACAACCACCCCCTGGCGTCGAGGGTTTCAAGCCTGCGGAAATTCGTTTACCCGACGGCTTTGAAGCTGAACTTGTGGCCTCGCCGCCGCTTGTGACGCATCCGACGATGGGCTGTTTTGATGATCTTGGATGCTTGTACGTGTGCAATAACGCGGGCGTGAACATGACCAACACGGAACTCGAAAAGGAGCTGCCAAATGAGATCAGAAGACTCGAGGATCGTGATCATGACGGAACGTTTGATTCGTTTACTGTGTTTGCCGACAAAATGACGTTTCCGATGGGTGGCGCCTGGCATGACGGATCCTTGTACGTCGCTTCGCCACCCAATATTTGGCGGTTAACGGATACGGATGATGATGGTGTCGCCGACCAACGTGAGATTCTGGTTAGCAAGTTTGGTTACAACGGAAACGCCGCCAGCATTCACGGATGTTTCTGGGGACCGGACGGTCGAATGTATTGGTGCGATGGTTACCACGGACACGAGTTTAAAGATGAGCATGGGGCGGTGACGAGTAAGCGAGAAGGCTCGTATATCTTTTCGTGCAAGACCGATGGCTCGGACGTCCAGATCCACTGTGGCGGCGGAATGGACAATCCCGTTGAGATCGATTTCACTCCATCAGGTGACATACTGGGAACGGTCAACATTCTCTACACTCGTCCGCGCGTCGATGCGTTAGTTCATTGGCTGCATGGTGGAGCCTACCCGCACCGTGAACGGGTGCTCGACGAAATCAAGGTTACCGGCGAACTGCTTGGCCCGGCACATCGTTTTGGACATGTTGCCGTTTCTGGTGTTACACGTTACCGAAGTGGTGCGATGGACCATCGCTGGAGTGACAACCAATTCGTGACATTTTTTAACAGCGGAAAAGTGGCTCGACTGAGTCTTGATCGAGTGGGTTCAACGTTTGGGGTGACCCAGCATGAGTTTCTCTCATCGCCGAACCAAGATTTCCATCCCACGGATGTGATCGAAGACGCGGATGGGAGTTTGCTCGTGATTGATACTGGGGGTTGGTTCTATCGAGGCTGTCCTACGTCCCAGCTCTCCAAGCCAGAGCTGCTTGGCGGCATTTATCGAGTGAAACGCAAGGGAATGACTCCGTTGCTCGATCCGCGAGGTCTGGGAATCGATTGGTCGACCCAGACGCCGTCTTCACTTGTGAAGTTGCTCAATGACACTCGTTTTGCAGTTCGAGAACAGGCGATTCACGAGTGCGTAAGACGCGGTGCGGAGATGCTTCCTGTGTTGAGCTCGAGCGTTTCGACCAGCGACATTCGTATTCGCCAAAACGCCGTCTGGAGTCTGGCACGAATCGCACAACAAACAATCGTAGTGGACCCAGGGCTCGCGAGAGACGCCGTTCAAGCACTGCGATCGGCTCTTGATGACCAGGTTGCGGATATCCGCCAAGCGGCATGCTTGGGGCTGGCTCGTTCCCCGTCCATCGCGAAAGCTTCGTGGATCATGCCGCTGTTGAATGACCGTGATGCGAGCGTTCGTCGTCAGGCCGCGACGACGCTGGGAATCATTGGCGATTCCGATGCGGTACAGCCATTGGTTGATTTGTTGCACCGAGATGACATTGATCGTGAAGAAGAGCACGCGGCGATCTTTGCGTTGATCGAAATAGGTGACGCGAAGCGGATACGCGAATCAATGAGTGAAATCTTTTCGCAATCAAGTTCGAGGAGCCGATCGATACGCGGTGTGCTGGTTGCGTTGGATCAAATCGATGGAAGCACCGTCGAATTCGACGAAGCTATGCTCGGGTTACTGGCGAATGATCCTGTCACCGTGCGTGTCACGTCACGAATCGTGAATCAACATCCGGAATGGGCGTCGCGAGTCGCATCCATGCTTCGTGAACAATCGATATCCGAAAATACAAAGGCATTGCTTCTCGCGGCGTTGATAAAACAAGAATCTGTCGCCGCCGTTGCGGGAGAACTGCTCCAAGACGACGGCGATCATTCGTCGAGGGCGATGTCGCTGCGTGCGATCGCTGTGGCTGGGCGTATTCAACCGCACGCGAGTTGGGTCACGCCTCTTCGTCGCGAACTACAAAGCTCAGACGAGGCCGCCGTTACGATCGCGATCCAGGCCGTGTCGTCTCTGGATAGTGATGTGTTCGTTGAGGTGTTAAAGCGTCTCGTGGACGATGAGTCTCGGACGTCGGTTGTGCGCATGAATGCATTAGCCGCCATCACGAATGTTTCCGGCAAGCTTGATGACGAGACATTTGACCGCGTCATCAAGCATTTTGTGAAGCCGCTGTCACCGACCAGCTCGAGTCTGGCGGCACAGATCTTGGGTACAGCAAAATTGTCGCCTCATCAACTGGAAGTCGTTGCGCCGTTACTCACCGACGCATCTCCGAATGACTTGCGCGTATTGATTACAAGTTTCCAGCGTGGCGTTGACCAGAAACTGGCCAAACAGTTTTTGCATGCGATGGAAACCTCTGACGCGTTGACGCATCTCACGGTGAACGAGTTCTCGGACGTTGTGAAGGGGTTTCCACCGGATGTCTTGGACCAAGCAAATCAGATTCTCGGCAGATTAAAAGAACACCACCAAGAGAAATTGTTGCGGCTCGAGACTCTACGCAGCAAGTTGGCAAGTGGCGATGCCCAGCGTGGAGAGTCGCTGTTCTTTAACGAAAAGTCAAAGTGCAGCGTGTGCCACCGAGTCGGCGACAAAGGGAATCGTGTGGGTCCAGAACTCACCACGATTGGTTCAAATCGCACCTCCAATGACTTGCTCGAATCGATCGTGTTTCCATCCGCAAGCATTGTCCGCGACTATGAGTCCTACAAGGTGCTGACCGAGGATGGCCGTGTCATTACTGGGATCGTCGTGAGCGAAACGAATGACGTGGTGGTCATCCAGCAAGCCAGCGGCGAAAAGGTTGAACTCGGACAAAACGAAATCGAAGAGCTCTCGCCAAACACAGTTTCTATCATGCCCGGCGGGCTGGACCAGTCGCTGACCGAACAAGAATTGCTGGACGTTGTAAGCTATCTCCAGGGATTGCGATGAACGCCGTTCCATTTGCGCCACAGATGGTTACGATAGGCAAAACTCACAAGCGACCTTCCGTAAAACCGATACCGATCCAAGCGTTACCTGTCGTGACTACAACGAACGCACACGATGACGGATTTCCAACCAGCGGCAGGATTGCTGCGGTCGATTACGGTACGAAGCGAATCGGCATTGCTATTTGTGATCCCGATTGGATTCTGGCGAGTCCCCTCGAAGTGTACAACGTTCGCGATGCCAAACGAGACAGTGCGTATTTTGTTGAGACCACAAAGCTTGAACGGATTGCCGCTTTTGTGGTCGGGCTGCCGATACATTGCGACGGGGGTGAAAGCCAAAAGAGTACGGAAAGCCGCGCGTTCGCGCTTTGGTTGCGCGAGGCCACCGGTTGTCCAGTGCGGATGTTTGACGAACGATTCACGACGTCTGCGGCAAGGCAGCGTATGAATGTGAGCGGCACGTTCAAGCGATCCAACAAACGTCCTGTTGATGCGATCGCCGCACTTGTGCTCCTCGAATCATTCTTAGAGGCGTCACGTTATCGAGATGAGATTGTTGGCGAACCCATTGATGGCCCGATGCTTCGAGCGGACTCTTTGGACGACGCCGATTAAGGTTCAACAGTTCACGATTGAACGGTCAAATTTCAATTGCAATTCGATTTAGGCCGCTTCGCATTCGGTGGTGAGTGATTCGAGCAAATCGGCAAAACGACGCTCCGCTTCTCGGCGACGTCGAACGCGTTCCCCCAGGCTCCAACCTGAGCGAATTTCCAGTACCCGACGTGAAACTTCCAAATCCGAGAGAGCGGTCTCACTTTGAGAGACAACTGGGATTTCCGAGAACTCTGAGACTGTTGCGACGGTCAACATGGTGAAATCTTCCTGAAAACAAATTACCGAGCGAACTCGGGCCCGAAATGGGCTTTGTGAAACACCGGCTCGTTCGACCCGTTGTCGAACTGGCACCAAAACCCTTGGTGCAGTAATCAACTAATGCAATAGCCGTGCCAATTAGTAAGATTGACACGACTGTTGCAACCCTTGTTCGCGGGAGATTCGTAAAAAGCCGCGGTTTTTCGCATTGATAGCGTGTGGAGTTCTTGGATTTACAGCCAGTCAATTTCGAAAGCGGTCAGCTTGTGCCCCAAGTCTCGGTCTCGAACTGTTGAAAATTCTTCAAAGTGCGATCCGGAAGTTGCAAAACGGTGAGTGTTGCTATCACTTCATCCGGGCCACAAACGGCAGACACGATCTTTCGCCAGTGATCGAAAGAGAGTTCTGCTTGCAAGTCCACGTATTGCAACCGATCACCAGCGTCGTAGAGCATTCCAAACAATCGTTCTTTTCCAGCATCGGCCACAAAGCCAAACGATCCATCCGGCTCGAGGCTGATGCCTTCAAGCAATTCAAGTCGCTGGGACGCTTGTTCGAAACTTGTTTTGAACGGTCCCGTCTGGCAAGTTGGTGACTTGGGGTTCACCGCGCCGTCATGTTCATGGACCACAACGCCATCGCGGGATGGTCCATACAAATAGATGTGAAAGGGTTTCACGGAATTGTTTTCTTTCGGGTTGCGAGATAGGCTTGCCAAATCATTCGCGAAGCAACGGCACGATGAGGGCGCCATCGCTCGGCTCGATCCAGTAACGCTGCGGTCGTTTCATACTCGGTTTGATCCAACTCGCTGAGTCCATTGACTAAAGCCAAGTCGCCAACCGGAAAAATGTCTGGGCGACAAAGCGACATCAGCAGATAAATGTCGGCCGACCAGTTTCCTAACCCAAGTCGCTGTGTAATTTGCTCACGCACATCGTCGTCACCGAGAGATCGGAGTCGCCCAACGACAAATCGTTTGGCGAGAACGTCTTGAGCAAGAGCGAGGGAGTATCGCGATTTCTGGCGACTGTAACCGAGTTGACGAAGCGTCTCGGGGCTAAGCAAACTCAATCGCTCGGCGGTAATGAGTCCGCCGCAAGCTCGTTTCGTTTTGTCGAACGTAGATTTTGCGGACGCAAGCGACACTTGTTGTTCGAGGATGATCCGAACGAAGGCCGCAAAGCTTGCCGGTCGTTTCCACAACGGTGGCGGTCCCAGGGCATTGCGAACTTTTCTCAATACTGGATCGCGGCGCGCGAGCGATTGAGAAAGCACATCGAGCCGCTCTTGAGTGAGTGGCTCGATGTTCCGCTCGATTTTCGACGAAGCCTTCTTTAGATCAATTGGTCCAACTCTTCGGTTAGCTGTGCAAAGCGAGCCAGTGTGGTCGCGACGGGTTCAGGACGCGTCATGTCCACGCCAGCATCTCGAAGCAAGTCGAGTGGATCTTTACTGCAACCGCCTGAAAGGAACTTCAAATAGTCCGTTAGTTCCGACGCACCGCCTTCGAGCACGCGACGCGACAGCGCAACCGCTGCGCTCAAACCCGTTGCGTACTTGTAAACATAGAACGCACGGTAGAAGTGTGGAATTCGGAAGCACTCTAAATCCAACTGTTCGTCCAGAACAAAGTCTGGGCCAAAGTAAGTCACCAGCAGTTCTCGATAGACGCCTCGCAACGATTTGACCGTGAGCGCCTCGCCCGCCTCGGCCATTTCGTGAGTCCGTTTTTCGAACTCCGCAAACATGGTTTGCCGAACCACCGTGGCACGAATGCTGTCGAGTTCGTTATTGATCAAATAGGCTCGTTCGCTGTCGGATGCCGCGTTGCGAAGCAAGTAATCCGTGAGCAATTGTTCGTTGAATGTGCTGGCGACTTCCGCGACAAAAATGGTGTAGTTGTAGTACTGGAACGGTTGGCTCCGAGCCGAATACCAACTGTGCATCGAGTGGCCCGCCTCGTGCGTGAGCGTGAATACATCGTTGAGGACTTCTTCTTTAAAGTTCATCAGAATGTAGGGGTCGCCGTCGAATGTGCCGCAGCTGAACGCACCGCTTTGCTTCCCACGATTCGGATAGCGATCAGCCCAGCGGCCTTGGAGTCCCTCCGCCAGCACGCCGCAGTACTCATCACCGAGTGGTGTGAGTGATTGCAGGACAACTTCGACCGCTTGGTCCCACGAGTGGTGTTTTTTGACGTCACTCAGGATTGGGACGTACGTGTCATAATGGTGGATATCGGTCAGGTTCATCTTGCGACGTCGTACATCCAAATAATGATGCACTGCCGGGAGTGATTCACGCACCGCCGTGATCAGATTGTCATAAACGGTGGTGGGTACATTATCGGGAAAGAGTGACGACTCCAGGCTTGACGTATAGTTGCGTGCTTTTGCGTAGTACACGTCTCGTTGGATGCTGCCGGCCAACGTTGCGGCTAATGTATTTTCGTGCGCAGCGAACTGTTCGTAATATTGCGTAAAGGCTTGACGACGTACGCTTCGCTCAGGGCTGATTAAGAGTTGGCCGTAGGTTGCATGCGAAAGTTCGACCTTACGGCCTTCGTGATCATCAATCGTGCCAAATCGCAAGTCTGCATCATTGAGTTGGCGGAAGGCGTTCCCTGCCGCTGACGCCATCTCGCCTTGCATCGCAAGTAGACGTTCTTCGCGATCCGAAAGCGTGTGAGCTCGGTAGCGTACGACTCTCTCGAGCGCAAGCCGAAACGGGGCAACCGACTCGTGCTCAAGATATTTGGCCATCACGGCTTCATCGATCATGAGCAATTCAGGTCGCATGTAGCTCGCGGCTTGTCCGGCACGAACGGACAGGTTCTGGAACCGCGACTTCATCGCTTGCGAGTCGCTATTGCTTTGGTCTTCGGTCGTGCGCAAGAACGCGTATGTTCCGAGTGCTTCGGCGCGACGATCAAAATCGTTGTCAAACGCCAAGGCCGCGGCAAGCGTTTCTGCGGACTCGCCAAGTCGACCTTGGAAAGTCTCGAACGTCGGAATCAAATCGCTCAGTTTGGTAAATTCTGTCTCCCAGGCTTCCTCGCTCGCACAGAGGCTGGAAAGGTCCCAGCAATCAGCAGGGCTTACATCGCTGCGGCTCGGTAGCGTGGCGGTACTCATCCGTGGGTGGTCCTTGAACGGTCGGCGTGATGCGCCGGGGAATGAAATTCGTCATTAACAAGTCGAGATTGTAGCGAAACCACGCTCCACGTCATTCGGGTAGCCCGCTGGGTCGTTGCGAATCCGTTAAACTCGGGTGAGAGCCCCCACAGAACGCTCCGTCCGTAGCATGCACCACGAATACATCAAAGACTATGAATCGCACGTTCACTCAGTTGATCGTAATCAGCTCGTTTGTCGCCCTTTTCTTTTCGGCAAGTCAACTTGATGCCGCCGAGCGCCAGCCCAATGTGGCCGAGCGCCAGCCCAACGTGATAGTGATTTACACGGACGACCAAGGTTCGATCGACGCAGGCTGTTATGGGGCCGACGATATCGAGACGCCGGCCGTGGATGCATTGGCATCCCGCGGAGTCCGCTTCACTCAATTTTATTCGCCCGCATCTGTCTGTTCCCCCAGTCGGGCTGGAATGTTGACTGGTCGCTATCCATGGCAAATCGGGATGCCGGGCAATGCGGGAGCTACAGTCGCGGAAGATGTCAACGACTTGTCGCTCGTTGATGATCCGGCGACGGAGTTTGCTGCCGAGATAACCATGGCGGAGATGTTTAAAGAGGCCGGTTACGCGACGGCCCATATCGGCAAATGGCACCTCAACTATGGCCCGGGATCTAAGCCACTTGATCAAGGCTTTGATTATTCTTTCGGGCACTTGAACGGTTGCATCGACAACTACTCGCACTTTGTTTACTGGAACGGCACCAACCGACATGACCTTTGGGAGAACAACCAACGTGTCCGAATGCCTGGGCGGTTCTTTCCGGACTTGATGGTCGAGAAGGCCAACGGCTTTATCACAAAGCATCAAGACAAACCGTTCTTTATGTACTTTGCAATGAACATGCCACATTATCCATACCAGGGCGATGCGAAGTGGTTGACGAAGTATGCTGACCTTCCGTTTCCGCGCAATCTCTACGCCGCATTCGTTTCAACGTTGGACGAACGAGTTGCAAACTTGCTCAGCGTGATTGAGCAATCGGGCCTCACCAACGACACGATCATTATCTACCAATCCGACAACGGGCATTCCGTCGAAGAGCGAGCTCACTTTGGTGGTGGCAGCAACGGACCTTACCGCGGAGCAAAGTTCAGTCTCTTCGAAGGCGGCATTCGACTTCCAGCGATCATCTCGTGGCCTGGTCATTTGCCCGCTGGCCAAGTTCGTGACCAAGTCGCCCACGGATGCGACTGGCTTCCAACCGTTGCCGAATTGTGTCGCGTTCAGCCGCCAGCGGTCACGCTCGCTGGAAAAAGTCTTGTCCCCGTCATCGAGTCCGCGTTGGCGCCAACACCCCACGAAGCATTGCACTGGCAACAAGGAAAACAGTGGGCCGTGCGTGAAGGAGCTTGGAAGCTGATTTGCAACGTCAAGAATGACAGCGACGACGGCTTGCCGCTGAGCAAACAGGATTTAAGTTTGTTCTTGGCGAATATTGTGAAAGATCCCGGCGAGACAACCAATTTAGCCACCGAGCACCCAGAAGTCGTCGAGCGACTCACTTCACTCCATGAACAAGTGGCTCGTTGACACTCGTATCGGCGACACTCGTATGGTCACTCGCTCACGAACAGGTTTCTTGAGCTGGGTGACAAGTCCCATGCGACATGGATTCTTGCGATACGCCCAGAGAAACTTCCCTTCCGGCTGGGCAAGCCAATCGCGGAGGCGGTGATGGAGCCGACGTTGCTAACTGCAAAACTCTTGCTCCGGCCGGGCGAGCGGGCAGGGGGCCTTTGGATGCAATAGCGATTCCGCCCCATGTTGGCTCGCCCGACATGAGCGTCAGTTTTGAAGTTAAGATCGCAACGTGGCATAGGCCACCATTTGCTTGGCGTGCTATTTGCGTCGTACCCGAGTGGCTTCACCACTTTGGATGGCGAGGAGTTGACCATCGATGTCGAGGAGTAGTCGACCGCAGTCGTCGATGCCGCGACATTCACCTTGACGAAGTTGTCCGGATTGGCTGAGCGAGATCATCTCGCCGGTAAGACAACACTTTTGGCGAAATCGATTGGTGACTGGTTGCGAATTTGTTTCAAGCAGTCGGCGTACGACTTCATCAAGCACATCAAAGCGACTGAGTGGCTGTGAGACAAATTCACTCAGCGATGCGGCTTCAACAGCCGCTTGCATGCTTTCGAGCGAGGGTGCGGTATGAATGTTGATTCCGATACCGACAACAGCGAGCGTGGGATACCTTTGGTTGACTTCGACGAGGATCCCGGCCACTTTCTTGCCGGCGACATAGACGTCATTAGGCCACTTGATTTGTGTTGCACGCGGCGAAAGAAATGCATCGAGTGCCTCGGCGGTTGCGATACCTGCGGCAAGAGATAAGGGAATCCCTGTGAGTGATTCGAAGTTCGCATTTCGAATCAGGATTGAAAACGCGAGCGAGTCGTCGCCTGTGGACCAAGTACGTCCGAGGCGACCACGACCGGCTGTTTGAATGTCCGTAAGATAGAGACGCGGAAGATCCTGGTCGTTGAATTCTTTTCCATTCATTTCGCCCAGAGCCACCGTGTTGGTCGACGCTGTCGAGTGGGTGTAGACGCATGATCGTAGCACCTGGTCGCGAATTAGCGACTTAACGCAGTGCACGCCGATTGGATCGACGAATCCTTCTGTGTGAAGCATAAGCGGTAATCAGAATTGCAGTATGGCGAGTAGCAGGAAGATCGCGAGCAGCAGGAAAACGACTGTTTTCCAAACGGGGTGCAATGACGTTGAGACCTGGTCTTCGGAGAATTCGTTTTCGATAAATTCGTCGTAGTCGAAGTCTTCGTCCAAGTGTCCTTCGTGGGCATTGTCGGCCCAGCCGTCGCTGTCACTGCTGCCACAATGTTTGCACGAGCGTGCGTTCGCGGGGATCTCAGCGCCACAGAGTTGGCAACAAGGGGAGTGATTTTTCATTGCTTTAGCCTAGAGTATGTTCAATGTCCTCGCACTGCACGTCCTCGCACTGCACCCTGGGTGCCAAGCGAAAGTACGGCGATCCGAAATGAGCCGAGATCCAACCTTGAACTCCGAACAGATACCGCTAGTCGACCGATTCGGTCGCGTCGCAACGAGTTTGAGGTTGAGTGTTACGGATCGATGCAACATTCGCTGTTTTTACTGTATGCCAGAATTGGATGCGAAATTCGCGCCGCGATCGAGTCTGCTTCAGTTCGAAGAAATGACGCGGATTGCGAGTCTATTGGTGCGGCGGTGCGGTGTTCGCGACATCCGATTGACTGGGGGCGAGCCGTTGGTGCGCAGGGAGTTGCACTTGCTCGTCGAGATGTTGGCTGGGATTCCAGGGTTAGATGATTTGGCGCTGACGACCAACGGGGTTCTGTTGGCTGAGCAAGCCGAGCGTCTTCGCCGAGCCGGACTGAAGCGATTGAACGTGAGTTTAGATACGCTGAGCGAAGCGACGTTCCAGAAAATCTCTCGCCGCGAGGGGTTGGATCGAGTGATCGCGGGAATCGATGCGGCAATCGCGGTCGGGTTTGATTCGATCAAGTTGAATTCGCTTGCCATTCGCGGAATGACTGAGTCGGAAATTGTGAGATTGGTGGAGTTCTCGATCCAGCGCGGTGTGGAGCTGCGATTTATCGAATTCATGCCGTTGGATGCGGACAAGAAATGGACCGACGGTGCGGTGCTTTCTGGAGAAGAATTGAAGCAAATTCTGGAGGCGTCGTTCGGAACGTTGACGTCGATTCCGCGAGCGGATCCGTCTCAGCCATCGGAGAGTTTTGAGATCTCGGGCGGTCATCGCGTCGGCATTATCCGAAGTGTGACCGTGCCATTTTGCCAGTCCTGCAATCGATTGCGGTTAACGGCGGACGGTTCGCTCCGGAATTGTCTGTTTGCTACCGAGGAAACACCGCTTCGAGATCGGATGCGGGAGGGAGCTGGGGATGACGAAATCCTAGAGCTCGTTCGCCAATGTGTGCTGAATAAACGAGTGGCTCACGGAATCGATGGCGAAGGGTTCTTGCCGCCGGAGAGGCCGATGTACTCCATCGGGGGCTGAGTTGGCTGGGGACGGTTCGAATTCCCGGGGTTCCCGCGCTTCGAGGAACTGAAAAGATGGCATGAATGGGTCCTGTTGGGGGCCAGTGTGAGTGACTAAAGTGTCCCCACCATGAACAATCTATTTCGACTCGACAGTGACGTAGCCGTAGTAATCGGCGGTACAGGTGAATTAGGCGGACTGATGGCTGAGGCCGTCGGAGCGTTTGGTGCTAAGGTCGCAGTGCTTGGCCGCAACGCCGAACGCGGCGATGCTCGGGCTGCCAAAATTACGAGTGCCGGCGGTGAAGCTCGGTTTTTTTCGTGTGACAGCCTCAGCGTTGATTCGCTCAGCGAGACCTGTGACGCGATCACCCAGTGGGCGGGAACGCCGACAGTCTTGATCAATGCCGCAGGCGGAAATCGTCCTGACGCGACGATCCCTCCTGGCGGTAAGTTCTGTGACCTGCCCCAAGAAGCTTGGCGTGGCGTGTTCGATTTGAACTTAGTCGGCGGCGCGTTATTGCCTTGTCAAGTATTCGGTCGTGTGATGCTCGACGCCCAATGCGGCAGCATCATCAACATTGCATCGATGTCTGGGATCATCCCGCTTTCGCGAGTCGTTGCGTATTCCGCCGCCAAGGCTGCCGTGATCAACCTTACTCTGTGGCTAGCGCGCGAATGGGCGACATCTGGCGTTCGCGTCAACGCGCTCAGCCCTGGGTTCTTTCCTGCGGAACAGAACCGCAAGCTGCTTTTCAACGATGATGGCACCTACACGGCACGCGGAGGCCAGATTATTGGCCATACGCCTATGGCGAGATTCGGCGAAGCTTCGGAACTTGCTGGCGCTGTGGTGTGGCTTGCAAGTCGACGTGCCTCGTCTTTTGTGACGGGCCAGAACATCGCTGTCGATGGCGGTTTCTCAGCCGTCACGATTTAATCCGTACAACACGATTTCTTCCAAATTCTCCCACGCTAACAACTCAATTTTCGGAGCTGACATTTAATGAGCGGTTTGACGATTCCCAAGGCAAGCGACAAAGGTCTCGATTTCCTCGCACTCGGTGCGTTGGTGCATCGATTGGACCCCGGCATCACGCCGTTCCGTAATGCTCGTTCGTTCGATATTCACGTCTCGGGTGGCGAGTACAACTGTGCTGCGAACCTGGCTTCATGCTTCGGCATGAAAACAGGGATTGCGACCGCGATGGTGGACAATGGCATTGGTGAATTGATCCAGCGCGGCGTTCGCGAGATGGGCGTTCGCCCGTTCTACAAGCAATTCAAGCATGACGGTGTTCGCGGGCCAAACATGGCGACGGTATACAGCGATCGCGGTGCAGGCGTTCGCGCGCCGGTGGTGTTTTATAACCGAGCCAACGAAGCCGGTGCGATGCTCAAGCCTGGCGACTTTGATTGGAAGTCGATCATGGCGGATGGATGTCGTTGGTTCCACAGCGGCGGAATTTTCGCGGCGCTGTCGCCAACAACTTCGCAAGTCGTAGTCGAAGGCATGAAGGCAGCGGGCGAGGTCGGCGCGATTCGTTCGTTCGACTTGAACTACCGCGCCAAGTTGTGGGATACGATCGGCGGACTTGAGCAAGGACAAAAGATGATCGCGAAGATCGTCGAGAACGTCGACTGCCTCATCGGCAACGAAGAGGACTTGCAAAAGGGGCTTGGTATCCCAGGACCGGACGTCGAGAAGAAGACCGACGGCAAGCTCGACTCGAGTGCGTTCTTTGGGATGATTGATAATGCGGTGAAGAAGTTCCCGAACATCAAACTCGTTGCAACAACGCTGCGCGAAGTGCATTCGACTAACCGCCACTCCTGGAGCGCCGTGTTGTGGATCGAAGGCAAACATTACGTCGCGCCGACCATTGAACTCGACGTGGTTGACCGAATCGGTGGCGGTGACGGTTTCTGTAGCGGTTTGACCTACGGGTTGCTCGACGGACGTTCGCCGGAAGAATCGATCAAACTCGGCTGGGCACATGGTGCGTTGTTGACGACGTTCCCTGGCGATGTTTCGCACGCGAAATTGCCAGAAGTCGAGGCTCTTGCCGCCGGCGGTAGCGCTCGCGTTCAGCGATAAACGCAAAATCGTTAACGATAAGTTTTCTACTTGCTCAGCTAAAATTTCCGAGGCATTGGGAGGTTGAGTAAGTAGGTTCAATGCAGCTCGTTGCACCTCGCACTGAATTGTCGCGGATCGTCCGCAACGACACCGTAACGTCGTGATGACGGTGCCCTGGGTGACCATCCGACCAACTCTCGTAGTTGATTCGGGGGTGGAAAGCCTCCCGTAGCGAGCGTTGGTTTGTGTGCATGGTCGACCAGCCGTGGAAATTATCGTTTCGGATTTCCCTTGACGTGATCGTTCCTTGCTACTAATTGTGGAATTCAGGTTACAGGACCCTTAGCGAACCACGTGGTCTGGCTCACCGTAATGTATGCGTGTGGGTCAGCCACTTTTCGGAGAGTGGAGGAGGACGATTATGCCTGAGCGAGCAGACGAGGCTTTGCCACAACGTTCGACCATCGAACGGTTTTTTAGTGGTTTGAGTGAATGTATCTTTGAGTCGAAGTTGGGTGTCGCCGACACGCAAATGATCGACTATCTCAGCGACATGTTGTTGCGTTTTGTTCGAGTGGATTCGATGCACCGCGTGAGGCGCGGAGACGGTCGACCGGCCACGGAAGTGTTCCAAATGCTGTGCGAAGCCGATCAGCGCATCGGTTTGGCGAGGCGCGAAACACATCGTCACATCGGTGACTTTACGTTGTTCTGGTCAGGCATGTATCCGGAGAGCTTGCGACGAGTTCGACGCAGTGAATCCTTGGACGGCTTCATTGACTACTGTCGCCAAGGCAAACGTGCTTACGCGATCGCGGCTGAGATTCAAGCGGGTGACGATCGGCCTTCGTGCGATTTGTTGTATCGCTTAAGTGAGCAGTTCGAGTTGTGCGCGTATGGATTGAGAGAGATTCGGCGCGAATGGGAGGAAGCGGAACCGGGCGAAGGCTTGCTAATCACGTAACGCTAGTGAGACTAGCTCGCGATGCGTCGAACGCGGACTGCGGAGGCTTGGCCTTGCGGCGTGACGTTATAACTCAGGAATGATTCTCCCGCCGGAACATCATTGTCGACACAGGCATTGATGGGGCAAGCAGGGTCGAGTTGTTCCAGGTTAAGGATCGGAAATAGCGATCCACCCAGGGCCATCAAGCTGGCAATGATTTCAACCATTCCGGAGCCTGCGCCGAGATTGCCGATGTGTCCTTTGACGGTCGTGACTGGAGGTTGTTCGGTCGGCGAGCCGAAGACCGCTTGAATGGCTTCGGCCTCTTGGCGGTCCGACAGTGGTGTGCCAATTCCGTGAGCGTTGATGTGTCCGACGCTGGATGGATCCTCGCTACCCAGTGCAGCACGAAGCACATTGGCGATTGCAGTACGCAGATAATTCGGTCCGGAAGCTTCACCCACAGTACTGCTTCCATAGCCAACGATTTCGCCAAGGATCGTTGCTCCGCGTTTCTCAGCGTGTTCGAGCGTTTCGCAGACGAGTGCCCCGGCACCTTCGCCGAGGACGCTGCCATCGCGAGTTGCATCGAACGGTCGGCTCATCGTGACACAGTCTTGGCGATCGGCAGCCAAGTTTTCTTGCATCGACGCATGCAAAGTGCGAAGTGGGTGAATGCGAGAGCCGGTGCTGCCCACGATCAACACGTCCGCGTGACCACGATTGATCGTCGAATAGGCTTCCGCAATGGCAGCGCCGCTGGATGCCTCGCGGACGGTAATGGAATTGTTCGGGCCACGCAGGTCGTTGTAAATCGCGATGTGGCTGGCTGGCATATTGGGCAAATACTTAAGCAGCCACAACGGATTGACCTGTGGCAAACCCAACTCAGCCCACTTACCAAATTGGAATTTTCCGTCCGCATCGATACAGCGACGAATACCCTCCGCGAATTCTTCGGGTAGCGACATGATGTAGTCGCACCCATAAAGGACTCCTGTGCGATCGCGATCACGCACCTCGGGAGTGAGTTGTGCACTATTCATCGCAAGCTGAGCAACCGCGACGCCCATTTCGATCTCGCGGCACATCAGCTTGCTGCCCTTACGAATCGTTCGTTGGAGCGTCTTCTCAAGTGGCCCGTAGTTTTCGATATCGCCGGTGAAGTCCACCGCCTCCGCTCCATGATCGACGCCGAATACGCCGTGCGGAACTTGGGTCAGCGGACGTACACCGCTGGTACGGCGACGAAGCGCCGACGTGAGGCCCGCAGGATCATTTCCGAGTGGGCTGACAACACCGGTGCCAGTGATGACGACGCGACGAGACGCTGAGCTTTCCATGGAATAATTGAAGATGCGAGTCGGAGTTTTGTTGGCAGAAGCTGCGAGGCGGCAAGTTTGAAGTGTCAGCCGGTAAAAGGAAAGGTCTCTGCCAGAACTTGATGCAGATCCCCCGAAGCTTCCAATTTACGCGTAGAGTGCTTCGGCTCCAACCTCACGTCAGGCGGCTAACCGCTGCCTGCCAGGAGAGAATCACCCGGCAATCTGTGACTTTTTGCGATCAAAACCGTTAATACCGACCGCGATTGGGGGCGGCGTTCCCATTTGCAACCTGGGGTACCAAGGGGGTCGTGGTCAGGTTTTCTGAGGCTCGGCCGCGAAATTCGATAAACAGCAACGCATCCGCTCGCCCAGCCGTGGTGCCCGTAATCGCGCCAAAATTTAACAAAGGCAGGGACGATTGCGGCCGTTCGGGGCTCGCGACCACACCACAAGAGAGCAGCAGCACCATATCGGATGGCCACCGGAATCGTTCGTGCAACCGCCAGCTAACGAGTTGTGGAACGTCGATTCTTGCTCGGTGATTTTGGCCGTTCGCCAGCGGGAGATCCAAATCGACTGGAACGAGCTTGTCAACTTGGTCGATGTTCGCCTTCACAACACAGTCCAAGGCGCGTCCATCGGTGCTCAACAGTGGGCTGAGTTCGAGCCGGTAGCCTTCTTGAATTTCGCCTGTCTCAGGCTCATACGGAGGCCAGCCCGTCGGGGCGGGGCGAACGTTCTGCACGTAATTGCGACCGCGTATGCTAGCGAGCTTTTCCGTTTGGCCATTGTGCGTGATCACATCGAGCGATTGCACTTCACGGGCGTCGGTTCGTTGACGGAGCATGTTCACCACGAGTGCAGCGTTTTCTTTTGTCAGCAACCACGCTTGCATGCCCGCCGAGTCGACATTGACGTGTTGCATCAACATATGAGCGCGGCTTCTCCAGTTCGGATTACCGACCGTCATTAGTCTCAGATTCAGTACCTGTGGATCTTTTTCACCAGCGACAAAACGATCGACGACGCCATTCACCACATTGTGCATTTCGGGCGTGTGGTACACGGAAAGCTGGTCTCGATCCGCGCTTAAGAATCCGAACGGTTCGCTAAACCAAACGTCCGAGCCTGTTTCTCGCAGAATCCAATCGACGATTGCTTGTTCGGGATGATCGTGTTTGGTGAGATAGCCCGTGTAAGGTCGAAGATCGTAGACGTGGTGTTCTTGTCCAGCCGTTCGAGGCAATTGGCCGCCGTTACCGACACGCCCGCTCGCTGACGCGCCAGACTGTGACGAGGACGCAGGTTGCTGTTGAAGACTCGGTGGTGGTGGAGCGGGCTGGGTGCTTGGCGCCGCTGCACCGTCAGTCGCAGGGACCGCAAAGTTCTGGCCAAGCAACGAATGAGATCCGCCGACGAGCGAAAGTACAACGGCGGAAATTGCGATAAGATTACGTAATAGTCGCATCGAGTTCATCCATGATCGAGCGGTGCAAACCTGGGCAACCCTGGCTATACACGGAAATAGCTGTTACCCGCAAGTCAAAAATGGGCGCTGTGAATCGATGAAATGTTGATCGATCCGAACGAAAGATGCGCTTGCTAGCGATAGTCAATGACGCCGCTGGATTCTATCATCGAATCTTCCGAATCGCGATCCCCATTCGATCCGCAAGTGGTGAGATGCAATGAGTTGTTTGATGCGTTCGAACTGTGTTTTGTTGGCCGTGCTATCGCTTTTCGGCCTTGGTTGGCGGTGCTGTGGTGCTGTTGAGCCACAGGACGCTCGTGCCGTGGATGAGGGAGATGCTCCTTTTGTGTTACCCCCAGAAGTGCGCGACGCGATGTTGCCACTGTTCAAAGCGATCGCGGACGCGGATGCATCTCGCGTGACGGTCGAAATGACGGCTGAATCGCTCAGTGGTGCTCAAATTATGGACAGCCAAACAGCGATCTACCAAATTGGTTCGATGGCGCCAAACAAATTCACTGTCTATATGAAGGAAGCGGAACAGCGGTTGCGGGTTTACTGTAACGGCACCGAAATGATCGTCGCGATGTCGCCGGAAGCGTATTTCCGAGCGCCAGAGCCAATCCAAACGCAACAAGCGGCGACGGAAATCCCAGTTCCCTTGGGCCCGTATCCCGAGGCTGTTTTGGCGCTTTCGTTGGCGGGTGTTGATCCGGCCATCACGTTATTGGGCGGCATGAAATCGGTTGAGCTTGTCGATCGTGGTAAATTCCGCGGCGAGGTACCTGCAGTGCATTTCAAAGGACTCCAAGATGATGGCGTCTCGTGGCATTTTTGGATCACGCAAGAAGACGCACCGAAGCCGCTGAGATTGCTCGTTGACTTAACCCCCATGTTGAAAGCGACCCAGCAAACCCAGTTCCCGGAGAGCTACTCGTATCAGTTGCGATTCGATTTCGTATCTTGGCGAATGAGTGGAGAGGTGGACGAGAACTTGTTCACTTTTACGCCTTCCAAGGATGCCGTGGAGTACGAATCGCTTGATGACTACTACGCGTCGATCGCTGGCGCTGTGGCGGACCATCCACTATTAGGGGCCGATGCACCCGTGCTTTCGGCACAGACATTGGATGGTAAGCGCGTCGATTCAGAAAAACTTGCCGGGCGTGTTGTCGTGATCGATTTTTGGGCGACATGGTGTGCACCCTGCGTCGAGTCAATGCCCGTTCTCGATGATGTGTGCCGCAAGTATGCGGATAAACGCGTCGTGTTTTTGGCTGTAAACATTGGTGAATCGGCTGAGAAGGCCCGAGCGTTCGCGAAAGAGCAAGGTTGGAAGTCAACCCTGTTGCTCGATCCCGATGGCAAGGTTGCTGATGCGTATAAAATCGATGCCATTCCTCAAACTGTCATTGTGGGGCCGACAGGGAAAATCCAATCGGTGCATATTGGTTTCGACGGTGAGGCTTCGGTGCGAGAACGGCTAACTCGAGAGCTAGATATTCTGATTGCGGGAGGGCAGTTGGTCGAACCCTCAGGTGAGTGATCACTGGATGTGAGTTTCACGATGCCCCCGCCGTCGAAAACATCTTGTCGTCGCGGGCATTTGCGGGCTATGAACCAGCTTGATTCTGCGTCCATTCCCACCTCCCGCGTCAGTCGCCTCGCGTCATGCCATCAATCGTTAGCTGCATTGCCGTTAACCGATGTGATCCCATGGTGGCTATCCGTCTTCTCGTGTTGGTCATCATGACGCTTGCTGGTTGCGGGACCACAAAGTTGCAAAACGCAACGGAGCAACTTGTCCTCAGTGATGCAGTGGATCGAAGCATTTCCCAGATCGACTTTCGGCCGTTATCAGGACGCCGAGTCTATTTTGACACGACGTACTTGAAGACGGTCAAGAATGAGAGCTTTGTCAACGCGGACTACGTGACCAGCGCAATGCGCCAGCAAATTGTCGCGGCAGGCTGCTTGATGATGGAAACTCAAAATGATGCTGAGCTTGTCATTGAAGGTCGGATCGGCACGCTCGGTATGGACGATCACCGATTGACCTATGGTGTTCCGGAAAATAACGCTCTTGCGTCGACGGCCTCTCTCATTTCAGCGGCGCCGACGATCCCATCGATTCCGGAAATTGCCATCGCTCGACGAGAGTCTCGCGAGGGAGCTGCAAAAGTCGCCGCGTTTGCATACGATCGAGAAACTCGCCAAGCAGTGTGGCAATCAGGTTTGAGTCGGGCCAACTCGACGGCACGAGATACTTGGGTGCTCGGTGTCGGTCCGTTTCGTCAGGGCACCATTCGGCGGGAGTTGAGATTTGCAGACGGCAGATTTTTCAACTTTCGAAGGAAACCCACTCCGCCAGTTGTCTTTCAAGATGGTATACCGCCCGTGGATTACGCTCGCGAAATGGTGTTTGAAAGTGCCTTGCCATTTGACACGATCGAATTCTCCGGTCCAGCCTTGGCTGGTGCCGAATCAGCGAGCAACTCCAGCGAAAATGCGACTCAGCTTGCTGAACAACCAACCACGACGCAAAAAAATAATCGCTGATCGGGCGATCGGAATGGCGTATCGAGTGAGAGGCTGGCTCATATGACCTCCGCTTGGGTGGCACTGTTTATCGCACTGTTTATCCTAGTACGAATTCTCTAGTGTTCAGGCCAATGCGGTTCGGTAACAATCGTAGGTTGCCAGCGGTCGCTCGCTCGGAACCGGTCCATCCTGCGAACGTAGTCCAGCATTCCGCTGCTCACCTCGGCCCGATCGTAAGCCAATCATGACGCAACATGCCTTCAGTCGACGATATGTCTAGCCAGATCCCAGACGCTGAGCGTTTGATTGCCAACATCGCAAAGCACAATCGCGTGGCTGTGGCATTTTCCGGCGGTGTGGATAGCAGTGTCGTTGCTGCGGCGGCTCATCGTGCCCTTGGCGATCGCGCGACCGCGATTACAGCGGACTCGCCGAGTGTCGCTCGGCACCAGATCGAAAACGCCTGTCGTGTTGCTCGCGAGATTGGCATTGACCACCGCATTGTCAAAACGAACGAGTTGGCACTGGCGGACTATCGACGCAACGATGGCCAGCGATGTTTCTTTTGTAAGCAAACGCTCTACGAAGCGCTTGGCGAAGTGGTGAAGCATATTCGTGACATGGACGCTGGCTGCGAAGTCGTCATCCTCAGTGGTACCAACTTGGATGACCTGGGTGACCATCGTCCTGGAATTCGAGCTGGGCAACTCGCGGGTGTTGTAACGCCACTTGCCGATCTTGGACTCACCAAAGCACGTGTGCGGCAAATTGCTGGGGCTTGGAGTTTGTCAGTAAAGGATTTGCCGGCTTCGCCATGCTTGTCGAGTCGATTGGCTTACGGAGTGGAAGTGACCCCAGAACGATTGCAACGAGTCGAGGCGGCGGAGAACTGGCTACACCAACGAGGCTTTACGGACATTCGGGTTCGTTTGCATGCCGATGATCTGGCTCGTTTGGAAGTCGATCCCAACGAATGGTCACGATTGCAACAACCTGAAATGCTCCACGATTTGAATGCGTCGTTTCGCGGATTCGGTTTCAAATTCATGACACTTGATCTCCAGGGGCGGCGTTCGGGCAGCTTGAACGAGGTTTTGGTGTCGATTTCGAATACTGCGTCGCGTCCAGCGGCAGTGGCCGAGTGACTACACTGATCGGCGGGTAACGCTAATTGACCCGAAGACTATCCCTAAGCCGCGTTCACCGTTCCAACTTTTTCGAAAACTTCACACATGTCTGAAACGTCTGACGAGCATCCCGAGTTGAATGAGACCGTCGGCAAGATGGAAGCGGTGGATTCCAAGTTCAATGCTGGAACATCGTCACGTTACTTGGTTGGTCTACGACTCGGTGAATACCAAGTGCTTCGACGGCTTGGCCGCGGTGGAATGGCGGACGTTTACGCTGCACGGCATTTGACACTTGGTCGTGACGTTGCGATGAAGGTGCTGCAGCGTCAATTTGCGCAAGACATCGAATATGTCGAGCGATTTCGACGCGAAGCTCGTGCGGCAGCAAGATTAAATCATCCGAACATCGTTCAAGTTTATGACGTCGGTAGCGTCGATTCGCTTCATTACATCACTCAGGAATTAATTGACGGGGAGAACCTTCGTGAGCACTTACAACGTCGTGGCACGCTCACCAGCGATGAAGCATATGACGTCATTACAGGTGTCGCGTCCGCACTCGAGATCGCCGCTGAGGCTGGTATCACTCACCGAGACATCAAGCCCGAAAACATCATGCGTTCCTCACGCGGCATCGTAAAGGTCGCTGATTTTGGATTGGCTCGATTTGGGCCAGAGGCTGGGAAAAGTTCAGTGAACTTAACTCAAGCGGGTTTGACCTTGGGGACACCTCGCTACATGAGTCCCGAGCAAATTCAAGGCCATACCGTTGACGTCCGCAGCGATCTGTATTCGCTCGGTGTGACCATGTATCACCTGCTTGCTGGCCGACCACCGTTCGAGGCGGAGGACGCGCTCGCGTTGGCGTATTTGCATTTGCACGAGACGCCGATGCCGCTGGATCGCGCCCGTGGCGCGAGCGATTTGCCGGAAGCCTTGATCGCAATTGTTTCACGGTTAATGAGCAAGTCGCCTAAAGATCGTTTCCAGTCTCCCCGTGAACTTTTGGATCTGATTCGAGGAGAGAACGCTGGTGCCTCGTTCACGAATGTGGGAACAGCCGCAGCGACAATCCGTTTGCAGCGCATCACCGAGCAAGAGAATCGCAGACGTCGGAAACAACAACTCCGTTGGTCCGCTGTCGTCTTGTTGCCGCTCGCATTTGGGGTGGGAACCGCTTACGCGATTTCTCGGCGCACGCCGATGACGGTGGAACGAATTCTCATTCCCGAAGTTGTACCGAAAGAAGATTCTATCGAAGCACAGTACCTCAACGCCGTTCGACGAAATGATCCCGCTGGCTGGCGAGCCGTGTCGGAGTATTTTCCGTCGAATGAGAATGCAACGAACGCGGAGTACTACGCCAAGTCAAGTTTGCAACTCGCTCGTTGTCTGAAGGACACCAAAGGCGTGAACGAAGCGGAACTCAAAGAAGCGGATCGGGTCTTAGAGCGTCTGCTCAGCAACCCACAGGTTGATCGGCTGTACTTGGCGCTGGCGTTGACACAGCGATGTGCTATTCAAGAATCACTCGGCGGAGGCGCAGCACTTTCGCAATCACTCTCGCGGTTGCGTTCTTTGTATGTTGATTTGAAAAAGAACAATCCAACCGATGGTGAGATCTTTGAGGAGTTGGTTCCCGAACGCGAGCGGACCAAGCTGCAGCTTGATCAAACCAGCTCCACTTGAGCGTGGTCAAAGCGATTGGAAACCGCACCAGTTATAATTCGTTGATCGGCACAGTTTACCAGCTCGCGATTCTTGACTGACGGCTGTCATCATAATCGTTACGGTGCAATCTTGTCGTGGCTGTTTGTGACGGCTGTTCGACTTACAATTCGGTTTGCCCCTGCAATCGACCGATTCAGAACCTTACCGGTGAAGGGAAAGCTGTGTAGCTGACCCGACGCAAGGTACAAACGGTTATCCGTCGTTGTCGTGGTGTGGGATTGCGATTTTCGGCGGATGATTTTTGGATTTGCTCGAGTTTTGGTTTCAGAACGGCGAGGTGACGCATGGGCTAGTCACCTCGCCGTTTTTTTTGTTCACGATAGCTCCCATTGTCAGCTTCTATTATCCGTTGAATTGATAACGCTCGATTCGTTGCATCATGCATCTGCCTCTAGTTGAAATAAGTGATATCGATGATCCGAGGCTCGCGCCGTTTGTGAACGTGCGTTTCACGAATACGACCCGGTTTAGTAATGATTTCATTGCGGAGGGAAGGTTGGTGGTCGAACGATTGGTCGCAAGTGATTACGGCGTCCAGTCAATTTTGATTGAGCAGAATCGCTACCCTGCGTGGCTGGAGCGTCCCGAATTTGAGCATCGACTCGCGTCGACGCCGATTTACTCGCTGCCCCGAAACCAACTTGAAAAGCTGCTGGGCTTCGATTTTCATCGTGGTGTGATGGCGTGTGGCATTCGTCGACCGATCCCTGGCGCCGACGAGATATGCTGGAGCGATGTTCGGCACGCGTTGGCGTTAATTGGCGTGACGGAATTGGAAAACCTCGGCAGTCTGATTCGATCGGCAGCGGCATTTGGTGTAAATCACGTGCTCCTCGGGCCAGGAACTGCGGATCCGCTGGCTCGTCGATCGCTGCGAGTGAGCATGGCCACTGCCCTGAAAATGCAATATTTCCGCTTGCGTGATCCCGTCCCGTTGTTGCAAGACTGGCACAAGTCACATGGCGTTCGCACCATTGCGACGACGTTGGATGCGTCGGCCGTTTCACTCAGTGAGATCGTCGTTGATGATCGGCCGCTGGTGTTGGTGATGGGCAATGAAGCGAAGGGGCTTTCGGCGGAGATCCTCGATGCGGCCACCGATTGCGTTACGATTCCCATGAAGCTTGGAACGGACAGCCTCAATGTTGCTGTGGCGGGCGCGGTGTTTCTGTATGAGCTGTCACGTCGCTGAGTTTCACGCGGTTGTTTTGCTGAGCGATAGCTGTTATGCCAATCGATTTTGCTGCACTTAGGAGGGCAGCCACAGTGAGCTGATGCCGTGTGACGTGTGTTCACCTTTGCGACGAGCTTTGATGCGAACGTACGGAGCGATGTAGGTCGCTCGGTGCGAGAATGTTCCTGACTCCGATTCGTTCTCGGCGTGCATGGGTTCAATGAGATCTTCGATGACAAATCCGGCTCGACACATGCCGCCAATGATCTCCTCCCAACGATGCAAGAACTCCATTGCTCCCGACTCGCGAAGTCGTCGAGCGGCAGTGCTGGTGCGAGAACTTGGTGGGATCGGTGTATTGCGAGTGCGAGCTTTGTTACTTGTGTCCTTGCTCGTTGTCGCAGCAGTGCTTCGGTAGTAACTGTGATCGATTGCATAATGACCACTCGGTAGAGGCTCGGTCGATGCTTGAAGGCTGACAGGTTGCTTGTGTTGGCTTACATAGACTCCAGCGGGACGCAGCACACGAGCGACTTCGTGAAACACTGTTTGAATGCAATCGATGTAACAGGTGCTAACGGGATGGACGACGATGTCAAACTCGGCGGGGCGCAACATCGACAAGTCGTCCATCGACGCTTCGATCAGTTTCAAACGATAGCCTCGCTCTGCCGCGACGAGCCGATCGAGTTCGAGCATGGCACTGCTCAAGTCAACGACCGTTACATCGGCTCCCGCAGCCGCGTACAGGGCGCTTTGACGCCCGCCGCCTGCCGCAAGACACAAAACTCGAAGGCCTCGAATAGAGCCGCCGAGCCAGCCCGCTGCGTCGACGGTGCTGAGCGGATCCGCTAAATCTGTGTCCTTGGCTGGCCGGCAAAGGGGATCGCCTTTTGCCGCCATGGCATCGTAAACACTGCGGTTTTTCTTCAAAATCTCGTTGCGATCCATTCCAATCAGACCTTTTTGCGTGTCGGGCGGGGGTGGCGGAATCAATTTGGACTCGACATGTACTCGAAAAACAGCGAGTTTTCGTGAACTTTAGACAATTTTCGATCCAGAACCACGATGATCTAGGGAACTTTGGGGCCGAACGAAGCATCCCAACCCCATCAAGAGCATTGGATGCCCTGAAGTATCGTTATGATGCTGCGTCGAGCGAGTGAGGGATTTCTCACGGAACCGTTCGCCCAGCGACATCGTTTGTCCGTCTGAAAGGACGGCAGAGTGACTAGCCCAAAATGACAGTGCCAAATGAAATTCTCGATTCGCTGCTGAGTGGGTATCTGGATGATGCTCTCACTGTAGACGAACGCGTGCGCGTCGAGCGGATGCTTGCGTCCGACGCGGATGTACGCAGCGACTTGGAATCGATTCGGGAATTGCGGGAGATGTTGCGTTACATCGATCGTACCGATCGTGCCAAGGCGGCGTCCCTGATTCGCCCCGCGTTTTCAGAACGCATCATCGATGCTGCGATTGAGTGCGCTCGCAGTGAAGGAGTTTCCGAAGACCATCCACTGCTGCGGTCAACCGAAGCGCCCAGCTATCGTCGTGCCCGATCAACACCAGGACGGCGATTGGCCATTGTGGTCGCTGCCTTGGCGGCGTCTGGCTTGATCGGTGCGATTGTGTTTGGCCCAGATTGGACGAACACAACACCGAACCAAGTGACTCAGCGTGATCGCCCGACTCAGGGCCTCGCCAGTTTTGAATCAAGCAGCACAGAATCAAGCAGCACAGAATCGATCGTTGCGGATGCCGGGATTGTCGGGCCTGTTGAATCTTTCGATGCAATCGCCAAAACAGCAAATCCCGAACGCACGAACATCGCTTCGCAAGATGTCGCGTCGCAAGAGATCGTTGCTTCCGATACATCGAAGCTCGAGCAAGCTGTGATGAGTGAATCGCTCAAGATGAGCGAACCGGATAAGATCGATACTCCGCCAATGATTGCGAGTGACGCGGGAAGCAAGCCCAACGTCGCCGCCGCAAATCCAAACACTGTACCAGGCATCGTTGTCTCGACGCCGGTGTTCGTATTCGATGTGCGAGTAAGTGATCAGGCTCGCGGAACCGATCCGATTCGTATGGCGATGGAGGCTGCCTCGATTTCTCCCGTGAGCCAAAAGGCGATCAACGCGGCGATGGTGGGCAGCCTGTCTGACGCCGTTCGTTCGCTGGAGGTTGCGACCCAGCTCAATACGGACTCGCTGGCAAGTGAAATATCGGGCAAGGTGATCTATATCGAAGCGTCGGCAAAGAAGATCGACCGGTTGATGAGTGTTCTGTGGGCTGACGACGAGGGGATTGAGTCGTTCAGGTTCAACATGGCAATGAAGACGCCAATGCCGCTTGAAAATGTTGTTGAATCCCTGTCCTCGGTTCGAGCGACCGATGTTCGGCACGGTCAAACCATTGAATTCAATGGCGAACTTGAAGCCCTGTCTCGTCCGCTTGCGAAGTATCTTGGCAGTGGCGACTTTAACGTGCCAAAAACGCCTCGCACCGCGCCAGCAATACCGGCGTTGGATCCCGTTGCGGATGGACGCGAGGAAGACGCAAACGATTTCATGAGCCGCGTTTTTCTGATTGTTCGTTAATGTGCGCTCGGCTGGCGGGTGAGCTACAATGAGCCTCGAAGATGGTTTGTTGACTTCCCTGCGGCGAAAATAATGCGTATCGATTTTGTCTCTGTCGTTCTGGTTTTGGTCTTCGCTTTCGTTGGGGTCTCGAGAGTTTGTGCTGAGCGCCCGAACATACTCGTCATCCTTAGTGACGATCAAGCTTGGGGCGATTATTCGTTCATGGGGCATCCGCACATTCAAACGCCCCGATTGGACCAACTCGCGAAAGAGAGTTTGACGTTCACACGCGGCTATGTGCCGGACAGTCTCTGTCGTCCGTCATTGATGACGATTATTTCTGGGTTGTATCCGCACCAGCATGGCATTGTTGGTAACGATCCGCCTTGGAACGGCATGTCCGAAGGAATGCCTAGGCCAGCACACAACCAGCCTGAGTATGTCAAATCACGCGAAGCGTATCTGCGACATATCGATCGAGCACAAACGATGCCGGACTATTTGGCGTCGCTCGGTTACCGATCACTCCAGACCGGTAAGTGGTGGGAGGGCAATTACAGCCGCGGTGGGTTTACCAATGGCATGACCCAGGGCGATTTCCTTCGCGATGGGCGGCACGGTGACAAGGGCCTCGATATCGGTCGCGAAGGTATCGCTCCGATTGAGAATTTCTTGGACAGTTGCACCGAGTCCAAGAGCCCGTTCTATCTGTGGTATGCGCCGTTCTTGCCGCACGCACCCCACAATCCGCCACAACGATTGTTGGACAAGTACAGCAAGCGGGTCGACTCGCCGCCGATCGCAAAGTACTGGGCGATGTGCGAGTGGTTCGACGAGAGCTGTGGCAAAGTGCTCGACGCTTTGGAGAAGCGAGGACTTAGCGAAAATACAATCGTGATGTATGTCTGTGACAACGGATGGATCAATCTTCGCGATGAAAGCGCTTACGCGCCGCGGAGCAAGCGCAGTCCAAACGAAGGTGGCGTTCGCACGCCCATCATGATCAAGTGGCCTGGTCATATTCAACCACGACATGATGACACCACACTTGTTAGCTCGATCGACTTGGTCCCCACGGCTCTCGCCGCAGTCGGATTGAAAGTGCCAAGTGAACTGCCCGGTAGTAACTTAATGGACGAAAAGACGCTCGCGCAAAGGAAGGCAATCTTCGGTGAAATCCTCGAGCATGATATCCAGTCCATGGACGATCCCGCCGCGAGCCTGCTTTATCGCTGGGTGATCCGAGGCGATTACAAGTTGATCGATCCGTCGAATCGACTCAGCGACGAATCGCCCCAGTTGTTTGACGTCACAAATGATCCAAGCGAAGACCACAACTTAGCAACGGAGAAACCGGAGGTGGTAAAATCGCTTCAAGCGGAACTGGATGCCTGGTGGAATCCACCGACGTCATAGTTCAACCTCATCGTTCGACCTCGCCAACTGGCTAAGTGAACTGGTCTCGTTAGCCCGCCTTCTCAGGCGTCATTTGGTAAGAATCAACTTGCCTTGGCGGGTGCGACGAAGCCGATAGATTTGGCCATCGTTCTCGATCCAAATTTCCTCGCCACAGCGGGCAAGCGTTTTGAAGCTCACGATTTTTGGCAGGACGTGAGCTGAATGGTCGTGAGTTGGGCTCTCGTGAGTTGGGCTGGCTGAGCTTTGCAGTTCCGATTGATCCGTCACCACCAAAGCAGGCGCAGGGTCGCTGCGTTCGACGGGTGTCTGGGTCACAGACTGGACGAGGCGATTGGGTGGGTCACTCATTAATGACGCGATCACAAGAAAAACCGGAGAAACTAGGACAGTCAATTTAACGCATCTATTCTTGCGTAAAAGAACTGTCGCAGCAACCCTTTAATGAGAATGATTCTCAGTAAGTTTAGGATCGCTTATTTTGCCGGATACTGCTGATTTCGTGAGCGTTTTCAAGCGGCTGAGCGTACCGAACACTCGGCCGCATCGGGTTCTTGAGTGAGAGTCAGATTTGCGATCGAGCTACTTTCACCAGGATCGACACGTTTTTCCAGTTCTCGTAGTGAGCGTTCGATTCTTTGTCGATAAGCTTCGAGTTTTTCGCCTTCGATGGGGTAAATCGGTTCAGCAAAGTAGCCGTTGATTCGACTGAGTGGTAACGGCACTTGCAAACGGTCCCAAGTCTTATGAAAGACGTATCGTCGAGTTGGCACGGCGACAATGTTGAGCACCGCTGCCCCAGTTGCTTGGGAAATCGCAGCAATCCCCTTGTGGACGCGTCCACGAGGTCCACGCGGGCCGTCCACGGCAATCGCTGCCGGAAATCCGTCCAGGACGTGTTGGGTGAGTGCGTCGACTGCTTCACGTCCACCTTTCGCACCCCAAGCTCGCCACTTACTTCCCCGAACGGGCGTGCACCGGGCAACTCGCAATGCCGGCACGATCAGCTGTCCGTCGGCGCTTTTGGAGACCATGGCGCCTGTCCCGGGTTCACCGTGCGTGACAACAGCCAGTTGGTGGGCATGGAGCATTGCGAATAGGTAGTTTTGACCTGTTTTTCGCAGTTCGGGTCGCGGGTCGTTTTCAAATGTGTGCTGGCACGTCCAACGCAACATCAGCACGTAGCCTGCGATGCACCACGAGGCGAACCAAACTAGGATGCGTTTTGTCATCGTTTCCCTGCAAATCCGTTGCGAGTTTTAGTCCCAAATCCATGGCGACTGTGGGCGCCCCATGAAAAAATTCAGATTTGAATCGTTCTGGGACACGCCATTTTCTACGAGCGTATTTGTTAGTGGATCGTCCAGCATGGGTAAAGAGCATCCGAGATTCGGGTGGAGCCTCGAAATTCACGGGGTGCGTCGAAATGCATTTGGAGCGTGTCGTTCACGTGGATCATGATGTACTTGGGTCGTCCGAACCCATTACAATCCGGAAGTCTCCATTCAATCCGCTTGGTCGATCGCCGGTGATTCTTGTGCGAAAATTTTCAGCCCTTATTTGTTTTGTCTTATCAACGGTCACGGTGAGTGCACAAATGCCAGCCACCTTAGGGAGGATTGAAGTTCTCGATCCTGCACTCAAGCAGATGCTTGCGGATGATGCCGCCGTCGAGGTCTTAGCGGGTGGCTTCACCTGGACCGAAGGCCCCGTCTGGGTCAGCGATGAAGGGCCTGGGTATCTGTTGTTTTCGGATATTCCACGCAACAGCATCTTTCGTTGGAGCGCGGCTGCGGGCATTGAGTTGTTCATGATGCCAAGCGGTTACACGGGTGTGACCTACTACGGACTCGAGCCCGGGAGCAACGGTTTGGCTCTTGATCCCCAGGGTCGGTTGTGTGCTTGCGAGCATGGTGATCGCCGTGTCTCTGTGCTGACTCGCGGTGGCGGAAAGCAAACGCTCGTTGACTCGTTCGAAGGCCGCCGGCTCAACAGCCCCAATGACTTGACCTTTGACTCGACGGGCAATTTATATTTCACTGATCCGCCTTACGGTTTGCCCGATCGTGCTGAGGACTCGCGCCGAGAACTGGATTTTTGTGGCGTGTATCGATTGAGCCCCAACGGTGAGTTGCGATTACTGACCAAGCAACTTGCTCGTCCCAACGGCATCGGATTGTCGCCTGATGAGAAGACGCTCTACATCGCTCAAAGTGACCCAGAGCGGCCAATCTGGATGGCATTCCCGCTCAATGAGGATGGAACCGTTGGCGAAGGCAAGGTGCTGCAAGATGCCACCGAAGCCATGAAAGAGTTCCCTGGCTTGCCCGACGGATTGACCGGTGCAAAAGACGGCACGCTATTCGCCAGCGGACCTGGTGGAATCTACGTCATGACACCTCAAGGCAAATTGCTGGGTCGATTGATTACCGGCGGCCGAACAAGTAATTGTACCTTCGACGCTAGCGGCAAAATGCTCTACATCACTGCCGACAGCTACCTTTGCAGAGTACGGATGAAGTAAAGGCAAGCCAAGTTCAACGTAATCGGCAATTCGAGTGAAACGTAATCGGCCAGCCACGACAAAGCCGAGGCTGGCCGAATGATCCGATCAGCTCACATATTCGTCTTGTTCTTCGCCTGCGGTTGGGCGTGAGATTTCGCCGGTGTCTTCGAGGTGGCGGACGATATCCACAATCTTTTGCTGAACGGCTTCCACTTCGCTGAGTCGAACGCTGCCGAGGTAACCCATCTCTTCTTTGAGGTTTTCGGCAGCTCGGCTGCTCATGTTTCGCATGACCTTTTCTTGCAACGGTTCGCTGGCACCCTTGAGTGACATCGCCCACTGGGCCGTTTCCACGTTCTTCAGAAGTGCTTGGATATCGCGATCACCGAGTTTCGCAATGTCCTCGAATACAAACATGAGTCGGCGAATTTCATCGGAAAGTTCTGGATCGTCGCGGCCGAGTGAATCCATGATCACACGTTCGATGGAACGTTCGCAAACGTTGAGGATTTCTGCAACGCTTTCGACGCCACCGACATTGCTGTGCTTCTGGTTCACCATACTGCTCAGCCGCATTTCCAATCCGTATTCAAGATCCGCTACGGCGTCCGCATTGGTCCGACCGATCGAAGCGACCCGGCGAATGACTTCGAGTTGTTTCACGGGATCGAGTCCACCAAGGACTTCGGCTGCATACGCACTCGGGACATAGCTCAAGAGCAACGCGATCGTTTGCGGGTGTTCTTCGCCAATGAATTGCAGGAGCGTCTGAGCATCCACTTTTTTGACGAAGCCAAACGGCATCGCCTCGATCGTTTGCTGCAGATTGCTGATCATGTCGCCAGCATCTCGCCCCATCGCCTGCTTAATCAACTCCTTGGCGCGTTCCAGTCCTCCAGGAGTCGCGTAAAGCGAACTCGCTTTACTTGTCAAGAATTCCGCGATCACCACTTCTTGCTCGTCGCCACCAAACGATTCCGTTTGGGCGATACAGATACTGATCGCTTCGATATAGCGAGGCGGCAGTTGACTGAGGACGTTCGCGGCCGCCTTCGTGGGCAGACTCATCAACAGGATGGCCGCTTTCTGCAGACCTGCTTCGTCGAAGACTGTCATGTTTGACATGTGGATACCAACCGACCTGCTTCAATAGCATCAACGGGTATGATCGTCGCGTTTTTCGTGCCGGCGTCGCCACTTTCGCGCTGGCGTAGCCACTTGTGTGCTGGCGTAGGCGTTCGAGCGAGTACGGTAGCGAATGACGTCGCCGGTGAGTATCGACTCGAAAACCCACCGGACTTTCGGTTCGCTTGGCTCAACGTGATCTTAGTGATTTTAACGATTGCATCAGTTGATTCGTAACGCTCGCCCCAGCCATTTCTTTCATCGCAGCCACTGCGTTGTCGAGTTCGCGTTTGCAACGCTGCGTTTTCGATATCGGATAACAGACCAACGTCAACGAGTGGCTACGTGTGAAGAAGCGGATGGATCGCTGTTGCCACGAGACAACTTTGGCATCCGGCTTCCATAAGAACTCTAGCATCCGTTTGGTCTCGAATTCCGCCGCCGCTGATAATTTCCCAATCGGGGAATTGATTCTTGAGTGTGCGGCATCGATGTGCCGTGGATGGTCCGGATTCACTCCCGACCGCCTTCAAATCCAAGACGACGGCGCCGCGTGGGCGGCACTTCCAAGCGATATCAAGCCACTGCGTTTCCGTGATCTTGTTCGACATCCAGGTGGTGTCGCGGTAGTCCAAGCCAACCATGATCCGCGAAAACGGGACGATCGTGCTCAAAGCGGACAACGCATCGGTTGAGAGGGCCGCTTCACTGGCCGCAATCCAACGGGCTCGCGGAAAGCTTTCCGAAATCGCTTCTATCGACTGCTTGGCCGAAGCGGTTTCGTCGCCACGCCATCCCATGTCGATGAGAAGCGAGGTCTCAGGCTCAAGTGCCTCAGCGATTCGATTCAGAAACGGACTCGGTGCGGATTGATGTTGAATTGCATCCAAGTCAGCGATGTAGATCTGGCGGATTCCGAAAGCCTCGTACGCAAGAGCTAATTCAACAGGGTTACCATGCAGGCAAGTCACCGGAGCATAGGCCGAGCGATTTCCCTGAATCGCATGCACAGCCGAACCGCCACGTAGATCGATGACCCCGACTAGACTGCGTCGGACGAAATCTCGATCCCACAAACTCGAATTTTCGCTCACCCCGATGACCTAAGCGATTGAGAATAGCGTTTCGATCTTGACGATCGCGTAATCGTCCGGGAACGTGTGAATCGCTTGAACAAGCAACGATCGCAACCTTGTTTCGACGCTAATGTAACTCAGTGCGCCCAACGCCATTCTTCCGCTGGCCTCGAAAGTATGCAAAAGTCCTTCCGTGGGACCGTTGCAGAGTTGTTGTTGGACCATCCAAAACAAATCCGGTTCAACCGGCTCGAGTTGAAAGTGTGTACGATAGGTGACACCGCCACGGCAATCAGCACGTTCGGTGCGGCTGCCCTTAAGCGGCTTGGAAAGCAAGCATCGACGGCGCGGCAAGGGTTGCTGGGCATTCATCGCGACTTCGCAAATTGTCATCCCGCCTGCGTTCCATGTGATGACATGTCCACAATTCGTGATTTCAATTTTCGCGTCATATTCCGTTCGTTGGATTTGCCGCGATTGGTGAACCGCGTACAACTCTGGATGCAACGAACGGCTGAAGACGTGAAACGCTAATTCAGCAACTTTTGGGCGAACCGAAAGCACGGGCAGTTATCCGACAAACGAAACACAAGTAACATTTCCATTGATGAACACGCCAGCACCTTCGATTGTCTCGCGTATCAACAGTCGTCATTATACGCACCGCGTCGAAACGGACTGAAGAGCGTTTATGCTTGATAGATCGAAGAATCTAATTTTTGGTTGCCAGAGCGTTTTCCCCATTGACAACAGCGAGCTGTTTTGAGCCATGGTCGTCGTCATCGATAACTACGATTCGTTTACCTACAATCTTGTCCAGCGACTCGGGGAAATCGATCCTACAATCGATATTCGCGTGTTTCGCAACGACGAGATTTCGCTTGATGCAATCGCCGAACTCAAGCCTTCACGCGTCCTGGTTTCGCCTGGGCCTTGTACTCCGAGCGAAGCAGGGATCAGCGTCGAACTGATTCGACGTTTCGCCGGTGCGTTTCCCATCCTCGGTGTTTGCCTAGGGCACCAGTCCATTGGTCAAGCGTTCGGGGGAAAGATTGTTCGCGCTCCGCAATTGATGCACGGCAAAACAGACGCCATTCATCACGACAATAGCGGGCTGTTTGCGGACGTCGTGAATCCGTTCATTGCGACTCGCTATCACAGCCTCGTGATCGAACCGTCGACGTTGCCAAGTGAACTTGTTGAAACGGCTTGGACGCAAACCGGCGGAACTCGCCAGATCATGGGTGTTCGACACCGTGAGTTCAAACTCGAAGGATGGCAGTTTCACCCCGAGAGTTTTTTGACTCAACCGGGAATCATCCTGCTGACACGATTCTTGTCTTGGTGAGCAACGTCTCGATGATCACGCCCAGCGCGGCACTGCACATCGGTGTGCTCATGCTCGGAAGCGTTTGACTGTCGCGGGCGACTTGTTCTGGGGCAAGCGGTAGATGCACAAACGCTGTTCGTGTCTTCATGCCAAACGAAGCCGCGTAGTGCTGGCTCAAATAAAGCACGGCATTGCAAAGATACGTGCCCGCATGGTGGCTGACACAGGAAGGTATGCCGGCGCCAGTCAACGCGGTGTGGCATTCGCTGAGCGGTAGCGGAGACTGGTAAGCGGTCGGTGCGTCCTTGAGTAACGCAGATCCGTCGCTTCGAACATTCAGTCCGACAGCTTCCAACTTAATCAGTGGCGAGCCCGGAGACTGGCCCAAGTGCAAAGCAAAGTCAAAGTCTTGCTGAAGGTCCTTTCGCAATCGCTCGCTCATCTCGGTCAATTCCACCGGGTAACGCCGCGTCGTTAATTCTGCGGGACCAGCGTAAAAGCGAGTCAGCTCGACCAAAGCGAGCCAGCTCGAGTTTGTCGTCCAACGGTCATACGGTTCGAATGCCGAAATAAGAATCCGAGTCACTGATTTACCTTTGCGATCCAGAGGATCGATGTAGTCACTTTTTGTTACCAAATCATAATCACACGTACGAAATCGTGACCTACGTTTTCAAACGTCCTACCGTGTGTACGGCTCGCAGAAGAAAACTACCTCCATTTAGATTCGCCCACGATGAGTTATTCCGATTATCCGACCTCGAACGAGCCACGGAACCTGCGAATCAGCCTCGGCAGCTCGCTGGCCATTGCGGCTTTGGGGTACGGGCTTTTCGTTGCTATACCGCAATTGCAGCAGTCGTTCGCCATGAAGCCGGTCGCCCAGACCCTGAGTTGGCCGGAACTCGTGCGAGACGGTTTTGGAGATAACGCACACGTCCATCTGCAGTCGGTTGATATCCCCGAAACGGATAACCAGATCTCGTCGATCCAAAAAATGATTGCGGAAATGGATCCTCAGGGCGATCGTGCGGAAATGAAGCAGAAAATCAAGAAATCGCTAGAGGGCATGGATGCGACGCAATTGCTCGCACAAGCGTCGAGTCCAATTGTCGTGACCCCTCGCGGAATCGATCCGGCGAGAGTGCCCGCTGTCGTTGTCATCTCACGCTTCGATACTGAACTCGCCCAGGCGAGAGCCGAAGTTGCTTCGGATTCGTCAATCACCGGCTACGTTCGCAAGGCCTGGGACCTGGGATGGCTCAATCAACTCATGAGCCACCTCGGTGACCACGGTATTCAAGTGGATCTCGAGAAGCGGCCCCAATATGTCCTGTCACCCGTATTGGCCGTGCCCAATCGCAATCATTCGATCGGTCTCGTTGTCGCGTGCGGATTCATGACGGCACTTGGGTTGGTGATTGCCGGTAGCGGCGGTCCCTCTGTCATTGCATTTGTCTTGATGCCTATCCCAAGTTTGATCAGCATGCTTGGATATCCACTTCGCTACGGTCGGGGTGGGTTTTTGACTCGTGCGTTCTACTTGTTTGTTGGGCTCGCCGGACTTGTCGGCGGCTACCATCTGGCTTGGAATCTAGGCGGGGTGACTCGCGTCGACGGTGATACTTTATTGCAAAGTATTGGATTTGTCGCATGCACGCTGGGTGTCGCTTCGGTCGTCGGCGTACTTCTCAATGCCCGTAACGTGCGCCCCTCCGAACACGTGGAAACGCAAGCAACACCCTATAGCGAACCCGAGCAAGGATTCAACGTTGCCAAGATACAGCGATCCAATACGATTGATGAACCAAATTCAACGGATCAATATACTGACCCCAGGTTGTCCGATGCGAGCGAAATGCACCTGCCGCCAATCATCGACGACCAAGTCGAATCGTTGTGCGCAAATGGCTTCGGATCACCCAAACGCATCTACGTCCATGAGAACGATCGACGCCATCTCACCGCACTGAGTTTGGGTTGTCACAGTATCGTTCTCGGGGAAATCCGAGAGAACGGTAATTCGAGCCTTGCTCGCTTTGTGAGTGTCCTCAGTGACGGGCTCGTGATCGTGACGCTCTCGGCAAGCACTCCCAAGGTTTCACAATTGAGAGTTGGGGTGAATGGCGTCTACTCGCGTTCCAAGTTCGACTCGCCAATGGAAATGTTGGCCGAACACTTGGATCGCACCGCTGGCATTGCCGAAGAGCGTCGCTCCCAGGTCGTTCCACTCGATGAATACGAACGGCTTGATGTCTTTTTGCTAGCGCGTCGTGTGCTTCTCGATATTCAAAACGAATACAAAGAGGCCAAATGGACCATTCCCAAAGCCACCTATGGACGCTTTGCGTTCCCAGGCCAACGAGTCGAGCAACTCGTCAAGTAGGCGACGATGCTCGTAAGTTGGCCAAGCTTTCGTTAACCAGCCTTTCGACACCCGGCTCGTAATCAAACACTTCGACGCTCACCCAACCGGTGTAATGAACGTCAGCTAGCGTCTGCATGATCGGCACAAAGTCGACACGGCCCATTCCCGGGCCTTGCCGATTTGGGTCGTTGGCGTGGAAGTGGATCATCAAGTCTGCAAACTCCCGAATGACTTCGGTGATCGGCTTGGCTTCACAGCTCATCGCTTTCACGTCCAAGTGCAATTGCACTTGAGGGCTGTCAACTCGCTCAATCAAATCGCGAGCTTCGGCGGCTGTGTTCAGAAAATTGCCTTCTTCCGGACCCAACGGTTCCACAGCAATTTGGATATCGAATTTTTCAAGTGTGGGGACAATCGACTTGAGAACTTCGGCGGCGTTTTGCATCGCCGACTCCATCGATTGGTCATTGCCCACGTTTCGCTGCTGTGGCGATCCGAGCACCATCACTTTGCCGCCCAGATCGCTGCAAAGTCGAATAAGCTCGGTGATGTAATTCGCCGTCTCGGCTCGAACAGCGGAGTCCACTGTGGTGATGTGGAAACCCGTTGTCTTTGCCAGCAACCAATGCAACCCAATGATTTCTAAACCGGCGTTTTCGACGGTGCGGCGATAGTCCGTTCGCTCGTTCTCAGCGAGCTTTCGGACATCGTTGTTGAGCATGAACGGAGCCACTTCCCAGCCTCGATAGCCGGAGTTCGCGGCAAACGTAAGGGCCTTGTCCAACGGCCAATCGCCGAACGTCTCGTTGCAAATCGCGTATCGGAATGAGTCGGTAGTCAAAGATCTAGTGTCCCGTTGCCAAGTTTATTCTTCCTCTGGAGCTTCGTACTCAAAGCCCATTGCATCGTCGATTGACTTGTAAAATCCGCGGACGATTGCACCTGCCTCTTCGTTGCCCAAAAGCATCGCCATCATGCGTTCTTGCGGCTGCTTGAATCGTCGTTGAAGTTCGTCGACCGAGGGTTGGAAACCATTGGGGCGAACGACATAAAAGACGCGTTCCGGTTGATTCGCCGCAACGCCCGCTTCGCCAATGTCATTGGTGAATACTTCACGCATGAATTTTCCACCGACGGAATCAAGCTCAGGAACGTTGCCGATCGAAGCACGGCCAAACCCAAACGAATTCATCCAACTGAACGGTGCAAGGTCCTCGAACAAGAAATCTTTTTTGTCGGCAGGAACCGAGTCGGCCAACGGTTTGTCTTTTGCTTCGTTCGCTTTCTTTGCGATTCCCTCGGCAAACTCACGAGCAAGTTTGCGTGCCTCGCTCGTGCGGATCGCCATGATCACTTCTTCACGCACTTCATCGAGTTCAGGCGAGTAGGCCTCAGCTTCGTCGGTCTTCCACGAAACGTAGCTCTTACCGGATTGGTCATCTGCGGTTTGAAGCGGATAGAACAGCTGCTGTTTCGGAATAAAGGATTGGCTGTTGCGAACCCCATACATCATCACGACAAACGAAGGGCCTCGTTGAAAGCGTTCGGTACCGACTTCATAGGACTCGGCGATCAACTCGGTACCAATGGTGACTTCGTTTTTGGATTCGATGGTCTTCGTGTCGAGTCCGAGTGATTTGGCGAGTGCCTTCATATCCGGACGCTTGGGGGCCTCGACTTTCTTTCCTGCTTTCACGTCCGCTTCATAAATCGACTTTTCGTTGAAGTAGCGGCGCATCACGCTGGTCACTTCTTCGACGGCTGAGGCGAGTTTTTGTCTTGCAATCGGTCCAGCCAACTCGTCCGCGAGACGTTCCTTCACGTCCTCAAAGGGCATCACCTTGGGTGATGGCGTTTCAGCAGGTGTTGTCTGTGTGGTGGATGGCTCAGCGGGCTTATCGTCAGTGGCCGGCTTTTCCTCCGCAGGTGCTGGTTCCGTAGGCTTCTCGTCTGCCATCGGCTTTTCTTCAGCGGGTGTTGTTTCTTTGGCAGGCTCGTCTTTCGGGGCTGGTTCTTCCGCAGGTGGGGCATTTTCCGCAGGCGGGGCAGGTGCGTCCGCAGGCGGGGCTTCTGCAGGCTTCGTTTCGTCGTCTTGGAACGCCACCAAACGAATGCCGTTGTCCGACACATTCAATCGAGATTGATCGGCCGCCTCAGGCTTTGTTTCTTCTGGAGCAGGTTCTTCGGTTGCTGGCTTTGCTTCTTCAGCCGGCTTTGCTTCTGCTTCGGAAGTCTCCGCAGCAGGTTTCGATTCCATCGCCGGTGTCGTTTCAGTAGCCGGTGTCGTTTCAGTGGCCGGTGTCGTTTCTGTGGCCGGTGTAGTTTCTGTGGCCGGTGTAGTTTCAGTGGCCGGTGTAGTTTCAGCAGCCGGCTCTTCTACGGGGATGTCAACGGGAACCTTGAAATCGCCGCCAGCAAGTCTGCGGTCATACTCAGCCCGCAAAGTCTCTTCGCTGATCGTTGCCGCTTCGCGATCAACAAAGGATTGGAGATTGGCAACAAGGTATTCGAACGAGGCGGTTTCGCGACGTCGGAATCCAGGATCGGGTGATTGGTCATTCGGGTACAGATCTTTGCCTTCCTCGTAAACCGCTCGAATCTCCGCAGCTCCCGGGTTTTTATTTGTTTTCTCCATGAAGTCCTCGACCATGACGGCAAACGCACTCGCGTCAGCTTGTCGGTTGAGTTTCAAGAAGTTTTCCCACTGTTCGACAGGGGTAACGATCGGCAATTGACCGTCAACAACTCCCGCCAAAGCACTCCGCTGGTAAAGCTCGGCGAGCAATTGATGCCGCAATTGGTCATAGAGATGGAATTTACCCATCTGGTTGCGAGTGCTCTGCATCAGTAAAGCGATTATTTCGCCATCGCTCATCGTGGTGTCGGTGTAGCGAGACAACCAAGTCGAGATCGCCGTATCGTCCAGTTCGAATCCTGCCTCCGACGCTTGCGACGAGTACTGGAGCGTTCGGATACTCGCCAACGAGCTTGGATTGGAATCGATCCCGATGGATTGAACTTGGCGAGTTTGCGTGTCGTACGCGAATCCTGGGGTTCTCGGTGAGCCGCCGCGAGCGATTGTTTCTTCGGCGAGTTCTTTTAGGAATCTTACAATCGACGCGTGGTTGCGAGTGAAGTGGTCCACCCGGCTCTGTTTAAGCTCCAAACCATCGAAGCTGGCCAGCTTTGCGTCGGTACCGCTGCCAACATTTCGTTGCATGTACGTTTGCAACGCTGGCAGCACAACAAAAGCGATCATCGCCAAGAAGACCAAAACGATCATCATGGGTTTGAGGTTTTTGCGAAAAATCTCGAAGGGACTATTGCTCATCGCTTTGTTCTTTCTGACACACGTTTTCTAAAAAGACATCGAGAGTCATCTTGACAATCCGTCGACTGCCCTCAACTCTCATTGGGCGATCGAGACTTCCTAACAGACCAAGTTGGCCTGAGTTTCCGATTCCTGTGATCGATAACCGACTGTTGGGTTATCGGATCGCGAGATAGACCGCCATGGTGGCTGTCCAAAAAATCGTGACGTTCTCATGCCGCAAGTCGCCAGGGTATCGCCCCCGGTTTTCAAGGGTCAAGCGGGAATCGTCGTCTTCACCTCACCTTTCTGCTGACTAGATACATCTTTATGGCCAAGAGCACGGGCAAAAGTCTAGTGATTGTCGAATCACCAGCGAAAGCACGA
>JBGSNA010000358.1:0-46524 GCA_041739875.1 Pirellulaceae bacterium
CCCAGCGATGCAAGCAGTGGCCCCAACCAGAAAAGTAGAAACTGCAAAACACGACGAATCCTTTCAGTCAGTTACGTCGTGCGTTTTGTGTTGCGTGGTAGGTCCCCACGTCGCTTTGCAGCGTCGATGACCATTGCCGTAGTACCTCCCATCAGCGCACGACTCGGGGACAGCATGACTGGTTAGGCCTTCACTGTAGGACTCTTTTATTTCCAATTCCAAACCGGTTTATCCCGGCGCTTTCACTGACACCTTTGTCTTCACTCAACTGTGACTACCGCAACTTCCTTCGCCTTGGCTTCCACTTCTACCGTCGCCTTTCTCCTTCATCGCTCGTGACCTTATCAGGCAGGCGGTATTTCGCTAACATAAGTATGTTCACTGCCTTGCCCATTTTGAAAAGCCGCAAGTTGTTCCAAACACACGATGAAATTGAGCGATGGCATGTCCGACCCTTCTCCGGCAAATGTAGAAGCGTTGCACGAGCAGCGAGACTGGCTTCTCGTTACGCTCTCCTGCATCGGCGATGCCGTCATCACCACGGACAAAGATGGGCGTGTTACATTCCTCAACCCCGTCGCTGAGTCCTTGACGGGTTGGACGAAAGAAGCCGTGGGGCAACCGCTGATCGGGGTGATCCGCTTAATCAACGAAGACACTCGCCAGCAAGTTGAAATCCCGACTGTGGAAGCCTTGGCCGAGGGACGCACTCTCAAGCTGGCGAGCCACAGCCTGCTTATTGCCAAAGACGGTACAGAATGCCCCATCAGCGACAGTGCGGCACTTATCCGAAATGACAAAAATGAAGTTGCAGGTTTGGTGCTGGTGTTTCGGGATATTTCCGAACGCAGGAAAACTGAGCGGGCGTTAGCACTTTCATCCACCTATGCCGATGACATCATCGCAACCTTGCGAGAACCTTTCGTCGTCCTTGACAGCGACCTGCGGGTAAAAACAGCGAACCGGTCTTTCTACGACTCGTTTCACGTCTCCAAGGAAGAAACAGAAAACCGATTGGTGTACGACTTGGGTAACGGCCAATGGGACATTCCCGGCTTACGGAAGTTGCTCGATGAAGTCCTCTCTCGCAATCAATCGGTTCATGACTTTGAAGTGAGGCACACTTTTCCGACCCTTGGTCTGAAGACCATGCTACTCAACGCTCGGCCATTCCCTCCCGATTCAAAATCCCCGGAATTGATTCTGCTTGCCGTCGAAGACGTGTCTGCCCTGCGAGAGCGAGCCGACGAATTGGCAGATACCAATCGCCACAAAGACGAGTTCCTGGCTACTTTAGCCCACGAACTAAGAAACCCGTTGGCCCCGATTCGCAATGCCGTCCAGTATCTCGGCATGGATGGCTTGACCGAAAGGGATGCGAAGGCTGGCAGAGATGTGATCTCCCGACAGGTGACGGTGATGGTCCGGCTCATCGACGATCTACTCGATATGTCTCGCATCAGCCGCAACACATTGGACATCCGTAAAGAGCGTGTTTTGCTGGCGACAATTCTGGATGGTGCTGTGGAAAGCAGCCGTTCCCTGATCCTCGAAGGCGGTCATGAACTCACCATTCACCTGACGCAAGAGTCGCTGGAACTAGAGGCTGATCTCATTCGGCTCGGTCAAGTCTTCTCCAATATCCTGAACAACGCTGCCAAGTATACAAAGCAGGGTGGTCATATCTGGCTCACTGCGAATCGTGAAGGGAGTGATGCGGTCATCAGTGTGCGAGACAACGGCATCGGGATTCCCGCTGAGATGCTGCCACACATTTTCGAGATGTTCATGCAGGTTGATCGTTCGCTGGATCGTTCGCAAGGTGGTCTCGGCATCGGCCTAACACTGGTACGGCGACTGGTCGATCTGCACGACGGTACGATTGAAGCCCGCAGCAATGGTCCCAATCAAGGCAGCGAGTTTGTCGTCCGTTTGCCCCTCCCTCAGCCGCCAGTGGAAACGCCACTTACAAGCGACGGACCAAAAGCAGCGTCCTTGACTGGGATTCGCATTCTGGTAGTGGATGACAACAAGGACTCCGCAGACACATTGGGAATGTTGTTGCGGCTCAAGGGAAATGAGATTCGCATTGCGAACGACGGCTTGGAGGCTGTGCAAGTAGCGGAGACGTTCCATCCTGATTTCGTGCTGCTCGACATCGGCCTCCCGAAATTGAATGGCTATGATGTCGCCCGGCGTATTCGTCAGCAGCCCTGGGGCCGAGACATAATCCTCGTCGCATTGACGGGCTGGGGGCAAGACGAGGACAGACGCCGTTCGCAAGAAGCGGGCTTCAACTTCCACGTCGTCAAGCCGGTTGAACTCTCGGCTCTCGAAAGTTTATTGGCTGGTTCGTAGTCAACTACCGGTTGAGATTGGACAGACGCCATGCAACGGAACCAGGGCAGTTCATGAACATCACAACCAACCCGAAGCTATAGGCGTATCGCAACTTAATGACGTTGGTACATCAGGCCAATGAGATCATTGAACGGGAGGCTGGCCACAAGTCCCCAAGTCCGAATCCTTACAAATCGCCATTGACTGACATACGAGGGACAAGACCTATGAAACGAATTCTCAGCATCGTGCTTCTTTTCGCTTTGACGCCCCACTTCACATCTGCCGACGAACCGGTGCGAGAGCGGATCGAATGGATCGACATTTGGGTCACGGACGCTGACAAAGATGACCTACCACGAGTTCTGTTCGTCGGAGATTCGATCACAAGGGGATACTTCGGTGCAGTGGAAAAGCATCTCGCAGGGAAAGCCTATTGTGCCCGGCTGACCACATCAAAATGTGTGTCCGATTTAACCTTCGACGACGATCTTGATTTGCTGCTGAAGCAATACAAGTTTTCTGTGATTCACTTCAACAATGGCTTGCATGGCTGGGGGTACACTGAAGAACAGTACAAAGACGGCCTACTCAGGACTGTCGCCGCTGTAAAAAAGAATGCGAGTGACGCCAAGTTGATTTGGGCAACGTCAACTCCGATGCGTGAAAAGGATGACTTGCAGCAGTTCAGTGAACGCACCGAACGAGTTAAGGCGAGAAACGTAATCGCTGCTGAGATCATGACAAAGCAACATGTCCCAACCGACGATCTTTTTAAATTGGTTGAGGGCAATCCCGATTGGACTTCGGGCGATGGCTTTCATTTCAATGGGCGAGGGAATGAAGCTTTGGCGAATCAAGTGGCAACAAGTGTCGCTGAGCATTTACCAGCGGAAGAGTCGTCGGGCGGCGATGAGTGATTTGAGAAGCGGCAGATCTGTGTGGGTGCGACGCTTGGCGGCAGTGCGACTCAGCCCTCAAGGCCGTCCTTTACCGTGACTGTATTTTGCATGGATTCCAATCGACGACCTCGCCATACGAGTGCCATGACAATAAGTCCACCGAAGAATCCAGCAGCATAGCTGGCGTTGTGTGCCCAAAGGTCTACGAGAAAGGGAACGTGATGGTTGCTAGGAACACGGGACTTCCACGGCTCCACCATCCAAATCCAACTATTGGAAGCAGCTATGTACCCGACAAGACCAGCCAGGGTGGCGAAACTGGCGGAAGCAAGCATCAAGATGGTGATCGGTCGAACTAGCTGAGACGCAGTTCGCTTCGGTAACTTCCCAGCCCTTGCAAAGACTGCCAACGGAATACCGAGAATAAGGCCAACCCACCACGTCGCAAGAATGCCCCATCCGATGCCAAGCAACGTTGGATTTTCCGTACCGAAGATTGGAGGATGAAATACGGTAAAGTACTCCACGCAAAGCCTTGCCGTGAGTTGATCATGGATGACCCCATAGATCACGCAAGCTAAAATGGTCAAACCGACGATGGAAAGCGACTTCATGGTGCGGAATTCGGGTGATCACGAGAGAACTTTTCAATCCATGATTGTATGTTGCTTGGCTGGAGCGTTCAGTCAAGCTCCTTCAATGAACTCTTGCCTAGTGCGATTCACGCTTTCAATTTCACGATCCGTTTCGCCCAACTTTCGTCGGCATTCATTGACTGCCGAACTGACCTTTGCGATCGTCGATGAGCATGCCGACGTCGCACTCTGGATTCTCGATTGAACCACCCAATCGGCGATTAGTCCATCAAAAAAGTAGTCGGCGAAAGTAGAGAAACCGTCGACTTCAATCGATGAGTGAAGGAGTTGTCCTGCATCTACAAGCTCTTTTCGAAACCGATTGAGCTGTCGTTGAGCGTACTGAGCTTGTTGTTTGGCTGAATCGATCTTTGAATGTTTAATCATAGTTGAGATTGTGCCGCCTCCGAGCATATCCCATGTCCCCCAATTCGCTGCTGAGCCAAGTTCAGCACGAACTTGGTTTAGTGAGTCGAGCGCAGCTTGACCAGCTTGGACCGCTTCCTGGAGTTCCTTAGAATGTGCATTCAGGTCTGTAAGCTTCTCGGTGAAAGACAGTAACTTCTCAGCCCTCTCGTCGTTGGCGTTTGACAACAACGTCCCTTTTTCGTCGGTCAATCGCTGAAAGTCAGCATCGGCTTCTGCCAACGTCAGTAGCTTATCACGAAGCCGCTGCACTTCCAGTTGAGCATCAGCCTGTGATGCCATCGCTTGGTCGTATTTGAGCTTCGCAGCCAAAAACTCCTGACGCTCTTTTTTGAGTCGCTCATCTCTGTTGCCGAGCACCGTCTGAAATAAGGCCGTCATACTTAGTCCTTCGAGAGCACCAACGTCGGACTCCTCCTTGGCGAGAGTTGCCTTTAACAAGGAAGACTTGGATTGCTCTTCTTGAACGCTACGGATCGCCTGCTGGAGCATCAACTCAAATTTCCGTTTCGACCGAACATTTGACTTGGCCAGCATCAGTTGTTCTTGAAGTTTTTGCAGCATCGTATCAGATCCCCTTCAATCGCCAAGTTCGTCGTAACAGACCAACAGCTTCGCACCGACATCTGGTGCAACTCCCAGAGCGTTGACTTTCACAACGCCGGTGGAAATAGAGATCAGAGCAGTAAGCAGCTTGTTCTCGTCCTCGTCTGCCAAAAACTCGTCGTTGAGATACTGCTCGTGGTAGGCAATCCATGCGGCCGTGATGCTGCACCAAACGGCCACTTCGTCCTCGGGATGCGTATCCCGCATGAAGCCGATCTCGAATTGCTCCAGCGTCGTACCCAAGTATGGACCAACAACATCGTAAATCGCTGCGATGTGTTCAAGGAGTTTGGGCGACAGCGATTCGTTGCGAATTGCGCCCGGCCCAAGTCGGCTCAGATCGATTGGTTCTGGATCAGGCGAGTTCATGGATCAGTGCTTTAATTGCCGAGCGATGCGTTCAATGCGAGAATTGGACGCTGTTCATTTTATCATACAAGGACCGAGTGCGTGGCAAACCAAGAACGAGTTCTTCGGGATACGTTTGCACGATTTGGCTTGCACATTTCGATCAAGCAAGTTGTTGAGACGTTGAACGAGCACGGAGTCGCGGTGCGGGAGTCATCATGAATACCGAGAACGAATCACGAGCCATGCGGAACGTGGCGTTCTTGGATTGAAATGACGATGAGTCCAACGCTTTGCTTTGAAGTGCTCGGTCGGTTTACTTTTTCATCGAGCGAGCCAAATCCTGAGTTCCCCATACCTGAATTCAATAGAGAGTTGCCTCTCACTTGTCTTCCGGCACCTTGGGATAGAACTTCAATAAGCCACAATTTCTAAAGCGGTAGGCTGCACTTCGCACGATCACCAAGACTTGCAACCAAGTCTCAGTCAGCTTTCAGTGCCTTCGCTTCGGCGATGTCATGGTTACCCGCTCTATCGCCGCCGATGATCTTGGTCTGAATATTGAGATCTCCGACGGCGGCTCATTGCTTCCGAAGGTGTGTCCGTGTCGTGCCCGCGTGAGAGTCCCCTGTTTTGGATGACGTGGGTTTCATGGAGTCAATATCTTCAAAAACTTGATCTAGTTCCTTTTTGAAGAGATCACCGATGAGGAGGTCGGTAACGTTGCCTCGATGGTGTGGGAAGCGGCGAATGAATTCTCCGAAGTTGAAGCCATCGTAGTATTCACAGACGAGTCGGCGCATTCGATTCATGCCTTCAACGTACCCCGCCTCCCATTTACCCAATTGCGATTGGGACGTATCGCCAATTTCCAGCCCCTGAATGATCGCATCTGCAGCCAGTTCACCGGATTTCAACGCCAGTAGTACACCGGACGAATAGAGGGGATCAAGGAATCCGAAGGCATCACCGACAAGGACCCAGCCATTGCCAGCGGCTCGACTCGCACGATAGGTATAGTCTTTTGTCGCTTTTACTGGGGCGACTTGTTTCGCCATTGCGACTCGTTCCACAACGGCTGGGCAGTTCTCCATTTCGGCTGCGAAAGTCGCTTCGTGACTCGTTCGTCCATTGAAGAGGTACTCAAAATCCGCAACCACACCGACGCTTACCATGTTGTCGTGCATTGGGATGTACCAAAACCATCCCTTCTTGTCCTTTAAGCTCAGGACAATGGTGGCCCCTTCGTCTTTTCCAGTGTCACGATACGCGCCTTCGAAATACGTCCAAAGTGCCCCTTTATTTAGTGCGGCGTCAGAAACTCGCAAGTTGAATTTGTTGATTAGCATCGAGCTCTGGCCACTGGCATCAACGACCACATTCGCTCGAATCTCCTTCGGTATTCCGGTCTCGTCATTGACCTTCACACCAACGGCACGGTCGCCCTCGAAAATCACGTCATGAACTCGGGCGCCCTCGTGAACAACAACACCCTGTTCTTCAGCGTTCTTTAGCATCATCACGTCAAACTCGCTCCGTCGAATCTGCCACGTCTGGGAACATTCGTCGGGTTTGTTGTCATGAAAGTAAAAGGGCGCTGAATGCTTGCCCGTAGGACTCACGAACTGAACGCTGTACTTTTTGACAAAATGACTCGACTTCATTTTGTCGAGCATGCCTAACCGCTTCAACACCCAATAGGTTTCAGGAATCAACGACTCGCCGATATGGTAACGAGGAAACGTTTCTCGCTCGAAAAGTGAAACTCGATATCCCTGCTGGGCAATCAATGTCGAGACAGTGGCCCCGGCAGGCCCGCCGCCGATCACAACCACATGCGGAAATTGAGGGTCTGGCATTTTAAAGTCCTATTGAAAAGCGTGATCCGGGGGCAGTTCAATCATCAACGAAGGAGAGGTTCGCCGCATTCTCGTGCGGTTGACGGGCTTGTTTGAGTAACTCGGTTAACTGTCGCAGCGCTGCCTTGTTCATGTGCCCAAGTTGTTGACGATGACATTCTTGAACCGACGCATGAATCTCGTCGAGCAGTTTTATTCCACTGAGCGTTATCCGCACTTCAACCACTCGGCGATTCTCCGGCAGTCTCTCCCGGCTAAGCAGCCCCCGCTTCTCTAAGCGATCAAGCAGCCGCGTCATGTCTGGTGCACGAGATATCAATCGTCCACCCAGCGTCAAAGTTGGCATCGCATCAGGATGAACTGATCGCAGCAAACGCAATGTGTTGTACTGCTGGGCCGATAAATCCACTTGACTGAATACTTCTTCCTCCAACGACTTCAGACGGTCGTAGGTTTGCCACAAGTTCAGGTAGGCTTCCTGTTCCAATGAATCAAAACGCCGCTTGGATTTTGTCGAAGTCGATTTAATCATCCCTTTACAAATACACGTCGAAACAACTATCGTCAAGACATGGGTCGTTCGGACGGGTGTCGGATCGCAACGGTGCAGCGTCAATGGCGAATTGTTTATCTGTCCAGGGGTTCATTCGTTGTTGCGAATTGGAATTGCTACGAATCGTTGACTGTGGACCGATCACTCCGACGCAGCGAAAGCCTGCATCCGATATCATTTTCTCCAAGCACTGCTTTGAAAGCGTTCCAGCGACACAGTTGGCCCACGGGTCATTCCTTCTGCAGCGTGTTTTCTTCCACCACGCCTGAAGGCCCATGGACATCCACTATCTTCGCTTTCGGATCAAGAGAAGTCGCCCTGTTGCCGTGGATGTGAGCGGCCTTCTTGCTGTTTTTGACGATGATCGCCGCCCCTTGGAATTGCCTGATAGAATTGCCTGTGACGACCACGTTGGCGTTCGTGGCGTTCACGGCAGCGCGATAGCCGTCGAAAGAATTGTTGGAGATCGTGGCCGTCGCATTTTCCCAGACCCAAACCGCGTCTCCTTGCTTAATACCAGCGCCGATGAACGTGTTGCCGCTCACGGTCGCGGTCCCCTGCACCAGAACAGCTGCCACGCCACCACCGGAGATGCGGTTGTCTCGAATTGTGGCTATCGAACCGTCCTTCACGGCAATGATCGGTGGGACGCCACCTGTGCGAGAGAGATCGTTCGCTGTGATGATCGCTGTCGAACCCTCGGTGATGCCTATGGCAACCTGCCTGTTGTCATGACACATGTTGCCGTGAATGACCGCCGAGGCCTGGCCCTGCATGCCAATCCCCGCCTGCTCGTTCTCTTGGCACACATTGCTGACGACCAGCGGGAAAGCCCCGTTGCAACCAATGCCAGCCATATTGTTCTTGCGGCAGAGGTTGTTTCGCAGGATCGGGCTGGATCCGTCACGGCAACCAATGCCAGCCCGTTCGTTTTCGTCGCACTCGTTGCCTTCCACAATAGGTGCCGTGTTTTCCATTCGAATGCCGATACCTGCGCGTCGATTCTGGTAGCACTTGTTGCCTCGTATGACCGGCTTGGACCCTTCTCGACAACCGATGCCCGCCCTGACATTTTGGAAGCACACGTTGTCGTTGATGGTTGGGTTCGCTTTGCGACAGCCGATTCCGGCTCGCAAATTCTCCTTGCAGACGTTGGCTCGGATGATTGGCTCGGCCGCTTCCGCCACGCCGATCCCGCCGCCCATGTTGCGATAGACGACGTTGCCAGTGATGAGAGGTTCAGTCTTCGTCGTTTCATTACCGAGGATTCCGATGCCGACATCGCCGTTATGATGCACGATGCAGTGCATGACGGTACATGTCACACCTTGAATGCTGATGGCCGGGCTGGTGCCTTCCGCCTGCATCGAACCTTCGTCGTCACCCAATTCCTCACCGTCAGATTCGAAGTGCTTGGTCCAGAGAGCATCGTCGTAGACTCCGACGTTGGTGACCGTGAAACCGTCCAACGTGCCACCTTCGGCCATGACGATGCTTTTCGCTTTTTGGCCGCCATCGATGACAGTAGCTTCCGCTCGCTTCAGGCCCTCAGTTCCCTTGGCATCGTCCCCATCGCTTCTCAGGGTGATCCCCGGTTTGAAGCCAATGTGTTCCGAGTATCGACCGGGTGCGACAAGGATGATGTCGCCGCGGGCTGAGGCGTCAATTGCCGCTTGTATCGACGGGTGATCCTGTGGAACACGCACGGTTGAAGCGAGGACTGGCTGGGCTGGCACGAGGAGAAACAGACTCAGTATGGACTTTCGGATCATGTGGACTTGCCTCGATTTTTCTGACATTTCTCGCTGCAATACTTTACCTGATCCCAGACCTTTGCCCACTTCTTCCGCCAAGAGAACGGTCTTCCACAGACCACGCATGTTTTCTCAGGCAAGTTAAGTTTCTTGTGCGGCATGACCGTTACTCGTGCGGTACGTTGATCTCGACGAAAAATCGTTGCCTTGCTTCGAACAAATTCTCAGTGTCGGCCAGAGTCCGTGGCGGTGCGGTTCAGGACGCGTTGTCAAGCTGTGCCGGATGAGGCAACCTGATTCGGTGGACGCGTGAGACGCTTCGTCCGGGCGTACACCGGCCCAACGATCTTCAAGCCAGTATTGAGGAAGTAAACCCGCTCAACCTCCTGGACCCAGCAAGCCCAAGGTTTGATGAGCCCCGATTAAGTCTACCAAACCAGTTCGTAGGCCGGATCAAGCCGCTTCGGCGAAGATCCGGCACAGCCGTTCCACAACCGCATGAACTGCGAGTCCTCACCACCTTCAGGCCCGATTTTCAAACCACTGTTCGCTGCCCGCGCAAACAAGTCATTCACCCATACCCCATGAAGACTTATGCACGAGAATTTGATTGACACGACCATCCATCCCCCCCGATACTCAGGCCGGCTGGTGAACCAGCGATAAGTCAGCCACGAACCGGCGATAAGTCAGCCACGAACCGGCGATAAGTCTGGCGACGTCACCCATCCTACCGAAGGTCCAACCTGCGATAAGAACCTTCACCATTACTTATCGCCGGAACAACCAGCAATAATCATATTGTTCATCGACTCTTGAGCTCATGCGTTGTAATTGACACACGTCCTGAACATTGTCACTGACTATTGCTCGGTCTTATCGGTTGCTCAGACGCAACATTGCTCGGACGTTACGTTGCTCGGACGTTGCGTTGCTCGGCCGAACTGTTGCTCGGCCGAATTGTTGCTCGGTCGAATTGTTGCTCGGCCGAATTGCTCGGTCGGATTCGTTGCTCGCAGCTGCGATTCCCACTAAACTTAATGCGAACATCGCGGCTCTTTGAAGCGTTGACCGAATGCGGGAATGTCGCGATGAACCAAGCGATGATGACGGATCGGCGGGAACGGTTCTTCGCAGGCCGAAACTTTACTCGCCGCCGACCGCATATCGCAGCCGTTACCCCAGACAGTTAAAGAAATTCTCAAAACTTGACCCCAAACCGATGGCCAACCTGTGAAGATATTTTTGACCCTTGCGACGCTTCTCTTCGTTCTGTTGTCGTCTCCGGCGCTTGTTATCGCCAAAACCGTAAATTTGATTGATGGAATCAAAGTCGAACTTCCCGATGATTTCAAGATTCAAAAGGTATCGGAATCACCACCTGCCTTTGTAGCAGTCGGGGCTGGAGAAAATGGCAGTGACGAACATTGCCCTGCCGTAATTATAGTGCCTGGGGCTCCAGTCCCGATGTCAGGACATGACGATTACCTTAAAAGGGCGAAGTCAGCCGCACTGAACACGATTAAGAAGTTCGGCTTAACAGTGGACTCTGAGAAAATCTTGGAGACCCCAGACGGAAAAGAATATGAAATCACGGCGAGCAATGAGAGCGGCAAAACATGGTGGAATGTACGCGTGATACACCGACAACAGTTTTCTTCTATGATCGTTACATCGGCCTGGGAAGAAACCCAGTTTCGACAGCTGTCAACTGCGAATGGTCTAGTAAAATTGGCGAACTAAATGCTCAAATTCTATGCACGCAACCAAATCGCAATTGCCATTCGTGTTAGCAGCCGCGATTCGGATTTACAAACGTTGTCCCGATCCGCATAGTCCCAATCGTGAAAACGGCTCGCAAACATTCGTCTGCAAGAACAAGTGTAACGTCGATGACACACGGTCCGATGACCGTCCGCGCTGAATCTCACGACGGTCCATCCGGCAGCGGGTAACCAAGTCTTGAACCGGAGTCCGCGATCTGGCGTTTCCCGAGATCAGACTCAACCGCGCGGACCCGGTTACGACTGCCGTTCGTCCCTGGAGAATCGATGGCGTTCCCCGTGCGGAAAATTCGATCGTCACGGAGGATAAACTTTGCGACTACCTGCTTAATCCGTTACATCCTGTTGGCGGACCAAAAGCTGCGTGGTTTGCGTCCATTGGATACACGCGGGAAAACTGGACCGAACTACGAGATGACCTATTAGCAATCGCAATGGCATGTGAGAACTTTATTGCAAAAGCTTCGCCGTATGGTGTAAAATACGAAACGGTCGGTGATCTGGGAACAACAGGTCATAGACCAGGAACGGTTGTTGCCGTGTGGATAGTCGAGGAGAATTTCCCGCCTCGATTGGTTACTGCTTACCCAGGAAATGACTGATGATCGCTGAACATGCGATGGTTGTACTGAAATTGGATAAACCTTCCTCTGGTCTGTTTGCTGGAGACGTCGGGGCGGTTGTGCATGTGTACCCAAATGGTGCAGCCTACGAGGTTGAATTTGTCGATGGCGATGGAACGACTGTTGCCTGCATTACCCTGGATGCGAAAGATGTACGCAGTATTGACCGAGGCGAGCTCCTTCATACGCGTCGTCGCGATGGGGGGACGAACAAAATGTTCAAGTAAGCCGCTGGCGCGGCGGGGGAGGTTCGCGTTGGGTGGGATCGAGGTATTTGGATTTTCTTGAAGCATCCTTTCAGGAGGAGCGGTTCGCAGTGAACTGTTCATCAACTCCTCCTGAAAAGGAAACGTTACGTGTCAAATTCTAACAACCATGGTCCAGCGAATCCACTCGGAAAGTTCTTCCCCGAAGGACGAAGAAAAGGTGGCCGTGACAGTTTAGTCGGTGCGGCCTGGAGCGAGGCGGAATTGATGTAGGTGCTTTTGGCTGCTTGTGGATAAACTGCGGGAATCACGGAAGAATTCTCCATGGCCTATCAGTTTTATCCTCGCAAAGACGATCCCTGTCCCAACGTCGGGCACTGTCCGCACGTCGGCGGTGCCGCTATCGCGTCGCTGGTCATGATTGGAAACGAAAACCAGCTTTACTTGCGGCAACTTCACGGCACGATTGACGCAGAGAAAGAACGAAATCGTCGGCTCTTCGAAGAAAATGAAAAGCTTTCTAAAGTGCTTGAGCAGAGAGCGAAACGCCCCCCTTCCCCTTATCGATCTTCCTTCCCCTTATCGATCTTCATTAGGACACGGACGTCATTTTCATCCAATAGCAATCTGTGATCTCCCCACACTACAACCTGCGACCAAGCCGACTGCACCCACGCGGAACTGGTTGTTGAGAACGCAACGGCTGGCTAACAATGCGCTGGACGCGGAGCCGCCGATCGCGTAATTCCTGAAGTCAAAGTTGATTGGCAGCGGCCCGGTCAACGCTACCGTTCGTCGATTCAAAATGTACCAAGGACTAGGCGAAGCCTACATTAACGTCTTTCTCTGGATCACAGTGTGCGGGTTCGCTGTTGCCGTCGTTGTGGCAGTGATAATTCGACTGCTGTTCCGAGTTCGTTTGGGATGGTGCCTGTTGATTGCACCCGTTCTTGGGATTGCTCTTGCCTATGCTGGCAATTCATATTTCCATCATGACCTCTTCGTTCGTAGCCACCAATCACATAATTCGTTCATGCCCAAAGAAGGCTGCCTTACCTATGAGCCGTCGTTTGGACATTTGTTTGCATCCTACGCAATGTCGCGTGACGAATTTAAACAATGGGTATCCCTCCACCCATGGAAATTAAAGCCGTACGATATGGCATTTGTCGACCAAGACTCCAAAAGACTGAATTTTGCCGAGCCTGAGGTTGCTTACGCTACAGAAATGGCGCCTGATGGTGGACAACTGCGGGTATACTTTAGAGACGGAGTCATGTACGTATCGTACAATGTCATGTGATGGCACGACTATCGACGAACAATGCGATCCACGTGCGGACTGGCAAGGTTTGATTGACTAGCGGATGTGAATTCCGCCTCGGTAAGCGTTAGCCACGGGCCCAGTATCGCGTGTTGCATCCAACTTATAAAGCGTTCGCCGAAGTCGTTGGTTGAAGCGTACACAGAAAGGTAGTGAGGGTGAATGGATCGCAGGTGGCTCGGTAAAACTTCGATTTTACTCTCCCTCTGGGAGAGTCGGTTTATCAGGGCCGGAGAGGGCCCTCCCCGGCCCTGAGAGGCCGAACCTCCCAGGAAACACGGGAGGGTGAATTGCATTCCCATTATGCCGAATGACTCTTGCACACCTGCTTAGAAGTGGAATAAGCGACGAAGACAAATGACTCTCAGGGATTCGGACGACCGAATAGTAGAGTAGGGTTGCGGGGCATCGTCGCTGGCCACTGAAATGCTTGGTTTTGGGCTCGTCTTTGCCTGCGTGGCGACTTTGGGCTACAATTCTCATGGAGGACTTAAATGGACATTTACACAGACGCGATTCTTGGCTTGCCGGCCGCAGACAAATTGCAGCTCGTGGAGCGCATTTGGGGCGATCTGCTTTCGTCCCATGAGACGCTCCCTATTTCCATTGATATCGCGGAGGCTAGACGCCGTAGGGACGCAATGACCGCTGACCCGACGCTTGGTAAAACCCACGACGAGGTCTGGGCCCGGATTCAAGCTTGGCGAAATGGTTAGGGTCCCTCGATATCACCCTGTTTTCGACCTCGACGTTCTCGAGGGTGCGGAATGGTATGCGAAACGGGACCGCGATCTCGCCATTGACTTCACGCTAAAGGACGAGCGGACCGTCGGTGGGATACTTGATGATCCCGAACGTAGATGCGATGTCGACTACGGACTCAAGTACTGGCCGCTGGAACGGTTTCCGCACCTGGTATTTTTTGATTCTACCGATTCAGAAGTGCTATTGATCGGCGTAATGCACCCATCTCAGGAACCCGGCAAGTGGATCGCGCGTAATGGATAGCCAATTTTCGCTACACAACTGCCGACGGGGGCGATTATTCGCCGTTGCTACCGATGGCTATTTGGACCATCATTTTATAATGACTTGTTGGACGCGGCACCGTGGTGTCAGACGCGAGATGCTGGATTCAGCGTGTTCACTAAAATGAAGTGACGGGCAATTGAACTCTTCGTCTGTGGTAATGCACAGCGAAAAATGTCGAGGGCAGGAGGCACAAGTTGGCTGGCATTCCTTCGGGATGCGGTCATTCGTCGCTTCATAACCGGTGGTGTCGCTCCGCTCAACCACCGGCTATTCGCTTGCAACCCCTCGGGTTTGACGAGGAAATGATGCTCGGCTTGGTTCTCGCTGGATTTCTGAGCTTTGGGTCGCGCCGGCGGACTCACCGTAAAAACACTGTGACCTTCTTCCCACGCAAACTCACGGCATTGGATCTCTTCATGCACCCAAGCCGACGTGGCCTTCTTCAACTCCCGCATCAAGTCCGCAAGGCAATGCGTCGCCTTCAGTCCAACCAACAGATGGACGTGATCAGAAACGCCACCGACGCCTAGGCTGAATCCTCCCAGACCGTCGACCGTTCCACCGAGATACTCGTCCAAACGCCCACGCCATGATTCGGCAATCGGCAGCATACGATTTTTAATGGAAAAGACGATGTGGTAATGCAGATTGCGACACCTCGAGATCAACACGACCCAGCCAACCAGTTCATGGATTGCTGGGTCGTCGAAAGAAACATTATTTCGCGGGGGCTATTGATTGCGGCCGCGGCGTAGGTCGAGCGTGAGGGGGAAGTGCGGGTTGTGCTCTTCTCGTGGAAGCTCGGGAATGGAGCCTGGCGTGTGGCCGAACTTGGTGAACCGCGCGATGCGACGTGACTCGGCTTCGTTCGCATTGACAGGGAACGTGGGTGGATTCAGCCCTCCTGGATGTGCGACGTAATACCTTGCCCCACCCAGACTTCGTTTCATCCACTGGTCATAGACGTCAAACACAAGCGGTGCTTCGATCGGAATCAGCGGATGCAGGCAGCTTGGTGGTTGCCAAGCTCGATAGCGAACACCGCACACGAACTCACCTTGTGTTCCCGTTGCATGCAACGGCAGTAAACGCCCGTTGACCAACACTTTGTGTCGATCATCCACCATGCCACGCACGATGACTTGCAATCGTTCGACTGACGAATCGACATAGCGACTTGTGCCGCCACCACTGGCTTCTTCGCCAAGGACGTACCACGGTTCGACCGCTTCACGTAATTCGATCTCCAACCCGCGAGTCTCGATACTGCCGATGCTTGGGAAACGGAACTCAAAGTGGGGTCGGAACCATGAGTGCACCAGATCGAAACCGGCTGCCGCTGTTTCTTCGATGACGTCACCGAAGTCTTCCCAAACGAAATGGGGCAGCAGCCAACGATCGTGAATCGATGTGTCCCAGTCGTGAATCTTGTCGCGATACGGGGTATTCCAGAATCGAGCAACGAGTGCGCGCAGCAATAGTTGTTGGGTCAGACTCATGCGTTCATGAGGCGGCATCTCAAAGGCGCGGAATTCGACTAAACCAAGTCGCCCGCTCGACGAATCGGGGCTGAATAGTTTGTCGATACAAAATTCACTACGGTGCGTATTGCCTGTCAGGTCGACGAGCAAGTGACGGAAGATGCGATCGACCAGCCACGGTGGCACATCACCGGAATCAGGGATTTGTTCGAATGCGATTTGCAACTCATAAGCACTGTCGCGGCGACCTTCGTCAACACGCGGAGCTTGGCTCGTCGGACCGACAAATTTGCCGCTGAAAAGATACGACAAGCTTGGATGGTTCATCCAGTAACCAATCAGACTTCGAAGTACATCTGGCCTTCGCAAGAACGGGCTGTCCGCTGGAGTTGCGGCGCCCATCACGATGTGGTTACCACCACCGGTGCCTGTATGCGTGCCGTCTTGATCGAATTTTTCCGTGCCGAGTCGGCAATGGCGAGCGTCGTCATAGACACCGGTTGTAATGGCAACGAGTTCGTCCCAGCTTTCTGCGGGGTGCACATTGACTTCGATCACGCCTGGGTCTGGCGTGACGCTAATGTGTTGAAGTCGAGGATCATGCGGCGGCAAATAGCCTTCGACGATGACCGGCTTTTTCAACTCAGCGGCTGTTTCCTCGATTGCGGCGACCAGTTCGATGAAGCCTTCGATTCGATCGACGGGTGGCAAGAACACATGCAACTTTCCGCCGCGCGACTCGACGCACATGGCCGTGCGAACAGGTTGGTCGGCTGGTCGGCTCGCGAAATAATCTGACGACGAGAAACTGGAGTCGGATGGATACAAGTGTTGTGCAAACGGTGAACTTGGGTCGGCGGATCCGTTGAGTAACGAAACCGATGAACTGGTCCCGTTTGTTCCGTTTGGACTGAATCCACCATTACCGCCTCCACCATTACCGCCACCACCATTACCGCCGAAACCCGCGACGGGTGCCGACGATGCCAATGCAGCAGCGGAGGTTGCTAGTGACGACGCAACGGCAGAGGCGGCGAGCGAGGACGCGGTCGTCGTGGAATGGTTCCACGAGTTGGACGAAGCGATTGCCGTCGCACGTTGCTGGATAATTTCCGCGGGGCTTAAGAGCGGCCGTCGGTCTTCCATTGGATCCGCTTCGATAAAGTCAGCGAGTTTCTTGGTCTCCTCGACGAACATCAAGCCCGCCAGCGGCAATCGCAAACCCATCGGTGAATCGCCAGGAATCAAGAACATCTGGTCGCTACGTACGACCCAGGGGCTGCTTTCCCAATAGGGTTGATTCGCCCACCACACATAACGAAGCGGTAACGTCACACCGACGGACGACGTCACGCCTTGTTCGAAGATGCGAGTCAGTCGCGTGCGTTCTTCTTCGCTATCGAGTTTTGAGTCGCGGATATCGACGTTCGCGGGCAAGCGACGTTCTTTCCACATGTAATACAGGATGTCTTCGAAGCCGTCGGTGACGTGAGTCGGATTAACGGAAAGCTTCTCAGCCAATTTGCGTGCGAACGTTCGCGCGTCATCGACGGTATGCCCCAGGTTGCTGCTCGGGTCGGCAAGCCATTGCGAATCTTTCCACAAAGCATGGCCGTCCTTGCGCCAGAAACAGCGTAGTGCCCAGCGTGGAAGTGGTTCGCCGGGATACCACTTGCCAAGTCCATAATGCAGTAACCCGCCCTGGCCAAATCGATCTTTGAACTTGCCAAGCAACTTGTTTGCGTAACGCAACTTCGTTGGACCGACTGCTTCTGTGTTCCATTCGGCGCCATCTTGGTCGTCGATCGAGACAAACGTGGGCTCGCCGCCCATTGTCAGTCGGACGTCGTTTGCGTTGAGCGACTCATCGACGTTGTGTCCGCTTGCGACGATTCGGTTCCACGTTGCGTCATCGTACGGTAGCGTCACGCGAGGGTCTTCGTGAACGCGGGAAACGCTCATCGAAAAGTCAAATTCGACTTCGCATTTTTCTGTTGTGCCAGAAATCGGCGCGGCGCTACTTGGTTCGGGTGTACATGCCAGCGGGATGTGGCCTTCGCCAGCGAACAGACCGCTTGTGGGGTCGAGCCCAACCCAACCTGCGCCGGGCAAGAAGACTTCGCACCACGCGTGCAAATCGGTGAAGTCAACCTCGGGACCGGACGGACCGTCGATGGCTTTGACGTCGGCGGTGAGTTGAATCAAATAGCCACTTGCAAACCTCGCGGCGATTCCAAAGTGACGCAAGATTTGGATCATCAACCACGCGGAGTCACGGCATGAGCCGCTGCCTTTCGTGAGCGTCTCTTCGGCTGTTTGAACGCCGGGCTCCATCCGAATCAAATAATTGATATCGCGACTCAGCTTGGCATTCAAATCGACGAGAAACATGACCGTTCGTCGCTTGCTGCGATCAACCGTGTCGATGTACTCAGCCAACCTTGGTCCGATCGTTGGCGTTGGCAAGTACGGCTTTAGCTCCTCACGCAAGCTCGGCGAGTAGGCGAACGGATACTCTTCGGCCTCTGGTTCGAGGAAGAAGTCGAACGGATTGATAACCGTCATCTCAGCAATCAAGTCGACTTCGACTTCGAGTGACCGAATCGGTTTTTCGAAGTTGACTCGCGCCACAAAATTGCTTTGAGGATCTTGCTGCCAATTGACATAGTGATTGTCTGGACGGATCGTCAACGAGTAGCTGCGAATGGGCGTCCGACAGTGTGGCGCTGGTCGCAATCGAATCGAGTGCGGCGTCACGACCACTGGGCGATCAAAGAAATAGCTGGTTCGGTGATTCAGCGCGACATGGATTGTCATAGGGCGGTTGTGATACTTGACGTATTTGGGTGTAGATCGAGTCGGATAACGAGCGTCGTACGGGATTACCTTTGGGTGCCACCGGTTCGAACCGCCTAAGATTGTCCGAGTGACTGAGGCAATGCTAGTTTACACCCAGTTCGTCTGCACGGCCCCAAACTTCCGGATAACCCGGTTTTTTTGCCCCTCTTCAAGCAAGCTGAATCAATCGTGCCCGGTGGGTACAACGGGAGTAGAATGTTTCAAGTTCATCGAACATTGCATTATGGCGGCTCACGCTCCCTTGAGATGCCAGAGTGGCTGGCTCAGCAACGGGACATGTGTTCAACGCCGTCTCGATGGTACATTGGCCGGAACGGTTTGTTATTTCCCTTCGCTCATTGAGTGACTCCGATGTTGGACGATTTCCAAGAACCTCGACGCTCGTTTCTTGCTCGACGCTCGTTTCTTGCTCGAACACTGGTTGCGGCTGCGGCGATCTCGCTTAGCGATTCCGCCGGCCGCGTCGCCACAGCTGGTGGTCCCGAGTCCAGCGAACGCCAAACACGACCTGTCTGTATCTTTGCAAAGCACCTGCAACTCATGCCTTGGAATGAGCTTGCGGCGTTTTGTCGCGAAATTGAGGTGGATGGAATTGAGGCGACTGTTCGCAGCGGTGGACAAGTCGAGGCGGCTGAGGTTGCCGAGAAATTGCCCCAGCTCTGTGAGGCCATGGCAACAGCCGCCCGGCGCGTCGTGATCATGACGACAGACATCAATAGTGTCGAAACACCCGACGCGGAGACCGTGTTGCGAACGGGCGCGCTATGTGGTGTCACGCACTATCGCATGGCTTACTACAAATATGATCTGACGAAGCCGATTCTGCCACAGCTCGATGGATTCTCGCGCCAAGCCGAAACGCTTGCTTCGCTCAACCATGACCTGGGGATGACAGGGCTTTACCAGAATCACGCCGGCGCAACGAACGTCGGTGGTCCGCTCTGGGATTTACACCAAATGCTTCGCGAGATTCCGACCAGCGACATTGGGATCGCGTACGATGTTCGTCACGCGACGGTCGAGGGCAACCAGTCATGGCCGATCGATCTATCGCTGGTTCGTGACAGCATCGCGACAGTCTATGTGAAGGATTACAAATCGATTGATGGCAAGATTGAGAACGTGGCACTTGGCGAAGGCGATGTGAGCGAGAATCTGTTCAAGTCGCTTCGCAAGCAGCCGCCTCCAGGCCCGGTTTCGCTCCACATGGAGTACCACTCGCACACGGATCCCACGCTAGTGAGCATCTGTGCCGACGCATATCGCAAGGATCGCAAGACGCTTCAACGCTTACTTGGCGTCTAGAACGGTACTCAAACCCCGTGCCTGAGCTTACTCCAGTCTGTCGTGTCTCGTCACGACGGACAAAAGTGTGTATCGTGCCCGTAACTATCTCTCGCCAACGCATCCAACCCGCGCGTACCCATGCATCCGCTTGCTCTAGCATCTGTTTATATCCTAATCGGTTTCGTCGCCCTCGTTTTCGGAGGCGAGTTCCTTGTGCGCGGCGCTTCTGGGCTTGCATCGCTGCTAAGGATTTCAGCCCTTGTCATCGGTTTGACTGTGGTGGCTTTTGGAACGAGTGCACCAGAACTAGCGGTTTCGATTCAGTCGTCATTCAATGGCAAGTCAGAGCTTGCCATCGGGAATGTTGTGGGCAGCAATATCTTCAATGTCCTTGGGATTTTGGGCTGCTCCGCGATCATCGCGCCGCTAGTTGTATCGCGTCAACTGATTCGTTTTGACGTGCCGTTCATGGTTGCGGCTTCATTCATGGCCTTGGGAGTGAGCTACGATGGAAATGTCTCGAGGGCCGAGGGCCTTTTCCTGTTCTCGATGATTGTCGCGTACACGGGTTGGTTAATCATTCACAGTCGTCGCGAGTCAAAGCGGAATGATCGTGCGGCAGTTGCAAATGCCGCTGATCTAGCGACTGATGCTGAGGAGATACCTGGATTGCTTTCACCCGATACAAAGCCGTCCGGTATGCTTCTGCTGAAACTCGTGGGATGGATCGTTGTAGGGCTGGTTCTGCTTTCGGTGGGCGCTCGCGTTTTGGTTGACGGTGCATCCACGCTTGCTGAGGCCTTCGGCGTGAGCCAGTTGATGATCGGCTTAACTATTGTTGCCATCGGGACCTCATTACCAGAGGCTGCGACAAGTGTCATGGCAAGTATGCGTGGCGAACGTGACATCGCGGTTGGCAATGTTGTTGGAAGTAATCTGTTCAACATTTTTTCCGTCATGGGACTGTCTGCCTGTGTCAGCCCAATCGGCTTGCCGGTCTCTCAGACGGCAATTGACTTTGACTTGCCGGTGATGATCGCCGTTGCTGTTGCGTGTTTGCCCGTGTTTATGACGCGTGGAGTGATCGCAAGATGGGAGGGTGCGATGTTTGTATTTTTCTATGTGATCTACACGATGTATCTGATCATGACGAGCGGAGATAAGTCCCCGGCTGCTTGGTTCCAAACATTCCTTTGGGTCGTTTTTCCACTTGCGGCGATTGTTATTCTCGTGAGTATCGTGACGGCCATTCGCAATGGATCCCCAAGCGATCGTCAAGCAGCTGACTAGCGGCGGCTTGCTAGCAAGTTCGGGTTGATCTGGCGATCGATGCGTGAACATGAGTAGTCTGGATTGGAGCCCCTTCCTTTCCCGGTTGCCCACGAACTATGACGCTGTCTACAGATTCACTTCGCTTTGATCGTCGCCAGTCTCTCCGTGCGTTCGCCAGTTTCGGCATTGCGGCATGTTTGGGCAGTTGCGGATGCCGCACCGCGCCGATGACGGGCCGTCGCCAATTGCTGATTATGCCCGAGACACAAGAGTTATCGCTGGGCAGCGAATCGTACGGCGAAGTCACCAAGGAGACTGCGGAATCGAGTAACGAGCGTTACCGCTCACTCGTCGCACGCGTTGGCGAGCGGATCGCCGCCGTCGCCAATCGCAACGATTACCAATGGGAGTTTAAGACCCTCGCGAGTGCCGAGCAAAACGCATTTTGCTTGCCGGGCGGTAAAGTAGCTGTGTACGAAGGCATCTTGCCTGTCTGCGAATCCGAGGCCGGACTGGCTGTGGTCATGAGCCACGAGATTGGGCACGCGATCGCACGTCACGGCGGCGAGCGAATGAGCCAAACGGCAGCCGTCGACGGAGTAAAAACAGCCTTCAGTTACGTGCTGCAGAAACAGGAGGAGACCAAGAAGCAGATGATGCTGAATGCGTTCGGTATCGCATCGGAGTACGGAGTCTTGTTGCCGTACAGCCGCAAGCATGAACTCGAGGCCGATCACATTGGCTTGATGCTGATGAGCCAAGCGGGCTACGATCCTTCGGCAGCGCCAGCGTTCTGGAAACGTTTTGGGGCCGCAGCCGCCGGCACAGAAAAGCAACCCGAATTCATGTCGACACACCCGTCCGACGACCACCGTGCGCAAGAGCTCAGTAAGTTACTGCCACAAGCCAACGACTTATACGCGAAAGTCGCCGCCCCAATCGGCGTCGGAGAAACCATTTAGTTGATACCAAACTCGAAGCGTTTCGGACGAGCGTCACGTTAGCATGCGCCGAACTCGCGAGATTCAAAGTCCTCCCAACAACCGTCCTGGACAACGAATCAGCGTTGTGGTTCAACATCGGAGTGCTTCAGCAATTCGACGACGGCGAGTTTCAGCGTGTCCAGACCAGTGGGTGAAAGTTTTGAGTAGGCGGATGTTCCCGCGTCGGCTTCGTTCACTTTCGTCACTTCGTTGGTGAGCTGGACATATTGCGAAACGAACTGTCGGATTTGTTCCTGTGACCAACTCCGTTTCGCTTGAAGGATATTCAGGTACTCGATCAGTTGTTGTGCTTCACGGAACGCCTTCAAACGAACGGAATGTCGAATCTCGATTTCGCCGTCGAGTTGACGATCAAAAATAAAAATCCCCAACTGGTCCGCTTCCGTCAAAGCTTTGCCGGACTTGTCGACTGTTTGCCACGGGACAACCCCAGTCGCACCGTCTCGCCAAGCATCGAGTGCCCACGCTTGAATATTGCGGTTGGTTTCGTGGATGTGGTTCGACGTTCCGTATACCCACGTTTGCAAGCCATCTCGCTGGATTCGGTCCGTCACTAAGCGGCGATAGTCTTGAAATGCCGAGGATGAAACGACCCACAGATCACCGCGCCCGTTGAGCTGGCCACGGCAATACTCGGGACGGGAGATATCCACGCGATAGTTGAGTTGCATGCCAGGCATGTTGGCATGGCCTTGGTCAGTCAACTCGCCGTAGTACTGTAATGCTCGGTAGTCCCAGAAACCGGAGGGCTCGTCGAGAATCCATGGGGCCTTGCTCAGTTCATTCAGCGAGCCTTTGTTGTTGAAATACACCTGAAAGCCGGTCTTGTTCCATTCCTTTGACTTTGCCAACTCAGCGAAGTCTCGCAGAATGTTGACGTACGTCTGTGCATAGAGTGGCGTATCATCGAATGCCGCATAAGCATCCAAGTTGCCGTTAAAGTACGCACGACAATTTAATGGCCAGCTCTCGTGGAACGTCAAATAGAATCCTGGAGCCGCGATAGCGCCGCGGTGACCGTCTTTGAAAAGCGAGCCATCAATGAAGCTTCCAAACGCTTCAACGAAGTCATCCCAATAGGCTGTTGTCGCACCAGGCGAGATGTTGTCGTATCGCTTGTTGTCCATGCGGCGACCAGACATCAGCCGCATGTCGAGATTGCTTTTTCGCGAGCCCGACGCCGCTGTGTTGTGCGAATAGTGAAGCACGTTCACATGCACGCGATGGTCATACGCAATGCGTTGAAGCTCGTAGTAGTCTTTGACATGCTCGGGCAAACCGTAACTATTCATCTCGCAAAAGAAAGTCGCTTGTTTGGGAATTGCAAACGAAAGAACTTCGAGCTCGATCGGAATGACACGCCCGTCCGAAATGGTCACGGCTCCAGTAAACACGCCTGCGGTCGCATCAAACGGAATGAAGATGTCTGCGAAAACAACGGTATCTTGATCCACCGAAAGCTGGAGCTCATTGGGCATCGGAACCAACGGATCCGGAATCATCCTTCCGCTTGTCGGCACATACAAGGCTTGGTTCAAATCAATACGTGGCTTCAAGTTACTCAAATCAACGTTGACTGAAACCGCTTCGGATCCCTTGAGCAACAATTGAAAGCCAACCACTTCGCCGGCTGCGGCAACAAGACGAACTCGTTCCCCGTTGTAGATCGCGTTGCGACTGCGGTAGTCGTCGGGTAATTCACCCACGGGCTTTCCCTGGGCATCATACTTGTCTGTGATCGGTAAGATCGAGACATCTTGGATACGCTTTAAGGCTGCTTGCACCAATGGAATTTTCGGTTGCGGAACGCGAAAGGACTTTCTCAGCGTCGTACGGACGGATGCAGCTTTCGACACGGCTCCCGTTCGGCTTTGCGTCACGATCTCAATCTGATCAGGCACATCGGCTGTGACTGAATCGCCTAAGTCTCTCATCGAAACAACTTGCCGGGCATTCGGAGTCAGAAGTGGAATATTGTGACGGCCGAGAGGGTTGCCATTCACGGAAATCTGGAACGAAAAACCTTGGGGCGGCGAAGCGAACGATAAAACGGGCTGGTCGTCTACATCGCTGATTTTCAAGTCGCTTGGTGGCTCCAATTCATCCTCCAATTCACCATCCGCTTGATCCTCAAGTTCGACCAAGAGGTAAGGTTGCTTCCCGGATTGTTCTCGCGAATAGATCGTTGGGTTTCTTTTATAGTCAGCATCGTGTTCGTGGATCGCTATTCCGTGAGCAATCCCAATCGCCATTGCGTGAACGAAGTCGGGAGGCACGTCCCAGTGATACGCGCCGTCGCGAACTTGGGTAACAGCGTGGTGAACGAGAGTGAAACTATTGCCTCCTGAGACTGCAGGAAACCGTGCACCGGAATAGCCCCAGTCCGTCACATGGGGTGCACCGGCGGTGAGCCCTGTCGAATCATTCTCGGACCACGGCGTGGCAATTGTCGACAACGTCACGCCGGCGATCTTTTGTTCTCCTTGCGTGCAGATGAGTGTCGCCTTCTTAACGAGTTTTCCAGTCACTCGCGTTAAGTCAAAGGCCATGACGACAATGTGCTGATTGCCCTTGATGCGAAGCCGCGATTGCTGACCCGCGTTCTCGCTCCATTCCCCATCAACCATGACAATTGAATTGTCTTGGGTCACAGGCAACCGAATCGGATCGCTGGCGACGACACACAGGGAAAAACTTTGAACCAACGCAAGGAGTCCAGCAAGACTCAGCGGCATGGATGGTCTGTAGTGTGCCATTGTCGGGACATTCAGTGATCTAAACATTCTCTTGTTCCAGTGCCTCACGAGCTTGCAGACGAATGGACGCATCATAGCACACTTCGTTTGCATGGCGAATTCCATCGCACCGAACTTCAGACACCGTCCCAGTGCAACAAGAATGTCGTTAAACTGGTGACGCCAACCGTACCACAACGCGAATCATTCAATGCAAAATCGTTCGATAAAAATCACGTCTGCGGAAATCGTTGACGTTCGTGTTCCGACTTCTGACACGATGCTTGGATCTGATCCGTTTCACAAACAGCCTGATTATTCCTCGGCCGTTTTGAAATTGGAAACGGATTCTGAGCACTGTGGTGTTTCGGTGGTTTTTACTATCGGCGCCGGAACAGATTGGATCTGCTACGGGATCAACGACTTGTGCCAGTTGGTGGTTGGCATGGAGTTGAACGATTTCTCCCAGTCACCGATACAACTTTACCAGCGTCTCATTGATCATCATCAACTACGATGGTTGCATGACGGTGTTTTCCGCATGGCGGCTGGTGCCGTTCTCAATGCAATGTGGGATCTGTGGGCCAAGGCTGAGGGCAAGCCACTTTGGAAGTTGTTGGTGGATTTGGAGCCAGAGTTCATCGCGGACTGTATCGATTGGCGAAATATCAGCGATACGTTATGCCGCGACGAGGCGATTGCTATTTTGACCCAGCGGCGAGCAAACGTGCATCTCCGCGAAAACGAGATGTCGGAACGTGGTCCCAAAGCGTATTGTACCGCCGGTTGGCTGGGGCTCAGCGACGATGAGATCCTGAAGACGATTCGGAAGCTGCAAGATCAAGGCTTTGATTCGTTCAAGTTAAAGGTGGGGCTTGATTCAGTTGCTGACGTGCAGCGAATTCAATTCATGCGCGAAGCGATCGGGGCGGATTGCAATTTGATGGTGGATGCCAATCAGTATTGGGGAATTGCGGATGCAAAGCGGCACATCGAGCAGTACGTGCCTTTCAAGCTGAAGTGGATCGAAGAGCCGATCGCTCGCGATGACGTTCTCGGCTACGTCGAGCTTGCCGAAACATTCAAGGATGCCAGCTTTGGATTCGCGTGTGGGGAGCATGCCGCGTCTCCTGTGATCTTCAAGCAACTATTAAAGAGCGGCGCGATCAAGTTCTGCCAAATCGATGCGTCGCGAGTTGCTGGTGTGAATGATGTGATGGCGATCATCTTGATGGCGGCTAAGTTCGGCGTGCCGGTCTGTCCGCACGGTGGTGGAATTGCGTTGTGCAATATGATCCAGCACTATGGTCTGTGGGACCAGATCGCTGTTTCAGGACATTCCAACACACAGCTCGTCGAGTACATCGATTTTTTACAGCAATCGGTACAACATCCAGTCATCACCAAAGATGGCTGCTATGTCACGCCGAAAGCGTCGGGCTGGGGGCTCGACTTCCTTCCCGACTTCATCGCTGAGCACCGATATCCAGACGGTCCGGTATGGAACAGCCGCAGCCCGTTGCGAAAAGGCGCAGCGTTCGAAGTTGCTTTGGACAAGCCTTCATAGAGCAGGATCGCATCCTGCTTTGGCAGGCACAAAACCAGGCCCGCAATGGCAAAGAGCTTCACCGTGCTTTGCCAAACACGCTCGTGAAACTCGGCGGGCCTTCAGGTCCGCTTCTTCAGATCCTGGTTGGCCCTTCGGTTCCGCAATAACTCGGTTTTTGGTGCAAAGATAATTCGTACCGGATGTTCTGATTATTTCGCATGTGAGTAATGTTCTGCAGTTTCCTGAGATAAGGAGTCGAACGAACAGATAGTCAAAGTGCGTGCTGGTTTTTCCGTGCGCTCTGAATGTAGGACGGGAATGGAACTTCCGCGGCATGCGAGCGACAATTCAAAAAACGACTGTCACGACCCGATGTTTCGGCGGGATGCTTCTATGGCTGCTTGCAATGAGCTCTGGATGCAAGGTGGGCCCAGAGTTTTGCAAGCCCGGTGCCCCCGTTGCAAATCATTGGTCGTTGGCGAGCCATCCTCGCATGCAAGGCGAAACGGCACAGTTAGAAACTTGGTGGAGCCATTTCCAAGACCCAGTGCTTGATCAGTTGATCCAAGATTCCTTGGCACAAAACTTCAGCTTGCGTGAGGCAGGTGAACGCATCTTGGAAGCTCGTGCGCGCCGTGATATCGCAGCGGGTAACCTCTATCCTCAAGCACAATCGCTCAATGGTGCTTACGGCAAGTCACGGGCAAGCACGAACACCGCGAACTTCTTTTCGTTCCCCGGAGTGTTCTCGCCGAACATCAACCCAGAAAGCTGGACCATTAACGCTGCCGCAGCATGGGAGCTCGACTTTTGGGGCAGGTACCGTCGCGCTGTCGAAGCCGCCGACGCGAGTCTGAACGCGACCTGTGCCGCATACGACGAGGCACGCGTTTTGATGCTTGCGGAGGTCGCCCAGTCCTACATCGAAGTGCGAACACTCGAATACCGAATCTATTTAGCTCAGAAAAACCTAGATATTCAAAAACGAACGCTCGAACTAGCTTCCAAAAAGAAGGAAGCCGGTTTGGCGAACGGTCTCGACGTCGCTCAAGCACAATCGAATGTGGGCCAAACGGCTGCGGCGATCCCGACGTTAGAAATTGCACGACGCCAAGCCAACAACGCTCTATGTGTTTTGCTTGGTCGTCCGCCGACCGACCTGCATACACAACTCGGTGTAACAGCCCAAATTCCTAAGCCACCCTACAATCTTGCATTCGGCATCCCCGCCGATTTGTTACGACGACGCCCCGACGTCCGACGCGCTGAGCATGTGCTTGCGGGCCAGTCGGCAAAGATAGGCATCGCAGAATCGGAGTTTTATCCGCACATTAGCCTGACGGGAAACATTGGATTCGCCGCACAAGACTTTGGTCAAGCATTCAACTCCAACAGCCATACGGCATTGATTTCACCCGGCTTTACTTGGAATCTCTTGAATTACGGACGAATCAAGAACAACATCAAAGCTGAACAAGCCGCGTTTCGCGCTTCCTGTTTCACGTACCAAAACAGCGTCTTGCGTGCAGCGAAGGAAGCCGAAGATGCACAGGTTGCGTACCTGCTAGGATTCGATCGCGCCGATGCTTTGAATCAAGCGGTCGATGGTGCGAAAGACGCTGTGCAGAAGTCGGAGGCACTCTACAAGTCAGGCTCAATCGACTTTGGGCGAGTCTATGTTTTGCAGGCTGAGTTGCTGCTCCAGCAAGACGAACTCGCAGTCGCGGAGGGACAAATTTCGCAGAGTTTGGTTCAACTATTCAAGGCGTTAGGCGGTGGATGGGGATCGCCACACTTCACTAACAATCACTCTACCGAGGTGATCTCATCCTCGTATGTTACAGCTGCGCCCATTTCGCAACTGCACTCAAACTCGCCGCCCATTGACTTGCATCTCAACGCAAACTGGGCCAACGTTCCATTCCTTCCGTCAACACCGAATGACTCTCATTCCCGTTCCGGTCATTAGCTAGACAGCGCCAAGTTCACAGCGCCAAGTTCGATTGTTTGTTTAACAGTCAGCCGCAGGCATACTAGTAACGATGCGCTCGTTCGCCTTCGGCTAACGGTAAAACGAAGTTGGAGCTGTCCAGTTAGAGTACGCACACTCTTGATCCACGGCGGCATTGCCAAGTGCCCAACGCAGCGAACGATAGCCGGCGTTCGAAATTTGTAGGCGTTCGAGGTTTGTAACGTTCCGAGTGCATCACATTTCGTTTGTAGCACCATGATGAAAGCGGCAAATCGTTGACAGACTTGCCAACCAAGAACAGTACTACTCTTTCTAGCCGCAGCTCTCTCTGAGCAAAACAATTACTTCGGGGAAATCGAAAATTCGATGTCCCTTTTTCGTTTCGCTTGCCTGAATCTACTTGCATGGAAATGCGCCGGTTCCCTATCGGCGGGCGCGACAATGCATGTTTCGACGCTACCAGTGCAACGATTACAGAGGAATTGATGACCAATATTGCCGGAGAACCCCTTGCCATCGTGGGCATGGGGTGCCGCTTCCCAAAAGGCCTAGAAAGTATTGAATCGTTATGGATGGCGCTGAAAAATCGAGTCAGTGGGATCACTTCAGTACCGGCGGATCGCTGGACAGCGGATCGATATTATTCATCCAACCCAATCGCAAAGGGAAAGGCATACATTCGCCGCGGCGGTTTCTTGACTCACGACATCACGCGATTTGACGCTGGCTTTTTTGGTATCACGCCACGCGATGCCGAGAATATGGATCCGCAGCAACGCTTACTGCTGGAGGTCGTGTGGGAAGCCTTCGAGAATTCGGGAATGCTTCTTCCGTCGTACTCCGGGAGAAAGGTCGGTGTCTATGTCGGGGGGTTCATGCTCGACCACATGATCACCCAGATGTCCGCTGCAAACCGATCGGCGATCAACCAGAACACGGCGGCCGGCATGATGATGACCATGTTGTCCAACCGCATTTCCCACACCTTCGATTTCAAAGGGCCAAGCCTATCGATCGATACAGCGTGTTCGTCATCGCTCGTTGCATTTCACTACGCATGCCAAGACCTTTGGCGCGGCGATATCGAACTTGCAGTGGTCGGTGGATCCAACGTGATGCTTCGACCGGAGTATCCCATGGGCATGTGCAAGGGCGGTTTCCTCTCGAGAGATGGAGAGTGCAAATCGTTCGATGAGCGCGGCGATGGATACGGCCGTGGCGAGGGTGCGGGTGTTGTGCTCGTCCAACCCTTGTCAGCCGCCATTCGTGACGGGAACGAGATTCTTGCAACCGTCATTGCCACTGGAACGAATCAAGACGGTCGAACCCCTGGCGTCTCGATGCCAAGTGGAGACGCCCAACAAGCGTTGATCGAAGACGTTTGCAAGAAATACAAGATCGATCCTGCGTCCATTGACTATGTCGAGTGTCACGGCACAGGAACCAGCATTGGAGACCCTACTGAAACTCGAGCCATTGGCGCGGTTTACGGGAAAGCACGCCGGGAAAAGAAACTTGGTCCGGTGATCGTTGGCTCGATCAAAACCACGACAGGCCACATGGAAGCAGCCGCTGGAGTCGCTGGAGTGATTAAAGCGACGCTTACGGTTCTGCATCGTCAAGCAACCCCGCTCGCGAACTTTCAATCGCCAAATCCAGCGATCCTTTGCGACGATTGGAACATCAAGTTATCCGATGAGCTCGTGACGTTGGGCGAAAACGAAAACGCGATTCGGGTCGCCGTTAACTCGTTTGGCTACGGCGGCTCCAATGCACACGCCATTCTTGAGTCAGCACCAGCATCGCTAATCCAGCCCAGTCTTGACGCATCAAACACACAAGCGACGTTCATGAATCGACGTGTACCGTTGCTCCTTCCAGTCTCCGGCCGCAGCGAAGCGGCTGTCTTGGCTCTCGCCGGCCAGTACGCTCAATTGCTTGAGAACAGCGAGATTGAAGTTGATGACGTACTCTATTCAGCAGCGTTCAAGCGTGCCCATTTGACGCATCGCACCATCGTGAAGGGGAACAACCGCCAAGAACTAATCGACGCCCTGAAGTCCGTTGCCAACAAGCTGGATCACGAGAATGTAGTGAGAGGCAACCAACCCTTTCAAGGGCATCGTCAGCCCGTGTTTGTGTTCACGGGAATGGGGCCTCAATGGTGGGCGATGGGACAGGAACTTTACCGCGAATCGCCGCTTTATCGAGCGGTGGTGGATGAAGCGGACACCCTATTCCAATCGATCTCTGGCTTCTCGGCACTCGCCGAAATGCTTCGCAACGAATCAACGTCGCAAATCACTCGTACTGAGTTTGCCCAACCCGCCAACTTGCTAATTCAAATTGGCATTCTTGCTGTATTGAAGTCCTCAGGAATTCGACCGGGTGCGGTGGTCGGGCACAGTGTCGGCGAACTTGGCTCGGCATATGCCGCCGGTGTCTTAAATCTTCACGATGTACTTAGCGTTTGCTACCACCGCAGCCGGCTGCAAGCGACATGCAAAGGCACCGGCGCGATGCTCGCAGTCGGATTGAGCCAAGAGCAAACACTTCGCTGTATCGCATCGTTCACCGACCGCGTCTCGATTGCCGCTGTGAATGGACCCGCGAATGTGACGATCGCGGGTGACTCCGACGCGTTATCGGATCTGTCGACTGAATTGACACGAGCTGACATATTCAACAGAGCTCTGGAGGTCGAAGTTCCCTATCACAGCCCGATGATGGACCCGATTCTGGAAGATTTGAAACAGGCATTGGCACAAGTCTCACCCAACTTGCCGACTGTTCCGCTCTACTCGACGGTGACCGGTGCACGCGTGGAGGGTCTCGCCTATGGCGCCACGTATTGGCAGCAAAACGTTCGGCAACCTGTCGAGTTCGCCAACGCAATTCAATCGCTGCTTTCGGATGGGTTCAATACGTTCCTTGAGATCGGCCCACATCCAGTGCTCACGAACGCGATTCGCGACTGCATCAAGGTTGTCGGCAAGGACTGTCGACAGTCGTTCACATTGCGTCGCAATCAGCCAGAGGTCCAAACCTTGGATCGAGGCATCATGAGTGTGTATGCCGATGGTTGCGATATCGATTGGAATGCGATTTGTCCATCAGGGAAATTTATGGCATTGCCAAATTATCCTTGGCAGCGTGAGTATCTCTGGGTTGAGACTGAACGGGCGATGCAAGATCGTATCGCACCGATCATTTACCCGATGCTGGGAATACAGGAAGCACCGGGGGTGCCAGCGTACCGAAACGATTTCGATCACGAGCCATTGCTCTATCTTCGCGATCACGTGGTTGCTGGAATGCCAATTCTGCCCGCGGCTGGCTACGTCGAATCCATTCTCGAACTCGCTCGTATCCAGCATCCTGATGCGAGCGGCTTCGCCATCCGTGATCTGCAAATCCGCTCGCCGATGATCATCACCGCCGAACGCGGGCTGGATTGCGTCACGACATATGACCCGCTGGGAAAATCCGCGACAATCCGAAGTCTCGAGAACGGGCGACTCGGCGCTGGACAAACACATGTGACTGCGAAACTCGCTGGCTTGAGCAAGGTTATTTCCGGGTCTCGCGACCTTGAGAAAATCAAAAGTATCACAACTCAGAAGCACCACACAGCCGAATTCTATCGCAATCTCGATGACATCGGCCTCAGCTACGGACGAGCGTTCCAAACAATACGCGAGCTCAATAGCAGCCCAAGCGGTGACCGTGTGCTTGCTCGTATTGAAATGGTTTCGAAGTGTGCCGAAAACTTATCTCAGTACTGCTTGCATCCAACCTTGCTTGATGCGTGCTTCCAAGCGTTGATGGTCATGCTTGGCGAATCGGACAAGACTTACTTACCGACCGGCTTTGACGAACTTTGCGTCTATTCGAAGAGTCTTCCGCAAGCGGTGTGGTGTTTTGCCGAACGGAAGTCCCAATCCGAGCGGAACATTGTTTGCGATTTAGCATTAATGGATTCCGAAGGAAACACGCTCGCTTCGTTGCGTTCGATGCGACTCACTGCCGCTGGAAAACGAGAGCGACGCGACCGATTCGGCGATCGTATCAAACGTCAAATACTTGCCTATGACTGGACGTACGGCGAGACCCTCACGGAACCTAAACGCTTGGGGCACTGGCTTGTCATCAGCGACCCCAATGAATTCACTCAAGCTGTCATGAACCAGATGCAACAATTTGGTGCGATGATTGTGGGTGCAGTTGGGTTTGGCGATGAATTCGTGGGCGACGGCCAGCGATTTACGGTTCGCCCAGGATCTCAACAGGACGCCGGAACGGTTCTCCGACAAGTGGGTGAACTCGACGGCGTTGTGTTCATGAACGCGCTCAAGAGTTCCGACGAACGCGATCCGATTGGCGAGCAAGCATTGCTTTGCACGATCGCATTCGTGAAAGCCCTGTTGAACCAAAGTGGTCCGCGACAACCGCGAGTCTATGTGGTAACCCAAGGCAGTTGTTTGGTAAACGAGCACGATCGGGATATCCGTCCTGCGCAATCAGCCGTGAATGGCTTTTGTCGCGTTGCGTTCAATGAGCTGGACGGCTTTCGATTCAGCTCCATCGATTTGCCGATGCACATCGATTCAACAGTCACCGACAACCTCGCTCTTGAGTTGCTTTGTGATGATGAGCATGACGAAGTGGCACTGCGAGGCAGCTATCGATTGCACAGCGAGTTGCTGGACACTCCCATGCTCTCGGATGATCGCGTCGTTTCAATGCTGCTCGACGACAAGCATCCGGTTTCCGTCCGAGCACTTCGCCCAGATGTGGAGAGCGTTGGGACTGCACGGATCGTTGTGAAGCGTCTCTCGCCCGTGGGCCCCGACGACGTGCGGTTGCGAATCGAAACGACTGCGGTTCCGCCTGACCTACTTTCAAACCCAGTCTCCGAAGCGATCGCTCAACCACTCGTTGAGGTCGTTGCGAGGGTCCTCGAAGTCGGCAGTAATGTGTGCGACTTAGAGCCAGGCATGCGGGTGTGTGGATTTGCGCCAGCCGACTTGGCGAGTCACATGGTGGGGCCTCGAAATTCGTTTCAACTTGTTCCGCTCGATGAGGGAGTGGATGCATCCACCGTTGTGAGCATGCTCGATCTCAACGTGCGTGCTGCGTTTGCGATTGACATGTTGGGTATTTCACCGGGCCATACAGCACTCTTGTCCTCCAGCGATCTAGGTGTCACCTGTGCAACGCTTCTTGCTCAACGTGGCGTGCGGGTCGCAATGCTATGTGACGATCGCGATACCTTGAATGCCTCGTTTGTGAGTGAATTGCGAACGTACTCACACTGTCCTGAGGGAGTCGCTGCTGCGGTTGAAATCGAAACGAAGGCGCGTGGCTTTGACGTTCTTGCGGTGCCGCTTGAGTCTTGGCAAGCGGAGTTCGGATTCCACATGATCGGCCTCGGCGGCATGATTCTCGATCTTGATCCCGTGGCTGGTCCAGCTGCACTTCCGCACGGCGTTACCTGTGTCGCAAGGACCGACTATCGCGTGCTGCTGACGCGACCGGAGTCGATGATGCGTGCGCTCCGAACGGCGCTCGACCTGGTCGCCTCGGGGGAATTGAAAACTCCAGCATATCTCGAAGTTTCTGTCTCGGATCTCGGATGGCAAAAGCTGCCGTTAGCGGACACGAGTGCGCGGTTGCTCTTGAACTACGAAACCAACGGCAGTGATCTTCCTGTTGTGCAAGCCGATGACCTCGAGTTTTGCAGCAACGCAACCTACCTCGTCACTGGAGGTTTCGGTGGTTTTGGCGGGGCGACGGCGGAGTGGCTCGTTGCGAACGGCGCCAAACACCTCGTGCTGACTGGACGAACCGGTGCCGACACCGAAGATCGAAAGAAGCTTGTCCGCTTCCTCGAAGCCAAGGGTGCGTCCGTGATACCCGCCGCTTGCGATACTTCTGACTTCGAAGCCTTAAAATCTCTTTTCGAAAAAATTGCTACGGAGATGCCGCCTTTGAAAGGTGTATTCCACAGCGGCGCGGTGATTCTCGATCAACCGATCTCCGAGATCGATGAAGCAACCTTTCAAAACGTGATGCGAAGTAAGGCACTTGGAGCGTGGAATCTCCATTTGATCACCAAGCATTTACAGCTGGACCACTTTGTCTTGTACTCGTCGGTTGCCAATCTCGTTGGAAACAGCCGCCAAGCTGCGTATAGCGCCGCGAATGGATTCCTGAACGGGCTGGCTCATTTGCGTTCGTCACAGCAACTTCCCGGAACGAGTGTGAATTGGGGAGCAATCGCAGACGTCGGGGTTGTTGCCAACGATGAGAAACTTGAACAGTTTCTGCGCTATACGGGTCTTCGAGGTATCACTTCGGTGGAAGCTCTCGACCAGTTGCGAATTGGACTCGCTCGGCGTGTATCCCAGTTCGGGGTCACGATGATCACCAGTTGGGCGGACTGGGCGCGTTTCGAAACTCGCGGCTCAACCTCGTCTCGCTTTCAAACCTTGATTGCAAGTGATTCAGAAGGAAAAGACTCTTCGACGCAAAACGCACTCATCGAAGAGCTCTCAAAGCTAGATCCCACGGAACAAGTCGAACTGCTAGCGACACTGATGCTAGATCTTGTCGCCAGCGTCGTGAAAGCGGACCCATCCAGTATACCGATCGACAAAGGAATTGATCAGCTCGGAGTCGACTCGCTGATGGCAACCGAAATCCAAATGTTGTTCGACACACAGCTGGGTATCAACGTGTCAATTCTTGAGCTTATCGGTGAAGGAACGATTCGGACATTAGCTACCCAGACACTCAAGAAGCTCGATTTGCAACCTCAAACCGCAATTGCGATTGGTGTTTAGTTCAACATACCCAACTGACAGATTCAGATTGCATACCCTCTCGAGAAAACTAGATCACACGCGAACGAAGTATTCAGAAACGTTGACTTGCATCCATGAATTTTAAATCCAGTCTTGATCGAATCCGCGGCGGCATGAGCCTCAAGAATGAAGCATCGCAACCAGCCCCAGGCCCAACGCGATCCGTTCCACTGAAGACCTCGTTTTATGACTTTGCTCAGTTCCCTGAGTACAAAGAATTCACAACGATGCAGTGGTACTATGCGAAGCAAAACTACACAAAGAACCAGTTCCTCCCTCACGTGGGATCGTCTGACGCGACAGTGGTTCTCGACGGTCGCGAGCTGATCAACTATTCAAGCTACAACTATCTGGCGCTTGCGTGCGACCCGCGAGTCAAAGAGGCTGCCAAGAAAGCGATTGACGATTTCGGTACGAGTACCGGATCGGGTCGTTCGATCACGGGTGAGGTTGATCTGCATCAACAATTTGAAAGAGAAATTTCACGAGTTCTTGGCACGGAGGACGCCGTCGTGTCGGTGGGCGGGTATAGCACGAACGCCTTTACGATCGGCTATCTGTGTCGACCACAGGACCTGATACTGTACGATGAGTTGATTCACAACTCAGCGCTCGTGGGTTGCAAGATGACGACTTCGCGTCGATTCAGCTATCCACACAACGACTACGCGGCGCTCGATCGCTTGCTGGCCGAGCATCGTGGTCAATACGAGCGAACGTTCATCCTGGTCGAAGGCGTGTACAGCATGGACGGCGATATCCCCAACGTCCCGCGCTTGATTGAAATTAAGAAACGTCACAAGGCTTTATTGATGGTAGATGAAGCTCACTCGATGGGCGTCATCGGTCCTCGCGGACTCGGCGTCACCGATTATTTCCCAATCTCCGGTGACGACATCGATATTCTGTACGGGTCGATGAGTAAAGCATTCGGAACTTGTGGAGGCTATATCGCAGGCCCCAAGCCACTTGTTGCGATACTAAAAAACTATGCACCGGGTGTGCTGCTTTACGGTGCAGCACCGACGCCAGCCAACACGGCGGCCGGCCTAGAAACATTGCGGCTGATGCAGTCCGAGCCCGAACGCGTGCAGCGTTTGCGGGCGAATGCGGATTATTTTCTCGAGCAAGCGAAAGCAGCAGGCCTCAACACGTACAACAGCAAAGACTCTGGGGTCGTGCCCATCATGATGCCTGATTCCGAAGTTGCGCTATGGCTCTCAATCCAATTATTTGATGCCGGCATTTGCTCGTTTCCGATGTTGCATCCGATTGTACCGAGAGACAAGTCGCGACTGCGATTCTTTATCAATTGCAATCATACTCGCGCCCAGATCGACTTCACCATCAAGACCCTCGCGACGAACCTCGCAAATGCCCCGAAATCAAAAGGCGTGATGTGACCATCGCTAATGCGGAGACACTCGCCGCCGTCAAGCGTGTTTCGTCGAAAACCCCATGAAGCAAATTCAGTTCAAATCCTTTGGCCAGCCATCCGCGGTCGCAGAATGTGTTGAAGTATCGGACCTCGGCGAGCCCGCCGCATGGGAAGTGGTTGTTCGCGTTGAAGCGTTTCCGATCAATGTTGCGGATCTCGCCATGCTCGCGGGCCGCTACGGTACACTTCCCAAGCCGCCGTCAACCATTGGCATGGAAGCCGTTGGCATCGTTGAGAAGTGCGGTGCTTCCGTGAGCAACGTGGATGTCGGCGATCGAGTGATCATCCTGGCAAACAATAACTGGGCAGAGTATCGAAGGATCGCTGCTGCGACAGTTCACAAAGCCCCCATCGATGCCGATCCGATCCAACTTTCCATGTTGAAGGTGAATGCCGCCACAGCCTATTTGCTTTTGATGAAGTACGAGCGATTGAATCCCGGTGACTGGATTCTTCAAAATGCTCCTCTGGGTTCCGTCGGACAATCAATCATCCAAATAGCCAAAACATTCGGATTAAGAACACTGAATGTCGTTCGCTCGTTAGACGCCAAAGTCGGTGTGGTTAAACTTGGGGGCGACGCCACAATCGTCGACGGCGATGATCTGCCACAACAAGTCAAATCCGTTGTCGGTCATGAATCCGTTCGATTAGCGTTGGATGCTGTCGCAGGCCCCGGGACGGATCGACTCGCCGCGTGTCTTTCAGAAAACGCGTCAATCATTAACTACGGCATGCTATCCAACGAGGCATGCGTGCTTGCGCCTGAACATACGATCTTTCGCAGTATCTCACTACGAGGTTTCTGGCTGTCAAAACTGCTCAATCGTCTGAATCAGGACGAACGAACGGAACTTTACAGTGACTTGAGTTCGAGGGTCAAGGATGGGTCCTTGAAGTTGAGCATCGACAGTTCTTATCCAATCACAAACATTGGTGACGCGTTACGTCGCGCCGAACAATCCGGACGCAGCGGAAAAGTCATTGTGAGCCTCGTCTGATGTCTCCACGCTCGCATGTTTCGTTGGGATGTGATGGAACACCGAGTACGGCGATGTCCGTATCGCAATCTGCCGAATTTGTGGGCGACATCGTCTTGCTCGCTCAAGCGTCGCCCTCCCAGGGGCGCGCGGTTGAAGTTGCCGACGGAGTTTGGTGGATCCAGCTTGAGCTTGGGGACAAGCTAAAACACGTCAATGTCTATTTATTGGAAGACAACGGGAAACTGGTTCTTGTTGATACCGGCAGCCGTCTTGAAAGTTGTCAACTCACATTACAAAACATTTTGGAATCCGCTGAGTTTGTTGGAAAGCCGCTCCGTGACGTCTATGTGACGCATCATCACCCCGATCACATAGGATTAGCTGGATGGCTCGCGCAAAGAAGTGTGGTTCTCCACATGTCTGCCACTTGCTGGCGGACCGCCCATCATATCTTGGCGATGTCGCCATTGCCGAATGAATCGCAAATTGCCTTCCAGCAACTGGCGGGATTAAGCTTGATGGAGATCGAGGCATTTCGGAGGCGCAAGCTCCATCAATACCACGAGCTCGTTTCGCCGCTGCCCGCGAGTTTCTGTGTCGTAAATGACAAGGATGTCATTCGTATCGGAAAGCGAAAGTGGAAAGTTCATTTCGGCAACGGGCACGCGAAAGATCATCTCACTCTATGGTCGGACGACGGACTAGCGATTGTAGGTGACCAAATCCTCGCTGGGATATCACCAAATCTATGTGTCCAAGCCTGTGAAGAATTTTCGGATCCACTCGGCGAATTTCTGGAGAGTTGCCAGGTGTTTGCAACGCGTGCGAGTCTCGCTACGAAGTGCTTGCCGGGTCACAACTTTCCGTTTGCCGGAATTCCAAAACGCTGTGAGCAACTGGTCGCAAATCAGAATATGGTTCTCGCGAGACTGCTTGAGCAATTATCGGGACCGAAAAGAGCCGTGGATTGCTTGGAAAGTATTTACAGACGTCCGATTGGAACGATTGAACGGCCCGCTTTTGTGACACAAGTTATGGCATTTTTATCGCATCTCCAGAAGCGGACGCTTGTTGAAAGTAAAATGATCGGAACATCTTTACTCTGGAATCGAAGTTTGTACAAATGAGCTATTTCTTCCAACTCTGGTGTTCACGTCGGCACACCATTCTATCAATCATTCCGTTTGTCATTTTTCTTGTAAGCAACAGTGCTTGTGCGCAAATACACCCAGTCGCTCAACCATCGCTTCTCGTTGATTTCCCTTCGACCACCGACGGCGAGAACGGTGCCATTGAATCAACTGACTCGCCAGTCGCATCGTCGATTCCCCAAACCTCCAGCTCACCAGACAACAGCCCATTGAGCACGAATTCCGTCGAGACCACGTACGTCTCGACAACGGTTCTTGCGTTGCAGTCACAGTCGAGTTTGTCCAGAAGCTTTACCGGAACGCTTGTGGCGCGACGCGTGAGTGAACTTGGATATAAACGTATCGGGCTGATTGAAATGCTTTCCGCGGATCAAGGCGATGAGATTCGCGAAGGCCAGGTCATCGCCATGATGGATACAAGAGTCTTGGAATCCGAGAAGGCAGTACTTTCCGCGCAAAGGAACGCTGCGATGGCTCGCTTGGACGAGCTCGTCGCTGGGCCACGTCGGCAGACCATTGACGCGGCGTATGCTCTCCTGAATGAGTTCCGAGCTGTTCGTGAGCAACTCTATTCGACGTACCAGAGACGAGTCAAACTGGCGAACACGGATGCCATTTCGGTTCAAGACATTGATGACGCGCGGCACCAACTGGCGGCCGCAGAAGCAAAGATCCAAGCTCAGCAATTCGCGCTGTCTGAGCTCGAAGAAGGAACTCGTAAAGAACAGATTGCTGCGCAACAAGCGGAAGTCGCTCGTCTCGATGCGAGTATTGCAAACATCGAAGTACAGATCCAAGAGAGCAAGCTGGTCGCTCCCTACAATGCAATTGTCTCAAGACGCTTAGTGGATGAGGGTGCGATTGTGCAACCAGGCGTCCCGTTATTCAAAATTGTTGAACTGGCGCCCTATGAGGCCTGGGTCGGATTGCCCCCAGAGATCTGTGACGGGCTTCGAATCGGCAATGACTATCCACTTGACGTGCATGGGCAAGCGTTCAAGGCAAGATTGAAGGCCGTTTTGCCAGAACTTGATACAGCAACGCGGACTCAGACAGCCATTTTGGATCTGGATCCCAACTATATCGCCGGTAGCGATTTTGACCAGCGAATGGGTGCAGTCGGTGAGATCGTGAATCTCAACTTGGAACAAACAGTTGAGCAAACCGGCTATTGGTTGCCTGTGTCAGCACTAACGCGTGGCGTGAAAGGCTTGTGGTCGGTGTACTTGGTGGTCAAAGAGTCGGACCAGGATTCCGATTGGTCTGTTCAACGAAGTGATGTCGAGATCGCCCAAATTGATTCGTCGCGTGTGCTCATTAATGGAACGATCAAGAATGGTGATCGAGTCGTGACATCCGGTGTGCAAAAGTTAACTCCTGGACAACGGGTCAAACTCATCAACGACTCCACCTCCCCAGACTCGTTGTCTCCAGTGCAACCTGTCTCCAAGCAGTAAGCGTTTGGAAAAGTAGTCCGACCCAATCTCGATCAATGGCTTGGATGTATTCATCACTAACTCACCGTTCGCAATGTAGTCATGTCCACTCTATTTTTTGATAATCCGCGTTTGCTGATCTTGAGCGTGTTGCTCATCCTCGTCGCTGGTTGCATGTCGTTCGTCGTCTTGCCAAGGATGGAGGATCCCCAGCTCACACCGCGTGCCGCAACCGTCACGACGATTCTTCCTGGTGCCGAAGCGGAACGAGTCGAGTCTCAAGTCACCGAGAAGATCGAGCAGGAGCTGAAAGAGATCGAAGAGATCAAGGAGCTCAATTCAACGAGCCGACCCGGTGTGTCCTTCATTGCCATCAAGTTGCATGATCGTGTAACCAACAATGAATCGACCCAGATATGGTCTCGCATACGTGACAAAGTTGACGACGCAAGACTCGAGTTGCCGCCCGAAGCGAGCAAGCCGGAATTTGATCGCTTAGACATCAAAGCCTATGCGATGATTGTCGCTTTGCGCTGGGACATGGAAGGTGAGCCGCGATACGGTGTGATGCGAAGATTGCTCAAGCAGCTAAAGGACCGAATTGACGGACTCCCAGGCACCGAGCAGAGCGACTTGTTCGGATCCCCGCAAGAAGAAATTGTCGTCTCGATTGATGCCAAGTCAGCCACCTCGATGCGACTTCGACCTGAGGAGATTTCCCAGCTAATCACGGCAAGTGACTCGAAAGTGGCTGCGGGTCAAGTCCGTAGCCCCTCCGACGACCTTAGCATCCAAGTCAGCGGCGAGCTTGATACGTTGACGCGTCTCTCTCACATCCCAGTTCGTTTAGGGAGTTCTGGGAGCGTTGTGGAGCTGGCGGACATTGCCATGATCGAGCGAACGATACAGACGCCGTTAAGCGCCAAGGTGCTGTTGCAAAATAAGCCTGCGGTAGCATTGGGCGCTTTCGTTGAATCGGACACTCGGCTCGATGTTTGGATGAGCTCTGTTCGCACGGTACTCGATCAGTTTGAAAGCGAACTTCCACCTGGCGTGTCGTTACAGGTGGTCTTTGAACAGAACACCTATGTCAATCAACGAATGCTATCGCTGTTGAAAAACTTTCTCTATGCCGCCGCTGCTGTCTTTGCCGTGATTTGTTTTGTCATGGGATGGCGAAGCGCGTTCATCATTTGTCTGGCTTTGCCTCTTGGCAGTCTCGTCGTTGTCTTTGTGATGTACGTCTTCCACATTCCGATTCACCAGATGTCGATCACGGGATTGATCATCTCGCTTGGCTTGATGATCGACAATGCGATTGTTGTCGTCGACGAAATCGATAAGAAGTTACGAGCCGGTGAATCTCGCCGAGAAGCCGTGTCAACCAGCGTCTCGTACTTAGTCGCTCCTCTTGGAGGTTCAACCGTAACGACAATATTGTCGTTTGGACCTATAGCGCTAATGCCCGGTCCGTCTGGTGAATTCGTGGGATCGATCGCCATTGTCGGGATTTTTGCTGTCGCAGTGTCACTATTGCTTTCGCTTACGATCATTGCTGGTATCGCTGGGCTTTTACTAAGCAACAAGCTAGGGAAGTCAAATTGGATGAGCGAGGGCTTTCGCTTAACCTGGCTGACGAATCTGTACTGTTGGGGCTTGTCGCAGATTTATCGAGTGCCTCTTTTTGGTGTTGTCGTGGCAATTGTCATTTCTGGTGCTGGATTTTCGATGTTTCCTCGATTGTCAGAACAATTCTTTCCTCCGGCGGATCGAAACCAATTTCATGTCGAATTGGATTTACCTGGAACTGGCTCGATCGCAGAAACCGAACGAATTGCGGCCGAGATTCGAACTGAGTTGCTCAGCGATCCACAAGTCGTAGAAGTCTCTTGGTTTCTTGGCGAGAGCGCTCCGGCGTTCTACTACAACGTGATCCCGTCACGGAAGAATGCATCGGGGTTTGGACAAGCCATTGTCGATTGCAAAGATGAAGCGAGTGTCCGTGCGACCATCCAACGCGTACAAGAACAACTCAGTCGAAAATTTCCAACCGTGACTTGCGTTGCGAGACAATTAGAACAGGGGCCACCGTTTTCGGCTCCTATCGAGGCCCAGCTGTTTGGTCCAGATCCAGAACGGTTGCGGCAATTGGGCGATCAAATTCGATTGGTGCTCTCCCAAACACCTCATGTTATTCACACGCGTTCAGATTTTTCGGAATCGATTCCCAAAGTAACTTTTGCCGTTGATGAACAGCAAGCTCGACTAGCTGGACTTGACCACACAACGATCGCATCGGCACTCAATTCAATGCTCGAAGGCGTGACCGGCGGTTCCATTCTCGAAGCAACAGAGGAACTACCCGTCCGTGTCCGTGTTTCCAACGAACGAAGAAGCGATCTCAATCAGATTGCATCCATGGATTTATTGACCGCCGCAACGATGACTGGTCAAGAGATGCCCTCCCAGGATTACCGAGGTGTTCCGTTGTCAGCGATCTCCACGCTCCAATTGACACTGGACTCCGGCAGCATCAAGCGACTGAACGGCAATCGAATGAACGAGATCCAGGCGTACATTCGCTCGGGTGTTCTCCCGTCGCTGGTCCAAAAAGACTTCGAACAGCGACTACAGACGTCTGGCTTTACATTACCAAGCGGCTACTCGCTTTCCTACGCTGGTGCCCAATCGGAACGGAACGACGCAGTTGGCAACCTCATTGTGAATAGTGCGATTCTATTCACGCTCATGGTTGCCGCCATCGTTATTGCCACGCAGTCCTTTCGTCTAACGGGTTTGCTCTTCATGGTTGCGGGGTTAGCGGTGGGATACGCGATTGGTGCGATTTGGCTAGCTGGATTGAGCTGGGGATTCACCGGCATCGTCGGGATGTTGGGGATGATTGGTATCGCCGTCAACGATTCCATTTGCGTGTTAGCAGCGCTGAAGGAAATACCAGAGAGTGAATCTCGAGACCCGCGACGAATTAGCCGTTGTGTTGTGGAAAATACGCGACACGTCATGGCCACTACGTTGACAACCATCGCCGGATTCACGCCGTTGTTTCTTGGAGGCGGAGAATTCTGGCCGCCCGTTGCAGTGGGAATCACCGGTGGCGTTGTTGGCGCAACCGTGTTGGCACTAGTCTTCATACCGTCCGCGTATTTACTGGTTTATCGCGGCAAGAAGCAATCCGTGGGATCCGCTGTTCCCCACGTGCAGCCTGTTGAACATGCCATTGCGTGTTAACTGTTCGTTGATCCCGAATCGCATCGTTTGCCCCAAGTGAAATTTGATCCAATGAAGTGTCTCCAATGAAACGTTCGAAAGAAAACGCATACGACGCGATTGTCATTGGATCTGGGATGGGTGGACTTGCAACCGCGAGCCTGCTTGCTCAAGTCGGCAAGAAACGCGTGCTCGTCTTGGAACGCCATTTTAAGCTTGGCGGATTCACACACAGCTTTCGCCGAAAGAAGTTCGAGTGGGACGTCGGAGTCCATTACGTGGGTGAAATGCAGGATGGCTCCATGACCCGTCGGCTGATGGACCTCGTGACTCGTCGTGGCGTCAAGTGGCACAAGATGGGATCACCGTATGAGCGATTTGTGTTCAATGAAGGCAGCTTTGAAGTTCCGGACGGGCAGGATGCATTTAAGAAAAAACTTATCGAGCGTTTCCCGGATGAGCGTGAGAATATTGACCAGTACTTTCGTGATGTGGTCAAAGCCCAGAGTTGGGTCGCTCGCTGGTTTGTTTCCAAGGTCTACTCAAATCCCGTCTCGTCCTTGCTCAAACTTGGTGGAGCAAAGCTTGCTGGCGGCACCACTGCGGAGTATCTCGCTAGATTTAACAATCCGCTAATTCGTGCATTTCTCGCCGCCCAATGGCCTGATTATGGTTCACCACCGCAAGAAAGTGCGTTTGGGTTGCACGCAACCGTCACCGCGGATTTCTTTAACGGAGGCTACTACCCGATGGGTGGCGCGGGCCAGATCGCGATTCATGCGGAACAAGCGATCGCAGCCTTTGGCGGTAAATGCTTGGTCAATCACCCTGTCAAGCAGATCTTAACGCGTAACAATGCTGCGTTCGGAGTGACGGTTGAGCACAAAGGCCAGGAGTTAACGTTTACGGCTCCGATGATCATCTCCAACGCAGGCGTCGTAACGACGTTTGGCAAACTGGTTCCGAATGAGGTTTGCGAAATCGAGCGAGCGCAGATTGCACGTCTAAAGCGAGGCGTCTCCGCAACGGTTCTGTTTGTCGGCTTGAATGATGACCCCCGTAAGCACGGTTTCGATTCCGCCAATTACTGGATCTATAATCAACTGGACCACGATGTGAATAATCGCGTAGGTAAGGGAGAACCAGGCCAAGTTGACGGAGCCTTTGTATCCTTTGGTTCGCTGCGCAATCCAGGGCAACATCCTCACACGGCGCAAGTCATTTCGTTTACGCAGCGTTCCATTTGGGACAAGTTCGATGGAACCACGTGGATGAAGCGAGGCGATGAATACAACCAGATCAAAGAAGGTGTGTCGCAAGAGATGCTCGCGTTCACAGAGCGTTTTATGCCTGGCTTTCGACGTCTTGTTGACTACTACGAACTCTCGACGCCGTTGACGGTCGAGAACTTTACGGGCCACGCCAGTGGGATGATCTATGGCCAGGCTTGTGATCCCAATCGATTATTTCGCGACCAGTGGAAAATCAAGACGTCACTTAAGAACCTGTATCTGACTGGAAGCGATGTGGGAACGCCAGGTGTCAACGGTGCACTCATGGGAGGAGTCATGTCAGCCGCGAAATTGCTGGGGCCTCTCGGATTGCCCCGTCTCATGACCAAAGCATTCATGAGCTAGCTCAACCGATACAACCCGGACATTCGTCCTCAACCTGTGTGCGGATTATCACTAGGTCGAAATGGCGTGTTTGGATGCGCCCTGTGTCTATGCTAGGGTTCGTTGACTTTGCGCAGACCGACATGCATTGGCATTAACGAACTTCGATGAACAAACCTCGCTTCAAACAAGCCGACATTAGCTTCCATCACGTAGCTGACCTCTATTTGGCCGAGTTGCGTTCTGGCACTGCGACTTCAGTCGACACGTTGATTACTGCTTTTCCTCACTTGGAAAGCGAGATTCGCGAACAACTTCCGACATTGGCTCTGCTTGAAAAGTCGATCGGACGCACGCCCGCTCGGAAAACCGCTGCTTTCGGAGACGTTTTTGGAGGCTGTCGGCTGATCCGTGAACTCGGTCGTGGAGCCGTGGGTGTCGTCTATGAAGCTGCCCAAGAGGACATCGGCCGCAAGGTTGCCATCAAGATCATCTCGTTGCGGGATACAAACTCCGCTATGACGGCGGAGCGATTCGAGCTAGAACGCAAAGCGATGGGACGTTTGGAGCATCCGAATATCGTACCCGTGTTTCAGTACGGTCACGACAGCGAGTATGCGTACCTCGTAATGAAGTTGATTCTTGGACATAGCCTCTACGATCTCCAAAACGGTGGTGGGACTTATCGCACTCAATTCCATATGAATGAGCTTCAATCCAATTGGATGGCGCTCGCTGAATTGGGGCGGGACGTTGCATCGGGGTTGCACCACGCGCACCAACAAGGGTTGGTTCACCGCGATATCAAGCCTGCAAATCTTCTGCTGGACGAAGACGGAAAATGCTGGATCAGCGACTTTGGACTCGCGAAGGTGTACGACTACATTCGCTCGATCAGCCACACGGGAGATGCGATCGGTACGCCACGTTATATGGCGCCAGAACAGCTCCGTGGTGTTTGCGATAGTCGCAGCGACGTTTATGGGCTTGGCATAACACTCTATGAGATCGCTGCGGGCGAAAAGGTTTGGGGCGGCTTATCGGCGATGTCACTTGTCACCAATCGAGGCTCGCTCGCGCTTACCAACATCGCTGAACTACGTCCCGACCTCTCGCCTGAATTGTGCAAAATCATCACCAAGGCATGTCAATTTGCACCCGACGATCGATACCAAACCGCTGACGAGCTGAGGATCGTCTTGGATCGACTCCTTTCCGGTGCAACCGTTGGCGATCGTCGCAAACGCAAGCGCGA
>JBGSNA010000005.1:0-2550 GCA_041739875.1 Pirellulaceae bacterium
TTGCGTCTCTGCCATCGCGGTCGATCCCGCGACGTTGACCATTTGATGCGGGTCATTCTTGAGATCATAGAGCTCCTCGGCCGGTCGCATTCCGAACGCCAGCTCGGCCAGATGAGCGACCCCATGCTCGTTGCGGTGTTCCATCATGAATGTCTTCGTCGGCGACGTGTCGATCTCGCCAAACGGTATCGATCTCGCGCAGACGCTGGCATCCGGCGAACCTGACGGCCAACGTGTCGGCTCGAAGTTGTGAATGTAAAGGTAGTCGTTCGTTCGAATCGCGCGACAGGGATATCCTTTGCCGCCCTTTCGGCATCCATCGTGACGTTCCATCGCGATGAACGCAGCATCCAGCTCGGCAGGATCGTTGCCTTGAAGGACTTGGGTGAGACTACGAGATGTCATCATCTCAGGAATCTTCAAGTCCGCCGCTTCTAAGAAAGTCGCGGCCAGATCACTGAGGTTGACGAAGGCGGAGATTTCACGCCCTGGGTTCTTAATTCCCTTCGGCCAACGGATCCCCAGCGGCACTCGGGAACCCGCGTCGTAGAGACTTGCTTTGGCTCTTGGAAATGGCATGCCGTGATCGCTAGTTACGACCACAATGGTATTGTCCAGTTCACCTCGCGCTTCCAGTGTGGCGATCGCGCGTGCGACCATCAAATCAAAATGTTCGACCTCCACGAGGTAATCGAGAATGTCATTACGCACGATGTCGTTGTCGGGAAACATCGGTGGCACGATCGCCTTCGCGGGATCCTTGCCTGTTAGTTTCCCCGATCCGGGCTGGTAAAAGCGATGTGGTTCGAATGTTCCCAGCCAGAAACAAAACGGTCGGTTCTCGGGAACCTGATCGAGAAAATCTTGGAAGTTCCCCGCGTAGTCTGTCTCTTGAATGCCTTTGAACGGCGGCTTCAGGCTTTCTCGATCGAACAACTCGCCAGCAGGATTGGCGGTGCGACCGCCCGGCTCAAGTCGGCCGGGGCTCCAACCCTTGCCCGTGTAGCCGACCAAGTATCCAGCCTCTGCCAACAACTCCGTGTACGTCGCGAATTTTGCTGGCAGCGTGCTATGAATGTTGCCGGCTTCTTCTAGACGCCAGATGTGCTGGCCAGTGAGAATAGCTGATCGCGAAGGACCACAAGTCGGTGCATCACAAAACGCATGCGTAAACCTCAGCCCTTCCCTAGCGATCCGGTCAAACGCGGGCGTCTTGACCACCGGGTCGCCATTGACACCGGTATGCGCGTAACTCTGATCATCTGAAATACAGAAGAGGATGTTGGGGCGTGTCTGGGCCAAGGATGTATTTGAACCGATAATGCAGAGAGCTGCGATCGCAACTAGAGTTTGCGTCGTGCGGCTCTTGAGTAGGATGGATTTCATTTGGCGGCCTCGGCTGCGGGTTTCCTCTCGCGAGGTTCCTTCTCGTCGATGTTTTTGTGGAGCCGCTCATCGTTCACCACCGGCGACGGGCAGCCGTCTTTGGGAACGTCTACGTTCGCGGTCCAGAGAATTGCATTCAGCACAATCTTGCGAAAGTTCTCATCTTGCCAATTGACGTGATTGTGGGCTCCCGTGAAACCGAAGCCGCGGCCACCTGCAGGACGTTCATAGGCCCACGCGACATGCTGCGTTTCACCCGACTCGACGGCTTTTCGCACCGCCGCGTTACCGCTTCGTGCACCATCCGGTCCACGAAGCGTCGTCAATGGTGGAACGTCGGTCAGGATCGGTGTGAGCCCTTTCATGCCATCGACAAAACGCATGTGGTAATACCATTCGTCGTCGATGCTAAACGGTTTGACTCCGTTGGCGATCGGGTGGTCAGGGAAGTCTTTGAACTTCGGCGCCCAATGTGGATTGACCGACCAATCCAGATCACAAAAACCCCCCATCCACTCTAGGAATTTCTCGCCGGGCTTTCCCTTTTCGGCTTCCGTTGCCCAGTGGATCATCACAACGCCCGTTCCCGACTTCATCCGTTCGTCAAATTCGTCGAGGTGCGGGTTGAGCACGTGTCCTTCGTGCCCCGTGCAAAAGATCACGATCGTTGCCGCGTCCTTCAGAATCGACGTGTCTTCGGGATATCCAGGGTGCGGGACAAGCACGGCTTCGACGTTCAGGCCGGAGCGATTCAGCGCGTCAGCCAAAATCATGTTTCCGGCCCGATGTTCGTGCGCCATCGGTCCGTGACTCGGCTTGCCGGAGATGAAAACGATCTTCGCTTTGTCGTCGGCCAACGCAGCCTCATTGAAGAACGCTGAGCCGATGAACAACAAGACGAAAACAAAACTTACGTTGACTTCGAATTTCATGGTTCTACTCCGTAAAGATTTCAATCTTGTTCCAGTAAGCCCATTCGTTGTGCCAGTCGTTGGCTAAGTTCTCGATGGATAGCGTGATCTGACGGCCCGCGAACTTGGACAAGTCGACTGAGACCTCGAGCCACTCGTCCGGTCCGACGGTCTCCGCGCTTACGATCTGATCCGCGATGATTTTTCCGTCCGCCAAGACACGCAACTGCCAGTCGCCGTGCGGGTGATGGCT
>JBGSNA010000006.1:0-6518 GCA_041739875.1 Pirellulaceae bacterium
GTCGGATAGATCGTGCGTTGAACTTTGTCGTCCGGCTTGGATTGGCTCGGACAACCGATTCAGACCCACTGAATCGTCAGTAGGAGTCTACCAGATACGCACTGTCGCATGGTGTTTCTACCCAGAATCCGGGGAGGTCCGGTTGAATCAGTTGTCGCGATTCAGGTCCTTTTTCCTTTGCACCTTCTACTTGGGTTTCTAGGTACCAATCGTAAAAATCGGAACCATATTCTGTTGTCCAGAACCGCCGATGCGACTCCCGCTGACGATCGGCATACCATACCGGACAACGCTCGTTCTCTCGCCAGAACACGTCTTTCCATGATGGCTTCGGCGTCTCGCTCAACCATACCATCCGATCACTGCCACAGTGCTCACAGATCACATCAGCACTCTCGTCAATGCGCCTTGCTTCAACCTGCATCGATTCAGTCACCACTGAAGTGCGACCCAGCGATTCCAGTAACTCCCTGCAACTCGATTGATACTTACTGCGCCGAGTGTTGCTCCAGCCACCGAAGTAGCGCGTCTTCGTCAGCTGATCCGGTTGAATGTGCTGACACCATCGCTTCACGAACTCACCGATCGGCAACGTCACTTCGATCTGCTCCCGCTCGCCCCCAGTACGCTTGCCTTCGCGTGCTAAAAACGTGACGCCATCACGAGTTGATGCCACGATACGATGGTCGCTAATCGGACCACCGGTCAAATACCGCGTCAAATAATTGACCACTTGGTCAGCTCGACTCGTCTTTGTTGGAGGCGGTTGAATGTAGGCCACCGAAGACTTCGACTCCAAGTGCTTCACAAACGCGTCCCAGTTCTCATCGCTGTGAAGCGGAGCGAACTTGCCCATGAACTTCAACTTGCCAGCAGCACGAAGTCGCTTCAGCGCCGAGATTACTTGCTTGCGGTACGCTCCGCGAAGCCCTTCCCCGTCAACCAAGTAGAATCCGTCGGAGTTTTTCGCATCCTCCGGCGCAGTCGCTTGTTTCCACTCGCGAATGCCGTTACCGTTGCGTTCGACGCTGGGCTTGCGATCGATATTGGGTCCTTCGCCTGGAACCAACATATGAACATGCCAGTGTGCTTCCAGCTTTTGGTTCCAAGTATGCAGCACTGAAATCGCTGCTGGGTCATAGCCTTGCTCGATCTTGATTCGCTTCGACACGCTCTTCCACGCCGAGTCAACAAGCAAGTCGGCCATCGCTTGGCGATTCGTCAAAGCCAGCTCCGATAGTTCGCTGGGCAGAGTACAGACGACTTGGTAATACGTCACGCCAGGCAGAATCAACTTCGACGCTTTGTCGTTGAAGTCAACTCGCTTGCCGCCTGAGCACTGTGGACAGTGCCGATCGCCGCACGAGTTGTAGCGTGTCGTGATCTCGTCGCAATCATCGCACTTGAACTTGCGTCCGCCCAAGACATGCGTGCGGCAAAGTGATAACTTTGCCAACACGCTTTGAACTTGATTGCACGTGGAATCGCTAACCGACGCAGCGGCACCGATTCGCAGGATCTGAGCGACGGTTAGTTTGTCGTCGGCTGCAGCGGGTTTTCGTCTGGCCCGTTCTCCGCTGGTGGTCGATAGACGAAGTCGCTTGCATGCGTATGCAAGTGCGGGAGAAACCGCAGATTCAATTGCAGGCGCTCCTCCAACTACGAAATCTCATCGATCAACTGCAGGTTGATGAGTAGCGACAACGCGAGTGTCTCCGGTCTCATGGAAGGCATAGGAGACCACGATGCGACTCGAATCCAAATTCAAGCATCTTGCCAAGATGCTACCGCCAAAGCAGCAGACTCTTGACTTCGCCAGCCCCAAGCTTTGGGAGCAACTGCCGAAATCCGACCGCCACGCCTGCTGTGATTCGTTGGCCAAGTTGCTTTGCCAAGTACTCAAACATTCAGCCCAAGAGAACTCAAATCATGAATGATAAAATCACACCCCAGCACCTCCAGCGCGACGCTTACATTTACGTGCGACAGTCGACCGGTCATCAGGTCCGCAATCATCATCAGGGGCGTCAACGCCAGTACGACTTGCAAGATCGAACACGTGCGTTGGGGTTCTCTCGCGTTGTGGTGACCGATGATGACCAGGGCAAGACCGGGAGCGGCTTGGTGGATCGGCCCGGATTCGCATCACTGCTTTCAGCCATATGCGGTGGCACCGTAGGAGCCGTCTTCGCACTCGAAGCTTCTAGACTTGCTCGCAACAATCGCGACTGGCACCACCTTGTCGATTTGTGCGCGCTCACTGAGACGTTGATCATCGATGGCGAAGGAGTTTACGAACCGCGTGAAGTCAACGATCGGTTGCTGCTCGGACTCAAAGGAACGATGTCGGAGTTTGAGCTGAGTCTCTTTCGTCAACGTGCACGCGAAGCCTTTGAAATGAAAGTTGCCGCTGGGCATGCGATGTGGGAAGTGCCCATTGGCTATACTCGGGACGAACAGGATCGTATTGAAAAGATTGCTGATCGACAAGTTCAATCTGCGATCGCTGGTGTGTTTAAGAAGTTTCGTGAGCTCGGCTCCGCACGGCAAACCGCATTTTGGTATCGCGATCACACAACGCCATTGCCGGAAGCAGTTCGCGGAACTCATAGCCAAAAAGTGGTCTGGAGATTGCCAAGCGAAACTCGAATCCGACAGATTTTGAAGAACCCTTGCTATGCCGGCGCGTTAGCTTACGGTCGAACCGAGTCCAAAGTCATCGTGGACAACGGGAGGGCCCAAAAAAGCAGCTCACGGAAGTCGAAACCGCAAGAGAAATGGAAACTGCTCTTACAGAATAACCACGACGGTTATATTCAATGGCAGGACTATTTGGAGAATCTGTCGATGCTGGAATCCAACGCGAGTTCGCGTGAACCCGACGGTGGCGGTGTCCGTGCTGAAGTTGCTGCTGGAACCGTTCCGCCAGTCGGACCGCGATGAGGTCAGTCGCTGTCTGCAGGTGCAAGGCGGTTTGGATGCCTGTCGCCTTGCTTTCTACAAGGAAGGGGATCTTGGTAACGACGGCATCTGGGACAACTGGCGGTTGGAAGGGCCATCGTTCGTTTGGTACTTCCGCGGCAAGCCCCACGTCCATGTCTGGGTGAATGTAGCGGACACGCCCGACGTTCAACTCAATTCGTACCAGGACTCGGTGGGGGTGTAACCGAAAGCAGCGTTAGATCGAAGGTTGCTTCGTCAGTGGTGAACAGTGTTACTCGCAGTATTTACGTAAAGAGTGCAGTGTCCCGCAGTCGCGGCTTTTCATGCACACGCTAAGGATATCGCATTTGGACTGAAAGCAGCGATCGGTGTCCAACTACTCTCTGAGAAGTGTTTGGATCAGCTGATATCGAGGTCGCCGAGTTCAGCCAGAGAAAACAATTGCGATGGCAATTCCGGATAAGATGACCAGATTCGCAATGGAACAAATTGGGATCGAAACAATGACAAAGATGCTATTGCTGTGGCTGGCTTGCGTGAGTTGCCATTTTTATTCAGCCATCGGTGTCAGCGCCGAACAAGCCGCACAGACAAAGGCACTTGTCCGCGTTATCGACATCAACGTCGGCGAGTCGCAAACCGTGCGATTGTGCAATGGTAAAGAGGTATCCGTGAAGCTTCTCGATTTGCAAGAGCGGCGTGATCCGATTCGCGAGGCTCGCGTGATCATCGAAATCAACGGGCTGCCTGCTGAGCTGCGGTACAGTCACCGCTTTGTGGTAATGCGATATTGAACCGGTTATGCTCGCTCGTAGCGAGTGATGCGTTGCTGTTCCGGTGATGCTTCGCCGCCCGCGTGTCCTGTTCGTTCCATCCGCAGTTTCTCACTGGCCCCACTGCAATGCTTCCCAGTCTTATTCATCGCTCGATAGTCGCGGCTATTTCATGCTACTTGTTTGCAAGCTTCGCAGTCCCATCAGCCAGTGGCGAAGACGCCTATGATGTCGTTGTCTACGGTGGCACCTCCGGCGGAATCGCGGCCGCCGTCCAGGTCAAACGCATGGGCGGGACAGTCGTGGTCATCGAACCGAGTCGGCGGATTGGCGGACTGACCACAGGTGGGCTGGGCCAAACGGATATCGGCAACAAGGCGGCCATCGGGGGAATCTCCCGCGAATTCTATGAACGCGTGCGAAAGTACTACGAAGGTCCTGAGCACTGGAAATGGCAACAGCGAGATGAGTATCGCGGTGGCGGACAGAGCAAGACGGGTGTTGACGAAGACACCATGTGGACCTTTGAGCCTTCCGCGGCACTGGCGATCATGCAGGACTTTGTCCGCGAATACGAAATTCCCGTCGTTTACCAGCAGCGGCTCGACCGCACGCCCTTGTCGGCCACTTCGCGGCGAATCAAAGGTGTGGAGTTAAGTGCGGGGCGGATCGCGCGGATCACGATGGAATCGGGGCAGTCGTTTGTCGGCAAAGTGTTCATCGACGCCAGTTACGAAGGCGACGTGTTGGCCGGCGCGGGCGTGTCCTACTTTGTCGGCCGCGAGAGTAACGACGCGTACGGCGAAACGCTTAGCGGCGTTCAGACACGCAACGACAAGTATCATCAACTGGTGCCAGGCGTCGATCCCTACCTGGTTGCGGGCGATCCATCCAGCGGCTTGCTGCCCGGCATCGATCCGGCTGGACCCGGAGTCGAAGGCGCCCAAGATCAGCGTATGCAAGCGTATTGTTTCCGGATGTGCCTGACCGATCATCCCGACAATCGCATCCCGTTTGCAAAGCCGAGCGATTACGACCCGCTGGACCATGAACTGCTTCTCCGAAACTTCGAGACGGGTGCCAAAATCACACCCTGGGCAAATTCCCCAATGCCCAATCGTAAAACAGATACCAACAACAATCGCGGCGTATCGACCGATTTCATCGGACAGAATTATGAGTATCCGGATGCTTCCTACCAGCAACGCGAACAGATCATCCAGCGTCACCTGAGATATCAGCAGGGTTTGATGTGGACGCTGGCCAATCATCCGCGTGTTCCCGCAGCGATCCGCAACGAGGTGTCTCGCTGGGGCACCTGTCGTGATGAATTTGAGCGAGAAGATGGTTGGCAACAGCAACTCTACATTCGCGAAGCGAGGCGGATGGTCGGTGCGTACGTGATGACGCAGCATCATTGCCAAGGACGTGAGCTCGCCAGCCGTCCGATTAGCTTGGCCGCCTATACAATGGACTCCCATCACGTCCAACGCTATGTCGACGAACACGGTCATGCTCGCAACGAGGGGGATGTTCAAGTTGGCGGCTTTTCCCCCTACCCGATTGACTATGGATCGATCACTCCTCAGGAAAATGAATGTGTTAACTTGCTGGTTCCCGTGTGCCTGAGCGCGTCTCACATGGCGTTTGGTTCGATTCGTATGGAACCGGTGTTTATGGTGCTGGGCCAATCGGCCGCCACAGCTGCGATGCAGTCAATCCAACAGGACTGCAGTGTGCAGCAGCTCCCCTACCAGTCGCTTGGTGAGCGGTTGGCTGCGGACCAACAAGTCCTGATCTGGTCGGGCCCCAAACGTGTCGTTCCCGCAGGGATCGACTTGGCCAAGTTGCCGGGCATCGTGGTCGACGACGAACAATCCGAACGGATCGGCTTTGATACCGCCAGCAACTCCATTGGACCGTTTGTGGCCACCGGGTACCGGCACGATAGCGATGCTGGCAAGGGCCAGCAAACAGCTCGGTTTCGCGTCAATATCCAGCAGGCGGGGCAATACGAAGTCCACCTGGCGTGGACGCCGTTTGCCAATCGTGCCACCAACGTCCCGGTCAAAATCAATCACGCCGGCGGTACGTCAACTGTTCGCGTCAATCAACGCCAGCAACCAGATCACGGTGCTTTCGGCGTGGTGGGAACGTATCGGTTTGATGCCGGCCAGGCGGTCATCGAAATAAGCAACGCCGACACCGATGGCTTCGTCTTGATCGACGCGGTCCAATTGCTCAAGCAATAGAATCGGTTCGTCTGCTGTGAATCGCGTTACTCGCACTATTGACGTAAATAGAACACATGTCCGCTTAACGATGTCTTCGGTATTGTGCCAATGATAGCGGGGACTCGAAGTAACCAAAAACACGTGGACCATCGGTTTGGGTGATGGGGCTCCGTAAGGAGGGACCACTCGTGTTGGCGGCAAGAACGAAATGAGGGGAAGACATTTGTCACGGCGACTTGAGCAACAATTCGACGATCAGCACTTCGCCAACGAGTACCAGCTGGTGAACGGGGTCGCGATGCACACCGAGAACCCGGGGCATTTCCACATCCCACCCGACGTCATCAAACGGCATGTCAGCCCGGGCCAATTCGTCGAACTCAGGATCGACTCACCGAGGTTCTCCGTCCACGAAGACACTCCCGAGAAATGCTCCTGCCCAACATGCAACGGCGAACTTACGAAGCCGATCCTGCGTCACGATCACCCGGCAACATTGTTGCCCCTGCCGCAGCAGAGAGTTCCATCCCGAGGCTGGGGCGAGGATTTCTGGGTGCAGGTTGAGGAA
>JBGSNA010000272.1:0-8663 GCA_041739875.1 Pirellulaceae bacterium
AAGCGGCTTCAGGTGCTCTAGAAAACGATTGGCTCGTTGATCCCGGCTATTAGCCAACGACACGTTCCGATGGAGATGTTTGCGCTCGTATTATGACCCAATGTCATTAAAAGCCAGAGCCGGGCAGAATTATTGCAGAAATCGTGAGATTGCCAGAATATTTGAAGCCTGCTCCCCAATTTGATCCAAGTTTACACTTTCAACGATTCCGCTTGCTTAAGTTTTGCCTCCAACTTTCGGACTTTTGCCTGTAGTTCTTCGATCACGGGAGCAATCTGCATCTGCGAGAATCTCTTATGGATGTGCTGGGGACAATTCACGTCCCAGGCTTCTACAGTGAATAGGATGGCGCGCTCTACTCGACCTGGATAAGCGGAATCTCCTAGCTGATCCTGGAGTTGCCTATCGCCTTCGATAGCGCGGGCCGTCCCCCATAACTTGACGCGACGGCTATTCGCGTAGTCCATCAAGAAGATGAAGGCCTTCGGGTTCTCGGCCAGGTTGCCAAGCGTAATGTATTGGCGGTTTCCCTGAAAATCGGCGAATGCCAAGGTCTTCTCATCCAGGACCTTGAGAAATCCCGGTGGGCCTCCCCGATACTGAATGTAGGGTTGCCCCTGTGCATTGGCTGTACCTAAATAGAACATGTCCAACTGCGCCAGGAACATTTCCAGTTCCGGCGTAATATGCGTTTGCCAACCGCGCCCTTGCTCGACCTTTGCATAGCCGCCTCGGGAACCCTTGGCGCTCTGAATCGCCTTCACTGATTCGGAAAAAGCAATGTCGCTCGGATATGCTGACACCGGTTGCTTCCTTTATTTGATAGTTGGAATTCCAGCAATTTCTAATGGTCTCGGGCCCGGAGCAGGCCAGAGGAACTTTCTCTCGCACTCATCGATGGGGACATCGTTGATGCTGGCCTCCCGCCGGCGCATGAGCCCTACTTCGTCAAACTCCCAGAATTCGTTTCCGTAGGCACGATACCAGCGCAAATTGGCATCGTGATATTCATACTGGAAACGAACTGCAATTCGGTTGTCTGTAAAACTCCAAAGGGATTTGACGAGGCGATACTCAAGCTCAGCATCCCACTTGTTCGCAAGAAACTTGCGAATCGCTTCGCGACCCTGTAGGAATTCGCTTCGGTTTCGCCATTCGGAATCTTCGGAATATGAGAGCGACACTCGCATAGGATCGCGACTATTCCAGGCATCCTCGGCGGCACGGACCTTTGCTGCTGCGGTTTCGAGTGTAAACGGCGGGCTGAGGTTTGACGGCGATGACATAGTGCCTCCTTTGATTGCAGCATTGAGAACCTGTAGGGCACTTGGACAGTGCCAGGTGCCCCACAGCATTCACATAACGCATGCAGATGACTCAATGTGCTCTGGCTGAACACGCGGCTGATGTGCAACTCTCGACGGGCTGCGCTTCAGGAAAGTCGATTTCCGTGGCGGCCACCTTGTTGAGAAAATTAGTAAAAGTTCCCAGGACGACACTGGCGACGATCTCAACGATTGCTTCATCGTTGAATCCCGCTTCGCGAACTGAAGTCAGTTCCTTGTCGCTTACGTCGCCGCGGTGTTCGACGATTGAACGGGCAAACTGGAGAGCAGTGTTTGTCTTGTGGTCTTCACTGCTGGAAGTTCGGCCAGCCAGAATCTCATCGGCGGACAGACCGGAACTGGCAGCGATCGCGGAAACGGCCGATACACAGTATTGGCAGGCATTCGCTTCACTGGAGGTTAGCTTCACTTGCGTATGCAGCTTCTCACCGATGCCGGCTTGTCTCATCGCCTGGCTAAATGCCAGATAGCTTTCGAGCACCGCGGGCGAGTTGGCCATGACCGCGGCAGTGTTAGGGATACCTCCAAAAGCCAGTTGAACGTTGTCCAACAGTTGTTTCACATGACCTGTAGCCTGCTGTGGGTTAATAGACTTCAATCGTTGCATTTGACATCTCCTTCAATAAAGAAACTGAAATTAAACTCCGGGGAACAATTCCCCGAAGCGACCGACAATACAGACAGGTCTGTATATTTAACACGTAAAAAAATTTGCTCCCCCTCAGTGAACTAAGCCGACTAACTCCATGGCTGCATTCTTGGCCACCAATGCCGGGTTGGGTGTGCTATTCATGACTGCTGCGACGATCGCTCCTTCGACGAGGAGTGCTATCGCGGGCACGAACGGTTTGCCTGTGTCACCCACCGACCTTTGAACAATATCGCTGAGCATCGCGTGAAAACGTGCTTTATGTGCCGTTGAGAACACGGCTGCCGCGTGCTGCGGGTCCGCGACTTCAGCCGCGGTATTGATAAAAATGCACCCGCGAAATGTAGGGCTAGCAAACCACTTCTTCAACGCCGTGAAGAAGGCGGCCAGAGGATCCTTGCCTTTCTTGACGGACTGTTCGATTGTTTCGGTGAAATACTCCATGACCTTGTTGTCGCGGTATTTAAGTACCGCCAGGACTAAGTCGTCTTTCGAAGGAAAATGCTTATACAACGTCATCTTGGCTACTTCGGCTTCGGCAATAATTCGGTCGATACCGACGGAATTAATTCCTTCGGCATAAAATAGGCGATCCGCAGTCGCAAGGATTCGCTGTCGGGCGTCAGAGTCCAGGGTCTTCTTCATAAGTGAAGTATACAGACCTGTCTGTACTGCGTCAAGTTCAATTTTTTTTCGGAGTCCTAAGTTACAGAATTTGCGGCACCACAGATAAATGTTGCCAGGTTCGTAACTAGGGCTCCGCAGCCGAAGCGGTGACGCCTCCCATTGACAGCGCGCCCTAAGGTAGCAATCTTCTCAGATGCTGCTGCGTCTCGTGTGGGACGCGGATCTAATGGGCAAGCCATCAAACTACATGGAGTCGCGACTTGATTCGTGCCCAGCTCCACTCTTCTACGAGCGCGTGCAGAACTAGCACATCAGAACCACCGGCGAAACACATCGCCGCAGTCACGTCTTCAGTTGCCAATCGATATCGCCGACCGATGGATTCGAGGCTATTCCCTTTTTGCAACTGGCTTCTGGCGCTAATCCCTACGAACCAGTAATATTCCGCTTCGCTTATGACGTGTATGTCCTCATCATCTTTGTCGCGAACCTGCCATGTCCAAAGACGGTTGCAGCCACGATGAAATACGAATAGCCCACTAAAGCAAGCTAGAATCAAGGGCATCTGGCATGGCTCAGGCACGGCAAAAGTCGCTTGAGAACTTCCAACTCTAGCGCTTGCTCCGAAGTTGGCTTGCCAATCGGCCAGATCGCTCTCATCAAACAAGCTCCCAAAGCCGCGCTGCCAGGTGAGGAAGTCTGTTCCATCAACATCGCCATCCGAATCAAAATCTCCCGGCTGAACTGGCTCCGCTTGCGGTGTATTCGCTAAGATCGTTTCATCGATCCAGGGCAGGAATTGCGAAACACGGGTGAAGGCACCACGATCCCCATAATCCGAGTTCACCGAGCCGTCGAGCGTCGACGTTAATGAGGTGACGCCGGCCAGCACGAATTGGTTGTTGATCTCCAAGAACAACCCACCGCCACTGTCCCCCGGGGCAACCAGGTACTCTAAATCCAGCGGAATTTGACCTCCGAGCGTGGAAGTCGCGACATTCCCTGGTTGGTCGAAGTCAATCGCGAGCATCCGGCTGTTGCCAATGGATACCGTACTCCCAGGTGTTGATTGAGTACCGGATATGTCGACAACATTGTTGCCTCCTCGCTTGGTGCCGGCAGTATTCGAGGTCGCGCCCGTAAGACCGGTACCTGTTGCGCCAAAGCCGACAATGGTCGCGGTTTGTCCCAACTCGCTAACGCCCGTAAACAGTGTCGCAGGAACGACGTTTGTCACCGGATTCGTAAGATGCACCAGCGCCAAATCCCAGCCAGCGAACAAGTTGCTCTCCCCACCCGAGGCAACCCATTCGGGATGTACGAACCACTCATCGGCATCGAACGTGGCTCCGTCTAGTTGAAATCGCAAATTGCTCAGGCCAGTACCAAGTCCGTCGACACCGTCCACTACATGGGCCGCTGTGAGCACCCACTGCTCGCGGATCAAAGTTCCTGACGCAAGAAATCCACCACCCGCCTCACTGCCTGTAAACTTTCCAACGGGAGCAAAGCTTGCCCCATTAGCTAGACTCTTGTAGAGAGTGTCGGGTCGATCGTGACGGATCGTGCCGGCCAACACCGCACCACCGCAAAGCACTCCGAGCAGACCACTGGTTACAATAATACGCGCGACTGACTTCTCCGAGAGGCTCATTGAAACACCTCCGTTTCTGGATGCATCGCATACCATGCAAACCACAGCGAATACATCCACTCAACACCCTTGTCGGCCTCGACAACCCGAATGCTTCTAGGCCCGGGGGCGAATTCTAAGACGAACCGTTTACCACCGAAGTCGTCTTCAATCCTCGTCTTCCGTCGATCAAAAGCCGACTCTGGGTAAGCACGGAATAAATCTCCCACCCAGACGCCGAGCACTCGCTCTTTGACGGGAAGCCGATCACTCACCGGCTCTGCGGGGAACATCAAATCCGCTCGCTCAAAATATCCTGAATAGGGGTCCCTGTTGTAATCGCGCTGGTGGCCTGTCTCATCAGACACCACCAAACTCTGGGGATATCTGGCTTTCCACTCTGACCAGTTCGTCAATTCCAAGGGCAACGTGGTGAGAGACTTTTGGGCGGCAGGGCCAGCAATTCCCTTGCCCATCAACTGCGACCATAGACTTTCGACTCCGGGTGATCGGTCGTACATGAGCACATTGCTGTTGTATAGCAGGCCTGAAACTCCAAATTCGTGTTCTTTGTTATCGAAACGTCGATCAAACACGGCCGCTGAGTCACACAAGGGGCAGTAGGTGATAGCGATTGGCACGCTCCCTAGCCGATCGTTTATGATTTCGTGATAGTTGAGGATTTTAAGCGGATAGGCCCGCGACTCTTCTCCTTGCATCACACCGATGACCCGATCACGGCCAGACAGATAGGTCGCTTTTTCTGCCGATACCATGCGCGGCTCGGTCATAGCCGGAATTCCATCTTTGGGTGGCCCGCCGGCAAAAATTTTCTCTCGTGGAACGAGCGAATTGGCAAGGTCAAACGATGGCGCTGCTCTATGATCGCCAGTTTGAGCAAGAGTTACGTTCTGTCTGACACAGCATGCTTGCTCACCAATAGAAGTATCAGTGAGTTCTACGACAAGGATGGCTGGAAATAGCACCAGCACGACGAGTGAGACGCCCGCCAGGACGCGTTTCCAAGAGAAATTTCCGCGAACAGGATCAAGTGTCGACGGGATATGACCACTTGAAGCGTTTGAGTCTTCCAGTTCGAAATTAGGCTCCGATGACATCTCGTCTACTCCGAATTTGTGGGCCACTGGGAACGAGAGCTTCCTCCATTCTTAGTGTAGGACTGTGACCACGATCGCTGCGTAAGGCGGCTCACACTTGCCTCGCTTAGGCCTGTTTTCTTGCGAGTGTACGCGACTTCACGGAACGCAGGCGACTCTCGACGATAGGATTGCGAGTGTGGCTTTCACGTTCGCGGTAATGTGAGTCAGATCAATCATCGTCATTGAATAAGGAGTTTCGCATGAGAGTTCGCTGGTCCATGATTGCTGTTGTCGCTCTGTCGGTGGGCGTTGCAGGTTTCTCGTCAGTCCCTGCCAACGACAGTCCAAAGTCGCTTGCCGAGTCTGGTAAGAAAGACGACGACAAGGATGATGAAGACGAGATCTGTGTGGCAAGTTCTTACCTCCAGCAAGCTGATGACGCCTGGCAACTCGTTGGGTCAGGCAAAAAGGACGATGAAAAGAGACGACTCGCCGCAACCCTGTTGTCCTAAGAAACACAGGCGACAGACGAGTTCCAGGGGTCCAGACGCAGGGAGCGTAGACGCCGCGGTCCCGTAGCAGAGGTGTGAGAACTCTCTACGAAATAACACTCCTTATCACGCTACTTGAGTTCGCGAGTCTCGACTATGAGTCAGCTATTCACATTACGGTCGGGACTGGCCTTAATTGTTTGGGCGAGTGCTCTACTGGCGGCTCTCTCAATTACGAACTTGCCCGGCAACTGGGGCCACTCGATATGTGGAATCTGGGGCTGCGGGCCACCTTTGCAGGCGCTTGTTGGCTGTCATATCGCTTGGTTGGTGGTCTTAGGACCGCTGGTCGAGCTGGTCACTCGGTCAAGCCCCAGACCGAGTGACCTCCGTTTACATTTGGGAAAACTGCTCTGCCTGATCGGCGCGTCGTTGCTCCTGTCTGTCGTCGTCTATCAACGCGTGATGTGGTGGCCTGCGGTGGGTGAGATGCAGCAGAAGTATTTCTGGCAGCGGTGCGGATTCATCGTTGTCACGTGTGTCGATGTTCCAATCCTCCCCATTATGGTCATCGGCTTAACGTACCTCCTGAGAGATCGCTGCTTTACCTTTCCCCCAGAAGTAGAGCCGCCGTCTCAAGGATCGGGAGCGGTGCGGCTGCCATCGCGACACGGATGAAATCGCAGGGATTGGGCAGCCGTACTCTCCCCCTTATCTGACGGGTGGCAATTGTTGAGGTCCTGATTGAGCAGGCCGAGCGGTACGCATGAGACTGGCAACTTGCGCAGCCGATAGAAAGCCCGGAGCGCCGCCAATGACCTTGCCTTCGGGAGTAAACAATACCGTTGTGGGGAAAGCTTGGATTCCCACGGCCTGTACGAACTGACGATGCTGTTCTGCTTGAACCTTGAGTGGGATAAACTCAGATTCGACTTGAGCAATGATCCGTCGATTGCTCCAAACCTCGTGTTCCATCTTGCGGCAGAAGCCGCAGTTTTCGGAAGTAAAGAAGGCTAAGATCGGCAGTTGCGAATCGCGAGCATGCGATTGAGCCATCTGCGGCGAATTGGCCCAGTAAATCTCGTCTTGATCGATAGGACCCTGGCTCCAAGCGAGATTGGTTTGCAGGCATGCGACCCAAGCGATTGCGCAGAAAATAGGAATAGGCTTCCGCATCTTTACCTCCGAAGCTAATTTTGAAGCTGTGACTTTGCCTCTAATTACTTCGGACGAGTGAGATGAAGGTGTTTGTAAGGCCGACCACACAATCGCAGAATACCAGGGCGATCAATATCCGACGACCATTAGTGGCTCATCAGAATCGGCGGGCAGAGAAGCTATCATGCCTAGCCTGGGACTAGTGCCAACTCGTAAGTTGTTGACGACTTCTTGGCACCTTTCGCACGTCTTCAGATGCTCCTCGAACCGAAGTCGTGCTGGCTCGTCAAGCTTGCCATCTAGGTAAGACTTCATGTTCTGCTGCAGATCCGCGCAGGTAAAGGGAGTATTCGAATGCAAAAAACCGCTGCTATTAACCCAAGCGGATGTAACAATTAACCCTACTAGCAGGACAAGAGTGGCCGAAATAAAGAATTTTTGGCGCTGCTGCAACCGTCGCTTTCGTTGAGCAGCCTTTTGCAGGCCGACTAGATAAAGATTGTCAACAGAACTCCACTTAGAACTCTTATCTGATAATGACATCGCGATCGGGCCTCAGAAGTATCAAATGAATGTGTCTTATGAATGAACCACCATCGATTATTATCGTTCGGCCGGCAGACAAGTTCTGTGAAGATAGTTACATAGAGCCGACTTTCTTAATAAACACTGGTGCTACTAAAAAAGCAGACAAACGACACTTCTGAACAGCCTAAGTTGAAATCCGCTGCGATCGATATCAGCCGGAGCGATTGTGACTAGAGGCCCAAGGTGGGCGTGTCATTGGTCATCAAGCATCGATCAGCATGAACCATTATTTTAACCGACCCGCGCGTCCCAGAGGCTAGCTAAATCGGGACATCGTGGCTCGCCGATTCCTTCGTGGTTCTTCTTCGTTTGTCGTAGACCTGCGTGGTAGTCACATGCCGATGCCCGAGAAGTTCTTGAACCTTGCGAATATCCACGGACGCTTCGAGAAGTAGCGTGGCCGTTGTCGCCCGCAATGAATGCGGAGAATAGAGGCATCGCCGACGGCCGTCCTCGTCCGTTCGCGTCGACCCGGGCAGCTGTTCTAGGTATTTCATGATCAGCATGTACATGGCGGTCTCGGTCATGTGTCGACTGGCAAGACTACGGCTTCGCGGGCCACTCCGGGGCCGGAAGAGGGGACCTGATTCAATGCCGGCCTTTTTGCAGTACTCGCCGATCGCCTCGGCCGCAGCGAAGTGGATCCCAATCGTGCGACGCTTGTCACCTTTCTCCGCTACGCGAATCGTGGCCTCATCACCTTCAACGTGAAAATCTTGCACACGAACGCGACAGACAGTTCCAATGCGAACTCCGGCATAAAGGCAGAATCTCAGAATCGCCCGGTCACGAAACGCGATGACATCGTCACCCTGAGGAAGTCCCATCAGCTGCCGTGCCCGGGTCGCGGTGAGAGCCTTGGTCTCGTCGATAGGATCCTGCGAGGCTCGGCCGATAAATTGGGCGTGAGCCGGGTTTGGAACGACAATCGGAAGCCGCATTTCCGCGGCCACAGCCTGAAGGTACTTGTAGAAGCTTGAGACGGACGAAATCCTCCGGTTAATGGTCTTAGGCGCCATCTTTGCGGCCTCAAGACTGTCGCGCCACGCCATCACGTCTGCCACGGACACG
>JBGSNA010000021.1:0-8321 GCA_041739875.1 Pirellulaceae bacterium
TGTTCATAGACGGGCACCGTGTCGGGATAGCGAATATATTTCCATCGCTCCCCACGAATTCCCTCCGATCTCGGAATCGGCGATCTCGGCGGCTCGGTTTGATACGTGTGTTCGTAGTAATAATGCTTACGCCACGGCACAGATTCCTGCTTTACGATTGGCATCATGTCGGAGCCTTGCATGGACACCGGCGCATCCAAGCCTGCAAGTGCAAGCAATGTCGGCGCGAGGTCAATGCTCAAAACCATTTCATCACGCCGCGTACCTGCAAGGTTCTTATCGATTCTCGGATCGTAGACAATCATCGGAACGCGAATCGAGTTCTCGTACATCAGCCATTTGCCGGACAACCCATGGTCACCCATTAAATCTCCGTGATCGGACGTAAAGATCACGACAGTATTGTCGTTTAGTTGGAGCCGATCGAGTTCATCCAGGATTTTGCCAACCGCCTGGTCGGCACGGGTGATCGTTCGATAAATCGTTCTCAATTGCTGCTGTGCGGCCAATGGATTTTCTAGTCGCTTCCTGCTGCCGTCTGCACCCAACGATCTGCGAATGAAATCAGGTTGCGATTCGAAGTCTTCGATCGTGAAAGTGGGCGAAACCGGTAGCTCGGCATCCACATAGGGGTTTGGTGAATTCGGATCGAAGTAATTGAACGGGCCATGCGGCTCTTTGAATGCGACCGTTAAGCAGAAGGGTCGCTCACGTGAACTCGTTTGCAGGAACTCGATCGCCTTTTCCGTCATCACTTCCGTCAGGTATCGCGTCTCGCCATCAATCTCCTGGCGGAAGTTGATGCCTTGGTCGAATCCATACCAATAATCAAATTTATCTGCAGGAAGCGAAAGTTCGGGGCTGCGTTTCCCTGGATTTCCAATTGCAAACTTCCCCAAGAAACCTGTTCGGTAGCCCGACTTTCGCAACAGTGCTGGGTATGTTTGGTCAAATGCCTCAGCCGACAAGGGTTCAATGAAGTCGCGAATACCATGACGTACCATATGTTGGCCAGTCAGAATGCATGCGCGATTGCTGCAACATATTGCTGTCGTCACGAAAGCATTGTTGAATAGCACACCTCGCTGGGCGATTCGATCCATATTCGCAGTTCGAATATGCTCGTTACCCATCGCACCCAAGCAGTTGAGAGCCTGGTCATCGGTGTACATCAAAATGATATTGGGCCTATGATCCGAGACAGCGATCTTGGCGGCTAGCAATGCAGCTTCGGTTTCGGGTGACGGTTTGAAAGAGCCGGGACGATGTCCCTGTGCGATCATGATGGGCGTCCAGCCAGATTTATTCTTGTGGTCCCAAACTTGTGGATCAGCGCCATGTTTCGCTAATCGCGTAACGGCTAGTGGAAAGTTGCGATATGCAGCACCATGCATCGCCGTTTCTTTATTACGGTCGACCGTGTTTACGTCTGCCCCTAGAGAAACCAAGTAGTCGATCGCTGCGACAACTTCGGACTCAGTGCCTGCTTCTTCATCGACCGAACGCACACCAACACCAGCGGCTGCCATTAAGGGCGTGCAGCCATCGGCATTGGGAATCATCGGATCGGCCCCCAGCTCAACCAGGACCTTCATTAGCGGCACGTCGGCTGTCTTCGCTGCATACAGCATGGGCGTCGCGCCCTGCGAATTCAGCCTGGCTTTTTTCCCCCCGCCACCCATAGTCGATTTTCCATTCACTTCCGCACCGGCAGCGCCGATGGCTCGCACGAATTGCAAGTCCGTTAGATCACCCGAGCCGCGCGGTGACGGATCGCCGTTGGGATTGTCACCGCTGTCCGGCTTGCGAACCCAACTAATAATCTGCAAAGGCGAAAAACCGCTTCGTTGATCGTTGGGATTGGCCCCGGCTGCGACGAGCGTCATGGCCAATTCATAGTGACCACTTTCGACGGCAAAGATCATTGCCGAGGTTCCCTCGCGTGCGGCTCGTTCACCCGAACGCTTCGATTTATTCTCAAGGCTCACATTGATGTCGACGCCCGCAGCAATCAGTCGCTTGACAACCTCCAGTTTTCCGTCGCGGGCTGCGAACATCATGGCGGTAAATCCCCCAGCCGTGGTCGCATCTAGATCGGCACCAGCAACAATCAATGCATCCACCGCCGGAACATTTCCAGCGGCTGCGGCCCACATGAGGGCCGTCTGGCCCGACTCGTCTTTTGCATCCAGTGACGCGTTATGACTCAGCATTTGTCGAATCGACTCTGCGTTTCCAGTCCGAGCCGCGATCATCAGCGGAGTTTCTTTTCCCGGCGACCGGAAATCCACCTCTGCACCCGCATCCAGCAGCAACTTCACGATCTCGGTTTCGCTATGCGTGGCTGCAATGGCCAGCGGTGTAACCTGATATCGCGTACTAATATTCACATTGCACTTCGCACCAATCAACAACCTCACCGCACTGGATCGGTTGTAGTAAGCAGCCCAGTGTAACGCAGTCATTCCATCCGCCTGCGCGTCGTCAACGTCAACGCCGCCAGCAAGCAACGATTGCGCTACTGACCCCCAACGCTGAGCTTCTGCTAGGTTGGCCAGTTCGTCCATACCGAACGCCAGAGGGACTAGGCAAAGAAATATCAATGTCGCAAGGAAAGAACCGGCTATTTTTGGTGGCATGACAATCCCATGTTGGAATATAAATCTAAGGAGTCGACACTACATCGATAACGGGGCGAACAACTCATCAGCGCGACCGCTACTGTCCGAAAAGCGATCAAGTGGGACGCCAACCTTATTCAGAATGGTTAAATGCAGATTTGATAACGGTGTGTGTTGGTCGTACTTAATGTGGCGGCCACCGCGCATGTTGCCTGACGCACCACCTGCAACCAAGATCGGCAAATCGGTGTGATCGTGAGTATGCGAGTTACCCATCCCGCTACCGTACAGATACAGCGAGTGGTCGAGCAAAGAACCGTCGCCCTCACGCGTCGCTGCCATCTTTTCCAGAAACTCGGCAAACAGCGATAAATGAAACTGATTGATCTTGGCTAGCTTTAATAGTTTTTCCGGGTTATTTCCGTGGTGGGAAACAGGGTGATGTGGTTCGGAGACGCCGGCTTCAGGATAGGTTCGCGTGCTGGCTTCCCGCGCGAGCTGGAACGAGACGACCCGAGTGATGTCACCTTGGAAAGCCAGCAACTGCAAGTCGAACATCAACCTTGCATGGTCGGCATAGGCCGCCGGGACACCAACCGGTCGATCGAGATCTGGGAGTGGATTCTCGGCGACAGATTTTTCGGCGAGCTGAATCCGTCGTTCGACTTCGCGAACACTATCAAAGTACACTTCAACCTTGTTGCGATCACTGGGCCCGAGTTGTAGCTGGAAGCGATGCATTTCTTCGGTAACTGAATCCAAGAGGCTGGCGCGGCGTTGCAAGGCAGCGCGACGCATTTCAGGTGAGCCTCCCTGGCCAAACAAGTTTTCAAACACGAGCCGTGGATGAGCTTCAGCAGGTTGCGGAGTTGTCGGTGACGACCAAGAGAGATTGTTTTGATAGACGCATGCGTAGCCATTGTCACATTGACCGACGTTGTTCAACAAATCCATCGCTAATTCAAGCGATGGTAATTGCGTACTTTGTCCGATGTGTTGCGCGGCAATCTGGTCGACCGTGGTCCCCAGATAGTAATCTGAGCTTTCAGTTCTCTTGGCGAGAGCAGCGCTCAAGAACGCAGCATTTGATGTCGCATGAGACCCGGGATAAGCATTCTTTAGCTCCATGCCGGAAACGACTGTAACTTGATCCTTCACACTTTTTAGTGGCTCAAGCGTAAACGGCAGTTTGTCGAGTATCTCGCCGTCAGGTGTCCAAAGCTCGGGATTGAAACCCATCGGAACATAGATGTAGCCAACTCGGCGCAACTTCGATGGGTTTGCGGCCGTCGCCGCGATCGCCGTATTCGCAGGAATCATTGCGTCCAGTAGAGGCAATGCAAACGCGACACCGGACCCGCGCAGTAGTGTTCTGCGTGACAATGCCTTCTTCATAAAACTCATTCGGTTACCCTCATTTGGAAAGGCACGCTATTGACGATGCCAGTAATTAGTGACGAAAAACGATAATCTTGCGCTGCGGCATCCCTGACGACCTGGCGCACGGCCGGTCCATCAAACGTTTCGACGCCGCGACCAAGTGCAAATGTCATTAGTTTTTCCGTTAGCGTGCCCACAAACAAATCCGGACGTTTGAGAATGCTTGCTTCAAGATCAACGAAGCTATTGATTGGTGTTCCATCCGGCAAATCGCCAGAAGCATCGATCCGATGGCCATCATCGAAAGTGCGCCAACGTCCAACCGCATCAAAATTCTCAAGTGAAAATCCAACGGGGTCCATCAGATCGTGGCAACTTGCACAGGCTGGATTCGCACGATGCTCGGCCAATCGTTCGCGGATCGTCAAGTTGTGTGCATCCTCATTTTCTTTCAGGCTCGGCACGTTAGGCGGTGGAGGTGGCGGCGGTGTTCCAAGAATGTTGGCGAGAACCCAATTGCCTCGAACTGTCGGAGATGTACGAGTTGCGTAGGACGTAACAGCCAGGATACTTCCGTGCCTCAGCAAGCCGCCACGATGGGTGTTTGGATCAGTCAATTTCACAGGGCGAAACTGACTTCCAATCACACCGCTAATGCCGTAGTGAATCGCTAAACGCTCATTAAGAAACGTCGTATCGGTGTCGATCAATTCGAGCACACTACGATCTTCGCGAAGGACATGCTGAAACAGCATTTCTGTCTCTTTGCGCAAGGCAATTCGCAGGTTGTCGTCAAAATCAGGATAGACCCTCATGTCAGGTCGGAACGAATCCAGATTTCGCAAATACAACCATTGCGCCGCAAAATTTGTGACCAGAGCCTCGGCGCGAGCGTCACCAAGCATTCGCAATACTTGTTGATTTAAGATTTCAGGCTCGTGAAGTCGGCCGTTCTCGGCAAGTGAAAGCAGCTCGTCGTCGGGAATGCTACTCCAAAGAAAAAATGATAGCCGCGATGCCAGCTCGATATCAGAAATTTGATAGACAACGCCCTTGGGCAAGTCGCTCGGTTGTCCTTCCGAACGAAACAAGAAATAGGGATTCACCAAGATCGCGGACAAAGCCGATTCGATTCCAGCTTCAAAACCGCGAGTAGCAAAACTCTGCTCAAAGAATCGCATCGGAACCACCAAATCACTATCCGTGGCAGTGCGGCGATAGGCGAGGCGAATCAAACGGCGAAGAATCTGATCGGCGTAGGCGCGCTCTTCGTTTTGATTGGTTCGATTGCTCACGAATATTTGTCGCTGACTCGGCGTGTCGTTGGGCATGCTTTTTGCGCCAGCGGTGACGGCATCCGCTTCTAAAGAATCCAGCGGCCCGACGATCGATACCTCAAAGATCGCGGGTAAGCGGCGAGGGTGCCGGTGGCGATTGAAACTAACATCGAACGGCTGTCGTTTGATTTCCGAAAGCGAAGCGGACTTTTGCGGAAACGTAACACCTACCTTGTGCGGGCCTGCCGACATTTGGAAGCGATACCTTAGATTCGCTTCGACCGAATTGTCTTCCGCCTCTTCGTAATCATCACCCTTTGGTTCAGCCTTGCCTTTCTTGGAAGACACGGTAAAGCGATGCATTGGATTGCGATCAATGAGCAAGTCGATTTCGTGCGAACCAGTGAGTCCTTCCAATCGCTCGTCGCGATCTCGGGTCAATCGCAATTGAATCTCATATTCGCCTGTGGCAGGGAACAAATAGTCAAACGCGGTTCCACCTCGCGTCCCAAGTGGCAGACCATCGACATGCGAGTCCTGCGTACGGTCGGCAGGCACGCGAATATTAACGCCTTCGGGACTTTGAATTGAACATCCTACGGCAAGCCGACTGATTTGCTCCGCCGCTGTGATATAACGGCTCAATAGCATAGGTGGTAAATCACGAACTGTGACATTGTCGAAGCCGTGTCCGGACTCGTCGGCAGGAAGGATCGCGTTGACGTCGACATCCATCGCCAGTAAGTCACGAATGGCATTGTGGTACTCCGTCCGATTCAGCCGACGAATCGAGTCGGTGCGTCCAGGCTGCGGGTGTTCAGCCGCAGCGACGTCAAGAGTTGATTCGATAGCTGCGACGACTTTCAAGTATTCCTGTTCATCGGGACGTCCGAAATCAACAGGCGGCATTTGTCGAGAACTTAGCCGCTTTAGAACTTTCTCCCAGATCGGCGTCTCCCCGTGCTTCTTTGACTTTCCAACATCACCCAAAACTTGCTCAAGGTTCAATCCGGCCTTCGCTTCAGATGCACTATGGCAGTCCAGGCAATGCGTGTGCATAAAGTCAACTACTAACATCTGCTGTTCGAGCGCGTCGTTCGACTCGGCTTCGACGGTGACGATGCTGCAGCATATCCAAACTGCAAACGATGCACATCGATGCATCGTACGATGCGATCTTATGAATGAGTACACGACAAGAATTCCTGAAGTCTGAATGGCATAAATGTTACAAAGCGAGACAAAAATACAAATTAAGTGGCCGGTACTCCCCGTTGAGTTTCGTTTCTCTCGGCTCAATTCACGTTAAAAACATTATTCTTACATGAATTCGATCGTCAGGTCATTTCCAGTCCGCGCATCGTTCCGGTGGCTGTTGAAAATCGATCCGACTCGATCCCCATTCGCTGAAGCATCGAGACGAACAAGTTAGGCAGGGGATAGTTTCGCTCTTTGTCAAACAGAATGTGTTGCCCGTGCTTGAATCCACCTCCGGCAAGTAGAATTGGCAGGTTTGTTGTGGCATGAGAATTCGCGCTATTCATGTTGGACCCATACAGGACCATGGTGCGATCGAGGAGAGGTTCGCCATCTTCTTCGACCGCCTTTAGTTCTGAGTACAAGTCCGCCAACAGTTTCATATGCTGTTCGTCAGCCGCCTTGAGAAACTTCAGCTTGCCTTCTTTCCGCCCATGGTGCGAGGTTAGATGGTAGCTGTCAGTGAACTTCGTATCGCCAAACTCAATGGCCGGTGAGTGCAAGCCGTCGAGCATCAGCGAAATACAACGGGTTGAATCGGTTTCGAATGCCAGGCGAGCCATGTCATACATCAGTTTCACTTTGTCCATGTACTCCTTGGGACTCGCTGGATCCACCGGCATCGCCTCTTGCACGACCGGGCGGGGTTTACTTTCCCAACCCTTGGACATTTGCATCCGTTGTTCTAAGTCTCGCACGCTGGAAAAATATTGATCGAGTCGATCTCGGTCACGCGCGGTGACGTTACGCTGCAAATCTTTCGCTTGACCAGCCACCGCGTCGAGGATGCTTTGACCGTCATCGAGCCGTTGCATCTGGATTGCAACTTCTGTGGGTGTGCCTTTGACGAACATCTGCCTAAATACTTCAGACGCACTGTTCTCGCAGGGGATCAGTGCACCCGATGCAGTAAATGAAAGGCTTGTCGTGCCAGGTTTAGCATTGACCCCCAACGTCAGCGAGGGGAAGCGTGTGAAGTGTCCGACGTGCTCAGCCATGGTTTGATCGAGCGAAATGGTATTGCGAAAACCGCTACTGTTCGGATGAGGAGCAGCGGTTAAAAAGCAAATGTCAGCAGGATGGCCACCGTCAACGTCTGGATGGGATACTCCCGTGAATACGGTGAAGTCCTTACGGTGTTGTTCGATCAGTTTTAAATACGGCGATAACTCATAGTCGCGACCTGCTTGGGTCGGAAAGAAGTTGTCGGGAAGCAAGCTAAGGTTATTGCAGATCGCCAGCATCCGTCGCGGCTTGGCTCGGTCCAACTCGCCGCCAATCACTCGTGATCTGCGGGGATTGATCGATTCCAACAAAGGCAGCGCCATGATCGTGCCAACGCCTCGCAAAAATCTGCGTCTTGAATTGGCCCTTTGCGACTGAATCATCCGCTCGGAATTGCGACTCTTGAGCGATGGTTGGGTCATTGTGATTCGCCTTGATCAGTTGAATGATTGTGGGTTGTTGAAGTTGTTCTGATAGCCGATTGTTGCTTCTTGCGTTTCGCCATGTGGGCTTCGATATCGACGGCGGCTTTGCTGGGAACGCCTGGTTTATTCAGAAAGCCAAGGTCGCGAAACCAGTCGATAAATCGGTCCTGCCAAGTGCTAAACGGGATTCCGTCTCGGTCGGCCAAGCCACCTCCATGCCTGCCTCTGCCATAGAGGTGCGCCTCGATATTGGGCACGCCTCGCTTAAGCATGGCGAGATAGTAATCAAGGCCCCAGCCCGTGCTGGTAGCCCCACCGTACGACGCCGATGCAATAAACGCCGGTGCGATGTCACG
>JBGSNA010000050.1:0-10542 GCA_041739875.1 Pirellulaceae bacterium
TCGAATGACCCCAGGTACACCCACGAGCTCCGGATAACGCCCCGTCAATACCGAAGCTCGCGTCGGCGAACACACCGGGCAATTCGCATAGAAATTGTCGAATCGCATGCCGCTCGCGATCAACTTATCAATCTCTGGTGAATGTAGATCCATCGCTCCATAGGAACTCAAATCACCGTAACCCAAGTCATCCACCATGATGATAACGATGTTTGGCCGGTCGCTTGACTCGGCCTTAAGTGAAGGCGTATAAAGGGTTTGTGCGAAGAGTGCTGCAAACGCTGAAATGGCGAGTGTAGTAATTCTGTGTAGCAAATGACGTGGGAATGTTCGGCGGCAATCGGACGTTCCAAAAACACGCGTCGACTTGGCAAGGAACTGAAGCATGTTGAATCCCCTTCTTTGGATGGCGGATGCCGCACGGACTATCGGTCAGTGGCATTCGTTTCGATCACGCGGCCCACCACTCTCGGTGGCTAAGTCTGCGCATAAAAAAACCAAGGGACCACGGTCGGCAAACCGTATGTCGATCCCTTGGCGGCAAGGAACCGAACTCGGTTCCCAACCACAGTGTCTTCTCTCGTATTTCACAAGTCAATTCCCGGCGGCAACCGGGCTCACCCCAAAAGGTCAATCGAAAATGGCAAGGACCCGAAAATCACGTCGCCAGCAGCATGGTTCTGCATGGCATTGGAAGCAGACGGACTGCTGGTATTTCACACCACAAGGAACCAAGAAACGCGAAGCCCTCTTTGATGAGAACGGGGAACGGATTCGCGGCAAAGACAACAAAGAAGCAGCCCAGTTGGCGCTTGCTCGCATCAAGTTGTCTGATGAACTGACGCCGGTGGTCTCAGCGCCGTCAAAAGAGTGGACCGTTGCCCAAGTCTGCGAGATTTATCTTGCGGATCTCACGAATACGGCGTCGCCTGAGTGGGTGACACTCAGTAAGGCATGGCTGAACGAGTTCTGTGGTTACTGCGGGGCTTTGACAGTGCAAGAGCTCAAAAAGAAGCACCTGCGGACTTGGCTGCAAAAGCACAAAACGTGGAACAACAACACGCAGCGGAATGTGATCGCCTGCATCAAGGCAGCGTTCAACTTTTGCATCAAGTTCGATGATCTCGAGATCAATCCTGTCGCCAGCTATGAGAAGCCAGCGGCGACGGCGAGGGTGACTTGTTTCAGTCCTGAAGAAGAACAGAAGATCTACGCGGCCACAAATGAAGCTCATGCCTTGTTTTTGAAGTGTTGCATCCTTACTGGAGCGCGTCCCTACTCCGAAATGGCGATCGTAACAGCTGATCATGTCGTCGAGACGCCTCACGGGATGTTCTTTTTGCTCAAAGCACGCACCACCGATGGCGGTCATGGTCACAAGGCAGCAAAGAAGACCGGAAAAGATCGCCGGATCATGTTGTGCGATACGATGGAAGAGATCACACGTCGCCTGATGCTCACGGCTCCAAAGGGATCAGGTATTCCACTCCTGCGGACCAAGTATGGGAAGCAGTGGAAACGCTGCAATGGAGTTCAGCAGTTCTGCTTGATCAAGGAAAAGTTGAATCTCCCGAACGATCGCGTGACCTACACCTGCCGTCACACGTTTGCGAAGCGAACGCTGTCTGGCTACTACACCGGTAACCCCGTTACGATCGAAGTTCTCGCCGGGCTGATGGGCAACACGCCGAAAGTATGCTGGGATCACTACGCTCAGTGGGCGGATGACTACAACGATCCGCTATGGGCTGCACTCGGCAAAACCAAGAAGCCGCGAAAAGCAAGTTAAAGTTCAGTTCGGATTTCCGGTGTGTTGCGAACGTCTTGAAAATGACGAGAACGAACTAAACTGATCGACTTTTTGCGGCATATTAGGTGAAAGCGACCGACTATCCATTCGTCGTTATATATCGACGGCTGAGTCGACGTTCCGGACAATCGGACCCACGGATTTAGCTAAATTGAAGGCGAAAACGCGGCATATATGATGAAGCGAAAGTGTGCTTCTGGAAATGAAAAACCCGACTCGGATTCTAGTTCGAGTCGGGTTTTGTTAGCGCCCACGTTGCCGCGCGGCCGCCATGCCGCCAAGGTTTGGTGTTGAAGTTCACTCGTCGGGGCGACCGAGCTTCGCGGTAATGTGACAGGTGACGCGTTTTGGACGGGGTGATCGGCGTGTCGGCCTTGGCGTAGGTCGAACCTTCATTAGCTCAGTGAGTCGATTGAGTTCGGATTGCTTGATTCGAATGCGTCCTTGTCCGCGAGCGCCTCCCTGGAAGTATTCAATCGCCACGTTTTGGCCTCGAATCACGAATGTGCCGGCATCCGACTGGGCAAGCCAGTCATACAACGTGGAAACGCGAATCCCGAGGTAATTGGCAGCCTCATCGGTGCTGAAAGTCATATCGAACATGATTGAGAACTCGTCCTTGATGGATAATCCGACCAAAACCCTTGGCCGCCGGATTCCCAAGCTGACGAGTGCCTGTCGCGTAGCGATCGCGTGAAGCGATTTCCGACGAAACGCGTTAGACTGGCTTTTCGATGCTTCCACCGTCATGGATAATTTCCGCCACTCGACGAACAGACTTTCGCATGCCCGTATTGCTGGAACAGGGGGACAGTTCATGAACAACATTCCGAAGCAACCCTCGACACGTGCCCAAAAACTCTTCGAACAAACTCGTCTGAGAATTCAGGGTCCCCACGCCGCCGAGCGACTTTGGGAGCGGTTGTTTAACGCGACCGAACGGAAGATGTTGGGACGTTCCCTTCAGCATGCTTATCAGGAGTATCCGAGCGCTGCACGGATGTGGGCGAAAGTAAAACAAGTCAACTACTCCGCAGCAGTGATCGACGTTGCCGAAATTTTGAATTTCCTGACGTCAGCGGACGCGGACTGGCTTCGCCGTGAGGGAAACGAACTGCCTTCTGATCCAGCCGAAGCTATGCAGGTTGCGGTTGAGCGCGGGGATTTGGTCTTATCACTTAGGGATCGAAAGTTGCACTGGAGCGGCCGCGAATACGAGATTCCGTTCGGGAACCATCCCACACTCTGGGACTTCCTGGAAACAGCCTGTCGCTTTGCGAAAAGCCGAGACTCGATCGGATGGGACGCCTTCGGTGACAACAAGAGCGAGAACTACGTGGCTCAAACAAAGTCCAAGCTCTCTAAGCTACCAGGCTTTCCGATCGAGCTAATCGATCTGTTTGTAAACGCAGGCCCTAAACGTCAGCGACTTGACCTGGAGCCCGAACGAATTCACCTTTTTGATTAGCTCGCGTTCGGATTGTGTCTGGCATGACTGCGATGCAGCGCGATGAGCTTCATTTCTTACTTTCTTCTGCGCTGGCAAGAAATCGCTTCACGCGATCGGTAGGCGATCGCGACTTGCTTAACTCGCTGCCATTCAAACTTAGTTTGCGATTGGTTCAGCCGGCGAGTTGTTGGCTGCCTATCGCACACAATTGCCAATTGGAGGCACAACGATGAATAAGAAGTTCTCCGAAGAAGGTTCGGCAAGTGAAGAACTTGGCCGCAAGGCGCTTGGGCAATGGGCATTGGAAGCTGCTATTGTCGGAATTGATCTGGAGGGATTTGATCCCGAGGCTTCTCACGACGACCTGATGTCTTGGGCCTTGTCCAAAGGCTTTGACATCGCCTGTGTATACGCGCGTTTCTCGACGCAGATGCAACAGTCCACCAGTGACCAGATTCGCGAATGTGTCATCTGGGCCGCGCGGAACAATTCCTTTGTTCCACCGTACTTCATCTCCATCGACGAAGGGGAGAAGGGTCGGAAAGCACGTCGTCCAGGTCTCAGCCGCACAAGGCAAATCCTTAAATCACACTTGGCATTGATATTCCTTGTGTACAAAGTTAGCCGCCTCTTTCGCTCAGCGGGCAAGGGCTTCGCCTTCGTTCAGGAAGAAGTCGTTGAAGAAGGGATGCGCGCGGTTTCCGTGTCGCAAGACATTGACACTGCCGACAAGAGCGGCTGGAAACTGCAACTTCAAATTCATGGAATCATGGATGACTTGCTGCTCGATGCTATCGCCGATCACGTCCGGTCCGGACAAATCGGTCACTTTTTGCAAGGCCACACAACTGGTGCCCTGGGAGTGGGTTATCGTCCCAAGGAGGTTCCTGGCGGACGTCCCACCAATCGTGGCTTGCCTCGGACTGAACCGGAAGTCGATCCGGTCGCCGCTGAACTGATCCGCAAACATGCCGCACTTCATTTGGAAGGCATGTCGATTCGGGAGGGAGTGCGGCGTTGGAATGCAACAGGTGGTCCTTGTGACCCGCGGTCAACAACCGGAAAAATGACTGCACCCGCTTATCGTCGCCTCTTCGCCAACGAGCGGCTGACGGGTCGGTGGGAGTTTTGTCGGAAACGTAATCTGTTTTCCGCGAGGCGCGACTATGTCACACAAGTCGAACAGCCGGACGCCGAAGTGGTCACGCGTCAAGATGAAGATTTGCGCATTCTGGACGACGCAACATTCTACGCCCTGAAGCAGAAGTTCGATGAACGCAAGAATGGCCCGCGTGAGCCACGCGATACGAAGTCAGTTCAACTTTGGGATCTGACGACTAGCATGTTTTACTGTAGTCACTGTAGCACGCCCGAAAAGCCGATTCGTTTCTACATGGCGGGAGCCAACGGTCGGGGAATGCGGTGCTGTAACGGTGACGAGTGTCCTCATCCAAGTTGCGTGCGCCGCGACGAAGCGGTTCAGGCAGTTTGCAAGTCGCTCGCGGAGTTGATCGCGCGGGATACGGACTTGGTAGCCGACGTGGTCAGCCGTAGTCAGGAACTTGACGCGACGGCTGATGACGATGTGCAAGCTGATATCGAGGCGGCGCAAAAGAAGCTTCGTGCTCTCACCAGCCGCGTCGATGCACTCTATGAACTGTATGCGGACAGTACTAACGATGATCGCCGCGAGGCGAAAGCACGGCTTCGTTCGGCACAGTCGGAACGTGCAGCAGCCCAAGCAAATTTGAACCGGTTGCAAAAGTCGTTAGAGCGCTCGACTGCAACGCTGTCGGCGGAGGATGCACGCAAAACGCTTGCGGAGATGTCTATGTTGCTTTGCGAGGCGGCTGCGGGTCGCCTCGGTGGTGACGCTGTGTACAAGGCATTGAACGTTTTCACTTTGCTTACCGGTGGGCGGATCTGGGTCCATGTCCAGCCTCGCCCGGGGCGTAAGCAGACGGTCGTACGCGGAGAGTTTCGTCCTTGTTTGGTTCGCGCCACGACAGAGTTCACGGGTGCAGTCGCCCGCGATGATCACCCCGGTGACAAAGTATCAATCTGGCTCCGTCAGCCACCTCGCGTGGAATTGATCGCCGATCGTGTGCACGAGTTGATCGACAACGAAGGACTCAGTCACCGCGACACCGCGAAGCAGCTTCAGCGTGAGGGGCATAACGTCAACAGCGGCAATGTGTGGTACAGCTATCGCCGCTGGTACGAGATGCAGGGATTGCCAGTGCCGAAGCAACCGTACAACAACGGCCACAAACGCGACTCTGCTTAGCGACAAAATGGAAAGCAATTAGCAAACGTCAACGCCCCGTCCCAGTGACGGGGCGTTTTGCGTTAACAACTTCAAATCCAACATATCCAGGGTACAAACATTTGACAAAACAAAAAGCATCGAAGGAATCAATGACAGACCAGCTCGCTTCTTCGGATTCTAAGCGACGCAGTCTCATCGAGAGTCTTGCGTTTCTGGTCGTCCAGCAATACCGACGCAAGAGAGAGCAAGACGAAAACGATAACAAGGCACCGAATGCCCGCAACCTAAATTGAGACGCGAAATGCGGCATATGTAGTACAGAGCGGCTTAGCTCTTGGAATCACCAAATCAATTGGCATCTCTAACCCAAAAAGGATTTCAACTTTGTACATCGTGCTCACTCTGGTCTCGGTCACGCTCATGCTGACCGTCTTACTACTCATCAAGGAGCGTCGACTGCGACTCGCGCTTCAACACATCCTCCAAAATTTACTCCAACGCATGAGGTCCAATGAATAGGCAACTTCCGATCACCGCGATGCTCTACATCGCAACCGCACTACTGACCGTCGGCTGCAACGAAGATAACGACCATCGTCTCGTCGAGCAGGCTGAACGTCACGAACAGCGACAAGCCTCACAAAATCAGCAAGCTTTAGAGCTGCAGCGTGAAGTTGCCGCGGGAGCGCGTCAACTTGTCGAAGCCGATGCGAAAGCCCGTGCTGAACTGGCTACCCTTCAAGTGGCCATTCAATCTGAACGCAATGAGATCGGTCGGCAGCGAGATCAGCTCGAAGAAGATCGTCGCGCCATCGCGTCAATCCGCCGATTGGATTCACTGCTCGCCGCCGCTCTTACCAATGCGAGTTTGCTCCTTGCGTGCTTGTTTCCACTGGGGCTTGCTTGGTTGCTTCTGCGCAGCGCCGACGAACCTGTTTCTGATCAAGTTGTGGTCGAGACGTTACTGGCCGACCTTGCATCAACGGAGCCGCGTCTATTGGTACGTGGCCCAAGCGGCGATTCCCCGAAGGCGCCACGACTCAGTGACCGCCAAAACCATCACCATTCAAACCCTACAGACGAGGAGTAACTCTAACTTGTCACACATTGTTTCAATCAAGACCGAAATTCGTGATCCAATCGCCGTGCGAGCCGCTTGTCGACGCATGCGGCTAGACGAACCGGTTCATCGAACCGTGAAGTTGTTCAGTGCTGAAGCGACTGGATATTGCGTCCAGTTGCCTCGCTGGCGCTACCCAGTCGTCTGCGATACCGATTCGGGAACCGTACACTTCGATAACTACGAAGGACACTGGGGCGAGCAGTCCCATCTGGATCGACTCCTACAGCTCTACGCCGTCGAAAAATCAGTTCTTGAAGCGCGCAGGCAGGGACACTCTGTGACCGAGCAACCGCTAGCTGATGGGTCAATCCGACTCACAGTCTTCGTTGGGGGTGCGAGTTGAAAACGATTCAAATCACAGTCGCACCTACCGGCGAAACGAAAGTCGAGACCCAGGGCTTCACAGGTGGCGAGTGCCGCGAAGCGAGTCGGTTCCTGGAATCCGCTCTTGGTACAAAACGTTCCGAGACTCTCACAGCCGAGTTCTACGGCAGTCAATCGCAAACCCTGAACGCAACTCAACAGGAGAAATAATCGACACTCTCAATCAACCCTATTCAAGATTGGATGGTAACGACTTGGTTCGACTGCTACTGGTTGTCGAAGGCATGAACGACATCGAGTTTTTGAGACGCATTTCACTGATGCTTCATGCCAGCGACGCTAGACTGCCGAACCTTGCCGAAATGGAGCGTCAAGGTGAGTTGATCTTCGTTCCATTCGGAGGCGGACATGTGCGGGCGTGGGCAGATCGTCTTGCTCCACTGGGCCGTCCCGAATTCCATCTCTATGACCATGAGTTGCCGCCGGAAACGGAGTTCCGTCAGCATGCCGCCGAAACGGTCAATCAACGATTGCAATGCAAGGCCGTTATTACGAAGAAACGGTGCTTGGAAAACTACCTGCATCCGAACGCAATTTTCGCGGCTGGAGGCATTCGCGTACATTTTGATGATTTTGACTGCGTTGCCGAACTGACGGCTCGCGAACTGTATCGCCAACGTCCGGGCGAAGTTGCCTGGCAACTGCAAGCCCGTCGTTCGCAGTCCCGGATGTCGAATCGCGCGAAACGCTGGCTCAACACGCTGGCGGTTGAACACATGACGGTTGCGATGCTCAATCAACGGGATCGAGCAGGGGAAATCGTTTCTTGGATGCAAGCGATCAATGAACTGCTTGCATCCAGTCCACACCACATCACAACACCAAAGGAAATGAAATGAAACTGTCCGATCGCATGGAGGAACTGGTACGAGCTTGTTTCACCGGAATTTGGGTCGAGAGCTACGAGCATGACGATGCGCTGCGAGAAATTACGCAGCTTTGCCATCAGCAACAATGGCGGCTTGCGACCTGGGATATTGACCAAGGTCTGCGGCTCCGGGGCGGTGCAATTGAAGACCAATGCGAAGCGCAGGATCCACTTGCTGCCGTTAGAGCGATGAAAGCGCTAGGCTCGGATGAAACTGCATCGGTTGTCGTGCTGACCAACTTTCATCGCTTTTTGGGATCAGCTGAAATCGTCCAAGCACTCGCACGACAGATCGTCGATGGCAAGGCAACCCGGACCATCTTCGTCGTGCTATCTCCGGTCGTGCAGATCCCGGTTGAGCTAGAAAAGCTGTTCATCATCGTGGACCATCCGCTACCGACACGCGAGCAATTGAAAGAAATCGCGGAAGGCATCGCTACGGAGGCAGGGGAATTGCCGAGTGCCGACCGATTTGAAACGGTACTTGACGCCGCGATGGGACTGACACGACTGGAAGCGGAAAATGCGTTTGGTTTGAGCCTGGTCCGTGATCAGCAGATTCAGCCAGATTCGATCTGGGAACTGAAGGCCAACACGCTCAAAAAGTCAGGACTGCTCCAACTCTACAAAGGCAAGGAGGATTTTCAATCGCTGGGCGGTCTCGACAACTTAAAGGCGTTCTGCAAACGATCGTTACTTCACCCGAACCGCGAAAACCTGCTCAAGCGTCCGCGCGGCGTTCTCTTGCTCGGTGTTCCCGGCACAGGTAAGAGTGCGTTTGCAAAGGCATTGGGAAAGGAAACGGGACGTCCAATTTTGATGCTCGACATCGGTGCTCTGATGGGAAGCTTGGTAGGCCAGACTGAGCAGAACGTTCGTCGCGCGTTGCAAATTGCTGACGCGATGGCGCCTTGCATTTTGTTCGTCGATGAGGTCGAGAAGGCAATCGGTGGCGCTGCAGGATCGAGTCAGGGTGACTCCGGAGTCTCGGCTCGTTTGTTGGGGACACTTCTCTCTTGGATGAACGATCACACAACGAATGTCTATTTGGTTGCAACCTGCAACGACATTTCTCGAATGCCATCCGAACTGACTCGTGCAGAGCGCTTTGATGGAATTGTGTTTCTGGATTTGCCAGGACGAACACAAAAGGATGAAATCTGGGATCAGTACATCAAAGCGTTCGAGCTCGACGAGCAGCAAAAGCGACCCGATGATGAGCGGTGGACCGGTGCTGAGATCCGTTCATGCGTCCGATTGGCTGCGTTACTGGATCTACCACTGGTTCAGGCCTCGCAAAACGTTGTGCCCATTGCAACCACTGCCAGTGAATCCGTCGATCGGCTCCGGCAATGGGCTAGCGGTCGCTGCCTGAACGCAGAAGCACCAGGACTTTATCAAGCGAAGGCGACTCCGCGTGCCAACGGTCGTCGTAGCGTCACTCGTACAAAACCTTCTCAGAATTGAAAGGAGGCGAATTGTTAACGCCCGACCAACTTACCACGATTCGGGCGGCGCTGCGTTTCTGGCGGGACGAAATCGTCCCGGCCGGAAATGCGGTTTCGTCCAACTACTATGACACCGATGTTAAGGACGCTCTGACGGCAGAAGGCATTGAACAGGTGATCGCGAGCTTACAGCCAACTCAAATTCGCTGTGTTTTGATCACACCGAGCGACTTTGTGCTGGCCGTGACTCGTGATCCTGCTGCCGCCATTGGCACAAACCGTATCGGCACGCTGGTGTTTGGCCCTGCAGCCCAGCGAAGCTAAAGCTCTTTCATCAATTGGGCGAGCGTAATTACCAGCGTCTTCGCGAATCGCTCGATGTCTTTTAGCGCGACGTTGCGCTCGCCACACTCGATACCACCGACATACGTTCGGTCAAGCTCGCAAGCGTGAGCGAAGTCTTTCCGGAAGCCAAGTTTCCGAAATTTCCGATTATGGTCGGATCGAATCAATGCGGCTGTATGCACTGACGACGTCCGACGCAGCACTACCACCCAAAACCAAAGGCTGTTTTATGATTCGACACATCTTGCGTTTGTGGTCCGACGATGAACTTCGTCCCGCAATCAAGATGCTTTCCGTGTTCATCGTCATAGCGACAATGGTAATCAAACTGGGTTTCGCGGATTCGACGCTACTTGGTTCGTTCCTCGCGGCTATCGCGCTCACAATTCCCTTCGCGTTCGCGTTCAATTATGTCGCGGCGCTTGTGAGAGACAAGAACACGAGGCTCAAGTTGCTGGGGTCACTGGGGGCAACCTTGATGGTCTTTGGGGCGGGAGTCGCATTTGGCGCGATCAACCAAGTCAACGTTAGACGAAATCCCGCCTCCACGTACCCATTGAATGCGGATCAACCGAATCCCGCTCCTGCAATTTCTGCGAACGACGAAGCAGAGGATCGAAAAACGCTCTATACGGGAATCGCTTTGGTCGGCTTCCTGGTGACATACGGAGGCTACAAGTTGCTTCACTGGTCTGCCTACCGTCAAGGCCAGCTGTGTGTTCGGCAAGAGTCGTAGTTGCGACAACGCCAAACGATTTCTCTCCAAGAGCCCGATGCCATCCATGCAGCGAGCTCATTTTTATTCAACTCACCACGGAGTCAAAATGGTCAGTACATTGCAACAA
>JBGSNA010000103.1:0-4272 GCA_041739875.1 Pirellulaceae bacterium
TTGTTCGTAGCTCAGACTCGCTTCGTTCAGGGCGGTGTCGTAAATACGTTCCGTTGGGCGACCTAGTTGAATTGGTGGAACATTGGTTGGCACGCCAACGCTTCCGATGCTTTTCGGGCTTGTTTTAGGCGCGTTCTGCGGGTTCGTGTTTTAAACTATCCGTTTGCCGCGTTTTCTCGCTTGGTTTACCAACGCATCAACATGCCTTTCGTTAGCCTTTCGACGTTAATCCTGGGGCGACACTGCGGTCACAACAATAGTGTAGAGATCTTTCCCGAGGCATCCTGAATGCGAATTCCAACAATTCGTGGGAGCATTGACCGGCGTGTGCTTGTTAACTTCCGAGTTGACCCCGACGTGCTGTCTCGTGTTTGCCCGTCGCCGTTCCGTCCCCAGATCGTCAATGGATTCGGCATCGCGGGCATCTGCCTGATACGCCTCAAACATATCCGACCAAGGCTCTTCCCTACTCTGGTCGGCATCTCCTCGGAGAACGCCGCTCACCGAATCGCCGTTGAATGGGACGCAGATGGCATCACGCAGAACGGCGTCTACATCCCCCGGCGAGATACGTCGTCATGCTTGAATGCGTTCGCCGGTGGGCGCCTATTTCCTGGCCTCCACAATCGCGCACGCTTCGATGTCCGCGAAACGGAAAACGAGTATCACATCGCGATGGACAGCATTGATGGTTCTGTTCACGTTGCCGTCGACGGCCGGACGACTGATGAATTGCCTGTCGATTCCGTCTTCGCAACGGTCACAGAATGCTCGCAGTTTTTCGAGGCTGGTTCGCTTGGATACTCGCCTGCGAATTCAACTGCACAGTTCGACGGACTAGAACTTCGCACCGTCAGCTGGCGAGTGCAACCGCTTGGCGTCACCCATGTTCAATCTTCATTCTTTGATGATCGCGACGCTTTTCCAGAGGGTTCCGTCACGTTTGACAATGCGCTTCTGATGCGAGGCATTGACCATGAATGGCATAGCCGAGAATCACTCTGCTGCGTCAGCGGCTAAGATATTTTCACGCTAGTCGCCTCACAATCACGTTCGCTCTTTGGCAATGGGCCTTCGGATGGGTACAATCTCTCGTATCGAAAAGCCATCCGCTCTGTTCACGGCGGTGACGTAAAAACCTTTCGTTGGCGTCACGAGTTATGCTTGAATGAATCCGTATGACCCACCACGAAATGACTCAACACCTAGCACTGGCAACATCGCGTGCCGGCTCTAGACTCGATACTCTCGGCTGCATTCTTGCTGGGCGTGATTGTGCCGGCGCGACATCGGGGGACATTGTTTTCGCCACTGAAAGTAAGTTCGACGATCAACTTCGCCGACACAGCGACAATCCACAAACGTTGGTTCCCCTTGAGTTCGATGGTTGTTGTGTCACCATCTTTCTTGAGGTCGCACGCATAACGCCGTTCACTGAATGCCCGGCTGAGACCATCATGACGCACGATGGCGGGGACATGTTCAAGGGTCGATTGATTGCCAGATCAAGTTGTGATTCGGATCATTGACGCGGCGTCCCAAACTCTGGATGACGTTGCGGTCCAGCAAAACCAGACGACTGTTCGAAGTTACCGATATGCTCCCTAAAAGAGAAAGAGCATTCTTGAGGCGAAATGGGTGACGACACCGATCCAATGCATCCAATCACGGCGCGGGCCGACCCTTAGCTCGACAACCGATACAACCGCCATTGCAACCGCCAGCACAAGACTCGCCCAACTACGGTGGATAACACTGAAAAACTCCATCTCAAGAAAGTAGAGAAGAGTCGTCGCATTCAACAAAGTGATGGCAATGAAGTGCACTTTCCAAACAGGATCGCGGATGCCACAAGCGGCAACTGCAAATCCGATCCCCGGTAACAGCTGCATGGCGACGAGCGCGAGATACTGCCAACAGAAGCGATCGAGTTCCTTGGTCTCCATCGATAACGAATCCGCCACCACATAAATAATTGGAATTTCAATGAGCGTTGCCATCGCACTGATGATGAGCACCCAGTGTCCCGGATGCTCCAACAGAGGCGTGCCGTTGCGGATCCTTCGCGATAACAGCGTGATCACGCCAGCGAAGACAGCACCCGCGATGATGCCGTGTGCCAGCCCCCGCTCCATGTGAAGTGTTGATCTTGAGTTAATCGCGTTAATCAGCGCCCAATAGATGGCACAACACAAGGTCATCAGCATCAAGTGCTCAATAGAAAGTGTCGCCGCGGGAACCCCGGCAACTCGTGATTCGGAACTCGATTCTGAGGTGTTTCCAAGTTCACTCATTGAATTAAGTTTTTCCACGCCGTTTGAAGCACTGATTGGCCAGATCGTAAACCGCTACGCATTGCTGAGTATCTCAGAAAACATCAATGACAAGCCGACCGCAACGTAAATTTAAGCGAGTTGGTAAGAGCAAGCGGACAGCAACTGTCGTTTTTTTCTGCGAAACATCACGACGGAGCGCGATGAGTCCTTTCGAAAGGCGACACATGCTTTACGCTGGATCCTGGATCGGTCGTGGTGATTGGCTCACGCGACTCGCGTTGGCTGCATTGACTGGCGCGAATTTCCCAGATCACAAAACCGCCCTCTTCGTCTTTACATCGGGTAGATTCGCTGGAAGTGCGCCGGTAACGTAGACTGCTTGATCGCAGCAACGAATGGCAAGAGCTTTAGCAGGACGCCCGGTGGACCGCCTTCTTTGATGTCATTGACTGCGTTGGTGCTTGTGGCAGGTTACCCAGTTGATGAACTTCAATGAATAAGCTTCCAGAATGAATGGACACCATCCGTTACGAGGTCGCGAATTACCCGAAGCCCATTGGGGCGTGGTGTCCCTTGTCCTGGCGTGGACAATGATGCTGATGATCTTCGCGAATTCGTATTACGTGCCCAGCGGGGACTATCGCGTTCTATTTGATGCGACAGGCGGTTTGCTCTCGGTTACGCTTCAAGTTGGCTTGCCTGGAACACTCGTTGTGCTGTCGATCATCTATTTTCTCGGCCGATTCAACCTTGCCCCGTTTGGTTACCGGAGGTCGGCGTTCGTTCGAGCTGCGAAGGTGGCGGCAACAATGTGGCTGCTTCTTAATCTCTGGGCGGCATACAAATCGCTCACGGAAACAGGCTCGATTGGACTTTCCGAGTTGTGGAAAAACCGACCTGGTGAGGCACTTGGTGTGCTCGCGGGACAGTTCCTCGGCAACGCGTTATTCGAAGAAACCGTTTTTCGAGGATTTCTGTTGACTCAGTTTTATGCTGCCATTCGCAAGACCAGCGGTCGTGACGATTCGAGTACTACATTGAAGGCGTTGCTGATTGTCGGGGGCCTATTCATGATTGAACATGTTCCCAATCGCATCATGAAAGGCGACCAGGGAGGCGAGTTACTCGGCGAGTTGTTTGGCATTTATCTCGCCGGATTGTTATGGTCTTGGATGTACGTTCGGACGGGGAACTTGTTCTTCACCATTGCTGCTCATGCTCTGCACAATTATCCGACTTTGGTGATGGACATGCCAGGAGGCGATCGGTCGGCGAAGGTGACCGCTTCACTGTTGGCGATTCTCATCACGTGGATGTGGCCAGCACTGTTTCGGAATGAAAGCAGTGATTCGCACCGGGCGGATGCATCAGTGGCTTCGCCGTAAGTACCAAATTGACTCCGAGTCCGAAGGCGTCGGCGTCGGAGTCGGAGAGTTTCCTTCTCAAGGCGAGGAAGTCAAATAGGCTCGCGCGATAACTCATTCGATTTCAGCTACAACACATTCCACGCTGGGTAAAGAAAAAGCTTGCTGTATCCAATTTCGGAATCACTGGAATGACAACAACTGAAAACGGTCTCAATGTTATACGCGGTGCGTGTGGGCATGATTGTCCGGACACGTGCTCGTGGATGGTGGAAGTGCGTGACGGCCGAGCGGAGAAGCTCTATGGCGATCCCGAGCATCCGTTTACTCGCGGAACTCTTTGTGCCAAGGTCGCTCATTATCTGGAACGCGTCTATCATCCTGAGCGACTGCAGTATCCGTTGAAGCGAGTCGGACCAAAGGGTGAAGGGAAGTTTGTTCGTGTGTCCTGGGACGAGGCGCTTGCGGACGTCGCTGAGAAGTGGCAATCAATCATCGCCGAATCGGGCGCAGAAGCCATCATGCCGTACAGCTCAGCAGGCAATCAGGGGCTGATTCAACATGCGTCTCTCGACAAACGACTGTTCAGCGTGTTGGGTTGCACTCAAGTTGAAACCAACATTTGCGGCGCA
>JBGSNA010000149.1:0-2921 GCA_041739875.1 Pirellulaceae bacterium
GTCTGGTGACTTGCAGCTACGGTAGAAGTGTTGTTGCCGTTCAATTAATTCAAAAAGGGAGGAATGCACGATGGGTGCCATAGGAGATGCGTTATCCGAATACGCTAGGCCGCTGCTTGAACAAACCGACGGGTCGCTAGACGATCTTAGCAAAGCGATGCAACTGAGCATGATGTGCTACAACCTGGCGCTGCTCCCAGGCGACAAGCAAGACGAAATGCTTAGCGGGATGCAAGGCCAACTCAACATGGATGACGTTGAGTTTCAAGACTTCAAAGATTCGCTTGTACTTCCGATGATCCGTCGGCATCACGAGATGTTCCCACAAATGTCGAATCGTCGTGGTGTTTCAGAATTCGTAAGCGACGAAAAGCCAATTCGCTCTAGCCGCCAAACGATCCCGGTGGCCCAAGCGCACGAGGCCCCGGCGGTCGCTCTGGACCCGTATGCGTCGTGTCCATGCAACAGCGGCAAAAAGTACAAATTCTGCTGCCGCATCAAAAAAACCTAATTCCTGCGCTGTCAAAAAGCCGCGAGTTGTGGCGTCTTTTGGCTTCGCAAGTTTTGCTCCCAAGCCAGGCTCAGTCAGGTCCTCTCGGCGAGCGACGTGAATCCCTGGTAGGTCACCTAGACCTCAATCAAGCGAACGGGTTCTTCGGGGATTTTAGTGGCAGATCGTCAAAATCACGGTGAATTTGTATCTTGGCTGGACGAACGATCTTAACCAACACTACCGTGACCTTTTGGGTCTTGACGATTCTTGGACTGTGGCGAACGTTGCCCTCGACTTAGACCAGAGTGAAGTTGTCATCGAGCTGGCGCATCGCGGCGGCCCTCTGGTTTGCCCGGAGTGTTCAGCGACCTGTTCGCGTGCTGATACATCGGGACAGCGTACCTGGCGTCATCTGGACACCATGCAGTTTCGAACCGAGATCAAAGCCTGTGTACCTCGCTGTCGCTGTGCGAAATGTGGAGTCAAAACCATCGCGGTTCCCTGGGCTGCAAAGCACTCTCGATTCACGCTGATGTTTGAAGCCTTTGGGATTCGCGTCCTTCAAGCGGCTGCGAACGTGTCTCGCGCCGCTGAGCTACTTGGTTTGAGTTGGGACAGTGTCCATTCGCTGATCGAACGGGCGGTGCAAAGAGGGCTGGACCGACGATCACTCGACTCGGTCCATCATGTCGGCATGGACGAAAAGAGCTTGGGCAAAGGGCACGATTACGCCTCCGTGATGACCGACCTTGATCATCGGCGGGTTCTTGATGTCTCCAAGGATCGAACCATTGCTGCTGCTGATGTACTTTGGCAAACACGCAATGAAAACCAGCGAAATGAAGTCGAATCAGTATCGATGGACATGTGGCAGGCGTTCATGACCAGTGCGACAAAGAACGCTCCGAACGCAGAGATCGTTCATGACAAATTCCACGTCAGCAAGTACCTCAACGAGGCGGTCGATAAGGTGCGACGCCAAGAGCATCGAGAACTGCAAAGCGAAGGTGACGATCGTCTCAAGAGCTTGCGACAGATGCTTCTTTACAACGAGGAGAATCTTGGCGAAGCCCATCAAGTTGACATGCAAATTCTGCAAAAGAGTGATCTACGCACGGGGCGAGCATGGGCACTGAAAGAGAACTTTCGACACTTCTGGGACTGTGATGGCGAGGCTGAGGGAAAGCGGTTCTTTGATGGCTGGTACGGTTGGGCGATACGCAGTCGTCTGGAGCCCGTCAAGAAAGTCGCGAGGTTGCTCAAAGGCCATCTTCCAGGACTGCTGAGCTACTTTGGTCACTACGTCACCAACGCACTGAAGGAAGGCTTCAACCGCAAGATCCAATCAATCAAGTCAGCCGCTCGCGGATTCCGATCATTCAAGAACTATCGTTTGACAATCCTGTTCTACTGCGGAAAGCTTGACCTCATGCCGCCAATTCCTTGCCACTAAAATCCCCGAAGAACCCGGCGAGGAAACGTGGGTTGAATCAGTCGAAAGACATTTCGATCTGGAGATGACCATGAGACCGCGAGGTCGACGACGAAAGTTCCCCAACGCTCAGAAAACCACCTAAACAGCCAATTCGGTACCTGACACCTTAAAGCTTGCCCACGTAATGATGCGGCAGAAGTCGTGTGGCGAATGTACTCCTCGCAAGGATTTGGAAACACCACATTTTTCGATGGTGCAACGGTGCGACGTGTTCTGGGAGACAAGAACTGCACCTATCATTGGGATGAGGTCGTTGATGAACTTGGGCGAGTGTCTGGTCATGGTGTCGCAAATCCGCATGGAAACAAGCCACATGTGCAAATTCACCTGGAACAAGGTGAACTTATTCGCATTTTCTTTCCCCTTTGAGGTTAAATTGGAATTCAATCAACATCAGCTAGATATGCTTGCTGCTTCACTTCAGCTCGCCGCCGAGACGGAATGCAAGATCGATGGGTATCGTGAGTTTGTTAGCATTTACAGCTTGCCACGAAGTGCGGTAATGAATGCGGACGCTCGCTTTCCATATTTCAGCAACGCTATCTATCATTATCGTTTAATTCGATTCCGTGTTAGTTCGTCGGTTATTGAAAACGGGGAGAATGCCGGCCCGGAAGACCTAGCGGACCACCAGGAGATCATTCTTCCGAACCTAGACGCGGTTGTGTACATCTTGGACCTTTGGCAAGTCCCCTGTCAATCGTTACGGTCTCCACGAGATGTAGAAATACCCGTTTGAGCGACAATGGACGAAGAAAAGGTGTACAGTTCCGTTTCTGCTGAAGAAGCAAAGGTAACAGTTTAGTCGGTGCGGCCTGGAGCGAGGCGGAATTGATGTAGGTGCTTTTGGCTGCTTGTGGATAAACTGCGGGAATCACGGAAGAATTCTCCATGGCCTATCAGTTTTATCCTCGCAAAGACGATCCCTGTCCC
>JBGSNA010000160.1:0-13255 GCA_041739875.1 Pirellulaceae bacterium
TTGGCTGCTTGTGGATAAACTGCGGGAATCACGGAAGAATTCTCCATGGCCTATCAGTTTTATCCTCGCAAAGACGATCCCTGTCCCAACGTCGGGCACTGTCCGCACGTCGGCGGTGCCGCTATCGCGTCGCTGGTCATAATTGGAAACGAAAACCAGCTTTACTTGCGGCAACTTCACGGCACGATTGACGCAGAGAAAGAACGAAATCGTCGGCTCTTCGAAGAAAATGAAAAGCTTTCTAAAGTGCTTGAGCAGGTCAAGCTAGAACTGAAACTCGAACGCCAAAACAAGTTCGCTACGAACAAGCAAAAGCAAGCGGATCCCCCGCCTGCCATAGAGCCACCGACTGAGAAGCCGAGCAAGAAACGCGGAGCACCCGTCGGACATCCTGGTTGGTTTCGGCCCATGCCAACGCAGTACGATTGGGATATTGATGTCCCCGCTCCGCGTCGATGCCCGCATTGTTGCGGACCTGTCAACGTACTTCTCGGTTCCGAGCCCACACATCACTTCCAAGAAGACATCATTGAGGGCGTCTATCGAGTCGTGCTCTATCGCCATGCAGCTTGTCGTTGTGAGCAATGTGACAAGGTTGTTGAACAGGCCGGTAAGGACGAGATCCTGCTCAGTCGCATTGGCCCATTTCTTCGCAGCAAAGCAATCTATTTGCGCAACGTGATCGGAATCAGCTATCGCAAGGTCCCTCGGGCAATCGAGGAGATGTTTGGCATCCGCTTCAGCCCTGCGGCGCTGATCGGTTTTGAGGTGATGTTGGCCGAGAAGGCCGTAACAATGGTCGATGACATTGCCAAGAAGATCAGCAGCAGTGAAGGCGCTGTTCATGCCGACGAAACGTACTGGACGCTCAACGGCGACCGCGCCTACTTTTGGGTTCAGAGCGCACCAAAGACCCCCGGGGTCTTTTCGAAGCCTCATTCCCGCTCCGTTTATTTACTTGGGGCGAGCCTGCCCAATTGCGAAGGTAGCTTTCTTGATCTTTTCATCACTGACTTCATAGATGCAGATCATTTCTATGATGCAAAGACCATCTGGGAACGTTCGAGTCACCAATTCGTGGTCGACAACGACATTTTCCATAGTTGTTCGGTGAACGAGTTCCGCGTGGAGGTTCGGGTCTTTGAACCTCTCTTCCATTCTCTTTCGAATGGCAGCGTGACCAGATGCGAGTTCTCCTGCGTGCAAGAGGGACTGTTGCGCATCTTCACTGTAGGTGCTAAGCCAACCGTCGAGATCACGCCGGTTGTAGGCCTCAAGCTGAGCTTGCACCACCTTCTCAGAGGCGATGGATACTGGTGATAGTCGGTGCGTAGTCATTGATTTCGAAATGTACAAATCTTGCAGAATGCGGCCTAACGTTGGCGATCACGGCGCGACGGCAAAAAGACATTGCGTCAAGGAAAACACAGCCCGTCGCTCCCGTGCATTTCTTGGTTCGTCGATTTTGGGTTTTGCGTTGCGTCAACTGTACTGTTTGTTCGAAGTTCGATCAATTAACACGTGGAGTTAAAGCGATACTAATCAGTATCCCAAGGGCGCTAAACCCAGTGAATCCGATGACTGCTGCGCGTTCAGCCGACCGTCGAGTTCGGCTTCGGTCAAAAGCGATACTAGCACACGCAGCGGAAGCCCCAATCTGCATTGCGACAAAGGAAACAACGGCGGTCGTTAAACGTGAGATCACGGAATGGTTTCCCCCGTCATCAAATGCAACGGCGTGCGCGAAGCAAGACGCACAAAAGAACACGGAGATCAAGATGGTACGCAGTGATGTCTTCATGAATCTCCCCTTAGGCTCGATGCATTGACGGGTATTGAGTCAAATACCTCGACGAACGACCGCGATAACCGAGTCGCGGCGATTGATTTTCCATTGCCAAGTCGCCCAGCTACCGCGACTTCGGTGCAGCGCTTGGTGCGTTGAACGATTCGTTTGACTTTACTGGCACGGGGTGAACTACGCTTCCATCCATTAGAACAGCGATTTTAATGTCTGTCGACCGTGCATGGTTGATGAAGTCAATCGTTTCCTGTTCGTTTGAGAGTTTTGTGCGTTTCGGTGAGGGAGCGTAAAATGTGTTTTCAAAGCTGACTGTGTAGATCCATCGAAGCGTTGGCGGATACTGGATTTCTTTGGCCGACATTGCCATCGGGTCGACGCAAACCGAATTTAGGCGAACTGAAATGTGCCATTCAGTATCGCGTTTCGCGGGATACATCTGGACGAGCCGCTGCTTGGCTAGCTTGAACGCGGAATGAAGAGAGATAGGCGGCTCGTCGTTATCGTTCGGATTCCAGGCGGGGGTGGACGCTACTTTCTCTCGGTCGAACTCAAGCCATAACACCTCGCCATTTACTTCACAACTTACGGGTATTATTTGCGCATGTGCGTCGTGGTTTGACAAGACGTACAATATGAGTAAGCAGCAGAATGAGCGGTAAATCAACGGTCTTTTCCAATCGCTGTAGTTTGTCGACGTACGTTACGGATCACCGGGTCGGCCCGTTTGACCTAACCATCAGGAAATACGTCGTGGCCGACTCCGGTGCATCCGATGGTTATCCGCCGGCACTGAATCCGATCGGCATTTTCGGGCGTTCCTCGGTTACGGGTACGGCCACTAGCAGTATCGGGGAAGTACCGTCTTGAATCGCCATTTGGCACCTCTCGCCATTCAGTGTAGTTCCATGAATAGTTAACGTAGATCCTGTATGTTCGAGCATTGATGGGACGATGACCAAGCCAGCAACATTCATCATTACCGTGTGGTCTTGACCGACATTCGCATTGAACGCATGAACCCAGTCGATAATGCCATTCATTTGGTTAGCCTGCAAGGAAGAAATGACTTTCAGGTTTTGTTCGAGCCTTAGTTTTTTCTTAACCCATGATCCCAAACTGCTTGGCACCGTACAAGAGTGCCGCGCCTCCAATCACAGTCACAATCTTGCCGAAGCCGAATGATGATGAGCCAGAGGGCATGCCATTCGAGTCGTAGTGCTGGTAGTTCCCGAATTGGTCCTGATTCGTGTATCCGTTCGGCATTCCATTTTGACCGTAGTGATTCGTGTTGCCGAAAGCATTATTCGCCGACCTTCCAGAATACATTCCAGAGGAGTCGTAGTAGTTGGTGTTTCCGAAGGAATCAACGCTGCTGCTTCCTGCCTGCATGCCTGAAGAATCATAGTAGTTGGTGCCGCCGTTGTAGCTTGGCGACGAATACCCGCCGCTGTCGTATCGGTACGACTGCGCCGCAGCGTATGGTGGCAGGACGGTAATTGCAGCAATCGCGATTGCGACGAAACAGGATCGAGTAACCATTGGCGAGACCTTTCAAGAGTGGAGGGCGTAACAGGTAAGTGCAGAATTGTAGCGGATTCGGCAATCCGCAACAGTCGTGATTTCAGTCGGATAACGGTAGACATCACGGGGGACGGACGAAAGATCTTCCATTTCAAAAAACGCGCAAGCCGTCCTCCCGTGCATGTCATGGTTCTGCATCTCTACGATTCGTAGTGGATCTCAAGATAGTTCAATTCGGATGGGCGTTGCCAGACATAAACAGCGGTTGGGCCGTAGTCGTACAATGCCAAGCCTTGGATGCTCATCGGCATGACGATGTCCGTCAGGTCCGACGGTTGGATTGGTAGCGGCCTTGGGTTCGCTATGTGGTCGCTGTCTTGGATTTCTTTTGCCAGCATATCAATCGAGGAACCGATCTCGGCCATGGGGACCGCTCTGCAGTGTGAACGCGAAATCGAATCACTCCAGTTGTCTTTGTAATCTTCGTCGCCACGCTTGAGCATCCATGCGAGCGCCCCTTCACGCGAATAGTCATCCGCGTCCCAAAGCCCGCGAACGAACCGAACGTGGCTACATTGCCAGGTGCGTGCGAAGAAGTCGACAAAGCCGCAAGGCCCGCTCGGCGGAGTCTTCAGAGCGATTGCGACTTCATTCAGATTCATATTGCAGAACCATTGATTCATATCGGGTCACCCGGCATGAAAAGGATTTTATCGATGGGTGAGCTGGTATGAATAGTACATTATCCCTAGGTGACCCGAGGACAATATCGCTCGCCACCCATTGGGTGCAGTGTACAGCGTTTGCGTAGCAAGCACTGTGTTTTTTTGAGAAAAAAGGGTTGTTGAAGAATAGGTGATCGCTGCCGATTGCTTGGATTTCTCAGTCAGCACCTTTTTATTTTTCCCTGCAAATATCGTTGTAACGGTACTGGGCATTTGCTCTTCGCTTATTGCTAGCAAGGAAGTTTCAGTGCAGGTTGAAGGGGACATGCGCACGAGCCCGACGAAACTTGCGAGCCTGTTTGCCCTCGATCCTCCAACAACTCGCCAATCTAGCCCGGCTCGTCGCGTGCACCTCGCGCCGATGACACTGCATGCAATTCCAATGCCTTCGGGACGTGGGGGGCACGTTGATCGATTTGCCGCAGTTTCACGTTGGAATGGGGCGGGCTTTAGTCCTTTCGTCTCTTTCCGCTCAATTCCGAGGTCGGTGGTGCCGATAGTGACGATTGAAGTGGTTGTGCGACGTGCAACCTTTCCCTTCCAAGCGTCCTTCAGTGTGGGCTCTCCTACAATGCACTCTCCCGATTCGATGTTCCGCGTTCCGCCGTTTCCTGCGTTCCCAAGCGCTAACCGCTATGTGAATCTTGGTTCGCTTGCCGACGCTTTGTTGCGAGTGGTGAGGAGCATCGATGCTCATGAAGGCTTGGCGATGGTTGTTGGTCCTCCAGGGACTGGCAAATCGTTGATGTGCAACATACTTGTCGAGCACTACAAAGACACCCACGAGGTCGTGGTTCTTGGTGAGACACCGATCGATAGCGAGGCGGCGTTGTTGCGCCGCATCATGCACCACCTCGGTGTCAAGCTTTCGACGATACCGGACAATGACTTACAGCTCGCGTTGATTGACCGAGTATGTGGCGAAGACTCCGCTCCCAACGGATTATTGATTCTTGCCGACGAGGCACAATCGATGTCGACGCAAGTCCTTGAAGCGATCCGCATGACGACGAACATCATGCGACGTGGCGAGCCTCGGGTTTCAGCGGTTGTTTGTGGCGGGCCACGTTTGGATGACACATTGACGTCGCCCATGATGGAGCCGTTTACCCAGCGAATAGCGACGCGATGCTATTTGCATCCGATGAATTCGAACGAGACTCGCGAGTACATCCGCGAAGCCATCCGCCGCTGTGGCGCCAACCCGAATGAAACCATCAGTGACGATGCGATCTCAGCCGTGCATCATGCGTGCAGCGGCGTGCCTCGCTTGATCAACCAATTGATGACTCAAGCAGTCGATTGTGCGGAAGCAGCCAATCACGCATCGATCGGTTTGCATGACATCAATGTCGCATGGGCGCATCTGCAACAATTGCCAGGCCCGATGCTTGAAGAGCCCAAGTTTGCCAAGCAGTCCAACGTCGAGTTTGGGCAGCTCGACGAGACACCGTATGTCGCTCCTTCGGCAAAGCCGAAAACTGAGACTGTGAAGTCCGTGGTTCAACCGATTGTCGAACGGGTTTCCCAGACGGCCGATCAACGGTGGACTGGGAAGACGGTGAGCGCAAGTTCGGTCACCAATCTGCCTTTCGAAGACGAAGAGCATGCGGAGCAAGAGATCGATTTTCCAGCCGCGGATGTTGCGGAGGATGATCGCTCGAATAGGGAATACGCGGGCAATATTGCAAAAGAACGCGAGCGAATGGCGGCTTGCGGCTCGACATGCGGGTGCGAGCCGGAGACGTGTGCTCGCGAGATTGAGGCGACCCATCGCATCAACGCGATGTCCGCAAGGCTTGAGATTTCTGACGCAGAGGCTGAGAGTGACGACGCCTTCGAAGCGGCATACGACGAGGCTGGGTCGATGGAGTCATCGTCGGAAGCATCGATGCCTCGCTTTGCAAAGCAAGATAACGCATCATCGAAAGACAACGCGTCAACGCAGAACAACGCTTCGATTCAGTGGATGACGGAGCCTGGGGATGCCCAGCGTTCGCGTCACGAGCCTCCGCTTTCGGTGCGGCAACTCGCGTCACGAAACGCATTACCAGCGGCCTTGTTCGGCGAGTTCGAACAGGAAGAGGAGATCCCAACACGTGCATCGTTCTCGACTTCGCAAAGCAACGTCGATTCGCGTGTCTCAGGCGACTTGGAATCGATGCTTCACGAAGAGATCGTGGGCATGTCGGGCGACATGCAGTTGTTCCAGTTGCCAGGTAGCGAAATGGGGATGACGAGCGGACATTCGGCACAGGTTTTTGGAGCGACACAGGGTTTTGGAGCGGCACAAGGCTTGAACGCATCCAGCGTGTCGATGCAAAAGCCAGCGGAGGAGTCCGATATGATTCTTTGTGGCGACGACAGCGACATACTGATTATTGAAGATGATGTGAGTAGCCCCTCGCGTGTCGAGCCACCTCGGATGCGTCGTGACGACTCGACGGTGAACGTCGACTTCCAATCGATGTTGGCACGGATGCGTGGTGGTTGAATTGATGTCAGTTTCCGTTGACCAAGCGGCTGGCAAAGCCACACACCAAGACTCGAGTCAGTCGACCAATGCGAGCCAGTCGGCCAAAGAGAATCAGTCGGCCAAAGAGAATCGGCTCGCTGTGGTAGCGGACCTCAGCGGGCTGGCTGAGACCATTGTGCGGCTGAGTGACGAACAAGGCTCGACGCCAGTTCTCGTGATGCCGCAACACTTGTCGCTTCGCACACCGTTCTTCATTGAGCTTGCGAAGGAGCTCGGCCAGCGGATGACGAATACAGTGCGGGAACCTGAATCGATGGATTCGGGTCTGATCGGCAACGAAGACGCAGTCGCAGATTCTGAGCGGCAAATTCGATTTGATTGGTGTGTGACGCCGAAACGTTTTTTTGCTAGCACTCGAGCGAAATTGGCCCAGTTCCAGTCGGCTCGATTGACGATGGCACTTGCACTGACGACGACGGCGACGTTCGAAGTCACAGCGACGATAGCGCGACCGGGTGGCCAGCGACGTGACTTGGTCATTGGGCTGTGCGACGACTCCCTTGAGCTTCCGCCGTGGACGACGGCGATCCGGATTCATTCGTAAGTCGGCTGGCGGAGTCGGCTCGTTACCGAACTTCTCTCTTTCGCCGCAGTGTCGAAAGATGCTAAACGCGGAACAGTCGACCTACTCTGCAAGCGAGATTTCGTATGACGATGCTGAACCGAACCCACGACCGAGCCCTTTTCGCAAGCGTCTGCGCCCGCAGCGTCGCGATCATCGTCGTTGGTCTCGGCGTGATGGTGACCACCGGATGCCAAGACGGACCCCTGTATGCTCTCAAGGCGGCCAACCCGTATTTTTCCATGCGAGAATGGAAAGAAGACGAGTTGATCGGGCCAACGGATCACAAACGTCGCCACGAAATGATGAATCTCGCGGCTTCGATGAAATCGTTACCGCGCGAGCGACAAACGTACTGGATCAGCCATCTCGAGCAAGTCATGAAGAATGACCAGAGTGTTGAGATGCGTCGGTTGGCCGTCAACGCGGCTGGACACATTGACGAAGCGGCAGCCCTATCGATCATCCAGGATGGACTCAAGGATGAGAGCACCAAGGTACGCATGGAAGCGTGCCGCGCTCTCAGCCGCCAAAAGACAGACGAGTCTGCACGACTTCTTGCGGAGACACTCGGCAGCGAAACGGAGACGGATGTCCGACACGCGGCAATGGAATCGCTGGCAACGTACAAGACACCGATTGCCGTGGACGCCCTTCGCGTCGCTTTGGCGGATCGCAATCCAGCCACACGGAGTCTCGCCGTCAGTACGCTCCGAGACTCCACGGGCAAAGACTACGGCGACGACCCGCAGGTCTGGATCGCCGTTCTGGACGGCAAGACGCCTGAGCCAGCAGAAGAGAAAATTGCCCAGCGGATCATGAACCTGTTCTAATCACTGGGCCGGTTCGAGCCTTTAACCAGCGTTCACACGTCGCATCAAAAGCGGCGGCGGTCTCCAATCAAAGTCACGACCCGCCATGAGTCTTCATAAACTTGCCACGTTAGCGTCTCTCCTCTCGCTTGCATCGCCTAGTTTGCACGCATCGTTGAGTTCGCATGCCACCGTCCATGCCCAAGACGTCTCGTTGTCGCAGCCCCAGTCGGGTATTCAACCGCAATCGGGAATTGAACCTCCAGCAGACATTGCACTCCAGGCGACGTTGCGCACTTGGGTCGACATCACGGGCAAGTTCGCCATCGACGCGTCTCTTGTTGAGTGGGACCGCAAAGAAGTTCGGCTCGTGCGTCCAAACGGCAATCGAATCGCGATAGACTTTGATCAACTCAGCGAGCTCGATCGCAACTACCTCGCGTCCAAAGTTCGAATCGTGGAAACCGACGGCTTGGGGACCGCAAACGACGACACGACATTCACAGAGACTTTAGCCGCCCCAGATTCGAACGCTCCAGATTCGAGCACCCCAGAACCACCGCGTGCGATGGAGCCCTTGCAGCTTCCCCAGGCGACCTCAATCGCTCCGGACGGCGCGATGTTACAGCTCACGGAGCCGATGCGTCGAGATATCGGTTGGCCGCGTTTACGTCGGCTTCTTGTCGACCCTGCACCGTCGACGGTGTCGATTCCAACTTGCGTCGTTTCGATCGACAGCTTCGATGGATGGGCGTCATGTTCACGACCGCTTCTCGTTGAAACAGAAGCGACGCCCCAGATCGCCATTTCGATCACTCGCGGTTTGGCATTCCCAACAGGTGGTTCGCACAACCAAATCACGTTCATTGATCCTGCGACAAGCGAAACGAAGACCGTATGGGACGGAACCAAACGCATCACGCTTCTGGATCATCATGCGCCCAGCGGATTGACGCTTGTCCTCAATGATCACAACAGCGTCGGCGAAGGCGGATTGCTTGAGTTGCTGAAGCTTGACATCGAGTCGCTCTCGACCAACATTAGCGAGCCCGATAACACGCTTCGAAGCTTTGTACGCCGAGCGCTTCCCGACAACGGCAAGCCACGCAATCCGTCGAAGGTCACGTGGGCACGAATGCTCGACAGCGAGCACATTGTTGCCATCATTGACGCGTCGCTTGGATGTTGGAATCTTGTTTCTGGGGAATGCTTGTACCGAATGGACAAGATCGATCCTCGTGTCGAACCGGTGCTGTCTCCAGGCCGTCGATACTTGGCGTTGCCCGGCAGCGGTGAAGTGTTGATCTACTCGACGAACAAAGGCAATCCCCAAGGCCGCATCGAACTGGATCGTAACCTGACGCCAAATCTCGCGTTTTCGCCCTACGGTGACCACCTCGCGATCATTTCCGGCAAGCGATTTCTCGTTCTTGACCTGGCACAGGGCCAGATCAAAGACGAAGTCACGAATATCCGCACGCTCGGGACGAGCAGCCCGGTTTGGATCAACGACGATCTTGTGATGTCGAGTAACGGGATCGTGCTCAGTCGTTCTCGAAAGACTGCTGTGTGGCAATACGACATTGTCGGTGACACGATCACACGCGTTGGCGATCGAGTTGCCTTGCTCAAGAAGTATCGCGGCGCCGAACTCGCCATCCTCGAATTGCCGCACCCTGCCGCCGACGCGACGATCGCCAGTATCGACGGCGCGACGAATCAAGGCTCGAGCCCGACGAAGAGCAAGTGGAAAGACGGCGCCTGGATTGAATAGGAGTCGTCCCTCGATAGCACGCTTTACGCGGATACGTAAGTCGTCCTTATCGCCACTCGCGGCACCAATCTTTTGTGTGCAGTCCAGAGCGGATTCGCCATTCGCGAAGCTCGGCCAACAAACGCTCTTTGTGTTGACTCGCACCAGCGTCATCCCACAAGTTGATGACTTCATCTGGGTCGGCGACCAAGTCGAATAGTTGGCCACTGGGCTCGTCCAAGAAGTGTACCAACTTGTGCGTCTTGTCACGCACCATCGTCATGTACTTGCATCCGGTCAGAATCCCGTCTTGGGCCTGTTCACAGTAAACGTAATCACGTCCAGCGAACTGCACCGTCGGATCGAGCGCTGCAACGAGTGATTGCGCGGCCCAGTCTTTCGGTACCGGAATGCCTGCCCAATCGAGAATCGTCGGGCCCAGATCCATTTGCTGGACCAATGCATCGATACTACGTCCACCCTCGATCCGGCCTGGCGCCCACACGATCATTGGCACGCGAGTGATTTGTTCGTACATCGTCCATTTTTGGCTGTGTCCGTGATCTGTCAAACAATCACCATGGTCGCTGGTGAAGATGATGATCGAGTTGTCGATGTAGCCGTTTCGCTCCAATGCCTCAACAATCTCACCGACTTTCTCGTCGATCATGGTGACGTTGGCGAGATAGTACGCGCGCTGGCGATGTCGCTGGGCGTCGGTCGGCTGCAACGCGAGCACAACACTGTCGTGGTCAATGTCGTGGTTGTGCTGTCGTAACTCCTTGAACGCGGGCGGTTGGCTGTCCAGTTCAGCCTGGGTGACTGGTAATAACGGCAAGTCCTTTTTCAGGTACGGCTCGGAGTATCGCGGCAACGGATCGTACGGCGGGTGCGGACCAGGAAAACCGATTTGCAAGAACAAGGGCTCTGTTTTAGGGTAGGTGTCAATCCACCATCGTGCCATGTCGCCGACGAAGAAGTCGGGGTGCGTGTCATCAGGCATCTCCCAATCGAATGCCCCGAGCGACTCGCGATAGTCGGCTCGCTTGCGATAAAATTCTCGCTGCTGCTTCACGAGACCACGGAACCGCAACGCCTTGTCCCATTCGTCGAAGTAATAACGGCCTTCGAGATAACGGTCTTTGTTCTCGACAACGTATCGCTCATGAAAGCCGAGCTCGGTCTCGAACGGCCACGAGTGCATCTTGCCGATGTTGGTGCAGTGATAACCAGCGTCGTTGAGCAGTTCGATCCAAGAACGACGCCAGGTGTCGGCGTTGCGCAGGATCCCAGTTGTGTGCGGAAAGTAGCCTTTGAATAGACTCGCTCGAGCGGGCGCGCACGACGCCGCCGTCACATGGCACTGGTTGAACGAGACGCCCTCGCGAACAAGTCGGTCGAGGTTCGGAGTGGCGACATGAGGATAACCAAGCGCCGCGATCGTATCAAAACGCTGCTGGTCAGTGATGATGAAGATGATGTTTGGCGGGGTCATAACGTTCTACCAACTCCGCCCCACAAAAACGCGGGGAAGAGATTCAAAAGGGATCAAGGATTTCAGGCACAGGAGCGTATCGTCTCAGTTTTCCGCGGACCACAAAAGGCGGGGGGAAGAACGCAATTTCTGCGAGACAGCCATCAAACCGTTATTGCCACAAATGTCGCTGCGATTTGCGCACCAGCAGGTCCCTCTTCTTCGGCCCAAAGGGCCATCCGTTTGTCTAGCCCAGGCCAACGGACTGGGGATCGGTCATGTGTTGAGACCATAGGGCCAAAGGCCCGGCCGTTTGTACCATTCAATCCCAGACATACCGCTCGTCGATTTCAATTCCATGTCTCGCGCAAATATTGCGCAACTCGTCTTGAAATGAGTGCTTTTGATGATGTTGGTCTTGGTCTCGGATGTACGCATCGACGGCCGCACACTTGGAATGACTGACCGAGAAAACCCCATACCCAGCTTGCCACGAGAACGACGATACGCCGCCATCTACGGTCTTCGCCCACTTCGACGTTTCGGTTTTGGTGTTCTCAACCAACTTTGCAATGGTAATCGTCCTTGCAAGACCAGCGAGAAGATGAACATGGTCAATGTGACCACCCACGGAGGCACTCACACAGTTTGTTGCTTTGACATGGTGAGCCAACATACGGAACATCTCTTCGCGGAACATTGCGTTCTGAAGATAGGGGCGTCGGTCCTATGTGGAGAAGACGAGGTGTAGCCAAACTTGGGCATATGATTGTGGCATCGCGTTAACTCTAATGCGAAAGAACAAACGGCCGGGCCGTTGGCCCTACCGCAAATAATTTACAACGTATTCCCAGGCCGTTGGCCTGGGCTAGGCAAACGGATGGCCCTTTGGGCCGGAAGAAACAGAACGTCATCACCCCCAATCACTCACCACATCTTCTTGAATCGCATCCAGCTCACCATGATCGCGACGCAAGACAGAACGAGTCCCCAGAAGTACACGTGACCGTTCTGCCAACTGTATTCCGGCAAGTTGAAATTCATGCCGTAAACGCCACACAAAAACGTCAACGGCAAAAACACGAGACTGACCAGCGTCAAGCGATGCACTAATTGATTCGTTCGGTGGCTGACGATCCCTAAGTACAACGTCAATGACTCTGCCAACGTCTCGCGTTCGACCGTCAGATCCCCAGCTAACCGTTCGAGCGATCCGACCATGTTCACCAAGTGAGGCTGAGCGGTCGAAGGTACGAATGATGACGTGTGCCGTGCGAGCTGGTCCAGCGAATCTCGCATCACGAGTGTTGTTTTGCGGAGCTCCAGCACGCTGCCACTGAGTTGAGACACGTTCTGAAAGATATCATCACTGTCGCTCGTGAAGATCGATCGCTGGGTATGTTCGACGTCGGCTTCGATTCGCGTCAACGATCGCCTCAGACTATCGAGCACGAGATCCCAGACTTCGAAAAGCAGAAACCCGATCGACAGAGCGAACTTATGAAAGAACGTCGGATAATTCTCTCGCATCGTGGAAATCAATTTCGCTTGGCCGCGATGCAGCGTGATGATCATCCGCTCGGCAAGCACCAAATCGATGATCGCAAAGTCCAACTCACGACCTGCGTACGTGGCCGCAGAAACAGAGATATGTAGCGAGTCCTCGTAGACGTCGTATCGCCCCACGGACGGCACATCAAAAATCGCCGACACAACGCGAGGGTTGACGCGTAGCGTTTCCAACGCCTGAGTCGCCTCAATCGCCTCGTCCAGATTAATATCGACCCAAACGCTGAGCCCTCGAGCGAGCGAATCGGCAACGTCACCAATCGCCACAACGCGATCCATACGAGTCGTGAAGTCAAATTCGATTGCGGTGAGGGTCAAATGATTGAGTCCATGAGGTCCGCCATTGACAAAGAATTTAGCCAATCCAGATTTCTGGGCTTCTGCAAGCGATTTTCGCAGCATCCGGCGCATGATCTGACGCCGCATCGTACGACGGCGAGACGGAAACAGCAACGAATCGACATCGATCGCATGACGGGTCGTTGCAGCCGATCGGTAT
>JBGSNA010000187.1:0-31649 GCA_041739875.1 Pirellulaceae bacterium
GGCGTTGAATTGGTTGCCGAAGTCAGCTTACGCGGCTGAGTCAAAGCCAATGGCGGTGATAGCAGCAAAGAAAAAGCGTGGAGCAACATCACTAGGTGACTTGCTCATTGCGTTACTCATCCGTCTTGGAGTCCGCCACGACAATCCGGTAGAATCAACTAGGTCCGAAGCTTAGAGCCGCACTGGCTCGTCGTGCTCGCAAGGCACACGGACAACATCGATCGACCCCGAGGGCAGGCGCGGTAAGCGAAAGCAACCGCAGTCCACAAGCCCGTGGACAAAGCGTGATGCTCTGTCAGGGGTTCAAACGCCGGATAAGACAGTGTGAGGCTTCTAAGCTTCGGATATCTACCGCTATTGGCGAGACTGAACCACAAACGCTGACCGAGACGTGCTCGCAGCAGCGACGAACCCTTGGACTTTGAGACTCAAAAAAGCTACAATTCGGTAGTGCCGCTAGAACTACGCGCACACCTCGCAAAAGTGAGTATTTTCAAGTTTGACCATGACAGTGCTTTGTTTTTCCAAGCAATAACATTGCGGACCAAGCTAAGCGCTTTGAGTGGATTCCAATGATGGGACTTTACGGCGGACGCCCATGCGATACAGCTTGCGGAGTTCGTTTTTGTCGACGACCCAACCGCGACACGTGCTCGCTCCACAGAGACACCGAACGGCCGCGTCGGCTGGCCATGCATAGTCGATCGTGAGCTCTTCGCCAGCTTTGATATCGCGGATGGCGCTGACCCAAAGTCGGCGAATCTTCTTGCCTTTGACTTGCCGATACTTCCATAGCATCAGCTCACAATTCGGTTCGCAACTATGGTTCAGCAATCGAAACGGCCAAGCGGGTTCCAGATTCGCTTTGCCTTCGAGATCCATGCAGTAGTTGGAGCCGTGGTCAACGCTCATCACTTCTCCGGTGACTTCACCGAGAACTTCTTCGACAGCAAAATCTTGCCGCGCAAAAATGCCTTGCCCTTTGGAAGTCATTTTCACTTTGATGCGTTTCTTGATCTGCTTTTCTTCTTCTTCCGACAGAAATGGCTTCAACGTGGTGCCTCCATGAGTTTGTAAACGTTTGACTTTAGAATCTTTTCAGCGAGGCACTCACGTAGGCCACGACCAGTTCTGGCAATTTATGTCGAACGAACGGTGCCAGGACAGGTCCTGGCCTACGGTAAAACCAAGCATTCTTTGAAAGCAAAAGTTAATGCATCTTGCCAGTTGTTGCTACGATAAAACAGAAAAGCTGCTTCGAGTCGTGGTGACTGGTGTTGTTTGAAGTTCGATCAGCGACGTTGACTACGAGATTAACTCATGCAAATGAACGAAGGTCTTGCCGAGGCGACCGCCGTAATTGCCTGCACTAATGCGGATTAATCCGTCAACTTCCGCCGCAGCATGAATGGCGCGGCGTGTGGCGTCTTGCAACGAATCAAGATCGCGACCGTTGACAATGATCTCCATGATGTATTGGACGCCTGGCGGAACTTTGGACTTCTCGCCAAGTTTTTCTTTAAGCGTCGGGCAGAACTCGGCGTACGTTGACGCGATGAGGAAATCGTAGCTGCTTCCGGCACGGCTACCGCTGGCAGCAACACCGCCTGGGAATGTTGTGATGACATTCGGCGTGGCTTCGGCGGCGATCGCAGCGCGTTCGGCAGCGTCCAGTGCGATGTCTTCATTCGGACCAAAGAACCACAAGTTTCCGCCCATGACGCCGTCTTGGAAGCCGAATCGTCGGGACAAGAAAAACTCGCCGCCGAGGATCGGAATGACCCAACCGGGTTGTCCATAACGTGTATCACGAAACTGGTAGCGGTCGCCGAACAATGCAATTTTTCGACCGAGTTTGAAGTAGTCTTCGGTATCGAGTCGATTAAAACAGCGAGCGGTCGGGCAAGTGAGAATGTTTTGGCTGATTCGAGCCATCATCACTTTTTCCAAGTGTTCGCGTCGATCCTTTCGGAATCGCGGCACATGGAACTGAACGACGGCGCCGATGCGTCCATCAGGCGTCGCGCCCGCTTCGGCTTCGTCAGCCGAAATCCACTGCGAGACGCCGGATTCGCAATCACAAAGGATCGTGCTTGAGGCGTGGCCGGTGACTGCGTTCACGCAATGACGCAGCCATTTCTCGTCGCGAGCGGTGATCAGGATTTCGCCGTAGATACTGCGAAAGCCTTCGGCGTAGGTGTCTTCGACAAGCTCGTGCAAATTCATCCGTTTCGACCCACGCCTTCATAAACTTGTTTCTCGGTGACAACCTTGTCCATGTAGATGTCGTGATCCTGCATCGGGATCTCCTCAAACATCTGGCACTCAAACGCGAGCGAAACCAGCTGTGTTTCAGGCTTGGCGTTTTCGAGAAGCTTGTCGTAGTAGCCCTTGCCGTGACCGGTCCGTCCCCCGCGAGCATCGAATGCGACACCCGGAACAAGGATCAAATCCAGTTCGCTGACGTCGACCTTTTTGGCTTCGACGTCGCGTAAGTCTTCGCGTGGTTCGAGGATCTTGTACATGCCAGTCGCCAACTCCTCCATCGTCTCGAGGTGGAACAGTTCCAATTCGCCGTCGACGCAATACGGAATCACAATTTTTTTGCCACCAGCGATCGCATCACCGAGTGCATGTCGCGTACGGGCTTCGTCACGGACATCGATGTACCACATCACGCATTGTGCGTTTTGGTACTCAGGAAGCTGCATGACGCGGTCGGTGATCAGGACGCTGACGTCCTCTTTGTTGACCTGTTCTCGCCGCGCGGCATGGGCAGCTTTACGGATCGCGTCTTTTCGCTCGGCAAGTGATTCGTTGGACATGGCGTTTGGATCGTCGTGGCTGGATCGGACAGTTTGAGTGAATCGGACAACTGGAGTGAGTAGCTAGGAAAGAGTCAGTGCTTCGAATTTCTGGGCTGGTTCATGCCATGCCTCAGGCTGCTGAGGCTCAAAGCGAACAGCACTGCAACTGTTTCGAACCAGTTGCCTCGCTTCGTCGATCGAGTGCAGCCGGCCGGTACCGAGCATCTGCATCAGCACGTTGCCCATCGCGGTCGCCTCGACGGGACCAGCGACCACAACACGATTGCACGCGTCCGCAGTCATTTGGCAAAGTAATTTGTTTTGCACGCCGCCGCCGACGATATGAATCACGTCGATGCGGTTTCCAACGAGTCGCTCGAGCATCGCGAGACAGCAGCGGTATCGCAAAGCGAGCCCTTCGAGCGACGCGCGATACAACACATCGTTGTCCGTTGGGACACGTTGACCGGTTCTTCCAGCGTAGGCACAGATCGCATCGATCATATCCTCAGGAGCAACGAACGACGGCTCATCGGGATTGAGCAACAACGAGAAAGGCTTCGAGGCTTTCGCGCCGCTCACCATCGCTTCCCACGAGACCGCCATCTGTCGCCGCTCGAGCGCCCTGCGAATTTGCTGGAACACCCACAGCCCGCCAATGTTCTTTAGCAGTCGCGTGCTGCCACGAACGCCGCCTTCGTTGGTGAAGTTGAGTTCGGCGCATAAGTCGTTGACTAAAGGCTTTGCCAATTCGCAACCCATTAGCGACCAAGTGCCTGAGCTGATGTAGCACCAAGTCGTCTTGGCTGGTGCGAATCCTTCCGCAGGAACAGCGAGTACCGCCGACGCGGTATCATGTGTCGCCGGGATAATCACGGGGACGCCATCGAGCCCCGTTTGCGATGCGACAGACGCTTGGATCGGTCCGAGCGTCGTGCCCGGCTCGACCAAATCAGTAAACAGTTTTGTTGGAATCCCAAGTTTCTCGAGCATTGGTTTGGCCCACGTCTTTGAGCGAGGGTCAAGCATTTGTGTTGTCGATGCGTTCGTGACTTCGATGCTTCGGCGGCCCGTGAGCAGCCAGTGGAAGTAATCGCCCATCATCAGAAAACCGTCAGCCGCCTGGAGCGACGTCTCGTCCGCGCGGGCGGCGGCGAGCAGTTGATAGAGCGTATTGATCTCCATGAACTGGACTCCCGTCGCCTCGAAAATCTTCTCGCGAGGAACGGACCTGAACGCCTCAGCCAACATGCCGGTGGTTCTCGGGTCACGATAGCACCGGACGGGGCCAGTCACCAAATCGTTCCGATCGACGAGAACGTAGTCGACGCCCCAGGTATCGACACCGACGGAAGCGATCGAAGGGTTCTCGGACCGGGCACTTCGAAGGCCATCCAGGATGTTCTGCCACAACGCCAGCGAATCCCATTGGAGCGTGTTTTGGACTCGGATCGGGTTGTTATCGAAGCGGTGCAGCACGTCCAGGGAAAGCTTGTCGTCGTCGAGCGAACCAGCGATCACACGACCACTCGATGCCCCAAGATCAACAGCTAAATACGCGGGCGATTTTGCAGCCATGGAACCGAAAACTCAACAAAGGACGTGGCCTCAAAAGCCACGTGACGGTTTGGGGGGAAACGACTGGCGTAAAGTAGCCCTTGGCTCAGCCTCAAGGAAGCCATGCGACACCCAAAACAGCCAATCAAATGGAAGGTTTAGGTGTTCTGGCGGATTTAGCCCGATAGACGACACGTTTTGCCTAACCAGCAACCCACACCGCTGGGTCGCACCGCTTCATGGACCGACGCTAGCTCAGCAATGAAAAACATGGCGTCACCTTTGTCGCTACCCACATTGGGGGTGCTGGTGGGGATGGTGTAGAAATTCGATCCGGGAAATCTAACTGCCAATCCAGCAATGAGTTAGTGACGAAAGCGCGCACAAGCGAAGCCGATTTCAAAAATCTGCTGTTGACCAGAACGGCTAGGTACGTAACCTATCGCTATCGCTGGTGAGACAAATCGCATTCACGCGAAAGTGGCTCGGAGCGAACCTTCGATAAGCGTTTTTTTCGCTTCAAGTCGTTGCTAGCTAATAACTTACAACGATTCAATGGATTTAGCCCGGCGTGGCGATTTGCGCAGCACTGGGAAGATGGAGCGTTTCTGTTTTGTTATCATATTTGGATCTTCCGCGAGTTCGCCTCGCGTGGGGTTGACGCAGTCAGCTTGCGGCCACGGGCTGACATCGTTGACAGCTTCGGCTTGTCCTCGAAACCCCACGGGCTGGGTGCAAGATGTACCTAGCCGCGAACGCTCGCTGGAAGTCTCGCTCCGAATTCATTCCCTTCCTCTACCTCTTGATCTTGTGATTCCATCACCTCGGGTTAAATCATCACCGATGGTTGGATGGTGATTACCGATACGGCACGACACGTTTTTCAGCCACACGTAGCTTTGCGCTTCGGCTTCTCGTGTTTGCATAAACTTCTTCGTCACTGGGACGCAGCGGTTTCTTGGTCAGCACGTTCCAGTCGTCACCGTCACGGAATGCGTTCTTTACCAGTCGATCTTCGAGCGAATGGAAGCTGATGATCGCAAGGCGCCCACCCGGCGCAAACCATTGCGAGCACACGTGCAGAGTTCGCTCCAGAATCCCAAGTTCATCGTTGGTGACAATCCGGAGAGCCTGCATCGTACGTGTCGCTGGGTGAATGTCGTGGTTCTTACTTCGCGGTACGGATTGGCGACAAATATCCACGATCTCTTCGACTGTTTTGACGGGTTTGCGATCGCTACGTCGCTCGACAATCCGCCTCGCAATCCGGCGACTGAAACGCTCTTCGCCATAAGCGTAGATCGCGTCAGCAATTTCTTTCTCGGTCTTCTGGGCCAGCCATTGTGAGGCCGGTATCCCCGTTGTCGGATCAAAACGCAAATCGAGAGGTCCCCCGCCAGTGAAGCTGAATCCTCGTTCGCGGTCATCGAGTTGATCACTGGATAATCCCAAGTCGAGAACCATTGCATCGATGGTTTCGATACCAACAGCCTTCATCGCGACGGCTGTCTTTTCGTAGCTCGCTTGGTAGGGGCTTAGTCTCGGGTCGGTTGCTGATTCTCGAATTCGCTTGACGGGGACTGGATCTCGATCCAGCGCAATCAAGCGTTCGATGGTCGGAATCGACTCCAGCAACAACCGCGTGTGTCCTCCGCCGCCCAAGGTTCCATCAACGACGTTTCGTGGCTTGCATTCGGCAAGCCAGGTGACAATCTCTTGCGGCATCACACTGATGTGACAACTCGGCTCGATCGTCGGCGCAAGTGTTGGAGCGGGCGTTTCGAGTTGGGGTGGTGATTCAGACATCAACAAATCGTAAAAGACTAGCTTACTGCTGCAACGCTTCTGCTGCACTGCAACGCCGTCTCCATATTTTCACTGATCTCTTTCAAACGGTCTAGTCCACCACCACCGACTTCAGCGGCGCACCAGCCTGTGAAGCCAATGTCGACGAGTGCCTTTCGCACTGTTCCCCAATCGATGTCGCCTTCAGTAATCTTCACGAACTTGTCTTGTGCCCGTGAGAAGCCCTTGATGTCGAGCTTCATGATTCGCTTGCCGAGCGTGCGTGTCCACGCTGCAACATCACCGTACTTGTGATGATTGCCCAAGTCGAATTGCATGCCAACAAACGGCGATTCGAAGGAGTCAACGAATGCTGCGAGCTCATCAGCGGACTGGTTGCTGTCACCTGCGTGGTCGTACATGAACTGATTCCACACGTTCTCGATGACGATTCGAACGCCATGCTTTTCGGCATCTGGGATCGCCATCCGCACCGCCTCCTTCGCTCGCTGCATCACTTCCTCGGGTGTTCCGTCTTTGCCGTGGCCAGGGACAAGGAGCATCGTGTCGGCGCCGACGGCGGCGGTACGCTCCAGGCCTTGTCGAAGGTTCTTCATGGCTTCGGCACGAACCTCTGGGCTTGGATCGGTGTGGCGAATATTCCAGTGATAGCCACCGACGGTTCCATCAATGATCAATCCACTTTCTTGCGAAGCCAAGTTCGCCTCATCGGGATCGAGCGTCGGTGCGTTCAGCTCGATGCCTTCGAAGCCAGCTTCTTTGGCGGCTTTGAATTTATCCGTGAGAGTCCCCGGGACATTGACCATACCAATCTTAAGCGTCTTACGGATCCAAGGTTCTGGATTCTTTTTCGGGTCCGGCGTATCGCACCAAGCCAGCGGTGCATACGCAAGCGAACTTGCGATGCCCGACACGGTAACGCCAACTGCTGTGTTTCGCAAAAAGTCTCGTCGAGTGGTCATTCAATTCTCTCGATTTCTATCGAAGTTTGTCTCAGTTCAACCGCCGCATGTCGCCACAGTATAAAGTGTGGCGGTGTTGTTGTGGCAAAGTTTTTCCACGGACCGCCATGTTTGCTATGCCGACGTTCACCAGGCTATCTCGTTCGATGCTCTGGCTCGCACCCATCCTTGCCACAGCCACCGCGATCCTTTGCTATGGGTCGGGGCTGCCGGGGAAGCCTTCGCTATGCGCACTGGTCGCGATGCTGTGTGCGTTGTGGTGGATTTTTGAGTGTTTGAATATTGCGATTGTTGGACTGTTACCGTTCGTCGCGTTTCCATTGCTGGGCATTCTGTCGCACAGCGAGGTCGCCAAGTCATACGGAAACACCACAATCTTGTTGCTCATGGGAGGTTTCTTTCTTTCGGCGGCGATGGAAAGAAGTGGTGCGCACCGACGTGTTGCGGTCACGATGGTCCGCGCGGTCGGTGGTCGTGGCGGTAAACGGCTGGTACTTGGTTTCATGCTCGCAACCGCCCTGCTGTCGATGTGGATCAGCAACGCGGCAACGACATTGATGATGTTGCCGATTGCCTTGGCGGTGCTCGCCCAGGTGAATGATGCGACACTTCGAACACCGCTGCTTCTTGGTATCGCCTACGCCGCCAGCGTGGGTGGGATGGCGACACCGATTGGCACGCCACCGAACGTCATCTTCGTTTCAATGATTAAACAGAACTTTGACGTCACGATCAATTTCTTGGATTGGATGATGTACGGTTTGCCGATTACCGTCATCTTGTTGCCGATCATCTGGTGGTGGTTAACGCGATCGATGAAGGATACCGGCATTGTGGAGATGCCGGAGGTTGGACGTTGGCGAAGCAGCGAACTTCGTGTGATGGGCGTGTTTTTTGTAACCGCTTTGTTGTGGATTTTTCGCGCGTCCCCGTACGGCGGTTGGTCCGCATTGCTGCCTGAGGGCAAGTCGATGATCGGCGATGCCACCATTGCATTAGGTGCCTCGATGTGTTTGTTCATCATGCCAGCAGGCGAAAAGTTGACAAAACCAGACGCAGATAAAGAAACGGATGTGAGCGCCCATGAAGCGCCCCCGGTTGAGCGTCTTTTGGACTGGCCGTCCGCAGTCAAAATCCCCTGGGGCATCTTGATCATGTTTGGAGGTGGTCTAGCGCTGGCTGACGGCTTCATGGTCACGGGGCTAAGTGAAGTGATCGGCGGCAAGCTTTCAGTTTTCGCTGACGCGCCGGCATGGTGTGTTGTCCTCGCGGTGTGTGTGCTGGTTTCGCTTTTGACGGAGCTGACCAGTAGCACTGCGACAGCAACATTGTTATTGCCAATTCTCGGGTCACTCGCATTGGCAACCGGGGTCGAACCAGCCACCATCATGATTCCGGGTACGATTAGCTGTTCCTGTGCCTTTATGTTGCCCGTTGCGACCGCGCCGAATGTCATCGTGTTTGGCGCCGGCGGAATTCGGACTGACGAGATGGCGCGGTGCGGATTGGTGTTAAACTTATTTGCGGCAATCGTGATTACGATGGTGGCCTTGGTTGTTTCTGGTGCTTAGATAAAGGCAAACCCATTGGGTCTCGACGTCAACTGGTTTCCGCTTGACACTTGGATCGTTGTCACATCATCGCTAGCGGCGGCGGCATGCGCGATTCCAGGTTGCTACTTGCACCTTCGCAAGCAAAGTATGATCGCCGACGCGTTGACGCATGCGGCGCTGCCAGGCGTCGTGGGGGCTTTCGCTGTAACGGGATGGTTATTTTCCTATGGTTGGATCAGCGAAGAGTCGGCATGGGGCGTGCGCCAACTCGCGATGTTCATCGGCGCCGTGATCGCGGGACTGGTCACGGCATTGTTGACCCAGTGGGTCTCGCACAGTGGTTGGGTGCGTGGTGATGCGGCGCTCGGTGCCGTGTTCACGACACTGTTCGCGATTGGACTGATTATGTTGCGTCAACTGGCGGATCAAAGTGACGTTGATCTCGACTGTGTCCTTTATGGCCAGCTCGAGACGATCGGACTTTCGCATCCAAAAGTACCCACTGAAGCCTGGGTTTGTGCTGGTATGCTTGCGTTCAATGTGCTTGCCGTCGCGGTGCTCTACAAAGAGCTGATGATTACGACGTTCGATCCTGAACTTGCGGGGGCGCTAGGTTTTCGTCCGACGTTGATGCATTATGGTTTGCTCGCGATTACAACGACGACATTGGTGACCGCGTTCGAAGTGGTGGGAAGTATCCTTGTGATCGGAATGCTGGTCATTCCACCAGCCACTGCGTCGTTTCTTACTCATCGGCTACGACCGATGCTTGTCTGGTCCGTGTTCTTTGCGGTGGCCGCGTCTGTATTCGGACACGTGATCTCGATCACGCTATCGGCGCCTGTGACGGGGGCGCTTGGTCTACCCATCGTGGAGAGCGTGCGGACTTCGGGGATGATCGTGGTGGTCGCCGGCTTCATGCTGGTGGTTATCGCAATTGTGCACCAATGGATCGGATCACGACATGCTCAGTCCAAACGGGCTGAATCAAAACAGGTTGAATCAAAACAGGCCACAGCGACCGTGTTGTAGCGTTAGGTCGCCTCGCCCAGTTTCGTTTCGATTGCATTGGACAGGATCAATTGCATATCGTTATCAAATGCGACCAACTCCACTTGCTTGATCGAACCTGGGTGCGTTGTTAAAAACTCATCGATCGTGTTGATCGCAATGCGAGCCGCTCTCATGCCTGGATATCCAAAGACACCGCAACTAATCGCGGGGAACGCAATTGTCTCGATATCGTTCTGTGCGGCGAGTTCAAGTGAGTTGCGATAACAGTTCGCTAGTTGCTTCGGTTCGTTGCTCATTCCATCGCGATACACGGGTCCGACAGTATGAATGACGTATTTCGCGCGCAGCCGGAATGCGGGAGTGATTCTTGCTTGTCCCGTCGGGCATCGGACACCAGGTGGTGACTCAGTAATCGCACGGCACGCCGCCAACAACTCGGGACCAGCGGCACGATGAATCGCGCCGTCTACACCGCCGCCACCGAGCAGCGTGGTGTTTGCCGCGTTGACAATCGCGTCGACTCTTCGCTGGGTAATATCGCCAAACAGGGCAAGAACACGGTGCATGATAGTCTCTGCTGGACAGGAACGGGTCACTCGGAATTCTAGCAAAGTTTCTTCTGAGACTCTGCGTGCTTTCATCGAGCCTTCATCAAAGCGGCTTATCATCCGCTGCAAATCGACGCCTGGTTAGGTGTTGCGAATCGCCAGATGCGGGAGTGACTTGCCGATGATGAAGGACTGGATAGGGCAGCATGTTTTCAACCAAGTTCATAGCCGAAACTTGGTTTACAACACGTGCTGGGAAGATCCGCGTTTAGATCGCGATGCAATGCAGTTGACATCGTCCGACAGCGTGATGGTGATCACGTCCGCGGGTTGCAATGCGTTGGACTATGCCCTCGCGGGAGCCAAATCTGTCCACGCCGTTGATATGAATCCGCTGCAAAATGCGCTGCTGGAATTGAAGCTCGCATGCGCAAAAACCCTCGATTATGAACGGTTCTTTGCCTTGTTCGGCCAAGGAGCGTTGCCCAACTTTCGTGGGATTTACCTCGCTCGCGTCCGACCGCTCCTGCCATTGTTTGCTCAGAAACTCTGGGACCGTCGCCTCCATTTGCTCGACGGCTCAACCCACCGCGGAAGTTTCTACTTCTGTGGCTCCTCAGGCTTCTTTGCTTACTGGATCAATTTCTATATCGACCGGATCGCGCGTGCTCGCGACGTCATCCTGGAAATGCTCACAGCCGGTTCGATTGAATGCCAACAACGATTGTTCCGCGAACACAACCTCGGCGAGGCTATGTTTGGCCCCATGATGCGTTGGTTCGTGCAACGAGACGCCACGATGTCGATGCTCGGCGTTCCGCGGGCTCAACGGATGCAGATCGACAACGCATATCCAGGTGGCATTTCCCAATTCATCGTTGATCGAGTCGAGCACGTATTCACGCAGTTATCCTTGTCCGACAACTACTTTTGGCGAGTCTACTTAACAGGTCAATACACGCCAACGTGTTGCCCAGAGTACCTCGCGGAATCGAATTACGAAAAGCTACGTGAGGTTTCGCACCGTGTGACGACGAACAACGCAACGGTGACCGAATTCCTGAAAACGCAACATGAAAGCGTCTCTCGCTTTGTCTTGCTCGATCACATGGACTGGCTCGCCGCGAACCATCGAGAAGCACTTGAGGCTGAATGGCAGCAAATTGTCTACGCAGCAACGCCGAACGCCAAGATCCTTTGGCGAACGGCTGGATTGAAGTGCGATTTTGTGGATCCGCTTCAAGTGGAATGTGCCGGTGGTAAACGTGAGGTGGGTGAGCTACTTCGCTATCGCACCGAGCTTGCGGACTCGCTGCATCAGCGAGATCGTGTGAACACGTATGGAAGATTTTACGTGGCGGACCTTAACACCGCTAACGTGTGAAGAATCAAGTGAGAAGCGGAGATTTGCAAACTTGGAAGCACTGATGTTTCAATCTTTTGTATCGACGAAATTGCGTCTCTCTTCGCTTCGCCGCGATGCAAGAGTGCTTTGGAATCTTGCCAAACCAGCGCTACGAACGGGATCACATGCTCAACGACTCGAGCATTTCTACTCTGGCCAAGCCAACGATTACGATGCATTCCGGCAACGATTATTGCACGGCCGCGAAGAGATGTTTTCGAGGCTGATGTTTCCACCGGGCGGTGTATGGGTCGATCTCGGTGCAGGAACGGGAGAAAATCTGGAGAGAATTGGCGAGGCGGCAAATCGACTTTCACAAATGCATTGGGTCGATCTATCCCCTTCGCTGTTGATGGTGGCAAGGACAAGATCGCAAAATTCCAAGTGGTCAGACCGAATTAAGATTCACGAAGCGGACGCGACCGACATCGGTCTGAGCGACGGCGTCGCGGATGTTGTCACCATGAGTTACTCACTGACCATGATCCCAGACTGGTTTGCTGCGGTCGAATCGGCGCTGCGGCTTTTGAAGCCGGGCGGCCAGCTTGGTGTGGTCGACTTTTTTGTTTCTCGCAAGTATCCCGCGAGTGACGAGGTGCGGCATAGCGGGTTCACGCGTCTGTTTTGGCCAGCTTGGTTTGGATGGGACAACGTCCATCCGAGCCACGATCATGTGCCTATGTTGCGACGGCGATTCGAGACACTCTATCTCCGTCAATCGCGTGGAAGCGTACCGTATCTACCGTTGATGCGAGCACCCTACTACGTCTTTGTCGGCACCAAGCCTATGGCATCGAAGCTTGATTCATCCACTTGCCCCAACGGTGAGCAGCACCACTCATGTTTGGCACACAACTAGATCCACGCAAACATTACATTCGCGCGTTGTTTATCAGCGACTTGCATTTAGGCAGTCGCTTCGCTCGCGCGGGTGAAGTGCTCCGGCTTCTGCAAACACACGAGCCTGAGATGCTCTATCTCGTCGGCGACATTCTCGACGCAAGAGTGCTACAGCGCCACTGGTATTGGCCGCCAATTTACAACGCGATTTTAAATCGACTTGCTGAATTGGCAACTTCTGGGACACAGATCTTCTACGCGCCGGGGAACCACGACACTTTTCTGCGAGATGTTCATCTCAAGCCGGGGCCTCTCGAAATTCAAGACTCGTTCATGCACGAATGCTTGGACGGACAACGACTTTCCGTTTTACACGGTGACCAATTTGACGACGTCGAATCGCATGCAAAGTGGCTCTCGCATGCAGGCAGCCTTGCGTACGAGTCGTTGATCGCGGCCGATCGTGGTGTCAATCGAGTCCTAACGAAAGCTCGCATTCCGAACGTCCGCTTCAGCCGATTCCTTAAGCAATCGACCAAGAAGATCGTGCAACACATTAGCGGCTTTGAGCAGAAACTTGTCGACCATGTGACAGAACTCGAATGCGATGGACTCATTTGCGGACACGTGCATTTACCGACCCAGCAAATGATCGGCGACGGATTGCTCTACGTGAATCTCGGCGATTGGATCGAGAATACGACGGCGCTCGTCGAGGGACTCGACGGACGACTTGAGCTCATCGATTTCGAAGCTCTACCTTCTTCCGCTCTATCAGCGGGAAACGAAAGAGAATCACTTCCGTTATCGCCCACCGCCGCCCAACTTGCCAGCGACTTCTTCGCAGGATGGTTGGGCGCAGCGGCCTAAGCCAGACTGCTACTGGCGAATCTCGAGACAATCGATACCCACCATCCAGTTCTTAATCGCTTGGACGTTGTGGCCGACCATTTCCAGCTCCACTTGAATCGGCTGGTCGGCGTCAAAGTCAACGTCGTCCCACTGAATCAGCTCGTCATAGAGGCTGACCGATGGGTGATACAAGTCCGCTTCGATCGTGCGACCAGCCACGAGTGTTGCCTTGATGATCGGGTAGTCGGGTGCAGTCGTCAGCCGGAGTCGGACTTGAGCCGTGCCATTCGCGACCTTTGGAATCGTCAGCGTCAACTTTGCGCCAACTTTTGCTCCAGTCCACCACAGTTGTGAATCGCCGGACCACGAGCCTTTGAATCCATTCATTGCTTGGGGCGAAGCTTTTCCGGCAGTGAATTCTGGCGAGGGAGTTAGTGTTTCAGCCTCCACTCGGATCGTCGACACCGTGCGACGTGTTGGCGAAATCGGCGTTTGCTGGGGCGATTGAAGATACGTAACCAAGTCAACAACATCCGGGTGCGAGAGTTTGTCGAATAACTCCATCGGCATCATGGATTGATCCGACAATTTACGCTCTTCGATTGCGTCCGGAGCGACCGTGACTTCTGTTCCAGCGGTCATGACAAGGGTGATGGACGAATCGGTCTCGCTCTTGATTAAACCGGTAAGCAACCTTCCGTCATCCATCAACAGTGAATGCATTTGATAAGCGTTGCCGATCAGTGCATTCGGTGCGAGCACATTGTCGAGTAAGTAATTCATGTCGTTGCGATTGGATCCCGTCAGATCCGGCCCGATCACTTGTCCCTCGCCAAACAACTTGTGACAGTTGCCACAAACTTGAGTAAACACGTAGCGGCCATGTTGGACATCGGCGTCGGCGAGATTGGCGGGCGACAATACGCCAGCCCAAAGTTGTTTTTGCTTGTCGAGATCTTTCGGTGCACTACCCAGGCTGCCCCAAATCTCAGCGATTGCCGCATCGATCGGTTCACTTCCGAGCGACTTCATTTGTCTCAGCAGCGCAACGGGCACGATCGATTTGTCGAGCCGGTTGTCGCGGATCGCTGCGATTAATTGTGTTGCCGTCTCAGAACGTGTCGCAAGAAAATTTATTGCATCGGGCTGAAGTTCCGTGGGCAAGGAGCCTATCGCAGCAACAAGCTTTGTCGCGATTGCGGGATCCGAAGACTCAACAATCGCCTGCATTGCCGCTCGTTGAAGCGGTGGCTCGCTGAGTACCTCAATCGCGGTTTCGCCCATGCGATTCGCTTGCGACGACTTTAGGACTTGCAGCGCCGCAATTCGCTCTTTGATTGAGGCTTGCGGATTCGTCACGGTCGCTCGATACGAATCCAACATGGTTTCGTCTCCGAAGCGGGCACCGAGCTGTCGCAGAATGGACGCGAGCGGAGCGGCCTCACCGCCATTTTCTGCTATTTTCATTCCGGCTTCGCGTGTGGCCTCCCATTTTGATGGCATGGCAAGACGCCCGATCGGAGGCAAGGCTGCGATCAATCGGTTCCCTTGTTCGATCCACTGTTTCGGATCCGTGCTCACGCTGAGCGAATCAACAAGAACTGCGCGGCCAGCGTCACTTCCAGCGGTCCGCCGTTGAACTTTGTCCCGTAGGCCTGCGTTGGGGATGGTCGCAACCATGGCAAGGGCTCGTTCCGGGTCTTCAGCGGCAAGCGGCTCGATGGCGTACCACGCAAGCAGCGGCAAATTTTTGTCGGCTGCGTCGTGTCCGTTACGCACGAAGGCTTCCGCGACTGGCCATCGGTCGGTGGGAATCATCCGCTGCATTGCACTCGCGAGATAGCGACGCGTGACTGGCGAGGGCTCGCCCGATGCAAGCTCGACAAAGTGCTCAAGCACAGCAGGCGAAAGCTTTGATTTCGATTCACACAACAGCTGAATCGCCCAACCTCGAATGGTTTCCTCACGGTCACCGAGCAGCACAATGAGTTGGCTTTCGGTGAGCAATCCACAGCAATGTCGCGCCCACATCACACGCAACCGCAGCGACTCCGATTTAGCGGCATCCGAAAGTCGCGTTAACGACTCGTCGACTGTGATTCGCTCAAAATCGTTTGACACGGAACGTTGCTGCAATTCGAGTGTCGCTGCGCGAGCGTACCAAACGTTCTCGTGCGCGAGTAAGTCAACGAGCTCCCTGTTCGTCATCTCAGGCACACGGACGCGAGTTGATTTGATGTTGCCATAGCGAAGTCGATAGATACGCCCATTGCTGCGATCCCAGATTTCTGGATCACGGTGATGGCACGTTTGCGGATCATGCCAATCGGACATAAACAGCGAGCCATCGGGGCCGAGCATCACACCGACACCAACGAACACGTGATCGAGCGTGCGAGCGAAGTCGGGACGGTGGCGTGAGACATAGCCACTACCGTCTTGTTCCACGGTCTCGCGCATTAAACGGTGACCATGAAGATTGTGGAAAAACAATTCTCCACGATACATCGCGGGGAACGAATCGCCTTGATAGATCGTCATGCCACAGTGAGCATGACCGCCTCCGACCATGGAGGTCGTTGCCGCGGATCGACTCACCAATCCACGATCAACTTGACCGCCCTGGTTTGCGGAGGAAAAGGTGCCGTCGCCGTAATGCAAATGGTCAGCGATGGTACGAATGTCGTCGTACGTGTAGGGATTGAAGTGTTGGCCGGCTTGGCGGAAATAGCGTGCACCCTGCATCACATGGAATAAATGCGGGATCACACAACATTCCATGAACCAGTCGCCTCGTTCGTTGAAATCGATACCCCATTGGTTACTTCCGCCTTCGGCGAAAATTTCGAACTCGTGGCGAATCGGGTGATAACGCCAGACGGCAGCGTTGAGCGGCGTGCGGCTTTCATCGGGAGCGCCGGGCTTTCCCACATTGGAGTGCGTGAACACTCCGTGGCAACCGTAGAGCCAGCCGTCGGGGCCCCAGCGAAAACTGTTGAGCGTCTCGTGCGTGTCTTGGTAGCCCCAGCCATCAAGCAAGATTTGCGGCTCACCATCCGCTCGGTCGTCGTGGTCCGCATCGGCCAGGAACATGAAATAAGGAGCGGCGCCGACCCAGACACCGCCAAAGCCAACTTCGATACCGCTGACTAGATTCAAGTTTTCGGCAAAGACCTTTTGCGTCTCGAAAGTACCATCAGCGTCGGTGTCTTCAAGAATCACAATTCGATCCTTGCCTTCACCTTCGGGAGCTCGGACAGGATACGTGTAGCCTTCCGCGACCCAAATCCGACCGCGGGTGTCAAAGCACATTGCAATCGGTTGAGCCAGTTGCGGTTCACTGGCGATAACATCGGCGGAGAAGCCTTGCGGCAATAGCATGGCGGCTGCGGCGTCATCAGCTGTGCGTGATGCGGCAAAGTCGGATTCGTCATGCACGCCCAAGTCCCATCGCGGCATCGCTGCCGAGACATCATTCGCAGGATCGTTTGGCGGGGTGTTTTGCAAGTGGATCGTCACGCCGCGTTTGTTGGCACTGACGATGTCGATGCGTGCGTCTTGGTTCAGGTCGACCACGAGGACTTCGGTACCGACGCCGGTTGAGTCATCGACCAAGTGTGGAACGAAGTCGACTCCACTTTTCGAATTCGCATCCAGCCGAATGTTGAACCAATACAAGACAGGTGCTTGATTGCCACCGACATCGTGTCCGCCGTGCGCCCACCATCGTTTGCCGGTCACCAAGTCATCGAATCCGTCTCGGTCGATGTCCGCCAGTGCTAACGCATGCGGTTGTGAAAAAGCAACGCCGTAAGGATTCGCAACTGACGTGTCACCGAGAATTTCATGACGCAGAAAGCGTCGGCTGCCGTCTTGCGTTGGTTTGGATTCGAACCAGGAAATACCGTAGCCGTGGGCGTTGTGTGACGTGATGATGTCGGGGTTTCCGTCACGATTCACGTCGTTGACAAGAATCTGGGCACCACCGCCTCCGTAGCGTTCTTCGGCCCAGCGGCTTTTTTTCCAAAGGGTAGCTGGTGTTGATGTTTCGGGTTGTTTCCACCAGTCTTGGACTCCGATGACGTCGCTCAACCCGTCACCGTCGACATCACCAACACCCATGCCATGACCAAACGGTTTCGCCGATTCGCCATTGTCTGAAACTGCGTTCCAACTCCAGGTCTGAGTCGGATCGTCACCGGCGGCGTAGTAACCAAACGCTGTGTCGCGACTGCAAGCTAACTCGGGCAATCCACCCGCGATCAGATCAACGAGCACGGGAGATTCGTTGCTAACTTGGTCAGCAATGACCTTGGGGGTCCAGCGATTGACATCGCGAGCGGCCCCGGGATTCAAATGCAACGTCGCCGCTTGGCCGGGAAATCCGATTTCGATGATGTCGGTGTCGCCATCGGCGTCGACGTCGAGTGAGAAGCTGAAGAAGTGATCGCTGTAGGCGCTCGGCGAAAACACCTTCACTTCGCGATACTCGAATCGCTGTTCAAAATTGGGGCCCGCCCACCAGTAAGCACCGCTGGCGAGATCCGTGTTTCCGTCGCCGTCATAGTCACCTGCGGTGGCTCCTTCGCTGACGAATTCCGCTAACAATTGCTGTTTGCGCCATGCTGAGTCTGCGACCGCAGGGCAAGTTATCAAGAAAGATACGAGGCTTAGCAGAAACCAACGCATGTCTGGGTCACCGATGAAAAACGGTCGAGGGCGGGACGAGGCATTTGCGGCCTCACGCCGACCATTGTACGCGCTTTAATGGTGAACGGTTTGGTTTACGAGTGAATGGCTAGAATTTGTCACTAACCGTTTGCGATGGAGACCGACGTCGATCTATCGTTTTTCCTGAGGTTCCGTTGGCGTTGCCGTTGCCGTGTCCGGCGGTGGCTGAGGCGGATGGAATTTTCGATTAAAGATCTCGGGGTCGAAGGGGTTCACAACTTCGGGCAAGCGAGTGGTGCCAATGGGCGTTTTAGTTTGCACAGGCTTTTCGCTGGAGCGAATTGTGGGCGGCTCAATGGCTTCGAAGACAGATGGGTTGGTCGCGTTCGGTTCTGCGGTCGTGCCGGACAGGATCGCGGATTGCGGCAAGAACGAATCGTTCGGGGCATCTGCGGCAAGTTCGCTCGGGGAGGTAAGCATCGAAGCGGCGGCGCGTTGTATCCAAAAACGAAGGGACTCGATCGCTTTCGCATCGCGAGCATCCAGCGGTGATTCGACGCCGCCGTGCGGCGAGACCGCTTTGGTCAATAGTAAGCTCTGGTTTGGAGCATTGGCATCAATCATTTCAATCGATCGCTGCAGATTCTCTCGCGTCATGCGTGACGAAGGCCGTGCACCATGCGGAGGCAAGTGTAGCGACCATTTACGATCGCTTGGGTCGGAATGACACGATCCGCACCGATTCGCCAGCATCGGTTGGACTTGGCCAGCAAACGTCTTCAAATCCGCTAAGTTCAAGGCGGACGGTCCATCCGAAGCGGTATGCGACGCGGATTGGACGCTCGGTAGAGTGACCGCCGGATCGTCTGGGCCATCGGTCCGATTTCGAAGCTGTTTCTCAAGCGATCGGGCTAATCTGTTGTCTGGGGCAATCGCTCCAATTTCGCGAATTAACGACGCCGCATGACTGTACAGCTCATGGTCCAAACACCACTGAGCATCGCGAGCGAGTCCCTCGAGATCACCGGCTTCGCGGCGATCCACGCGGTACTGGTAGAGATCTTCGATCGATGGTGCCCAACAGGCCACTTGCTGGCGAGGAAGTTGGGATACATTGCCTTCGCCATTAAGAATAAGAATCCATTCGCCTTGTTGCTTTGCCTCACCAAACAACACATTACCGTTGGTCAGCAATATACACGGGCGTGAGGCCTTGCTCGAAGCGGTTGGGGGATCCGCTTCGTTCGCGACGCACAACAAGCCGTGTGCGCACAACAATAACGTGGTCACGGCCCAAGACAGCAAGCACGTTTGATTCGTTTGCGACATAACAACAGGGCTGTAACAGGTTTCACAGCCACGAGTCAATGCGAATCCATGCTTGCTAGCTAACGAGTTTCGTATTTTGCGAAAATCATTTTGCCAGCATTCGTCTGCAGCGTGCTGGTAACGCGAACGTCGAGTTCTTGACCGATGCGATGTCGAGCCCCCTCAACGACGACCATCGTGCCGTCATCCAGGTAGCCGACGCCCTGTTCAGCACCTTCACCGGCCTTGATGATCTTGAGCCGGAAACTTTCGTCTGGCAGAAAAACAGGGCGGAGCGAGTTACTGATCTCGTTCAGATTGATCACGGGCACATTGTGAATTTTGGCGACTTTGTTGAGGTTGAAATCGCCCGTGACAATTTTTCCCTCCAGGTGCTTTGCCAATAACACGAGTTTCAAGTCGACGGTTTGCCCAACGAGTTCCGGTAGCTCGCGATCGAAAATCACGAGATCGACACTGTCGTCGGCTCGCAAACGATTCAAGACATCCAAGCCACGTCGACCTCGAGTGCGTCGCAGTTTGTCGCTGCTATCAGCAATGGCCTGGAGTTCCAACAGCGCAAATCGCGGCATCACAAGTTGGTTATCGAACACGCCGGTTCCAACTAAATCAGCAATTCGGCCATCGATGACGACGCTCGTATCAAGCACCAATGGCTTAAACCCTTTCACTTCGCGAACAAATTCCACATAGGGAATCAAGAATCGGAAATCGTCTTTGGTTTGAAGCAGCACACTCGTACAGATGTAACAGAGCAACAACCCGATCACGAGTTGTATCCCGTTCGTATTCACGTTCGGACTCAGCAGCGGCGCGATCGCGATCCACATGATGTAGGTCAAGAGCACACCAATCAGCACACCAAAATAGATCGCCGAGATGGTGTCGATTCGTTTCCGCGGGACATAAATGTCGCCCACAACGACAACCGTAGACAGCAACAGGATCGAGACGAACGTCAACCATGGCACCCACGCCGGCGTATCACTACCTAAGCTCGAGTTGATAATGGCAGACACACCCCCAGCACAAAGCAGAAAGATGCAGCGAAGGATGATCAATGCCATGAAATCAGCTCCCAGTAGACGGGGGAGGTCTTTGGTCGTGTTGAGAGTTTGGTCATGCTGAGAGATTGTGTCGGGTGAGATACGCAAGTGTCACTCACGATACGGATGCCAGTGTAGGGCAACCGCGATCGTCTCCCCAGGGGATGAACTGAGTTTGCCTGGGTTTTGGATCGAACGCCGAATGAAAATCCAAGACAGAAGTGGCTCGAAGCATTTGCCCCGATTTTCGATCAAATGCCTGTTTTTGAGCAAAGTCCAGGCACAAGGCATTCGTTCCACAGTGTGTTCACGCATCTCTGAGGGCACGCTCGCATGAGAGGCTCAATCAAATCCGTGTGAGCCAGTCTTTGGTGGTGACAACCTCGCTAATGAACATTTGCTGTGCAACGAGAATCGAGCGGTGCAACTCTTCGGCGGTGACGCTTCCTGCTGAATTTTCAACGTCAAGCGTTCCCGTCGCGTCGCTGAGAAATTCCACTTTGTAGCCCCGGTGGAATCCTTGGCGAGCCGTTGTGTCGCAACAGATTTGTGTCATGTAGCCTGCGATCGTGAGCGTGTCGATTTCACGGGACTTCAAAAACGTATCCAGCGGCGTGTTGGTAAACGAACCAGGCAATTGCTTGTCGACGATCAAGTCTCGAGGTCGTGATTCCACTTCGTCATGCAATTGCCACATCTCCGAACCGTGTCGAAACAGCGGCGAGTCGGGATCGGGTTGATGATGGCGAACGACGACCGTGGGGATGCTCGCCTTGGCAGCACAATCCATTACTCTTAGGATCTCATGGAGATGACCGACGGGATGCGTGATCGGCAATGCTCCATCAAAATACTCTCGCTGGACATCGATTACCAATAAAGCTCGGTTCATTTGATTTGCTCATGCTTGAAGTCGCGTACCGTCCACTTCAGCAATTTAGCACGTTGTGTGGCACGTCGCACCAGTGAGATAGTTGCATGTCGGATCCGACGAATGCGTCGCCCCAACTCAATCGAGAAAAAGAGATTGGCAAAATCCGAATCGGCATTGTCACCGTTTCGGATCGGGCGAGTCGCGGTGAATACGAAGACCGTGGTGGGCCTGCGATCGACGCGTACTTGGCGGAAGTACTCGCTCCTGAATGGGAGCCCGTTCGTCGTGTGGTATCGGATGACCTAGACGAATTGAAACGGTTGCTCATCGATCTCGTTGACGACAAGCAATGTTGCCTGGTCATCACAACGGGCGGCACAGGACCGTCGCCTCGTGACGTGACGCCCGAAGCGACTGAATCGGTATGCGATAAGATGCTGCCAGGCTTCGGTGAATTGATGCGAAAAGTATCGCTCGAGAAAGTGCCGACTGCGATTCTTTCGCGGCAAACTGCGGGCATTCGGCAAGCATCGTTATTGGTCAATTTGCCTGGACAACCGCGGGCCATTGGCGAGTGCTTGGATGCCGTTTTTCCAGCAATCCCTTACTGCATCGAGTTGGCTGGTGGCCCCCGCTTGTTGACGCGAGACGGTCGCGTGAAAGTGTATCGACCACCCAGTGCGGGCAAATAGCCGGGGCTAGTTCTTGCGAGGCTCAACAATGATATCGGCGAGTGCGTCGCGAAGCGGATCATCGTTTGCGCCACAGAAACCCCAATGCTGGCGTCTTCGCCAACCTTCGCCCGTTTGAAATCGCCCGCTCATTTTTCCCATGTAGCCTGTAAGGTCACGCATCGTTTGAACGTAGCTATCCATGCCTTGGCTCTTATCCAGCCATTCTTTTTGGCTTGAGTGGCATTCCAGCGATTTTACTTTTTGGTCCAAGACCTCGGTGGTATCGACGATGTACTGGGGGATCACCGCTTCACCGAGCGGCGTTGCGTTACCGTGCGGTTGTGCGTGATAAACGGTCACAGGCTCGTTGTAGATCTCCACTGGTGGATCCGTTTCGAAGTTGGGCATTGCGTGACAAAAGGCACCGGTCACGGCGAGGCGACACGCGATCTCATGGTCCTCCATGTAGTCCACTGGCGCATGCGTGAGCACAATCGAAGCCTTGGACATGCGAACCACGGCGGCAACCTTTTTTGCCATCTCGGTCGTGTACGCGATCTCCATATCGGGACAGATTGGGTCATAGAACGTCGCACCCAACACCTCCGCAGCTCGTTTCGCTTCGTCGAGGCGAACCGCGGCGCACTCGGCGCGGCCCATGGTCGTCGAGCCTCTGGATCCATCAGCAAGATTCATGTAATGCAAGGACCAGCCACGGCGAGCGAGTTGCAACATCGTGCCCGCCATTAGAAATTCGATGTCGTCGTGATGTGCTGCGATTGCGATTACAGAGGGCATGGGAGTTGTTGAGGTAGGGGAGTCGAGGACGGGGGAGCTAAACGTGATGCGGAAACTCGAAGCCAAAATCTTTACGATCAGCACTCTTATACGAGCTGCCATATCGATACGGCCTACATTTGACAGCCGCCGCCACAGCAGCGCGGCATGCTGCAGCTTTCGCCGCTGGATGCCATCGGCAGACTTGATCCGCCCCTCATTGCCGGCGCCGCAGTCACGCTGAGGACTCGTTCCAGCTTCGAACCGCCGCAGTCTGGGCACTCAACGGACTCAGCCACATTGCGGACGAGAACTTCGACCACATGGTCACACGATTTGCATTCGTATTCGTAAAGCGGCATGATGCATTCCACAGATTGATTCGTTGTTCACTGAGAACGCGATCTAAAACCACGTTCAAAGGACGGTTGGTACAGATGTCTAATGTAGCTTTATCACGCGATCAAGTCCGCAGGGTCGACGAGACCGCAGTTCAGGAATTCGGGATGAGCGGATTGGTGCTCATGGAGAATGCCGGACGGGGCTGTGCGGAACTCATTTCAGCCGTAATCCGCTTGGATACGGCGGGACAAGACGTGCCTGTCACGATTCTCTGTGGCAAAGGCAACAATGGCGGTGACGGCTATGTCATTGCGAGACATTTAGAACTTCTGGGGCACCCCGTGACGCTGGTCGCACTTGCGAGCCTGGATGAATTGAGCGGGGACGCTTTGGTGAATGCAAAAATCGCCAGCCGAGCTGGTTTGACCATCGTTTCTTTGCCATCGCCCGATGAACTGCAATCCCAGCTCTTTTCCGCCGGCGTGATCGTTGACTGCATGCTCGGAACGGGGGCCTGGGGGGAGCCACGAGAGCCCTACGTTACCGCGATCCGGCTGGCGAATCATGCCGCAGGCATCCGAATCGCGGTGGACTTGCCTACGGGTTTAGATTGCGACTCAGGCACAATCGCTGCGACCACATTCCGGGCCGACCACACCTTGACCATGGTGGCTGAGAAAATCGGCTTTTCCAAGGGCGACGCTTTGTCGGTACTAGGGAAAGTCGCTGTGGTTCCCATCGGGATCCCCCAAAAAATGCTCACCGCCCTGTCGGAGCATTCCTGAAGGTTGCGACTGGCGACTTGGCGAGTTTTGATGGTGTATTTGGTGTGGATTCATTCGCTTGCACGGAACCGAGCGAGTACAATTCACGGGGTTCGTAGTTATCCTGATCGAGGCCGCGAATCGTTGTTTCGATCGCAACGATTTTATGCTTTTCTCTGTCTTTTCTGATGTTGCCGCACAAGTCGGCGTGAACTTTGATCCTAGGCAGGCGCCCGAATGACTTTTGCCCTTCAAAACAAGATGCAAAGAAAACCCATGCGTCCAGCTCAACTCGCTTTTATTTCGCGACGCGTCATGAACCGAACCACCCTGACATGCGGAATCGCTTGCCTTGCAATCACAGCGACGGTGACCAGCGTTGCCGCCGCGAATGATTTGATGGCCCCAAGCCAGGCCGCACGATTGGGACTGACCGAGGCATGGCGCCGGCAAATGCAAGTGCCGGCTGGGGCACAATCGATTGTTGACCAGCAAATTTATGTTGTCGAAGGGGCCAACGTCGAATTCGTCGAAGTCATTGATGCCTCGAGTCAACCGTTGCCGGCCCCCGTCAGTGGCGCGCCAGCAGAAAACGCGTCGGTCTCGGTAGATGCCGCAGACGCATTGCCTGGGGCTGTCGGCATTTCGCCGCCTGGTGCCAAGGTGTACGCACGATTCCGTGTCGATAAATTTGCGTCCCAGGGCGCAGCGCTCGAGAAGTCTGAGGCGGAGCGGCAAGCACGGCAACAAGTTCGCGTGTTGACGCGGCGGGGAATCAAAACACACATCACCACTCGCACGTCACCAATCGTGCGTTTGTACACGCTCGGCGACGATGGGACGTTGCAATGCCAGGATGCTGAGACCGGTGAACTCGTTTGGCTCGCTCGGTTTGGACACCGAGACCACGGCTATGGGCAACTAGGTATTGGCGATGACTTGATCACGGTGATCAACGGCAGCAATCTGATCCGCGTCGATGCGATGAACGGCGAAGAAATTGTCACCGAAAGCATGAAGAGCGTGCCGCTTTTTGGCGCCATTCACTGTGGTGATTACTCCCTCATTCCGACCATTCGCGGCGGTGTCGAACTGTATCCGCTCAAAGACGCGACCATTGATCCGTTCATGGAACTGGTGGCTGGTGCCGCTCTCGCCATGCCCACCAAATCCCCAGGAAGCAATCACGTCGCTTGGGGAACCGATCGCGGTTTCGTGTATTTCATGGAACTTTCTGGAAAACCGTCCGTTCAATTTCGGTTAAAGACCGACGGAATCGTCAACGGGAAAATCGCATCTGCGGCGGGTGAACGGTTCTTTTTTGGCAGCGAAGCGGGACAAGTCTACTGTGTTCACGCGACGCGAACGGGCGTGGTGGTTTGGAACAAACCATTCGGCGAACCGTTTTATGGCGAACCCCTGGTTTACAACGACAAAGTGTTCTTGAGATCAACCTATGGGTCACTTTACGCGCTGAACGCGGATACCGGCAACGCTGTTTGGACGGACGAAGCGGAGGGCGTTGATAAGTTGATCGCGTGCTTCAATGACCGACTTTATGTTCGCATGCTCAGCGGCATTCTGGCGGAGATTGACGTGGAAACGGGGAAACTGACGCAGGCAATTTCGTCGATCCAGACTCGAAATCTGCTGAAGAACTACTTCACGGATCGGCTTTATTTGCTTGGAGAAAGTGGCGTCGTCCAATGCCTCAAGCCGATTGGCAGTGACCTGCCGACGATCAGCAAGGCCATGCTAGTGAGCCAAGCACCCGTGACAGAAGAATCATCGGAAAACAAGAAACCGGAAAAGATGGACGCTGAGGCGAAGGCCGTTGACCCGTTTGGGGCTGGAGGAGCCGATCCATTTGGCGCCGGTGCGGGTGCGGATCCATTTGGTGCAAGTGCTGGTGCTGGTGCTGGTGCTGGTGCTGGTGCTGGTGCTGGTGCTGGTGCGGATCCCTTTGGAGGCGGAAGTGGTGATAACACGATGAAGGATCCATTCGGCAGCGATCCGTTTGGCAACTGAGTGAAAGCCAGCGCCCGTGCAACGACTTGCAACCGCCGTGCTGATCGGGGTCATTCGGTGGTACCAAACGATCATCAGCCCGCTGAAGGGCCCCAGCTGTCGCTTCACGCCGACTTGCAGCCAATACACGATCGAGGCGATTCAAATCTATGGCCCAATTCGAGGGAGCCTGCGCGGCATCGCCCGTATCCTGAAGTGCCACCCGTGGCATCCTGGTGGGCACGATCCGCCTTAAGGCACCGCAGCAGGCTGAATGGGTTGGTGGGCAGGCTTGGCACCCCCCGTAAATTTGCCCGGTTCACCATGCGGGGTAAAATATACGGAACAAGGACAGTTGTTTTTGCGTCCTAATCCGTGAATCTCGTTAAAAGGCGTCTACTTTTTCGTTCTTTCGAAATGGCAAGCTGTAACGGTCGTTCTGAATTTTTTCGTCCTAACGATGGCAGCATGCCGACGACACACCGATGACGGACCTTACGTACCGCTGGCAATTCGAAGCGTCGACACCCAAAAACCGATGTCGAAAGTCGAAATTGCTGTTTACTCCGCCAACTTGTTCCAAAACCCTATGTTTCTTGCGTCCAGCCCAGGACTTTGGTTATGCGTCCCCAAGTTTCACGCTCACAAAATCGCCAACCGGTTCTCGACGGCGGTCCAGTCCGACTGCGCTCCTCCAAGCGGAGCCTGATTGGGCGGCTTTTGGCCGGACTGACTGGCACGAGTGACACGGTCGATCCCAAGCGAGGACGATTGTTGCTGGAGTCGCTCGAAAATCGCCAAATGATGGCAGGCGACGTGGAGTTTATGTTCACCGAGTCCGGCCCTGGCGATACACAGCCAGTAGCCGTTTCTGACTCCGGGAATGGCCTCATCGGCCAGCCTGAGGGTGAACCGGAACAGGACCTTGTGGCGTTTGCGAAAGCGCTCGACGCCGCCGGCGTTCAGTTCTTTGGAGCAGCTTGGTGTCCGTTCTGTACCGAGCAAAAACAACTTTTCCAAGATGGCGGACGGTTCTTGCCCTATATCGAGGTCACGGGTCCAGATCGCCAGTTGAATACGATCGGCATTTCGGAAGAGATCGAGACTTTCCCGACCTGGGAATTTCAAGATGGAACACGTTTGACGCGTGTCCAGTCCCTGGCGACGTTGAGCCAACGTAGTGGCGTGGCGATACCGACAAGCGAGTCGCCAACGTTTGCAGCGATTGGTGCGCAAACGGTGCGAACGGGCTCTCCGCTCCACATTCCTATCGATGCGTACGACCCCAATGGTGGTCCATTGACTGTGACCGTGAGCGTTGACAATCCGAATTTGCTCGATGCGGTGGTGCTTTCCGGCAACCGTTCCATTCGCATCGATATGAACGGCTATGAAGACATGGTGTTCGAATTATTCGAAGACCGAGCACCAGTGCCGACGGGTCGAGTCATCGAACTGGCCAACGCCAACTTCTATGACGGAATCATTTTCCATCGCGTCGTTGATGGCTTTGTGATTCAAGCCGGAGACCCCACAGGAACCGGTACGAGCGGTTCGACATTGGGCAATTTCAATGACCAATTCCATCCGGATTTGCAACACAATCGCGGCGGCATTTTGTCATTCGCCAAGACGACGGATGATACGAACAACTCTCAATTTTTCATCACCGAAACGCCCACGCGTCACCTCGACTTCAACCACTCGATTTTTGGTCAACTGGTAGAAGGCGAAGACGTTCGCGAGGCCATCAGTGGTACTGCAGTCAACGGTTCCGGGAAGCCAAATATCGACGTCACGATCACAAGTATCGACGTCTTCAATGACATCGAGAACTCCGTGGTCATGCTCAAAGCCAAGGGCAATGCAACGGGCACCACAAACGTCCGATTCACGGTGACGGACTCGAATGGAAACACCTTCACGGAAGTGGTTCCCGTCACGGTGGCGGCGGATAACGCCAACAGCCAACCGTTTCTGAATCCGATTACGATACCAGCAGCAACTCCGATCAATACCGCCGCGGCGCTCCAACTCTCGAGCGTCGATGTGGAGGGTGACGCCGTCACGTACTTCGCCAGCCTTGCGACGGGCTCGACCGGCGCAACCGCCTCCGTCAACGCGGCAACCGGTCTGGTTACGGTAACGCCTAACGCGGGATTTGTTGGCACCGTCAATGTGAATGTTGGCGTACGCCCAGGCACAGGCGTTGTCGGCAATGCAAGTGGCGATAGTGACAACCAAGTTGTCGCTTTTCGGTTCGAAGGTGAACAGACTTCTGCGACGACCCCGACGGGCGTGGACCTGATCGCGACAAGCGATTCGGGCACAAGCAACACCGACAACATCACGAACGCAGGAACGTTGACGTTCACTGTTAGTGGCGTGACCAGCGGTGCAACGGTGGAGTTAGTTCGAACATCCACCGGCGTTGTGATCGGAACAGGAATCGCCTCTGGCTCAACGATCAACATCACCTCAAGCAACATTGCTGCACTGGGTGACGGCACCTACGGCATCGCTGCTCGCCAGCGTGTCGGCACCGTGACAAGTTCGCTATCGCCTGCACTTTCGCTTGTTTACGACAGCACAAGTCCGGCATCCGTGATTGCCTCGGCGAACACTCAAGCAAACGTCAATCGTCCCTACACAAGCGACTTGATCAGCCCCGAAGAAGGCGCTGGTTTGCGATACGCATTCACAGTGTCGCCGACTGGAGCCTCGATCAACGCGAGCACGGGTGTGATTACATGGACGCCCACCAGTGCGCAAACAGGCGCCAGCACGTTCACGCTCGCATTGACTGACGTGGCCGGAAACGTTCGGACCGAATCGTTTACGGTGACCACGGGTGGCTCACCGCTTGCCGAAATTCGACTGCGAATCACAGACCTCAATGGTAACGAGATCAGCAATGTGAATGTTGGAGATACGTTCTTGCTCGAGATGATCGGAACGGATGCTCGAGGCGGTTTCAACGCTCGCGGAGTTTTCGCTGCGGCTGCGGATGTCCTGTTCGATAGCACGCTTGTTCAACCGGTGGCTGGATCAACGATCCAATACGGCCCTGGATTTACAACGCAACGAGGTGGTGTGTTCTCAACGGGCCTAATCGACGAACTCGGTGCTGCTCGAACCGAGACTGCGCCGACAAACCTCGTAGACTCTCTCGTGGCAACAGTTCGGCTGACGGCGCTCGCGGCTGGAAATGTCAATATCCGCAGTGAACCCGCTGAGGCGGTCAACAGCGAAGTGCTGCTGTACCTCGTCGACAATCAAATCGAGGCCGAAAGTGTCGCTTACGGCAGTGTTGCGCTCTCGATTGGCCAGAACTTCACACTCACGCCCGACACGCTCACCGTGGTTGAAGATGCTGGTGCGACGACCGTCAACGTGCTGGCCAATGACGTCGTGACTGGAACGGGCACACTATCGGTTACCGCCGTCAGCCAACCAGCGACCGGCGGCACGGTGACACTGACCAACGGCCAAGTTCGGTTCACTCCCTCAGCGAACTTCAACGGTACAACAACGTTCTCCTACACCGCCGCGATCACTGGCGGAGCTACGCAATCTGCAAGCGTGACCGTGACCGTAACAGCTGTCAACGATCCGCCCACAGGCGTAGCTGACACATTCACCGTCGACCAAAACGCGGCGGCTCAAGACCTCGACGTGCTTGCCAACGACAGCATCCTGCCGGACGCAGGCGAAACCTTGAGAATCACGGCGGTTTCAGCCTCAAGTGCTGGCGCAACGGTCTCCGTAAACACCGCCGGCAATCGAGTCAGCTACCGTCCGCCTACGGGATTTACCGGTTCGGACACATTCACCTACACGCTCAGCGACGGAGTGCTCACTCGATCCGTCCAAGCGACGGTTACCGTTCGTTCAGCCGATGCACCACCAACTGCAGTCGCTGATGCGTTTACCGTCGTCGAAGACGCCGCTCAAGCGTCATTTAACGTCACGACCAATGACACACGAGATACCTCAAGCCAGTCGTTCGTAATTTCTGCGGTTGGTGTTCCAAGCCAAGGTGGTACCGCGAGCATTAGCTCCGATGGCTCTCAATTGCTGTACCAGCCCCGGGCAAATTTCAACGGCGCCGAAACCGTCACCTACACGATCCGCGATACAGGTGGCGGCACGGCTACGGCCACAGTGACTTTCACCGTGACTGCGGTCAACGACCAACCGCCAGTCTCGAGTCCGACTCGAAATGTGAATCGAACGGCAGGCGAAACGGTCATCTTCCGAGTGTCCGATTTGCCCGCCAACGTGGACGCGAACGAGACGCTGACGTTCACGGTACTGGGCACTCGCACTAGTGGCGGCGCAGCACGAATAAGCACCGATGGAACTCAGATCTTCTACACCCCGCCGTCATCAACCTTCACAGGTACCGATACGTTCTCGTACACCGTTCGTGATTCATCCAACACGACGAGCTCCGGAACGCTCACGGTCCAAGTCAATGATTTTAGCCTGGTGAATGTGGCTCTCGATTTAGGCGCATCGGCCTCGATTCTAGCGACAAATGGCTTCCGTCTTAGCGGTACGGACGTATTGGGAGCGACGGTGTCAAAGCCTGTCACCATGACAAGCAGCGGCGCGTTTTTCCAAGATGTCCTACCCGGCACTTACAACCTGAATGTCCCAGCAATACCGTTCTTGCAAAACGGCGATCAAGCTCAAGTGATTCCGCTCACGGTGGCGAATGATGCTTCGGCTGCTAATCTGACCGTGTCGCCAAATTTGGGAGCATTGCGAGCAAAGTATGTTTCGATGACGGACTGGTTCGGCTCTGCGCCTCGGCAAGCACTGGTTGCGGCAGTCTCGCCTGGACAGTCTCAAACGTTTGCATCGCTTTCGACAGGCACAACGACGCTGACAAGCCCAAGTCTGCAGTTAAATAGTGCTGGCACGAGTCTGACCATCACCGGCAAGAATGCAAGTGGCGCTGACGTAACCGCAACGGTACCGGCCGTGAACGATCGACGTGTCCAGACTCGCGCCCAGATTGGTGAGGCGCGGTTGGTTCGCGTCAGTCTTGAAACGGCGGATATTACGTTTGCTCCGGTTGCAACAGGAACGTCGAATTCTGGCTCTGGATCCGCGTCGGCTGTTTCATCGGTGATCCCGACTTCAACAGTGCCCCCGTCATCAAGTACTGAGTTGCTAAGCGGTGCCGAAGGCGAATTACTTGCCGCAAACTCGGGATTAATGCAATCGCTCGCGGTATCAAGCACGATTCCTGCAAGCACGATTCCTTCGAGCACATCGTCACTTGTGATCGGTGATCAACTCTCCGCGGGCAATTCACTGAGCACTTCTGCGGTGTCGCGAAACGACGTGTTTGTCCCGAATCTCTCGTCGTTGAACACGCCTTTGCGACGCGTTCTAGCAAGCAGTACGCCAGCGAATTCAAGTGCCAAAATTGATGCTGCGATGACGGAAGTGCTACCGAGCCTGCTTCAATATTCACTCTCCGGAGATGCGATTGCAGAGTCGAGTTCAAGCGATTCATCACTCGATGAAGGCTCCGTCGACGAGGTCCTCAAGAGCGAAATCTGAACCCGGATTTGAAAGCAGATACGCGAGCTCGAGTCAATGCCGCCGAAAAAAAGCCCGCAAATCGCTGGCTTTTTGGCGAAAGCCGGGTTGCATGGATTCGCCAGGGGCCTTACTACTTTGCCGTTATCCAACGATGGAGTTGGTCGCAATTAGTACAGTTGCTAACTTAACAACGCTCAACAAAGGTTCTCGCACATGGCCAAGGCCGCTCCGGCGCCAAAGAAGGCTCCAACCAAGACTCAGA
>JBGSNA010000208.1:0-86666 GCA_041739875.1 Pirellulaceae bacterium
AAAGATCGTCGGCAGGACGCTGACGCGAAGGTCGACGGGGTGACCACCGACCATCAATTCGATTCGACCGTCTTGAGGCATGCGGCGCTCGGCGATATCGAGGTTCGCCATCACTTTCACGCGTGTCGTGATCGCGAACGCTAGGTGACGTGGTGGTGGCACCATTTCGTACAACACGCCTTCGGCCTTGATCCGGATTCGGAATTCGTCTTCGAACGGTTCAAAGTGGATGTCGCTCGCGTGGTCCTTGATCGCCAACAACAGCACCATGTTCAACAGCTTGCGGACGGGGGCCGAGTCCGCGAGCGCTTCGACGTTGGTGAGGTTGAATTTTTCGGATTGAAGTGCCGACACGGCCTTTTTGAGTTCCTCATCGTTGGCCAGTTCGGCGACCAATTTCTCGACGCTTTCGGACTCGCTGTCGTAGTGCCGACCGATGGTTTGCATCACGTCGACTTCGGTGGCGATGACCATCGCGATGTCATAACCGAGGAACGTTCGCAATTCGTCTTGAATGTTCAGATTCTGTGGATCGCAGGTCGCGACGGTGAGCGTATTGCGCTCGAACTTGATCGGCACGACTCGATACAATTGAGCCATCGTTTCAGTGATCCGGCCGAGCACTTCGGGCGGGATCTTGGCGTCTTCGAGAGACACCGTTTGCATCCCGAGTTGCTCCGCGAGCGCTTGGATTAATTGCTCGCCGGTGATGAGTTGCATGTCCTCCGCAATCCGTCCAAGCAACATCCCCGCTTGTTGCTCTTGCTCCTCGAGTACGACTTCGAGTTGCTCATCGGTGAGGAAACCGAGATCGACGAGAATCTGTCCGAGGCGACGAGTTGACATAGGTATTCAGAAGTCAGGTAACAGGAGTCAGGTAACAGGAGTCAGGAGTAACAACGTGTTCTCCATTCTCAATTTTCAATTCTCTATTTCTTTTTTTCGTTATCTCATTCTTCAGGGAGTGGAATTTGTTCGTCGACGCCACCACGGCGGAAGGCGACGATGCGTTTTGCCAAGTCATCGGGACGGTGGGCCTTGGCTAGAGCGTCTTCGACGGTGATGCGTTCTTCTTTCCAGTGGTTGAACAGGGCGTCGTCCATCAATTGCATGCCGAACTTGGCACCGGTCTGCATCGATGAATTGATCCGGAACGTTTTGTTCTCGCGAATCAGATTCGAGATACCGGAGGTCACCACGAGGACTTCATAGGCCGCGACCCGGCCGCCGCCGATTTTGGGAATCAGTGTCTGGGCGACAACACCGATGAGCGTACTGGCGAGTTGGGTCCGAATTTGGTCCTGCAAGTTGCCTGGGAATGCGTCGATGATCCGGTTGACGGTGCCTTGGGCGCTGTTCGTGTGCAGCGTGCCGAACACGACGTGGCCGGTTTCCGCAGCACTGATCGCAGCCTCGATTGTTTCCAAATCGCGAAGCTCGCCGACGAGGATCACGTCTGGGTCTTGTCGCAGAGCACGTCGAATCGCTTCGGAGAAGCTGGGCACGTCGACACCGACTTCGCGTTGGTTGATCGTGCTTTCTTTGTGCTCGTGATAGAACTCGATCGGGTCTTCGATCGTGATGATGTGGTGGTCGACGGTCTCGTTGAGCAGGTTCACCAAACTGGCAAGCGTCGTACTTTTACCGCTGCCCGTTGGGCCGGTGACAAGAAACAGGCCCCGCGGACGGTGGATCATCTTCACGACGATCTCGGGCAGTCCGAGTTGTTCGGGGGTCAGCTTGTCGTTGGGGATTTGGCGGAGCACCATCGAGATGAATCCGCGTTGCTTGAACACCGAGACGCGGAATCGAGCGAGGTCACCGAAGGCAAAGCCAAAGTCGGTGCTTCCCGATTCTTGCAATTCGCGTTGACAGCGTTCAGGTGTGATGCTCTTCATCAACGAAACCGCATCCTCGCCTTCGAGCGTTTTGGTCTCGAGTTTCCGCATGCGACCGTGCAGGCGGAACACAGGCGGCTGGCCAACGACGATGTGAATGTCGCTGACGCCCTGCTTCACGGCGGCTTGCAGCAGTTTGTCGATCAGGACGGTGGCCATGGGGATTCCTTCGAGTTTCAGCCCGAATGCATGTCAAGGTGTTATGCAAATCGGGATATTGAGTGGTAGAAGCTGGCTGTAAGGTGACAGGTCGGCTGAGTAATTCAGCAAACACGCCTGGCCGACCGTGCCGATGAAGCTGCGTACGACGAGGAGTTGTTCACGTAAAGATCGGGCGGAAATAAGTGTCGGGTACCTTTTGCCGGGAACCGGCCCTTCGGGTGCTTCGCAAAAAAGGTACCCGACACTTATTTCCCGCTCTGAAATGTTCTGTGATAAGTGCTGCGTGAAGGAATCGCGATTGGGTCAGTAACGATCGACGAGGAAAAATAATAGAATGAATCAATCGAGTCGTTACCGAATGTCGTCGACTTCTTGCCGCCGACTAGTCATTATCTCTCGCCGCGATCAAAACACAAAGAAAAGACCCTAAAAGGTTCTCGTGGGATGGATTCATCCCCATGACCGAGCGACAGCCCATGTTCGGCAATTACCGCCGAGTCTGGATGGTGGCCATGAATCCAAGCGGCTCACGTGGGTGTGTTGAATGCGGCTCGTTCGGCCGGGTTGGCTGGTGATGAATTTTGCCCATTCGTGCTCAAACGGACTCCATTTTGGTGTCCTTTTTCCAGCCCGGCGCGCGTCCGGAGATCGGTGTCTATACGGGCTTTAGAGGCTCTGCAAGTCTTTCACGATGTGGGCCAAGGCGAGGTGTTCTTGCTCAGTCTTTTTGGCGACTCGATAGACCTCTTCGAAGGTCGTAATTCCGCGAATCACTTTGAGCATGCCGTCGGCGTAAAGGGTTGACATGCCGTTGTTTATGGCTGCGGTACGGATGGTTTTGCTGTCGGTGCCTTTGAACATCAATTCACGCATTTTATTGTTCACCAACATCAGCTCGTAAATCCCGATTCGACCCCGGTATCCCTTGCGTCCGCAGTACGCGCAACCCTTGCCGCGACAGAACTCTGCTTGCTTGACCATCTCGGGCGGCAACCCTGAGTCAGCGATCACGCTCTCGGATGGCTGGTACCTGACTTTGCAGCGGGGGCAAATCGTCCGCACTAGCCGCTGGGCCAAAACCGCGATCACGCTGCTAGCCACCATATAGGCTGGGACACCGATGTCCACCATGCGTGATATAGCACTGGGCGCATCGTTCGTGTGCAGTGTGCTGAATACCAGGTGTCCAGTTAAAGAAGCTTGGATTCCCATCGAAGCCGTCTCATGATCTCGCATTTCACCCACGAGGATGACGTTGGGCGCTTGTCGAAGCATCGCCCGAATGATGAGGGCAAAGTCGAGGCCGATTTGGTGTCGCACTTCGACTTGGTTGACGCCTGGCAAGTAGTATTCGACGGGGTCTTCCGCCGTGATGATCTTGCGGTCTGGGCGGTTGAGGGCGTTGAGGGAAGCGTAGAGTGTTGTTGTTTTTCCGGATCCCGTTGGGCCGGTGACGAGCACGATTCCGTTGGGGCGACGGATCAAGTTGTTCATGTTGCGGAAGTCGCGTTCCGACAGACCGAGTTGTCGCACGCCGACTTTGATGTTGTCGCGATCGAGCAATCGCATCACGACGGACTGGCCGTGGTTGGTCGGGATGATGCTGACTCGCAAATCGAGCTGTTTGTCGCCGACGGTGATCTTGATCCGTCCGTCCGTGGGGCGGCGTTTTTCTGAAATATCGATCTTCGCCAAAATCTTAATCCGGGCGACGATCGCGGTGAGCATCCGGCGGGGGGCATTCTCACGCTCGACGCAAACGCCATCGATTCGATACCGGATGCGCACGCGATCTTCGAAGGGTTCAACGTGGATATCGCTGGCTCGTAACTGAACGGCTTCGGCGATCATCAAGTTGACCAATCGGACGACTGGGGCGCTGGAATCGTCAACGGTTTCGTTGCCGCCTCCGCCGCCATCGCCTTCGGTTTCAGTGAAGTCGATTGCGGTGTCGGTGAATTCTTGGAGCATCGAGTCCGCCGATTCGCCTTCGACCTGGCCATAGTACTGGTTGATCGCCCCCAGAATGGTCTCTTTGGGCGCCAAGGCGGTTTCGATTTTGCGATTCAGGATAAAGCGGAGTTTTTCGATGGTTTCGATATCGAACGGATTGCTGATCAGGACCGTTAGCGCGCCGTCTTCGTCTTTGTACGGAAGGACAGTATTTTCGCGGGCGACGGACTCGGGGACCAATTCGATGACGTTTTCGGGGATCTTGATTTTGGCTAGATCGACGTAGGGGATCTTGTGGAACTTGGCCATCGCCTTGGCGACTTGGTCTGGCAGCGCGTATTCCAGCTTGATCAGTACCGCGCCCACATCAGCGTTGGTGTCACGGGAAATTTTCTCGGCTTCCGAAAGCTGATCGAGGCTGATGACGCCGGCTTTGATCAACAGGTCCGTGTAGTCCTGCATCGCTGGGCTCTTCCGAGTTGTTTTGGGAGTTGAAATGGAGAAGAGGGGGGAGTTCCATCTACAGGATACCATCGACCCGAGGGAACTGCATCAAGGAAGTTGGGGTTAGTTGCTAGCGGTTAGTTGCTAGTTGCTAGTTGCTAAGACTTGGCCCAGCCTTGTTTTTTTCGGGCTGCGTAGTCGGCAAAGGTGTCGGATTCGATGGCCTCGCGGGCTTCGCGCATCAATTGCTGGTAGTAGGTCAGATTGTGCAGGGAGAGCAGGATTGGCCCGAGCATTTCGCCGGCGACGAAGAGGTGGCGGAGGTAACCGCGGCTGTGGCGACAGGCCAGGCACGGACAATCGGCTTGGAGCGGCGAGGTGTCTTCGCGGTGAACGGAGTTCTTGAGCTTGAGTGGGCCGGTGTCCGTGAACGCGAGTCCGTTGCGTCCGTTGCGGGTGGGCATCACGCAATCAAACAGGTCGATACCGCGAGCGACGCTTTCGAGTAGATCGATTGGTCGGCCAACGCCCATCAAGTAGCGCGGTTTTTCGGCGGGCAGCGACGGGCAGGTCGCGGCGGTGATGCGGTACATGTCTTCGGGGGCTTCACCCACGCTGAGGCCGCCAACGGCAAATCCATCGAACGGCATCGTCGCCAGTTCGCGGGCGCATTGTTGGCGAAGCGTTGCGTCGAGTCCGCCTTGAACAATGGCGAACCGAGCCTGGTCATCGCGGGTGGCGGCATGAAGGCATCGAAGGGCCCAGCGAATGGAACGCTCGGTCGCGTCTTGGACGGCGGCGGGTTCTGCGGGAAGTGCGATGACATGATCGAGAACCATTGCCACGTCGCTGCCGAGAGCTTCTTGGATCTCGATCGAGAGTTCAGGCGTGAGTCGGATTTTTGCTCCGTCGATGTGGCTGCGAAACGTCGCCGCTTCTTCGGTGACTTGGTTGATCGCCCCGAGGCTGAAGATTTGGAAGCCGCCGCTATCGGTGAGGATCGGGCCGTCCCAGCCGCTCATGGCGTGCAAGCCGCCGAGTCGTCGAACGGTCTCGTGACCGGGGCGAAGAGCCAAGTGGTAGGTGTTGCCCAGGATCATGTCGGCGCCGGTCGCGCGGACTTGATCGATCGTTAGCCCCTTGACGGTTCCCTGGGTGCCAACAGGCATGAACCCCGGGGTTTGCACGGGGCCACGCGGTGTCAAAAAAACACCGCGACGTGCCTGGGTGGTCGCGTCGCGGTGTTGAAGTTCAAAGCGAAACTGGGACAACTCAGTCGCCACGCATCTTGAGGCCAAGGTCGGTGAGTTTCTCGCGGACCTCATTCAAGCTTGTCACGCCGAAGTTCTTGCACTCGAGCATGTCGTCGCCTGTTTTGCGAACGAGTTCGCCGATCGTGTTGATTTGGAGCCGGGCCATGCACTTGCGAGCACGAACGGACAAGTTCAAATCAGCAATCGGCCGTTCGAGCAACGCTTGCTCGTCGGGCGACATGTGGCTGGTGTCGATCGGTGGATCGTTGCTCTTCTTTTCGTGAGCGAACTGGCCGAGCGACAGACCTTTGCTCGTCAGCATTTCGCGAATTTCGTAAAGGCTCGTTTCGCCGAAGTTTTTGCTGCTGAGCAGTTCCGCTTCGCTGGTTCGAGTCAGATCGCCAATCGTTTCGATGCCCATCTTTTGCAAGCAGTTGCGGCTGCGAACGCTGAGTTCGAAGTTCGCGACGGGCATGTTGAGCATTTGTGCCAAGCGATCGTTCTTTCGCTGGGCTTCCTCGTCGTACAGCATGTTTCCGGTCGCCGAGGCGTCCTTCATGTACAGCTGGGTGCGCGGGTGCTCGGGATGGCAATCCAGGATCCGCTTGTAGCAGCCCTGAGCTTTTTCGTACTGGTTGTTGTCCTCGTACATCAGCCCGAGGTTGACCAAGGCGCCGATCCCTGTGGGGAAGGCTTTTGCAGCACGCTCGTACAGTCCGAGAGCTTCGGGATCGTTTCCGACGCGGTCATTTTCTAGGGCCAGTCCGAACAACGCGCCAGCATGGTTGGGGTCTGTGTTCACGGCGCGTTCATACAACGCGATCGCTTCGTCCATGCGTCCACCGACGGCAGCGACGGTCGCGGCACGTTGGTACATATAGTCAGCGGTTTGTTCCGAGGGCCCGAAAATGTTGTCAAGCAAGTTCATTGCTTGTTCGGTGCGTCCGGAGTAGCGGTGCGATTCGGCGATCCCGATCTTGCACTGATCGTCGTTATAGCCGGACTTTTGTGCAAGCTCGTAGGACGTGATTGCGTTGTCGTAATCACCGAGTTCGAACAGACAGCGAGCTTGATAGAACAGTGCCATCGCACCGCCATCGGCAGTTCGAAGGGTGTCCAGTGACGTGCGGAAACGACCGAGCAAAAATTGGCTAACGCCCATCTTCGTTCGGCCGGACGGGCTCAGAGACTCGTCCAGTTCCATATCGTTGACCGCATCCCGGAGTTCCGAGAAATGGGCATAATTGGAGGTAATTGCAGTACGAATTGTGCCCACGTCGGCAGGGCCGAACGAATTGTTGGCGAGCACAAATTCCCTCAAGTCGAGTACATCAACGTCGACTTCACTCATCGAGACGGATCTCCCGCCTCCGGACTGGCGGAGGCTTTGTGGTTTCGGATCAGAGTGTTTCAAATGCCCTTTTGACATTCTTTTTTAATCACCCAAGAGCCAGCGGTGGGACTCGAACCCACGACCCTCGCATTACGAATGCGATGCTCTACCAATTGAAGCTACGCTGGCTATAGCTGCTGTTTAGACGAAAACGAAAACAATCAAACGGGCACAATCAAACGAACACAAGCAAACGACATGATGATGTGGTGCGATAGCGTCATGATTTTACGCAATGACGAACCAATTTTACGCAATCGCCATTTTACGCAACGCCATTTTACGCAACAACGTCATGCCGTGGCAGCGAGTCCGCTTCCAGAAAGTGAAAATGGGTGTGCCAATCCGAAGAAAATACGGTTTGTGAGTGATTTTCGTCAAGGGCCAGCCCAGAAACGTCCCGTTTTGGCTAGCTTTCGTAGCCTTCCAAGCCGAATTCTTCCAGCTTGAGCACTTTGTCGAGACGCCGCTGGTGACGTTCTTGAGGTTCGTAGGTGGCTCGCAAGAACGCAGCAATGATCTCGAAGGCCAGTTCTGGGCCGATCACGCGGGCACCGATGCACAGGACGTTCATGTCGTCATGCTCGACGCCTTGGTGGGCCGAGTACGTGTCGTGGCAAAGTGAGGCACGGATACCGCTGATTTTGTTGGCTGCGACGCTCACGCCAACGCCACTGCCGCACACCAGGATGCCTTTGTCGGCTCGACCGCTGAGGATTTCTCGACCGACGGCGACAGCAAAGTCCGGGTAGTCGGAGCTGGATTCGTCGAAGCCGCCGCAGTCAGTGAGCGATGAAACGAACGCTCCGAATTTTTCCACCACGATGCGTTTGAGGGGGAAGCCGGCATGGTCTCCGCCGACAGCAATGCGGATGGGCAAGGTTTGGGTCATGGATCGAAAGCCGGCTGGGGCGAGAAAGAGACGACTGGTGGACGTTCTACAGTCTTAACTTCGACCGCAGCGAAAAGCCACTGGGGCGCAGCGAAATGCCTCTGGGGCGAGGCAAACGGCTTGAAGGTGGTGCGGCGAACGGCGGGCGTGTGAAACATCGCTGAATATGCCAATTTACTTGCAAATGGGGCGGACAGCTGTTGTGACGTTTTTTCCGCTTTGATAGGTTACCGGGCTATCTTCGAGCGCGCATTGTGCGCGTTCGTCCGACCGAACCCCTTTCGCTAACCCCCTTTCAGTCTTCGCTCCCTCTTTCGGTCCTGGTGAGCGGCTGGAACCTCTTGGTATTTGCTTTATGGTCAACCGTAACCTCATCCGACATCTCGAAGACGACGACATTTTTGCTGAATTGGCGCTGCTAGTGCCAGACGATTCTGGTGAGGATTTGCTCCTTGCCGCTCTCGCTGTCGAGCAACAAGACTACGCTCAGGGCAAAATTGTTGACGGTCGAATTGTCGAAATCAACGACGAATGGGCGTTGATGGATGTCGGGTTCAAGAGTGAAGGAACGGTATCGCTTTCCGAGTGGGGCTCTGACGAAGATCCGCCCAAGGTTGGCGATGTCGTGAAGGTTCTCATCGAAGAGATGGAGGACGAACTCGGCGCAGCCGACGATCCGTACGGCATGATTTCGCTGAGCAAGCGAAAGGCCGAAAAGATCATCGAGTGGGAAGCGATGATGGAATCGGTTGCCGAGGGCCAAGTGGTCACCGGTACTGTGATTCGAAAAATCAAGGGTGGCTTGCTCGTCGACATCGGCGTCAACGTCTTCCTTCCCGGCAGCCAAGTGGATATTCGACGTCCGGGCGACATCGGGGACTTCATCGGCCGCGTGATCCAAGCCGAAGTGCTCAAGATCGACGATACGCGTCGTAACATCGTGATCAGCCGTCGTTCGCTCATCGAGCGCCAACGCGAAGAAGATCGCGCGTACTTGATGAAAGAACTCGAAGTCGGCCAGATCCGCAAAGGGATCGTCAAGAACATCGCCGACTTTGGTGCGTTCGTCGACCTTGGCGGCATCGATGGTTTGCTGCACATCACCGATATGGCTTGGGAGCGAATCGGTCACCCAACCGAAATGGTTTCGATCGATCAAGAGATCGAAGTCAAGGTGCTGCATATCGATCGCGAAAAGCAAAAGATCGCTTTGGGTTTGAAGCAAAAAGATCGCAACCCGTGGGAAAACATCGAGGGCAAGTATCCTGTCGAGAGCACGCACATGGGCGAAGTCGTCAACGTGATGAGCTACGGTGCGTTCGTGAAGCTCGAACCAGGCATCGAGGGTTTGGTTCACATCAGCGAGATGAGCTGGACCAAGCGAGTCAATCACCCCAGCGAGTTGGTCAACATTGGCGACAAGATCGAAGTCAAGATTCTTGGCGTCGACCCCGAAGGCCAGCAGTTGTCGCTCGGTATGAAGCAAACGCAAAAGAATCCGTGGGACGAAGTCATCGAGCGTTACCCAGAAGGTGCGGATGTCACCGGCAAGGTGCGTAACCTCACCAATTACGGTGCGTTCATCGAACTCGAAGAAGGCATCGACGGCTTGCTTCACGTCAGCGACATGTCATGGACTCGCAAGATTGGTCATCCGAGCGAATTGCTCGAGAAGGGCCAAGAGATCAAGTGCAAGGTGCTCAGCGTCGACGAGCAACGTCGTCGTATTGCTCTGGGCTTGAAGCAACTCGACAACGACCCATGGGATGGCGACATTCCCGACAAGTATCAACCTGGCCAATTGGTTAGTGGTACGGTCACCAAGATCACCAACTTTGGTGTCTTCATCGGCTTGGAAGACGGCCTCGAAGGCTTGTTGCACATCAGCGAGTTGGCTGAGCACAAGGTCGAAGACCCCGAAGAAGTCGTCAAGGTCGGCGATGCGATCGAAGTCAAGGTATTGCGAGTCGACACGGACGAACGCAAGATCGGCTTGTCACTCAAACGAGTCAGCTGGGGCGAAGAGCAAGAGCGAGCTGCAGCGGAAGCCGAAGCTGCTGAGGTTCAAGCTGTGGCTGCAGCCGAAGGCGAGCTCAAGGGTGGTTTGGGCGGTGGCGAAGGGCCACTGTTTCAATCGTCCAGCGAGTAATCGCTTCATCGGCTCGTGATGTATCACGTGTGACGCATCCGGCAAGCTAAGCAAATGAAACGCCACAAGGCGTCGCCCGAAAAGGCGACGCCTTGTTTTTTAGGGATGCGAGCGTCGGTAGGACGCCAGTAGGACGAGGGTGGAAACCGGTGGACGCTAGTGAGACTTATCACAAGGCAAAAAAACAGACGTCATTCGTTTCCAAATGACGTCTGGGATGCGTCTTCGATTTCAGGGTGAGCCAGGTGTCGTTGGCTCCGACTCAGTTTGGCTCAGATCTGGTCGAAGCCGATCTTGTCAAAGCCATTGCACAAAGCCATTGCACAAAGCACTAGGCTGCGGCGAAACGCTTGGCCACTTCGTCCCAATTGACGACGTTCCAGAACGCGGTGCAGTAGTCAGGGCGACGGTTTTGGTAGTGGAGGTAGTACGCGTGTTCCCAAACGTCGAGGCCGAGCAGTGGTGTGCCAGCGATGCCAGCAACGGCTTGACCCATCAGCGGGCTGTCTTGGTTGGCAGTGCTGCCGACCTTCAACTTGCCGCCTTCGACGTAGAGCCATGCCCAACCGCTGCCGAAGCGTGTGGCAGCCGCGTTATTGAATTGTTCCTTCATCTTGTCGAGCGAGCCGAAGGTTGAATCGATGGCGGCAGCTAGGTCACCGCTTGGCGAACCGCCTTTTCCGGGGCCCATCACGGTCCAGAACAGCGAGTGGTTGGCGTGACCGCCACCGTTGTTGCGAACAGCACCACGTTTGTCATCAGGCACTTTGGCGAGGTCCGCGATCAGGTCTTCGATCGATTTGCTTTCGAGCGGAGTGCCAGCGATCGCGTCATTAACCTTGGTGATGTAGGCCTGGTGATGCTTGGTGTGGTGAATTTCCATCGTCCGCGCGTCAAGGTGCGGCTCGAGGGCGTTGTAGGCGTAGGGAAGGCTGGGAAGGGTGTAGGCCATGGTGGCAAGCTCCGCTATACGTGAAAATCAGTCGAAACGAGTGACCCTTCACGATAACGATGCGGCGAGTCCCTGCAAGGCGGTGAAGGACTATGTGTCGCCTTCGACGATGATTTCGCCCATGAAATAGCTCTTCAGACTCGAGATGACAGAATCCGTACAAGCCGTCAATTCGCTGCGGCGACGATCTCGGTTGCGAATCGGTTTAATTTGCACGTGGATCTTGGTGTGGCCACTTCGAGGGACCATCGTCACATTGGATCCGTTGCGTCGTTTGATAGCATCAGGTTTCTCTTCACTCAGCGTTAGCACTGCGTTGAGTGCTATTTGTTGATCGACTCGGCGGCGTCCGCCGATCGAGCACACGGAGTTGACTCGAATCGAAACTTGGTTTGCATTGACCGTCAAAATCTCGGCGCCATGGTCAGCAATAAACCCTTTGAGTTTTTCGATCGCCAACTCCACTGGAACTGGTGTGAAGATATCTACCTCGCGGTCGGGCCGCCGTTCACTTGGATTGAACCAACTCAACCACGTTCGTTTTACTGACGTCGCTTCGCCGCCTGTGCCGTCGGCTCCCAGACGCACGACTCGGTTGCGACCGTTGTCCTTGGCCCGGAGTAAAGCTCGGTCGGCTCGAGCGAGAATGGTTTCCGCGCGATCGCCCGCCTGGAATTGGGTCACGCCAAAGCTTGCTGTGACGGCATTGTTTCCAAGGCTCGGCAGCGGAGTCTTTTCTAGCTTTTCGCGAATTGCCTCGGCACGCTTCGCTGCCGTTGCGTTGTCGCATCCGACGGCCAAGAAAACGAATTCCTCGCCTCCGTAGCGAGCGACTAAGTCGTCACCGCGGCTGAAGCTCGAAAGCACTTCGGCAAACTTAATCAGTGCTTCGTCGCCTGCCGGGTGTCCGTAGGTATCGTTGACGCGTTTAAAATGGTCAATGTCGCAAATGATGAGGCTGAAGGTTGTTCCGCCACCCATCGCGATACCGGCTAGCTCGCTGAGTCGGCGATCGAGTTCAGCTCGATTGGCGATACCGGTTAGCGCGTCGCGAGTCACTTGAAGGTGTAGGGACTCCAAGCGTTGTTGCATGTTTGCTTGGTCGGACAGGTCGCGGATCACCACGATGGTGCCAAACGAGCCTGGGACTTTACCAACGACCGGCGAGACGCGTACTTGGACGGGTGTTTCGGTGCCGCCGGGAGATTTGATCGACATTGTTCGGACTTGTTGCGATTGGGTGCGCAAGCACATCTTGACGGGGCAACTTGTTGGTTCAGAGTCGTTGCTTGCCGATGTGATTCCGACCGATGGTCCGTCCCAAGACTTTCCGATCATTCCATCGCTTCCGATGCCGGTCATGCGGTCGAGCGAATCATTCCAATGCGTCACGTTGCCCTGATTGTCGGTGAATGCGATGCCGTCATTCAATTGCGAGAGAAGTTGTGAATAAAAAAGCTGCTCGTCGCCGTGGTGGTGGTCGTTCGAATTTCGGTGCGACGGCGCAGACCAGAAGTTGCTTGCTGAGTCCGGACGAAGCTGTTGCAGCCAGCGTGTGATGACCGATGACTGAACCGTCTCCGCTTGGTGTTCGGTGAAGCGAATGTAGTCCACGACAAGTTCAGGATCGAATTGTGTTCCCGCACCATCGATCAGTTGCTCGCATGCACGTTCGCGGCTGAGGGCACGACGATAGATGTGATCGGTTGTCATCGAATCAAAAGCGTTGGCAATCGAAAGCAAGCGGGCACCCAAGGGAAGTGCGTCTCCTCGCATCGAATCACCGAATCGGCGGCTGTTGAACCAGGTGCCCGAAAGTTGAATGACATCCAACAGTTCCACATCGGATGTGCATCCCTGGACAATCGCACAACCTGCTTGAGCGCAGCTGTCCATGAGCAATTGTTCTTCGACCGTGAGCTTGCCAGGTTTTCTTAGGATTTGGTCCGGGATACCAATCTTGCCGATGTCGTGTAGCAATCCGGCTACTTCAATGCGATCGCGAGAATGATCATCTAGGCCGAGGCGTTGGCACCATGCCGAACACGACAAAGCTACTCGGAGGCTGTGCGAGGCTGTCGGTGCGTGTTTGGCGCGGAGGGCGTAGAACAGCGAAGTCGCCATGCCGAGTCGAACCACCGCAAGGTGGTTCTCGTGCTTCACATTGTTGTGATCGGACGTCTGGGATTCGAATGCCACATCGCGCAATCCAACCAGAAGTTGATTGACTCGAGTGGGCGTTTCAGGGGTCGCTATCGGCCTGGTTGAGTCATCGGCTGAGACGCCGGCTGAGTCATTAGACGTGACGGGCTTGAGCGGAATGGGTTCGGGATTCAGCGCGTGCGAGTACGTTGGAAACAATGTATCGCCAGAACTGGTTGGGGTTGTATCGGTCATGCTGATTCTATCGAGGAATCTGGAGCTAAAAAGTATGGCCTGTAGAAACGTAGGTCACGCAATGTGCCTATCCAAACCGCTTTTGCCTACAATCACGGGAAGCGACGAGACCGCTGCAATGCGATTGGGCTAATCGCCTGACCAGCTGTCTCCCGTAGAGGCTGTGATGTTTTGTAGTTTTGTCGGGTGGTCAAGACGCGTTAGCGATGCAGACCCACCAACCGCAAATCGTCGAAAACGATGGTGGGTCAGCGCGGCTAACGCCGCTCGACCCACCCTACGTTCTAAAGACGCACAGCCTCGTAACTATTTTGTAGGTTGCTTGGGGTGCAATTGGGGCTGTTTCGAGTGCGTAAACACCGAAACAAGGCGGCTTCGGTCTCGAAAGCTTGCAGCCGATGGGTGTCGCACCTACTATGCAAGATGTACCGGCAATGACGGACAGAGTATTTATGGCAGGGATTGAGGGTGTTGAAACGGTCTTTGGGACAGTTTCAGCTAGTTTTCAAGACGGATCGCGGTTGTTCGCTTATCCAGAATCGATGGTAATGCACCAGTGAGTCTTTCTGAGGTTGATCGCCAACTCCTACAGCGGTGCCTGGACGGCTCACCACGCGCTTGGCAAGACTTTGCCGATCGATTTCTGGGCTTGGTTGTCCACGTCGCCAACCACACGGCAGAATCGCGTGGGCTCGCCATCGACGCGTCCACTCGCGACGACCTTGTCGCGGACGTGTTTCTTGCGATCCTCAGGGACGATTTGGCTGTCTTGCGACGATTTCGTCGTAACTGTTCGCTCGCGACCTATTTGACCGTCATTTCGAGACGAGTGATTGTTCGACGGTTGATCAGCCAACAACGAAACGGTCACCAGCGTTTGGGGCGGATGGACCAGACCGCCACGGCAATCGATGTCGAACCGACTCGCATTCAGAACGAACAAGAGGTCCAGCAACTTCTGCTGCGCTTAGATCCCCAGGAAGCGAACGTGGTTCGCATGTTCCACTTGGAAGGCAAGAGCTACCAAGAGATTAGCCAAGTCGCAGGTTTGACCGAGAACAGTATTGGGCCCCTGCTCAGTCGCGCTCGAGCGAAGATGCGCATGGCTGGCGAGTAACAGCTCGGCTGGTGGATAACAGCTCGGCTGGTGAGTAACCGTTCGGTAGGTGGGTAACAGCTCGGCGGGAGCCTCGCTCTCCCCCGCCGCTCAAACGTTCACGATTGAGTCACCGTTCACGGCTTGGGTCATTCAGGGCAGCGTGAAGTGATTTTTGAGCTGGTCATTTTCCGAGTCGTTGGTTAGCTACCAGGCACAGGCTCGATGGTGGCTGACATGCTTCCTTTGCAGCGAGAGATCATTTCATCTTTGCCATAAGAATGAATTTGCTCCCGTTTGAGTTCTGCGTGCTCCAGCGTCGTGGTTAGACAGATAGCGCGACCTGACGAGTCCACTTCTTTGGCAATTTGGTAGCCTTTTTCGATCGGATGTCGAAAAACAGCTTTCATCATGGTGATGACGTAATCGTAGCTGTGATCGGTATCATCCCAAAGAATGACATTGTATCGCGGTTGTTGCTTGGGCTTTTTCTTTTGCTTGGGCGTTCGTTTCAGCTGGGGCTCATGCGAGTGTGGCTCAGCGGTTTCCGGTTCCATCACAGCGGTTTGATGATCAGCCATCGCGTGCTGCGCTCCTTCTTGAATTTCTAACTTTGAGTGACACTGGGGATGCAACAAATCAATATTCGCGACGAATCGGCTTTCGTGAGGATGCTTGATTGCCCGTCGTTTGCGCAAGACTTCGCGGATGTATATTGTAGCGCCCGGGGTGTGGCTGTGGCAGTCCTATTTGATCGCAATCTGGCTGACTTTTGCCAGCATTTTACGGCTCGGCAGCCCCTAGTCTGAGCCCGTTTTACCCTGTTTCCTCAACCGGTTTGAATTCCTATGACGATCTCGCGACCTTCGGACTGTGAACGTGAGCGGCACGTGAGCGAGCTTGTGGATTGGCTTCGGATTCCAAGTGTCAGCAGCGATCCGAGGCACATCGCGGATGTCCAAGCAGCGGCGGATTGGGTGACGCGGAAGTTTCAAGCGGCCGGACTTGAAACCGAACAGATTGCGACCGATGGCAACCCGCTCGTGCTGGCACAAACGCCGCCTGTGCCGGGGGCTCCCGTCGTGCTGGTGTATGGGCATTATGATGTCCAGCCCGCTGAGCCGCTCGAAAAATGGACGAGTGGGCCGTTCGAGCCCACGATTCGCAACGGCAATCTCTATGCGCGCGGCGCAACGGATGACAAAGGCCAGGTGCTGACGCACATTCAAAGTGTTTGCGATTGGCTCTCCCGAGGCGAGGCACTTCCCTTGCAAGTGAAGTTTCTTGTGGAGGGTGAAGAGGAAGTCGGCAGCCAAAATCTCGAAGCGTTTCTGCCGAGATTGAAAGATCGTTTGGCGTGTGACTGTGTCGTGATCAGTGACAGTAGCCAGTACGCGGACGGCGTTCCAGCGATCACGTACGGCTTGCGAGGTATCGTCACATTCGAACTCGAGGTGACGGGCCCCGACCGAGATTTGCACAGCGGTTCGTTTGGAGGCGCGGTCATGAATCCGGGGATCGCGCTTGTGCATTTGATGTCGTCGCTCGTCGACGCAACCGGTCGCATTCAAGCTCCGGGTTTCTATGACGAAGTCGAATCACTCGCTCCAGAAGAACGCGAGGCGTGGAGGCAACTGCCGCAAGACGACGCGAGTTTCCAATCCGACACGGGCGTTTGTGCCACGTTCGGTGAAGCGGGCTTCACGACCGACGAACGTCGTTGGGCACGTCCAACGCTCGACATCAACGGTCTCGTCTGTGGCCACCAAGGCGAGGGCGTGAAGACGATTATCCCATCGACGGCGCTCGCAAAATTTAGCTGTCGTCTCGTTCCCCACCAATCACCCGCGAAGATCGCCGCAGTCATTCGCGAGCATTTGACGCAACATGCACCCCTGGGCATCACATGGAAACTCAAGGTGGGCCACGGAGCCGGCGCGTTCCTCGCGGATCGCAGCAGCCGGTTCATGCAGGCCGCGTGCGACGCCATCCAGGCCGCTTTTGGTCGAGAGCCCGTCATGATTCGCGAAGGCGGCTCGATTCCGATCGTGACTCAATTTCAACAGACGCTTCTGTGTGATTGTTTGCTATTGGGTTGGGGCCTTTCGGATGACAACGCACATAGCCCCGACGAAAAATTCCGTCTCGAAGACTACCATCGCGGCATCCACGCTTCGGCGATGCTGTGGCAAACTATCGGTCAACTGAAATAACGCCAACTTTATAAAAACGAATACAAGATGCTCGATCGAAAATACATTCTTCAAAACCCAGACCTTGTTCGTGAAAACTGTCGACGTCGCGGTGTTCCATGCGACATCGACATGCTCGTGAAGCTTGAGCAAGAACGGTTGCAAGTGTCGCAGCTCGCACAAGACTTGAACCGCCAAGCCAACGAAGTCAGCAAAAGTATCGGTGGGGCGAAAGACCCGGCGGAGCGTGAAGCGATCATTGCCAAGGGGCGAGAGCTTCGCGACCAAAAAGACGAAGCTGGCCGACGTGAACAGGAACTTGAACAGTCGCTCTCGGAGATCCTGGTAACGATACCGAACCTGACGCACCCGGACGTGCCCGAGGGAGGCGAAGACGACGCTGTTGAAGTCGGACGCGGAAAGACGTCGCAACCCCAGTTCGATTTCGCCGCGCGCGACCATTTGCAACTCGGTGAGTTGCATGACTTGTTTGATTTCGAGGCTGGGGCGCGTGTCGCTGGCGCTGGTTTTTACTTCCTCAAGAACGCTGCGGTGCGAATGGATTTGGCGCTCCAGCAATTTGCTGTGAGCTTCTTGTCGAGTCGTGGCTTTACGCCTGTCTCGACACCCGACTTGGCGCTGACGAGTATTTTGCACGGCACCGGATTCAACCCGCGGGGACCGGAAACGCAAATCTATAGTATTGAAAATACGGAGTTGAACTTGGTGGCGACGGCGGAGATTCCGCTCGGTGGCATGATGGCGGATCAAACTCTGGACTTGGAAAAACTGCCCATTCGTTTGTGCGGGCTAAGCCACTGTTTCCGTACCGAAGCCGGCGCAGCCGGGCGAGCTTCGAAGGGGCTTTATCGCGTCCACCAATTTACCAAAGTGGAGATGTTCGCATTCAGCACTCCCGACCAAAGCGACGCACTGCACGAGGAAATGCGAAGTCTTGAATGCGAAATCTTTGACCAACTCGAAGTACCGTATCGCGTCATTGATACCGCGAGTGGCGATTTGGGTGGCCCAGCGTATCGCAAGTTCGATCTTGAAGCTTGGATGCCGGGTCGCGGTGAAGCGGGCGAATGGGGCGAAGTCACGAGTACGAGTAACTGTACGGACTACCAAGCTCGCCGATTAAACGTTCGTTTTCGGCGTCCAGCAGTGAAGGGGACCGAGTTTGTGCATACGCTCAATGGGACCGCTGTGGCAACAGGTCGTGCGATGATCGCTGTCATCGAGAATCACCAACGGGCCGACGGAAGTATCAACGTGCCCGCCGTGCTGCGTCCGTGGATGGGCTGTGATGTCATCGAGGTCTAACCGGCCAAGCCCGGTCATAGATCGAATTCGGATCATCCAAACGCTTCGCATGTCATCAGGTTCGAAGCGTTTTTTGTATCGGCGGATTTTTAGAGCAGTGGACGGTTATAGGTCGAACAAACCACTGCGGATGGCCTGTACCGCTGCGTCGGTGCGATCCTTTGCTTTAATCTTTCGCAAAATGTTTTGCACGTGTTCTTTCACTGTTTCCACGCTGATCGCCAACGATTGGGCAATTTCTTTATTGCTCAGTCCCAGCGCGACGTGCTTGAGGACTTGCGCTTCGCGGCTAGTCAGCGGCATATTCTTTGGCAACTTCGATATATCGATGTCGCGTTGCATATGGGAGTGGACGCGAGCGAGATTTCCGTTGGGGTGAGCAGCGTCGCGACGAAAGGCACGTTCAATGGCTTGACGCGTCGTTTGGCTGTCCGCTGTCTTGAGAATGTACTCGCACGCACCCAAGGCGACTGCGCGCGCGACATAAGTTGGATTGTCATAGGCGCTCAGCATGACGACCGGGGTGTCCGGATAGCTCGCTCGAACACTTTCTAGCGTTGCCAAACCATCCATGTCGTGCATCCGAACGTCGATCAGAATGACATCCACTTCGAGCAACTTCAGGTGCTCGATCGCTTCTCTGCCCGTTGCTGCCGTTCCAACGAGTTGCAACCCGGCAAGCTGAAGTTGGTCGCGAAGACCACTCAGCGCTACGTCGTGGTCGTCAACTGCAAATACCCTTATCCCCATAGCCCTATTTTGCCTATTGATTGCAATTTGCCGAAAGGGCTGGGAATGTCCATTCCCATTGTCATTCCCAACGCCATTCTCGTCATCGACGATTGTTCACTGTTTCTCTTGTTGCTGCTAGAGGGGCTTGGGTTACAAGTTGTTCGCCACAAACGACTTGCACTCATTGCAGAGACATGGATTTTAGCCTCTTTGGGGGTGCATTGTGTTCAGTGTCGTCTGGCCTTCGAGCGGCAAGACGAGAATTTGGGCAACAGAAACAGCTGAAATTTGGACAGTCGCAATTTGTGACCTAGATACCAGTGGTGAAAGTTCGGTGCTGTGCAGTTCCGGACGTTTTCCAGAAAAAATATCGACTTCGAGCTGCTGTTGCCCTGGAAATCTGATGAAGCCCAAATCGACATCTATTCTGTTGGTGGACGACGACCACCACTTGAACCAATCGATGGCCGAGTGGCTGCGTGAGCAATCCTATGAGGTTGAAACAGCAAGTTGCATTGACGAGGCCAAGGGACGACTCAAGCGTGGCGCATTCGATTTGTTGATTACGGATCTGCGTCTAGACGGTGAAGACGGGTTCACATTAATCGGTTACGCCAAGAAGCATCATCCGGATACGGCTGTGCTTGTGATGACGGGTTATGCGACGCCGGACACCGCGATATCGGCGGTACGCGCCGGGGCGTTCGATTTGTTGACCAAGCCGATCATTGACGATGAGTTGGCGCTGGCGATTGAGCGAGCCATGTCCGAGCGAGAGATTACTCGTGAGAACGAGGCGCTGCGAAACCAGCTTGATCGACGATCCGGTTTAGAAAATATCCTCAGCCACGACTACCGAATGCTGAAGATTTTCGAAACCATTGATAGCGTCGCGGATGCACGCGCCTCCATCCTGATCACCGGAGAAAACGGAACGGGCAAGAGCATGATTGCTCGTGCCATCCACTCGCGGTCTTCCCGCCGGGCTGGCCCGTTCGTCGAGGTTGCTTGTGGCGCGTTGCCCGATACGCTGCTTGAGAGTGAACTGTTTGGCCACGTGGCTGGCGCTTACACCGGTGCCAACCATAACAAGGATGGTAAGTTCCAACTGGCCGACCATGGGACACTCTTCCTCGATGAGATCGCGACCGCAACACCGGCGATGCAGGTGAAGTTGCTGCGTGTTCTCCAGGAATTTCAGTTCGAACCACTTGGTGGAACGGTCACGCACTCGGTGAACACCCGTGTGATCCTCGCGACCAACGAAAACCTGACGCAAGCCGTTGCCCAGGGGACATTCCGGCAAGACTTGTACTATCGCGTCAACGTCATCAATATTGTTCTTCCGTCGCTTCGCGAACGTGCCGGTGACATTCCATTGTTGGTGGACCACTTTCTTCGTGAGGCGGCTGAGGCGAGCGGTCGCGAGGTTGCTAGCTTCGATCGTGATGCGATGCAAGTCATGATGCAGTACAGCTGGCCTGGTAATATTCGCCAGCTTGAGAACGTTGTCGAACGAGCGGTGTTGTTGTCACGCAATTCGACATTGTCACTGGAGGACTTGCCACCGGAGCTGTTGGGTAGGAACTCCGACCCGTTTTCTGTGTCGGGTGCTTTTACGACGGGTTTGACGCCGACTCAGGCGGCAATTGCTGCGATTCCTCAATCAACGCACGGCATGAGTTTGGCGGACGCCCTTGAGGCACCCGAGCGAGAGATTATTTTGCAAGCACTTCGCCAACATCATTGGAATCGTGCTTCGACAGCAGACATGCTGCAAATCAACCGCACCACGCTTTACAAGAAGATGAAGCGACTTGGTTTGGACGATCCACGGCTCCAATTTGCCTGAATCGACCCCACCCGACGATCTTTACTGATGAACAATTGGTAAGTCCGCGTGTTGCGAATTCTTTGCCGTTGATACGATCTCGCAAAAAGCGTAGTGTCCATAACAATGTCGTTCTGGGAAGGAATCTAGACTCGACGTTTGACGGTCCACCGTAAGACCGCGAGAGATTTTCATACGTTTTTTGCGAGGCAAGGATGCTTTCTCGCCCTTGGCGATCGAGCCAATCGAGCACTGATTCTTCGAATGCGGTCGTCTTGAACGCCATTTCGTTGCGTGTGCTTTCATTACCAACGGTGTCCTCCCAGGCCACGTCACACCGCCTCGTGTGCTTGTGCCGAGGTACGCTGTGTTTGGCTGCGTTGGTTGCAATGTTATCGGGTTGCCGTGGCTCATATCCGATGGCTCGTTCCGTCCAAGTGACGCATGACCCTTCGCTTGAGTTGCCGGAATATGACGCGCCTCCTCAACGTCTAGCAACCGCCAAACCTCGAGTCGGTTCGGAAGTGCCTCCACAAATCTCATCTGGCTCAAAGAGCCAAATGGCCAAAGCGTCGAATGATGTGGAAACCGAAGGACGCGTCGCAGCGGTTAGCCACATCGATGACTCATCGGCGGCGGTTCGATCGGTCTCGACGGCCACGACCAAGACGATGCAATATGCGGCAGATGCCAACCTGTCGACAGAAAATCGGTCCATGCCAACAGGTCGAACGCTTGTTCGTGAGGGGAACACTCAAGTCGAGTCCGTTCATCGAACCATCAGTTCGAATCCGAACAAGGATTCAGCTCAGCTCGATCCCCAACAATTGCCCGCTGGTACGAGCGAAATGTTCGAAGCGTTCAAGAACAGTCCACCCGAAGTCCAGCAGTTGGCGCTGCGTCAACTGATCGCTGCGACGTCGCGCTCGGGTTCCAACGCCAACCCGGGTACTAACGCCAACTCGGGTATCAACGCCAATCTGGGCACCAGTTCACAGAGCGTGGGCGATGTGCTCCAAGCATCGTTCAATGAAACTGTCGCCAATGAGACCGCATCCACATCAAAGCAATCGGGTTCACTGAATTCGGCGGTTCATGTTGCGCATGCGACCGACGATAAGACTGACGAGAACCTGAGCGATTCCGCCAGTGCGTCGCTGTCACACTACATCGAGGACGCGTCGGTGGATCATCTGGCGACGAAAACTGCTTCGCACGTGAGTGACGAAGAAGTTCACGTCGAATCGCTTAACAAAGTGGCAAAGGATGTCCCATCAACCGGAGCGCATTCTTCACTCAGCCACAAAAGTGAGCCGAAGTCTCAAGAGACGGTGTCCGGCGCGATTGCTTCGACTCTCTCGTCGCCTCCATCTCTCGCTGCGTCCCCAGTCGCTGCATCGGTATCACCGTCCGTGCCCGTGCCGGTAAACGCTGAGGCAGCCAAGAGCGTGTCAAGCGGTGATGTCTTGGACGTCGCGTCTCTATCGGAAAGTCAACTGTATGACGAATTACTGGGTCGATTGAGCAAATCGACACCCGACGAATCGGACGCGAATCGCAGCCGACGGCTCGTGATGTTGCGTCACTTGATGGTGCTGTCCGGTCACATCGATGACGCGGTTAGCCGTGTTGACGGGATGGCGGAAAACGAACAGGAATATCTGCGTCACCAATTGCTTGGTTTGTGGACGATCATTGATCCGGATGGTCATCCTGTTCCTGGACGACGATTCAGTGCCGCACTGCCCCAACTCCGTGAAGCGACGACACAACTCGCCGCCGCCACGGACTCGCTCGATGTGCGGTCACTCGCGTTTTGCACCGAGATCGAATCCTATGGCCAAATCAAAAAGTTTGCGAACAAGCGGTTCAAACCCGGTCAACAAGTAATCCTTTATTGCGAGATCGAAAACTTTGTCGCGTCCAAGGTGGCGAATGGCTTTGAAACGAATTTGCAAGGCAGCTATGACGTATTCAATGAAGCGGGAGCTAAGGTCGCGAGCCAATTGTTACCGGCTGATCGTCAAGTCTCCAATAACTACTTGCGGGACTACTTCATCGCCTACCAAATGTACCTGCCGAAAGATTTGGACGGCGGGAACTATCGATTGCAGTTGACGATCGAAGATCTCAACGGGAAAAAGTACGGCCAATCGGTCATCCCGTTCGAGCTTGCTCGCTAGGTTTGGGCACGCTATCCACGATTCGGTTTGGGCACGCGAGTGCGGTTTCCGCCGCCGGTGCCCTTTCGCTTTTTGCGTTGTTTTCCGTTGGCGTCGTTGGGCTTGCTCGTGAGTTCGACATCGGACAACGGCTTGCCGATGTGATCGCGTAATTGGAGAACACGGTCGCGGATCGATGCCGCTCGCTCGAACTCGAGGTTTTCGGCTGCGGCTAGCATTTCTTGCTCCAGGGCCTCGACGTATTCCAACGTAATGTAGATTGCGTTGGTGTCACTTTGTGCCGCTTCGTTTGTCTTGCGTCGCTTGGCCGCTTCGGTTTCGATGCCCGCTCGAATCTTCTTCTTAATCGTCGTGGGTGTGATGCCGTGCTTGGTGTTGTAGGTTTGTTGGACCGCACGACGCCGTTCGGTTTCTTCGATCGCCAACTTCATGGAGTTGGTTACTTTGTCGGCGTAGAGGATGACTTTCGAATTCACGTTTCGGGCTGCCCGGCCGATCGTTTGCACGAGACTCGTTTCGCTTCGCAAGAACCCTTCTTTGTCTGCATCTAAAATGGCAACCAGTGAGACTTCGGGGAGATCGAGACCCTCACGAAGCAGGTTCACACCGATGAGGCAATCAAAGTGACCGGCGCGAAGTTCCTGGAGCAGTTCGACGCGTTCAAACGCATCGAGTTCGCTGTGCAACCAGCGACAGCGCACGTTTTTTTCCTGCAAGTAGGTGGATAGGTCTTCGGCCAAACGTTTGGTCAGGGTTGTTACAAGAACCCGCTCGTCTTGCGCCGAACGCAAGCGAATTTCATCGAGTAGATGATTGACTTGGCCGCGCGCCGAAACGATTTCAATGACCGGATCGAGCAAGCCGGTGGGACGAATGATTTGCTCAACGACTTCGCCGCCCGTGCGTTCCAGTTCATAGTCACTTGGCGTCGCACTGACAAAACAAATCTGTTTCGTCACCGCTTCCCATTCTTCGAACTTCAAGGGGCGATTATCCAAGGCGCTGGGTAAACGGAAACCGTGTTCGACGAGTGTCGTCTTGCGACTTCGGTCGCCTGCGTACATCGCGCGGACTTGAGAGACCGTGACGTGCGACTCGTCGACAAACGTGACAAAGTCTTCCGGAAAAAATTCGTAGAGGGTATCTGGTGGTGAACCAGGCGGTTTGCCCGAGAGGGGGCGGCTGTAATTCTCGATACCCGGACAGTGACCGACTTCGCTGAGCATCTCCAAGTCGAACCGTGTTCTTGCGGATATCCGTTGGGCTTCGAGCAGCTTGCCACGACTTTGGAACACCTCCACTTGTTCCTTGAGTTCTTCGCGGATCATTTGAATCGCACGCTGGACGCGGTCTTCAGGCATCACGAAGTGCTTGGCGGGGTAGATGAAAACATGGTCAAGCGTGCGGATGGTTTCGCCGGTGACGGGTTTGATGATGGAGATCTGTTCAATCGTGTCGCCCCACATTTCGATGCGATAGGCGAACTCTTCATACGTTGGCCAAAGTTCGATCGAATCGCCGCGAACGCGAAACTTGCCACGTTCGAAAGCGATGTCATTGCGTTCGTAAAGCACATCCACAAGTTTGAGTAACAAATGGTCGCGCCGCGTAGAGTCGCCTTGATGCAAGCCGACGACAAGTGCCTTGTAGTCTTTGGGCGACCCGAGGCCGTAAATGCTGCTAACCGATGCGACAATGACCACATCCCGACGGCTGACAAGCGAACTTGTGGTCGCCAGACGGAGTCGGTCAATTTCCTCGTTGACCGACGAGTCTTTCTCGATGTAGACGTCCCGCTGTGGGATATACGCTTCGGGCTGGTAGTAGTCGTAATAGCTAACGAAATAGTGGACTGCGTTTTCAGGAAAGAACTCTTTGAATTCGCTGTAGAGTTGCGCAGCGAGCGTTTTGTTGTGGCTGAGGATCAACGCGGGGCGACCGACGTTCGCGATGACGTTCGCCATCGTGTACGTTTTTCCCGTTCCGGTTGCACCGAGTAGCACCTGTGTGCGTTTGCCCGATTCGAATCCACGGGTCAGAGCTTCAATGGCGCTGGGTTGGTCGCCTGCCGGTGGAAAGGGTCTGTGTAGGCGAAATTGTGCTGGCGGCAAGTCTTCGATCAGCTCAATTTCCGAAGCGGGCATGCACGATGTTCCTTAGAGGTTGGTTGAATCACGTTCTTGGAACGCTAGCGACGCGATCATCCAGTCGACCGACACTGGCAATCCTAGCCGATCCTAGGGTGTTTGGGCTATTGCTGCCGATGGAGTTGGCTCGTCCGTCCGACAAAACACCCTCAGTTTTTCAATGCTTTTTTCGCCAATTCCGTGAACCCGTCCCAAATCGTCAAGCGACTGAAATGGGCCATGACGGTCGCGATTTTCGATGATTCGTCGAGCGATCGTCGGTCCGATGGATGGCAGTAGCGACAGTTCCCGCTCATCTGCTTCGTTGACATTGACTTGCAAGAGCGGCGATGAGATTCGCTTCGGAAGCGTTGTTGTTTCATGTGTTTTCGGTCGCAGGGAGATCCAGATCACGCTGGTGATTGCGATCACAACCAGCAAACGCTGGATTCCTCCGCGATGAAACGGCGTTAGGCGATTCGGCGAGTCCTCACGGGTTCCCATACCGAAATGTTATAACTCACATTCTCACCCAAAAGTACTCGTGCGCGCACCACTGTCCAAAATCCGCAAAACCCTGTTTAGGCCAAGCTAGCAATGAAAGATTACGCTTCCGTCGAAGTCGACGAGCTGATGCGAAACGACGTTAGCCAATTGGTTCGATTGGCGATCGCTGAGGATTTGGATCGCGCAGTCGATTGGACAACCGTGTGTTTGATTTCGCCGGAAAGTCGTGGCGGCTGTCAAATCGTTTCGCGTCAAAGTGGCGTTGTCGCTGGGCTAGCGGTGCTTCCTTGGATCATCGAAGAATTCCAAGCGGACATCGAACTTGAGGTCTTGGCAACCGACAACGACCTGATTCAAGCAGGAACGGTTCTCGCGAAGCTTCGTGGAAATGTGCGAGATCTGTTGACGAGCGAGCGAGTCATCTTGAATCTGTTGAGCCGGATGTGTGGCATCGCGACACTCACACAAACCTATGTCGCTGAAATCGCTGGGACGAACTCGCATCTTTACGACACTCGCAAGACGACGCCTGGTTGGCGACGTCTCGAGAAATACGCGGTACGGTGTGGCGGCGGACGCAATCATCGTGCTGGCTTGTATGACGGATTCTTGATCAAAGACAATCACCTTGCTTTGGGCGGAGGTGCCTCGGGACCACTAGACATTGCCGAGGCAACCGAGCGAGCCATTCGTTGGCGATCTAGCCAAGTCGAAAATATGGTCGCGCCGGCGATTGTCGAAGTCGAAGTAGATTCGCTTGCTCAGCTGGAGCAGGTATTACCGGTTGGACCGGATATTGTGCTCGTCGACAATTTTTCGTTATCCGACATGGTCGCTGCGGTCTCAATGCGCGATCGGATCGCACCAGCGGTGGAGTTGGAGGCATCTGGGAACGTGAGAATCGATACGATTGCTGCGATCGCACGAACTGGTGTGAATCGAATCAGCTGCGGATCGTTGACGCACCAGGCGACTTCAGTGGATCTTGGTTTGGACTGGTTCGATTTGTTTGCCACTGTACATTCTGCAACCTAGTCTTTGGCAGAAGGACCGGTCCTTCGAGTCTGATTTAATACTCCAGTCTTTTCTTCTGCCATGCTGACCCGATTCGCGATCACTCAACCGCGTCGTTTGTGCGAGTTCGTACAACCATTCCTTGACGCATGCGCTATCCTGGCATCGCTTGCGATTGTCCGATGGGTCGTTAACGGCCAGGTCGATGATGCCTCGTTGGCGCTAGGATTGATTGCGGTCGTCGTCTTCCAGTTAGTCTCGCATTTAACCGGGTTGCAACGTCGTGGCCAAAGTGGATCACCGAATGAAGAAATAACGGCGATCGTAACCACTTGGATGTTTGCAGTCATGGTGCTTGCCTTCTTGGCATTTGCGACTCGCTCGGGTGCTTATTTTTCGCGTGTGAACGTGATGAGTTGGGCGCTGATGGTGCCTGCGATGATCGGTTTGGGACGGATGTGCTTGCGGATTGTCCAACATGGGATGCTGCGACACGGAATTGGAAAACGTCGTGTTGCGATTGCCGGGATGAATCCACTGGGTCATCAAACCGCTACGAATATTGCCGACGAGCCAACCCTTGGTTTAGAAGTTATCGGTTTTTTTGACGATCGCCAAATGGAACGCGATACCACGCCGGAATCACGACTCTCAAACGTGCTTCGTCAAGGAAGTCTTGGTGATTTGGTCGCAAAGTCTCGCAGCGGTGAGATCGATACAGTGTTGATTACGTTACCGATGCGTGCCGAAGCGCGTATCCGCACGCTGCTCGATGAGCTCAGTGACACGACCGTGTCCGTTTATATTGTTCCAGACTTTTTCGTTTTTGAATTGCTGCACGCGCGGTGGATCAGCATGGGCGGATTGCCTGCGGTGAGCGTGTTTGAGAATCCACTTTTTGGTGTGGATGGAGTCGCCAAGCGAGTTGCCGATGTGGCACTTGCATTGGTTGGACTTGTTGTGCTTGGTCTTCCCATGCTCATCATTGCGGCGCTGGTGAAGTTCACGTCGCCCGGTCCGGTATTCTTTCGTCAACGCCGTTACGGCTTGGATGGACGTGAAATCCGTGTTTGGAAGTTTCGCTCCATGCGAACATGTGACGACGGCGAGGTTGTAAAACAGGCGACGCGGGGTGACACTCGAATTACGAAACTGGGGGCAATTTTGCGGCGAACAAGCTTAGATGAGTTGCCCCAGCTATTGAATGTCTTGGATGGTGGCATGTCGCTTGTTGGGCCACGTCCTCACGCCTCCGCCCACAACGAACAGTATCGAAGTCTCATTCGGGGTTACATGCTTCGACATAAGGTGAAACCGGGAATCACTGGACTTGCGCAAGTCAACGGTTGCCGTGGCGAAACCGAAACGGTCGACAAGATGGAAGCTCGTGTGCGGTGGGATCACCAGTACATTCGTTCCTGGTCGATGTGGCTCGATATCAAAATTCTGTTTCGAACGCTCGCGGTTGCTTGGCGACAACCTGAAGCGCACTGAGCGTCCGTTCGGAACTCGAGTTGTCCTGAATGCCCTAAGCACAATAACTCCTAGAGTATCGAAGTTGTTCTCGAAGTGATTCTAAGTCGCCACATGCCGACTGTGTCCGCGAAGCAAACCCAGTCGGCGTAACGTACCACGAGTGTTGCATGACGAGTGGCGAAACGCCTCAGCGAACTCATGGAGTTGATTTCGCTGGGTCTATTTAGCTAGGTCTATTTAGCTAGGTTTCTCAGCACGGTTGGAAGGATGCCGCCGTTGCGGTAGTACTGCAGTTCGACTGGTGTATCGATGCGAACGGTACATAGGAAGGTTTTGAACTTACCCGATGCGTCCGTCGCTTTGACTTGGATCGTTGAACGAGGTTGCAAATCGTTTGACAGCCCTTCGATGTCGATCGTTTCTTCGCCAGTCAAACCTAGTGACTGCCACGTCGTGCCTTCGGCGAACTCGAGTGGAAGTACACCCATTCCAACCAGGTTGCTGCGGTGAATGCGCTCGTAGCTCGCCGCGATGACAGCCTTTACACCCAACAACATCGTGCCTTTCGCCGCCCAGTCGCGACTTGATCCCGTGCCGTATTCCGCACCCGCGATGACCACCAACGGTACACCAGCGGCTTGGTACTTCATCGAGGCGTCGTAAATGCTCATCACAACACCATCGGGCAAGTGACGAGTCACACCGCCTTCGGTTCCAGGCGCGACTTGGTTGCGAATTCGAATATTTGCAAAGGTTCCACGAACCATGACACGGTCGTTTCCACGACGCGAACCGTAGCTGTTGAACTCTTTGACGGGAACGCCTTTCTCTTGCAAGAAGCGGCCCGCCGGACCATCCGAGGCAATCGCACCGGCAGGCGATATGTGGTCGGTTGTTACCGAATCACCAAGTAATGCAAGCACGGTTGCACCGTGGATCGGATGGATGTCGGGAATCTCTTGTCCTAGGACTGCATCCAAAAACGGCGGGTGTTGAATGTAGGTGCTCGCGTCATCCCACGGATAAATCGCGCCGCCGGCGACTTCGATCGCGTTCCAAAGTTCGTTGTTCTTCACCGCTGAATCATATTCGCGAGTGAACATCTCGGGCATCATCGAGCTAGCGATTGTGTCGCGAATCTCTTCGGTGGTAGGCCAAATTTCATGGAGATAAACATCGTTGCCGTCGCTGTCTTGACCGATCGGTTCGGTCACCAGATCAATGTCGGTCGTTCCAGCCAAAGCATACGCGACAACCAGCGGTGGGCTTGCCAGGTAGTTTGCTTTGGTCAAGGGGTTCACGCGGCCTTCGAAGTTGCGGTTACCGCTCAAGACCGCGGACGCGACGATGTCTCCGGAGACGATCGCATGAGCGACGGAATCGGGCAGAGGTCCACTGTTGCCGATGCAAGTCGTACAGCCGTAGCCAACAGTTTGAAAACCGAGCTGATTCAGGCTTTCGGATAGGTTTGCCTTGTCGAGATACTCTGTGACCACGCGAGAGCCGGGAGCCAGGCTCGTCTTGACGTGCGATGCGACTTTCAACCCGCGTGCGACGGCTTTTTGGGCTAACAACCCGGCTCCAATCATCACCGAGGGATTGCTCGTGTTGGTGCACGACGTGATGGCTGCGATGACGACGGCACCGTGACCAATTTCGGTGGAGTTTCCGTTGTCCTTAACGACACCCTTGTTCGCGAGGGCTTGTGGTTCCAAGCCAAAGCCTGCCTTGCCAATCGGCGCGGTGAGCGACTTGTTGAACGCCTCTTTCATCTGCGCAAGCGAGATGCGGTCTTGCGGGCGTTTCGGGCCAGCGAGGCTCGGTACAACACTGCTCAGATCGAGCGATAGAGTTTTTGTATAGTTCAGCTTGGGGCCATCATCGGTACGGAACAGGCCTTGTTCTTTGCTGTAACGCTCGACGAGCGAAATGTGATCAGCGGAGCGTCCCGTTTGACGCAGGTAATCCAGCGTGACGTTATCAATCGGAAAGAAACCCATCGTTGCGCCATATTCGGGCGCCATGTTCGCGATGGTGGCACGATCAGCAACGCCCATCTTGTTCATCCCCGTTCCAAAGAACTCGACAAACTTGTTCACGACGCCTTCGGCGCGAAGGATCTCGACAACGCGAAGCACCATATCGGTTGCGGTCGCGCCCGGTGGAAGTTCACCCACCAATTCAAAACCGATGACTTCGGGCATCAGCATGTAGAGCGGTTGGCCAAGCATGTTCGCTTCGGCTTCGATACCACCGACGCCCCAGCCGAGTACGCCGAGCCCGTTGATCATCGTTGTGTGGCTGTCGGTGCCGACGAGCGTGTCCGGAAGTGCAACCGGACCGTCTGGTGTTTGCTGAATCGCAACGACTCGAGCAAGGTACTCCAGATTGACTTGGTGAACAATTCCAACGTTCGGTGGCACGACCGTGAAGTTGTCAAAGGCTTGTTGGCCCCAACGCAGAAACTCATAGCGTTCCATGTTGCGCTGGAACTCCATTTCAACGTTTTGAGCTAGCGACGTTCCTGTCCCAAAGAAGTCGACTTGCACGGAGTGATCGATCACCAGATCGACAGGAATCAGCGGGTTGATTTTCTTAGGGTCGCCACCGATTCGGTTCATGGCCGAACGCATCGCGGCCAAGTCCACAACGGCCGGAACACCGGTGAAGTCTTGCAGCACGACACGATACGGTTTGAACGGAATCTCTTGCTTGGCGGGGTCCGTGGCCTGCCAAGCGGCGAGGTTCTTGACGTCCTCCTGAGTGACCGAAAAATCATCGCAATTCCGCAAAACGGCTTCCAGCAGAACCCGAATTGAGAATGGGAGACGGCTGATTTCGCCCAATCCTGCGTCTTCCAGGCGGCTCAGACGGTAGAGCGCAGCTGTGCCGGCGCCCGTATTAAATGTATCGCGGGCTCCAAATGGATCGAAACTCACGGCTTTCTCTTGGTTTTGGTACTTCGAAGTGGATTTGGGACTGGCGCTCAGTTTAGCGAGATTTGGGATGAATGTCTCCATCCGTGACGTTTCGTCCCGATCGTATCGCTTTGGCAGCTTGGGAGGTCTTGGGGGAATTTAGGGGTCGTTCTGGTTCTCGTATTCGTATCGGTTCTAAGGGCCGATACTTCAGGGGGTAACAAACCGAAGTAGCACGAGGCTTAGAATGCACCAGTCGCCAGAATATCGCACCGAAATCGTACGCCGCCGACGCATGATGCTTGCCGCAGCCTGCCTGGCGACATTGATCGTACCTGCCGCCAAAGCCACCGCGGAGTCGACTCCATGCGGTTGCAGCGACGGATGCGAGGGAGGTCACGGTCCCGTTTACATGGCCTTGGATACCGTCGCTGGCGGTATCGAAAAGCTGCTGTTTCTTGGAATGAAGCATCGATCGCATTGCGACCAGACAGCCTGTGATGACGGGTGTGATGCAATGTCGATGAGCGAAATGATGATGTACGAGGAGTCCGGTTTCCCGACGGAAATGGCTCCGCCGGTTCGGATGAGCCCGATGACGTCTCATCCGCCGATGCCCAACCAGATGATGCCCAGTCAGCGCATGTTGACTCCGTCGCATGTCCACTCCGAACCCACTCTGCCACCGTCCCCAGCTCCGCTGAAGATGTCCAAGCCGCAAATGACGGCGATTCCTAGGTCCGAAGCTGCAATCCCTAGCCCCATGCCGTTGCAACTACCTGAAGGCGATGCGACAGGTTCGGGCGTGTTGCCATTGGATCGATCTGAGGGCGACTCGTTGTTTGACTCACTCCAGGATCCGTTCCGAGATGATTCAGCCCAGCTCAATGCTCCGCATCTCGACCGAAAAGAATCGAGCAAAACGATGCCAGCGAGTTATCGTACGTCGACTCGTCGGGTCATCAAGTCGCGATAACGCGACGCGTACGCGTCAACCATCGCCGAAATAGAAAAGTCACGTCGGACGCGAGCAAGATTCGCCTCACCGACGGTTCGGCAAAGGGTGTCATCCGTCGCCAGTCGCTCAATCAGCGCCGCCATCTTCACTGAATCTCCAGGCTCAAAGCTTTGGGATTCGCGGTCATGCGAGACGAGTTCTTCGCTGCCTTCGACACGGCTACAGACAACTGGCAAGCCCGAGGCAAACGCTTCCAGAATGACGTTCGGCATCCCTTCGTAGTGACTCGGCAACACCAATGTTCTCGCTGCCTTGAGCAGTGGTGCGACATGGTTCTGCCATGGCATCAACTGCACACGCTCGTGACCGATACGGCTTGCCCATTGCTGTAGTGAATGTTTCAACGGGCCATCGCCGACGATTAGCAACCGGCGATTGCTGTTCGGCGGAGCAATCCGATCCATTTGTTGCTGGACCAGCTCCAAGCCCTTTTGCGGATGAAGTCTTCCAACAAACAGCGTTACAAGGCTATCGGCGGGCCATCCCAATTCAGACCACGAAAAGGGCCCCGCAGTACTGAAGCGAGGGATGTCGACTGAATTGCCAATCACACTGCAACGCGTGGTGTCCACCTGCAAGTTGTTTTGTGCAAAACGCGAGACGGCTTGGCTGACGCAGATCACATGGTCCATTCGACGCACCGCGATCCTCTCGATTTTTGAGCGAAGCCAGCGGGGTTCTGCGACTCGCATCCCACCAATACACAAACTCGACGTGGTTGCTCGAGCGGCGAAAGTCCCCATCACATTGGCATGATGCAAGAACGTTTGGCAAATATCCGCTTGTCCCTCGTTGAGCCAACTCTTGAGGCGGTGATAGCATGAGAGGAATTGGCTCGGTCGAGCGGCCTGGCCACTTGCGACGGGAATCCCATCGCCAATCAACCGATCCACCAGCTGGCGTTGCTCACCGCAGGGTAGCGGCCCGAGTGAAAATACTCGAACTCGATGTGAAGAAGCGTGCAATCCACAAGCAAGTTGCGTCAAACACCGTTCGGCGCCGCCGACGTTCATTTCGGTAATGACAAAGTCGACACGCATGGTTTACTTGCAATTTAGGAATCAAAGCCGCCAGCAGCTTCGAAGAGGGTCAGTCCGTCCACCGTTGCCTTGACGTCGTGCACCCGAATGACATGGGCACCCGCTCGGGCGACGGCGAGTGATACGCCTAGCGTCCCAGCCGTTCGATCAGCTTGCTTATTGCCGATCAGTTTTGCAATAAAACCTTTTCGTGAATGTCCAATCAAAATCGGAGAACCGAGCGACGCGAATCGGCGAGTTGCCCGTAATAGCTCGAGATTGTGTGCATGAGTCTTGCCGAAACCGATCCCCGGATCCAGGCAAATTCGGTCTCGTCGAATCCCCGCTCGTAAACAGAATTCACGCCGTTGAACGAGATATTGTTCGATCTCACCGACCACGTCGTCGTAACTTGGATTGTCCTGCATCGTTTGCGGAGTGCCCTGCATGTGCATGACACAGACACCCACGCCCGTTTCGACGGCACAACGAAGCATCTCGGGATCGCCTTCGAGTCCTGTCACGTCGTTGATGATCTCGGCACCTGCGGCCACGGCACGTGTTGCCACGACGGCTTTGCTTGTATCAATACTGATGGGAATCGCCAGTTCATTGGCGAGACCTTCGATCACGGGGATCACGCGTCGGCATTCTTCGTCGGCGGACACTGGATCGCTATACGGTCGCGTGCTCTCGCCACCGATGTCGATGATGTCGGCACCGTCGGCCTGCATCCGCAGCGCGACGGCGATCGCATGATCGGTTTGTGTGTGCGCCCCGCCATCGGAGAAACTGTCGGGCGTTACGTTGAGAATGCCCATCACGATCGGGCGGCGGTGAATGGTCAAGCGTCGACGTCCAAGATCCCAGATCATGCTGGGGTGTGATGACGCGTCTTGCTTGACGGACTCGCCGTCGATTGGCTCATTCACCAACGCATTTCCATTTGCGAAACGATACGAGCAGCAAGTTGTTTTATCGCTTCCTGGGTGGCGGTATCGACCGACTGACCCGCCTCCGGGACAAACCGTGAATCTTGAGAAAACGCGATCGCAAGGTTGTCGTCGGGGACAACCATGTTTTGCATGAGCATCTCACCACCACGACTGACCCACGCGGCCTGGACGGTGACGGCGGCATCAAGAGCCCGAGGATCATCGCTCGACGTTTCCGTTAGCACTCGTTTGGTTTCGCTATTAAAGCGGCACGTCAGTGTGCTATCCGCATTCGGATCGCCTGTGACCTTGTACGGCGTTTGAGTTTCGATTTCTCGAATGACTTCTTCCGTTAACCGTACACCCAAGTCTTGGCGAAACGTCTCATTTCGGATCACGGGCACATAGACGGTTCGCACGTCTTGGCGAAACAGTGTCGCATTGCCAAATCGGTACGTGGCACAACCGACGTGACAGCCAAGCCACGTGGCAAGTAAGACGCTGGATCCCCGTCGTAACATGCTCATCGATACATTGTCTCGCCGGAACCAGAATCTGAATCCGATTTCTCTGCGCTGCCGCCCGTGTTGAGCGTCAGCGGCGTTTTACTGCGATTGTCTGGAAAAATCTTCGTCAACCAAGCAAGTTTTTGCGAAGGCACAGGCTCATTGCTCTCGGTCGCTTGGAGTCTTGTTCTTGCGATGTCTGCGAACGGGGTGTCCGCGTGTTCGATCAGGATCTCTTGATAGTATTGGCGAGCGGCCCGGTACTCATGCCTTTTTTCACGAAACGCGGCTCGACCGGCGAGCTTCTCCGCACGCAGATAAGAAACCTCTGCCGACGCGCGAGCGACCATGTCGCGATACTTCGGGTCGGTCAATTTATCCGGGAAACGAGTTTGAGTTTGCTTGATTAGTTTGTCGGCTTCATCGAGCACAAGTGAGCTGTAGTTCGGGCCAGCGTAAATGTTCAACTTGCATCGAATTCCCAACAAGTGAGCAAGAAACAGGTGGTCGCTGTCTGGAAACGCTTCACGCAAGTCCGTTAAAAACTCATCCGCTTGTTCGAATTTTTCTTGCCGAATGTACTCCGCCGCAGCAGCCATCGTGGCGTCATCGGCTAACCGACCGGTGGGGTCATCAAAACGAATTTGGTCCAAAACACGAATGGCATGTCCGTCGACGTCGAGGGCCGGTCGCTTGTCATCGGTTAAGTTGACTGGAGGGAGCCAGCTCTCCTCATTCGCTTTATAGGTTTCTAGCCAGTATCGACTGATCGAAAACAGTCTTGCCGCGACCAAGTCGTTGTGTCGGTTGCGAGGGAAGTCTTTTTGAAGCTTTTCGTAAACTTTCACCGCATCGTTCAGCTCGTCAGCAAAGAAAAGACTCTCCGCTTGCATGAACATTGCGTCCTGTTGCAGGGCCGTTTGCGGGGCAGCGTCGCCAGCGCGTCGAAATAGTTTTGCGGCGGCTAAGTACGATTTTCGTTTGTCTTTAGTGTCGGACGGGGTTTCCGATCTTCGGAATTGGGCGTCACCCTCTAGGTAAAGCTCTTTTGCTCGGGTTCGATTTTCCGGCTCGCGTCCTGTCACAAAGCCGACGAGACGATTGGAGGATTTCTTGGCGGTACCTGCGAACGTCTCGTCGCGTGCTTGAACCACTCCATTCTCAGGATCGATTTCTTCGGCTGTATAGGTATCACGCGACGGCAGTGAGCGATCACGTCCCATCAATCCGCCGCTGAATGAACGGCATCCAGTGGTGCAAACAATCAAAAGTCCGACAAGAAATGCCAGTCTGCGGGAGCACAAGAGCATGCAGATGGAATGCGTCATAGGTTAGGTTCCGTCCTAATCGCGGCTGGCAAAAACGGCTGCATACGTGGTACGCGACCGAGTACAGTTTCAATGTAGCGATTGAGTAATTGGCGAAGTTCACCGTAAACCGGTCCGGCAACAGCCACCGGATAACTCGTGCTCACATCCGTGAGTCGTTTCAATTCGTCAATCGTTTCTTTTCGTAGCAAAATGATTTGTCGTTGTTTTGTTTTGCAGTTTGCGCAAACAATTCCTCCCGTGCCCAGAGCAAACGGCACGCGAGCCAAATTTTCCATTTCGGCGCCGCAACTGGTGCAGCGATCCGTCCCCGGGGCATGCCCGAGTTCGCGCAACAATTGTGAGTCGTAGTAAGCCAAGGTTGAGGCGACTTCGCCGTTGCCATCAAGTTGTTCTAGGGTTCGAATCGTCAGATCGTAAATTTCTGGATGAAATTCGTGTTCGTCCGTCAATAGTCGCAGCATCTCGACAACGTGATACCCGCCATAGAGCCGCTCGAGTGAGCGTTCGGCCGCGCGGAAACGACGATGTAACTTAGCTTCGGTGAGTAAATCGAGAGTGTCACCACTCTTTCGAATCAGGACTACACGACAAACCGCCAGTAGGTCAAGCGCGCCTTCAAACGGTCCCTTGGGGCGGCGAGCCCCTTTGGCAAGCGCCGAGACTCGGCCGAGGTCTCGCGTCAACAGCGTAACGATCAAACTCGTCTCGCTAAATTCAACGGTTCGAAGCACAATTGCGGTCGTCGATTCAAGTGACAACGACTTCCTCCCCCTTGAAAACTAAAGCCGTGTGAAACAACACGAACGTAAAACTCGAAGCGATTATTGTGAGCATTGGATCACGCTCATAGCTCACCCATCGAACCGAGCGACGCAAGCAATTCGCTCATCTCAGCCGCCGCATGCGAATTAACTTGGCGACGAGCCTCTTCGATGCCATCACGTAAAAAACCGCGAGCGTCGTCAATGCGATCGATCTCCACGAGTTGCTGTGCCGCCATCAAATAGGCGGGTACGTAAGGCGTTGCGTCCCGGGTGAGCTCACCCAGTTTCATGACGCTCGTTTCATGATCGCCTTCGCTCCGTAGCTCCATCGCAAGGCTATATCTCAGGAATGTGTCCGTCGGATCATCCAACAGCATGGCTTCGATTTTTTCTCTACGGCTCATTCGGGTCGTGTTAAGTTCGGGTTGGTTTTTGGGAGAACGGGATGGATTTTGGGAGAACGGGTGATGGGTCAGTGAGTTACATCGGCACAACGGCTGTCGGCAGTGTCCGCCGAATCAGAACAATCGTCAAATTTGCTTCATCGTGAGGATGTTCGCTAGCCGATACGAATGGTGGATGATTCTTTCCACGTTTACGACGCGAGATATGCGCATGGACCGCGGCAATCGAACTACCGTTGTGGCTTCGAGCCTATTGGCCTTGACCCTTTTGGCCTCGGCCGTATTGGTTCTCTCCGATAAGCCCACTTTTGCCCAGATGCCTGAAGGGCAAAAGCCAGTGGCTCCCGAAAAAACGGGGGAATTCGAAAGCAACCTGGTTTCAAACTCCGCAGTTTCGCAGGCAGATTTTGCTAGCGGCTCGGACTTGGCGTCGGAGCAAGCGATGATCCAGCAGGTCGCTGGAGGCCAAACGAGCAACAGTTCGAATTCCGGGGGCTTGTTGAAGTCTCTTGTGGGTTCTGGCAAGACGACCACCGGGTCCAATGCGACGCGTCGAACCACGGCAACCAAACCGGCAAGTAAATCCGAAGGATTGTTTAGCGATTTGTTCGGCGGACGCAGTACATCCAGCAGCCAGGTTTCCGAGAGTGGTTCGCCCAAAAAAGAGTATCGCGTCGTCACGCCACTGCCCAATGATAATCGCGAGCCAGCGAACTGGGATGGCGTTCCGTTTCATCAAGCCAAATCATCGAACGGAACAACGAACAACACAACGAACATTGCTCCGATTCGCGATCCTGGATCAAAACAGCAATACGCGATGCAGGACACTACATCGCCTCGTGCGGTGACCACTCGAGTACCACTCTCGCGAGCGATTCCCGTGCCCAGTTCAGACTCACTGTCCACGAGCTCCGCACGTCGCTCGGTACCCTCGGCAACGACCAACACAGACAATCGACCTGCGGTGGTGACTCGACCGGTAGCCCCGCTTGCTAGTTCGATTTCGTCGCCGTCCAGGACAACGACGTCAACTCGCGTCAGCACCTTGGTCGATCGGTCCACCTTGTCGGATAATACAAGCAGTCGTCGTAGCGATCGTCGAAGCGTCGATCCACTCGATGCCGGAGAAGTCGTCGCAGAGTCAAAACCGATCGAGCCAGTACGCGAACGGGTGATGGCGCCGATCGAGCCACCGAAGGTCGCTCGTCGTGAGCTTCCTTCGAGTACCCCGCCAGCCGCTGTTGCAAAATCAGTCATACCGAACGCTGTCCCATCCAAAGCGATTGCGACGGTCAAGGCCAAGCCAAAGACGATCGATTCCATTGCACAAGAGGCCGTCGCACAAGAGGTACCCAAGAAGACGACTCCAAGCGAGACCGCGTCGACTGGGACGGTCACATCAACGCTAGCGGTTCCTCGAATCGCTGCGTCCGCGACACCATCCTTGGCTCAAACGAAGCCGCAAACAACGACAGGACGCTACACGACTCCAACAACACCAGGCGAAATCGTCGCGGACTCGGGTGAAGAGGAGCCGCTTGGCAGCGTTCCCACGACACCTTACGCCGCGTCGTCGCCGGATCCTCGTGCTATGCCGAGTGAATCTATGCCGAGTGAATTTCAAACTCGCGGTTCGGTGGTGTCGAGTCGAAGTACGTCGGACGCTGGGTCGGAGGTCTACCATCCAGCATCGAGTATGCCCAGTACCGATTTTGGTCCTCGTGTGACAGCACCACTGAACATCGCGGCGGCAACGAGTCCATCGCTCAGCGCTGACACGAGCAACGCCATCGATTCGACCATTTCAAGCGACAATCGAATGGCGCAAGCACCAGCAGCATTGGACCAACCGCGAACATTAATGCCACTGCATTCGTCGACTAATGCAATTCCGGTCATGACCACACCGTCACCGTTGACACCCACTGCTTCGACTCCGCCCTCGTTGCAACTCGACAAAACACCTCTGGCTGCGTCTCCAGCCATCCAAAGCCCTTTGACGACGACACCCACGCCGACAGTCACCGCGCCATCAATGACTGCACAGGCCGTCGCTGCGGCTCCCACCGCAAGCACCGAGGACGCGACTCGCGACTTGCAACCGAATCAATCAACGGTGGCTTCGGAGTTGCCAGGGATCCGTGTCGCTACTTTTGGTCCAAATCAAATCATGATTCGCCAATCGAATCCGTATGAGATTCGGATCGAGAACCGTGGTTCGATCGATGCCTCGGGTGTGATCGTACGAGCCAACATTCCAAGCTGGGCTGAAGTCCAAGGCAGCAGTGCCTCGCGAGGCGACGTTGAAGCGACCGCTCAAAGCGGACAAGTCGAACGATTGGTTTGGAAAATCGACTCATTGCCTGCTGGTGCGACGGAACGCATGTTTGTGCGATTGAAAGCCGTTCGAAGTGGATCGCACGACATGGACGTTGATTGGACACTTGCTCCACAAAAAAGCGTGGCCACCGTCTATGTGCAAGAACCGAAAATTGCTGTATCCATCGACGGACCCGACGAAGTCACTTATGGTGAATCCAAGACGTACAAAGTGCGGATTTCCAATCCGGGCGATGGGGTCGCGCCGAACGTGATGTTTACCTTGTCACCTAATTCGGCGACACCGCAAACGCAACGCATCGGTGACATCCCGGCGGGCAAAGAAGCCTCCATTGATATCGAGCTTACCGCACAAGATCTCGGTGATTTGAACATCAACGGTCTGGCTTCGGGCGATTTGGAGCTCCGAGCCGAAGCAACGAAAACCATTCGTGTCGCGGCAGCGAAGCTACAAGCGACATTGAGCGGTCCTCAGATCAAGTACCAAAACACTGAATCAATCTATCGACTAGAAATCAAGAACGCTGGTACCGCTGCGAGCGAGCAAGTTGTCGCGTCGCTGCGATTGCCCGTGGGCGTGAAGTATCTCGGTGGGATTGAGCCGGCGTCGTTACGAGCCGATATGTTGACTTGGAAAATCGACGCGCTCCAACCTGGTGCGGTTCGTGACTACCAATTCAAGTGCAACATGAACGCAACAGGCGATCAAATGTTTTCATTCGAATGTCGCGGCACCGCAGCGGGACAAGCCGAGGTTGCGATCGCAACTCGAGTGGAAGCCATTGCCGACTTGGTGTTAACCGTGAACGACCCCCCGGCTCCGGCTCCAGTTGGGTCGGATGTGACCTACGAGATCGTCGTTCGTAACCGAGGCAGCAAGGAGGCGACCGAAGTCTCCGCGATCGCACAGTTCAGTGACGGCATCGAGCCACAGCGTGTCGAGGGCCAAACGGGCCAAATCGTTACCGGGCAAGTAATCTTCGATACGATTGGACGAATCGCACCGGGAGAAGAACGCGTGATTCGAATAATCGCCAAGGCAGAAACCGATGGTCATCATCGCTTCCGCACGGAAGTTCGCTCTGGCGACACGATGCTTGTTGCTGAGGAAGCGACTCACTACATGAGCCCACAAAGTGACCGCGTTAGCCGTCGCAGCGATGAAAAGCCCGCACGTTAAGCAGGCAGGAAGAGTGCGTGGCACAAACGCGGCCATTCAAAAACGCGGCCATTTGACGTCATGGAAATCTCAGAAACGTCAAATGGCAAGTAGGGCCGTGGACCGTAAGGGTTGGGCTAAATGACATTGCTTTACTCAAACACTTCAACGTATTGATGGTTTGAGGCCGATCCTACGTGGAGGGTTCGGTTGGATTACTCAAACAACTCAATGTGGCTCATGAAGACCCGCACTATTGCTATCGTCGCAACTTTGTTGCTGTTTCCCTCAATTGGCGTTTCCCAGCAGACCCAGCGAGGAGCGACACTCGGTGCCATCGGAGGCGCAATCGCGGGTGGTCTCATCGGGGACCACAACAATAAAGCTGGTGCCGGTGCCGCCATCGGTGGTGCGCTTGGAGCCGTCGCTGGCGGTGTCCTCGGCAATGCGGCTGACAAAGAGCGAGTTGCTCAACAGCAACAGCAGTATTACCAGCAACAACAGCGCCAGGTGTACGCAGTTCAACAGCAAGTTGTGCAGCAACAGTCATCGGTATCGACTACCGATGTCGTTGCGATGAGCCGCAGTGGGCTGAGCGAGTCGGTCATCATCAACCAAATCGGTCAGCGTGGTGTCCAGCGGCAAATTCAGGTTGCTGATATCATCTCGATGCACCAGCAAGGTGTGCCTGAGAGTGTGATTTCGGCGATGCAACAAGCACGCGTCGGCGCAGCACCAACAATCGTTGCTTCACCGCCGATCCAATACATCACACCGACACCCGTGATCGTCGAAGAGCACTATGTCCTTCCGCAGTACTCGCCACCGTCGATCCGCTACTATCACAATGGGCCTTCACGTCATTATCACAGCCGTTGGTAAATCACTGTTTAGAAAGTGACTTTTCGAATCGCATGATCTGTTCGTGCAAATGCCATTCGCCTGGCTCATCGAGCAGACAAGCCGTTTCAATTGCCAAGGCTTGCTGAGTTTCGCCGCTGCGAAACAGCACCTCGGCAAGTGTGTCTCGATAAACGGCGCTGTCTGGCGCGAGATAGACGGCGCGCTCCGACCATTCCCTTGCGTCATCGAGCCGTGTGTCGTTGATCGATGCGACCCAAGCGACGTTGTTCAACGTCATTGCATCCAGCGGAAAGTCTTCTAAGTGATTCGTTGCGCCCTGCAAGATCGTCTCGAGCGACGACTCGACGATGTCCTGCATCCCCGCCTCACGCAACTTGGGGAAGACACGTTCGACGGTGTCAATGTCGAGCGGATTCAATTCGAGGATTCGATTCAAATGATCGCGAACGGCGGACGGATTCTTTTGCTCGGTTGACGTTTCGAGATTCCAACGTGCGACGCTCAGCGGCCACCGAACGTAAAACACGTATTGTTCCAGTTTGGCCGTGGTCGCCAAGCTGAACCATTTCGCCGCCTCGCTGGTATCCGTTTCGCCAACCATCAAAGAATAATAGATGGCAACATTAAAGAATGGCATTGACTGACTTGAACCGCAAAAGGTTGCTGGCAAAAGCGTCTCATAAATTTCTTTTGCAAACTCTGTCTCACCATGTTCTTTCAGATAATCCGCCACAGCAAAACGCAAGTTGGTCGACGGAGAGCAGAGGGCAATGCGGATTTCTTCGTTGAGTCGAGTTTCCGCCTCCACGTCACCAGCACGTTTCGCAAGTATCCACTGTGCCGCGACGGCTTTGGTGGCCAAGTCCGTGCCGGTGACGCCAATCGCAGATTGCCGATTGGAACGCTGTGCCGCGATGGCATCGTAGATGGATTTGTAGAGCGAGCCGGCTGAAGTGGCACGTCCCGCTTCAAGCTGGTTTTCTGCAATTTGAAAGGCCGCATTGACGTCACCGAGTCGAACCATTTGTTGAAGCGCCTTGTTGGCGAGTTCGGTTTCGCCATGACGCCCAAACATTTCGACAATACTCAGGTTCAATTGGGGTGTGGCGGCGATGATCGCTTGCCCACCCAAACGCTGAATTTGGCGTTTTCCTAGGGTCAGCTCGTCAAAGAGGCGTTGGAAGTCCGTCGACGCATCCCATTTTTCGGGAGATTTGCCGTTTACTAAATGGCACGCGGCTTGGAATCGTTCTCTCAGCGGCAGGTTCGGGTAAAGACGGCCGTAGGTTTCGATGAGTGTCTTCAAGGTGCCTTGATCGGTGTCTTTTAGCACGTCTGCGATCGCTTCGAACGTTCTTCCTGCGATGGATTCGTCACTCGGTAGCATCGCGAGCTCGAGCATCCAGTCGTCGCGACGACTCGTTGTCAGTGCATCCAGTACATCGTCGCGAATTTTAGAGCGGCCGATTTCCACTGAACTTCGACTCAATTCGTCCGCGATGATCCATGCGAGATCATTTCGTCCGACGGACAAGAAGCATCGCATCAGAGTAAGTAGTTCTTTCAACTCGGGTGCGAGATCCTCTTCCACCATCATCGCTTGAGCGACGAGTGCGGCATCGATTCGCTCTCGCAGGTTCGAGCCACAAGAGTTGACGTCGCCGCCAAGCCATTGGAAAGCAAGCGATGTGCGAGATGCCGCGATCGCGATGAGTGCTGCCGCGTTGACATCCTTTGGATGAAGAAGTTCAAGTGCGGTGTCAATCTCGCCGACGGTTGCTAGCGACTTCCATCGCAAATCAAATACTGAATTCGCACGCTCAACCGCCGTGTCGCCTCGTTCAAGTCCGATGTCGTTCGTTACCGCATTCGGATCGGCTAACGCTTTCACGGCCTCGGTTCTGATTTCTTGAAGACCACAGCGATCCGCAGCAATGAGCGAGTCACTCCAGAAACGCACCTGTTCGGCTGTGCCCGGAGTCGCGCTACGGGCTTTTTCGGCGTTCTCGCGTGCCAGTTCTTCCCAACGACCGTCGAGCATTCGCATGGTTCGAATCAGATAACTGTCGTGTGAGCTTTCCGCAGCTTGTATCGCATCTTCGTTACGCCCCAACGCCGCAAGCACAAAGACACGAGCCTGGCTTCGTTTTGCTTCAGGCCATTCGTCCGCCGATTCAGGCAACAGAGTCGTGTCATCGAAATTCAAACCGAGTCTCTGCATTAACTCGATCCGCGTCAAAGCCATCTCATTGCTATCCGCTACCAGATCAACCAACTTGAGTAAGTCAGGGACAGTGTTCTGGCGTAATGCTTCGATAGCATAGATTGGAAAACGTTGCTGCAACGACATGACGACACGACTTCGTACCATATCGCGGTCGGCGGTTCCGGCGGACTCTTCTACCGCGACGACCGCAGCGTTGAACTGGCCAGCGTCGAGTAGCTCTTCAATGGCTGACGGGTCGTCGGTTCGAAACAGTAACCGAAAGACATCCGATGGCGTATCCGGTAACGCTCCGCGTCGCCACTGGCGAAGGATCCATTGCGCGCGGCTTGCTACCTCCGGATCGCTGTCGCGCGCAGCTGCTTGAACTTCGTCGCGTGACAAATCTCGTCGCCGCCACATTTCAAGCGTCGCTTGTTGACGAGCGGAGTATTGATTCTCGGCAAGTTCCCGGACTTCCACGTCACTGGTCGGTTCACTTGACGGCGACTGTGCTTGGAGCGGAAGCCCCCGCTCCTGCCCCTGGATCATTGGCATCCAGCAAAGCGTCAACGCAAATAGGCCGGCTTTTGCCAAGCGGAGTGTTGATCTCCGAGGACACCAATCCTGAGCGTCGCGTCGGGCGGATCGTCGTTTTAATCTCAACACGTATTTCATTGAACGTCCATCGTCCACAGTGATGCTTCGGGCGTCGATGCTTCAGGCGTGTCCCGCGTGTCCTACGTGACGTGCGGTACGGGAGGTCTGGAAATAGTCAGGGGGATTTTTGCCTCACTCCCGGAAGCTTCGCAATGCATTATCCTAGCTCATTCATCGATCCGTATCTTCCACTTGCCTATTTCAACGATTGGCGACCGCCCCGCTACGGTCATTTTTGCCGTCTGAAAGGAACCACTGGCTATGTCATTTAGTACGTTTTGCCGAGCATTCACGTTCTCCGCAACGGTTGTTTCGGCGTCGCTAGTCGCTGATTCAGCAATTGTACACGCCGATTCGCCTTGGCCCCAATGGCGTGGCGAGAACCAGAATGGGCTTGCCAGCGGGGATGCTTATCCGACCGTTTGGTCCGAAAATAATCGGGTTCAATGGAAATTCGAGGTGACCGGTAGCGGTGGAAGTACTCCGGTTTTGGCAGACGACAAAGCGTTTTTTACGGTCGGAACAAAGACCCCCGAAGCGAATGGTGAGAATTTTTTAATTGCCGTATCCACCGAGACCGGAAAAGAAGCGTGGCGAGTTTCAACGGGCCAAGACGTCGGAGCCAAACACCGCAAAGGCAGTGGCAGCAATCCTTCGGCGGTGACCGACGGTCAGAACGTTTACGCCTATTTTCGCAGCGGTGATTTGGTATGTGCCACGATGGGTGGCGAAGTCCGCTGGACAGTGAATCTGCAAAAGCAATACGGCGAAGACACGCTGTGGTGGGATCTCGGTTCGAGCCCACTGTTGACGGAGAATGCGGTAGTGGTTGCTGTGATGCAAACTGGTCCCAGCTATCTTGTTGCACTGAACAAAGAAACCGGTGAGGAACTTTGGAAGACAGACCGAATGCTCGGCGCTCCGGAGGAGGCTGCTCAGAGCTATTCCACGCCTATCGCTGTGAGCGTTGGTGGTGCCGATGCGATTGCCGTTATGGGAGCGGATTACTTGACGTTGCACGCGATGTCGGACGGTCACGAACTTGGGCGGCTCGGTGGATTTAATCCTACCGGTGAGAAGTTCTTTAGATCCATCGCTTCACCCGTTGCTCAAGGCGACATCATCGTTTGTCCTTATGCTCGTGGAGCCACGGTAACAGCTGTCCGCATGAGTGAGCTGGCCGCAGGCAAAGGTAAAGACGCGATCGCTTGGTTTCGCGATGATCTCGGCAGCGACGTGCCCACTCCCGCGGCAGTCGAAGGTCGAGTCTATCTGGCTGGTGATAAAGGACTTATCAGCGCTTTGGATCTTGAAACGGGCAAGACGCTTTGGAAACTCGAATTGCCAAAGTCACGTGTGGCTGTCACCAGCTCACCACTCGTAGCTGGTAATCACCTCTACATCACACGAGAGAACGCGATCACGTATGTGATTGGCCCGTTGGACCAAGAACAACCGGAGATCGTGGCGACCAACGAATTGGCCGACGCCGAGCCGTTTACCGTGGCAAGCCTCGTACCACTTGAGCATGGATTCCTGTTGAGGAGTAAAAGCTTGCTCTACCGAATCAGCGAGTAAGGAAGCTTTAGAAGTCGCGTGTCGAGAAGTAAACGCAACCGATCGATAACATCACGACGATGAATCCGGCACAGCTCAGGACGGGCCTCAAGATTCGATAGCGAATGATTTGAGGCTCGTCACCGACGCCTCCCTGATCGATTGACGCGGTGGATTCGCCACTCACAATCGCCGCGACGGTTTCACCGAGTTCACCAGTTTGTGGAATGATCATTCGCAGCGGGTTAACGACATAGCGATCTACAAGTCGCCACTTTGACAACGAAGGGCGAATCGTTCGAATGCTTTTTCCGAGTGTCATGAGTGGGGACGATTGATTGTCAAGATCCAATTCGTCGACTTGGTCAACGTGATGGACCACAACAAGATGCTGCGATTCCGAATCAAACTGGATCGTCTCAACTTCGGTCGGTCCTGTCGGTAGCGAAATTTCGCCTGAGTTGGCTGAGGAAACGATCCGACAGCGGGCGTCACCGCTGAGTAAGACAAAGGCATCTGAGCGCTCACCCAGGGAGACCGCTCGAACGGGAACCAGTCCCGCATCGATGGCAATCGTCGCACGCAGTTCGAAGGTGGTGGCATCAAAGATTCGCAGCGGTTCTCTGGCTCGTGCCACCAAAACTTCCGCTGAATTGACGGCCAAAACCACCGCTTCGGAGGCCTCGCCTTCGAGTTCGATTTCTTTTTCGATCGTCCAGGTTGGTTCTTTCGGATTTGCATTGCGAGCCAAACGATAGAGACGTCCGCTGCTCGCAACAAAGATCGTTGAGCCGTCTTTAGCAATCGCAACGCGTCGAGGCGGCGCAAACGAAACTCCCGGCGGAAGGATGGATTGGAACCCCGACGTCACGCCCCCCATCATCCCGGATAATTTCGCAATCCAGCCCGGCAAGTCATCGCTGTTCTCATGACTCGGCTCGTCCTCGATGGATTCACCTTCCGAGCGACGCACTTCCGCGATCGTTGTTAGCGCTAGCCCGCTCGCGTTGATTGCCATCAGCCGATCGGAGGCGACGATTTCAATTCCAATCGTAGCTGTCGGTAGCCGCAATGTCGGCACGGGCTCCCAGTGGTTGCCTTGTGACAATAACACCAAGTCCAACGAGCCCGATCCGAAGGGATTGAATCGACCCCCGCGAACTTGAGCTGCTAGAAACTCGCCCTTGGGAAGCGAGACGGGCGCTAAAACGCGATCGCCGCTAAACGCATCCGTCTCAAACACATCCACCCAACCATTGGTCGACTCTTCAAAGCGAACAAGACCTCCACCGGCGGTTGAACCCATCAGTGTTTCGCCACTGACGGCGAGATCTCGAATCTTTGCGGGGCCTGTCACTAGGCCGTCAAACAGACCACCGATAACCCCAACGACTAAACATACGGCGCCGAACATGCACGTCAAACCGATCGCCAATATCGGTGATCGCCATCGTAAACCTGCCACAACCGAAACGCTGTAGAACACAGCGAACAAGAATACGCATACGGGAATGCACCAAAGCATCCGCGCATTCCAAACATCCAATCGCAATCCGGCGATCAACCAAAGCCCGACAACGAGTTGTGTGACGCACAAGAGAACGAAGACGCATCCGCCAAGGAACTTTGATAACAGTAACAACGTTCGCGAAACGGGTTTGCTTAAAAGTAAATGCAGAGAACCCGGTTCGAGCATGTCCGGGACAATCGATGCAGTCACCAGGATGCCAAGGAAGATAACAATAAAACCAAGCAGCCAATTGATGATCGTCGGCACGACCCATTGGTTAATCAGTGTCGTGAATTGGGTTTTGTCGATCGCAAACGTCGCGGGGAAGTCCATTCCCGCGTACGTGAGTAAAATCGAGCGTGACGACCGAGACTTGAAAACTCCTGGAACAACAGCCTCGATTCGTAGTCGAGCCAAGCGTTGTTGCTCACTCTTGCTAAGCTCGTCTTTGTCTCTCGATTCTAGTTCTCGACGTTCCCTCAGTCGCGTTGTCCCTTTCCAAGCTTCCTCGTCGTACCAGTCATCACGATCAAGTAAATCGTTGAGAGAATCAGCGAGGAGTTGGAGTTGGATACGAACCTCGTCGCCTTGTCCAACACGTTCAAGTTGACGTTTCAATTCGTCTGGTGTTGCATTGGCGATCCTCGCGACCGGGCTGTCTTTTTGAGCTGGGTCGACGAGTGCTCCAGCTAACATCGCCTTGAACCGAGTGCCGTTTTCAAAGTCGCGGATGCGAAATGAGGTTGTGAAGTCTTCGCGAAATCCGATCGGTGAAAGACAAGCTAACAACAACCAAATCGCTAAAAACGCGATCCACAGAATTCGCGAGGCAAAAGCGGCGTGAAACGAATCGAGGATCACCGCAGCGTAGGGCTTCAGCACGCTGGGGTCTCCGGTGAACCGGCCGAGGATGCGTCCCATTGACCGTCAGGTACGCGGTCCGGCGACGACTCCGACTCCGACGACGTGTGACGTGGCGTTTCCACAAGCTTCAGGAAGGTTTGTTCGAGCGAAGGCCGGATGACGCTCAGCGATACAATGGAATAGTGAGCTTCGCGAACGACATCCACTGTCTGGTCCACCGCCGACTGGTTGTGTGTGCCAAGTTCAAGTCGCAACGACTCGCCCTGCTGGTGGAAGTGAATGGTGGGTGGGTCTGTGTTGAGTCGCTGGCTCAATGCGATTGAAAGTGATTCGATGGGTACATTCAAATTGGATGGGGTTAATTGCAATACCGTTTTGGCTTCGCCATGAAGCTTTGCAAGTTCACTGATCGTGCCAATTCCGCGGATTTCACCTGCTGCGAGTATCGCCACTCGTGAACAAACCAATTCCACTTCTTGAAGAATGTGGCTGTTGAGGAAGATCGTTTTCCCCTGGTCGCGAAGGTACTCAAGAACTTGGCGAACTTGGCTTCGACCGACTGGATCAAGTCCATCGGTGGGTTCATCCAGTACAAGCAAATCGGGATCATGCATCAGCGCTTGGGCGAGTCCGAGTCGTTGGTACATCCCTTTGCTGAAACGCTTGACGGATTCTCGGTCTCGTCCGACTAAGCCAACAAGTTGCAGCAGTTCGTCACTGCGTCGCGAGATCGCCGACTCCGTCATACCGCTCATCCGTCCATAAAAACGGAGCGCTGAACGAGCGGTGTGGTGGCGGTCAATTCGCAACGACTCGGGCAGGTAGCCGACCCGCATGCTTGCTGCTGATGAACCTGCGGGCTTACCAAATAGCGTCGCGGTTCCGCTAGATGGGCGAACGACTCCGAGCAGCGTTTTGATCAGAGTGGTTTTTCCGGCTCCATTGGGGCCAAGGAGCCCGAAGACTTCGCCAGCGCGAGCCTGTAATGAGACACCTCGCAAGGCGCGAACCTCGCGAGTTTGCTGGCGGGTCCAGTGTCGATAAGTCTTGCGAAGCTCTTGAACGTCGACGATCACGCAGCGAATGTTTTCAGTAGCAAGAACGACAGCCACATCGCGGTGACTCCGACAATTCCAGCGGCGAGCCACCGATGGGGTGGCTGGCGCCAAGAGGGATGGTGCACTTCGTTTTCGTATTCGTTGCGAAAGCGTTCTCGCTCTCCCGAAGATTCGAAGACACCGTCTTCAACTAATTCATGAAGTCCAAATTGGAGTGAATACTCGATCACTCCATAGACACTGACGCGACGTTCATTCACATCGACGCCCACACCTTCGAAATACCAAAGCTGGTTCCCAAAAGTTTGTTCCAATTCAGGTCGATCATCCATGCAGCGAAGTTGGATAATCTCGCTGCGTTCTGGACAAAAGCGACCGCGTATGAGCGACCGACCACAGTCCAGTCGAACTTGGCGTAGTACTCTCTCAGAAAATCGTCGAGTTCTTGTCTCGGCTCCCATCGGGCTTCACTCCAAAAACCGCCTAAGGGATATTAACCGCCTCTCCACTATTATTGCTGGTTCATCATTCCGCGTCAGCACCACCTTTGACGATTTTTGCTGACTAAGCGAGAATCTTTTCGGCCGTGTATCCTGGAGTCAGCTGAACTGTTTCTGCATTCCCCGTAATTTAACGAAATCTCCATGCTGGAAAGACGTTCACTTCGAGCACCGATCACGCTGGGCGTCGTGATGATTTTGCTCGTGGTTGTCTTAACGGCCCTTTGGTTCACCTCAGGTTGGCTTCTCGGACAAGGCGAAGGCAAATCGCGTGCGGTGCAATGGACATTGCTGGGCACAGGCGCGGTGCTGCTCAGCGGCGTCCTCGCGGGAGTGATCGCTTACCTCACGTTGACCGTGAAAGCGTTTAATTTGAATCGGCGCCAGTCAAACTTCATTGACTCGGTGACTCATGAGCTGAAAAGTCCGATCGCTTCGTTGAAGCTGTATTTACAGACGATGGCTCGGCGAAACGTGGACGAAAAGCAACAGCAAGATTTTCACCGTTTTATGCTCGAAGATGTCGAGCGATTGGATTCGCTCATTAATCACCTGCTCGACGCAGCTCGTATCGAACGTGGCAACACTCCTGCAAAAGACGAACTTGTTCGCTTGGACGAACTGCTGGTCGACTGCAGTACAGCCGCGTGCCTGCGGCATCGAGTTACCGAGGATTCGATCCAAGTTCAATCGCCACCGGTGACTGTTTTAGGCCAATTGATCCAGCTCGAAATTCTGTTTCGTAACCTGATCGACAACGCAGTGAAGTACGGAGGTTCACCCCCAGAAGTCCATGTCGAAGTCAAATGTGTCTCAAGCCGGCAAGTCACGATTTCAATCATCGACAATGGAGCGGGTATCCCACCGAACCAACGGCGCAAAGTGTTTGGTCGTTTTGTACGGTTGGGAAGTGAGTTGGAACGTAGCAAACAGGGAACGGGTTTGGGGCTTTATTTAGTTCGTAATGTCGCCAAGGCGATGGGCGGGACGATCCAGGTTCGCGATCGCGAAGGCGGTGGTGGCACAGAGTTTCAGGTCACGCTTTCTAATGTAGTTCCAGATCAGGCCGTTACCGCGTAGAGTTTTCATGAGTTGTTGTTTGATCTGTCCAAACGGATCTGTCCAAATGGATCCGTACGGCTAGATTTTTTGTCTTCGTCTGTTTCGTTGGTTTGTTCCCTCACTCGAATTGTTTGCGTCCTATGCGGCCTCATATTCTGGTTGTCGAAGACGAAAATCACTTGGGCGTGGGGATCAAATACAACCTCGAGGCCGAAGGGTATCGAGTTACTTTGGTCGAAGACGGGCCAACGGCCCTGCGAATTGTCGATTCGATGAGCGAAAGCCTGGGGCTCATTGTGTTGGATTTGATGCTACCGGGAATGAGCGGCTATTCCGTTTGTGAAGCGATTCGCAATTCAGGTTTGACAATTCCGATTCTGATTCTTTCCGCACGCACGCTCGCCGAGGACCGCGCACGAGGGTTTGACGTTGGTGCAAACCAATACATGAACAAGCCGTTTGAGCTTGATGAACTTCTCAGCCGGGTGAAGAACTTGTTGATGCTTTCCCAACGCGAGCAGAACCAACGCCCCGTTCGGCCCATTCGCACGACGATTAGCGAAGCAATGTTTGGCATGTGCAGTGTCAACTTTGATACGCATGAAGTGTTGGTTTGCGGCGAACCGGTGCGAATGACGCCATTGGAACTGAGGCTGCTCCGATACTTTCTCGAGAACGAAGGCCGCGTGATTAGCCGTAATGAATTGCTTGCGGAAGTTTGGGAAATGTCCGGGAACCTTCAAACGCGAGCGGTGGATCAATTCATCGCTAGGCTGCGCAAAAAAATCGAACCGGACAACGCAACGCCAGTTCATTTGCTGACGATTCGTGATGCAGGCTATCGATTTGTATCCAATCCAACACCATGAGGTTCACGTGACGGACATGCGAGATTTAGCTGCGTGGTAGGCCCAAAGTCGTGAACGGTGCAAAGTCATGAACGGTGCTTTCATGACACGTTACTCGTCTCGTTTGCAATGCTTGATCATCACGATTTTATTGCCGCATTCGTTATGGATGACTTGATCCATGAACGTGTGAATGAGTAACAGGCCTCGGCCGCCTTCTCGCTCCAAATTGGCTGGGTCGGTCGGGTCGGACACTTCGTTGAGCTGAAAACCAGGACCTTCGTCACTGATCGTGAATGTGGCTGTTGATCGATCAACTTGAAGACAGAACGTCACGCGACGATCACAGTAGGGGGCTAGTGATTGTCGCTCTTTGATCTTTTGCGAGTATGGTCGCCCTTCCTCCATGCGTCGAAGTTCCGAACTGACTTCAAGGTTGCCGTGGACCATAGCGTTGACAATCGCCTCATCGAGCGCCATCGCGACTTGCAACCGCGCCGACGGATCGCAAATGCCTAGCTCGCTCAAAACGGACTCGACTCTGCGGATCAAATTCGGTACCAGCTTCAAGTCGTTATCGAGTTTCCATTCCACTTGAACGCGATGGACACAACTCGCCAGACGAGGATCCGGTTGTGCGGCTTGTTTCAGTTCAAGAATCCGCGCCACGGTGGGCACGAGGATGCTCGAGATACTGTCTTTGGGGACATAGCTGGCGGCGCCGGCATGGAGTGTTTCCGCCGCAATCAGTTCGCTGCCGCTGGCGGTTGTGAGAATCACCGGTAGGTCCAGGTCTTGAGCGAAGATGGCTCGCACGAGACCCAAGCCATCCATTCGCGGCATCTCTAGATCCGTGACGACAAGATCAAAGGTGCTTTTGCGGATGGACTCCATTGCCTCCTGGCCGTCCCCAGCCGTGGAAACATCGTACCCCGTTGACTCAAGAAGCATTTGTATTTGGAGCAGCTGGCATGGGCTATCTTCGACGACGAGGATTCGCGAGCGCCTAGTCATCGAGGTTGGTCCAATCGCTTCAAGGCTTCGATAGCAAGCGCGACCGTATCGAAAATATGCAAAAGCGTTCCATCAAGTTTCGTGATTTTGAATGCCATACGCACCGCCGGATTCATATTGGAAAGGCAAAATTCACCGCCGGCACTTTTGACGTACTCTCGACAGCGAAGCAACGTGGAAATGAATTCGGACGAAATCGCGGCAACGTCTTGGAAATTGATGATCAACATGGTTGGCTTCACGGTCTCAAGATAAGTGATCAGTTCCTCTTGAGTGCCTTGGATGGTCTCGCGGTCGAGAAATTTGAAATCTGTCAAAAAAATGACAGGGATACCATCTGACACGCTGGTCCGAAGATGCCGGTATGTGCTCGACACGATGTGTAGCCTTGAACGCGTGATGTTGGGGCTTGGAATTCGCATTGGATTTTGCGAGGCCCCATTATAGGCATCATTCGAGGTGAATGCCCAATGACAAGCAATTTGGGACTGCGTTGGTTCGCGAGACACGGTGGACTCGTTGGCGTACGCGCATAAAAAAAGCTCCCGGAAAGTACGAGGTCCTAGGGGGGCGGAGGACAACGCGCTAAATTCCGGGAGCCGGTGGTCGGTAGTGTGCTCGACTGGGATCGAAGCCATCCTAGCTTCGACCAGTCGAACGATTGCTTTCACAGCGATTTCGGCGCCACTGCTCGCAAAATCAACTTCCATGTCGAAATCTTGAGTAGCTTGTCCGCAGTCATCCCAAGAGATCACCCGTGCAGGACCGTCTTCAACTCGCTGGGGGTCACCGAGTCATTTGTTTCCAACTGACTGGCGATGGGCGGAGAATAGGCGGAACGTTTTTAAGCGGTCAAGGCAGATTTGCAGAAGAAATCCAAAGCTTCCAAAAATCGTCGTTTTCACAACAATCGTCGCGCTTTGGTGTTGACGAATCAGCTTCGTTTGGTTGTTCCCGCAGGCTTATTCGCGTTCGACGAGCGCGGCCACGCGAACCGGGTTGGCCTTGTCATTGGCCGCTGATTTGGCAAGTTCTTGAACTAAATCGAATGCCGAAAGGAACTCGTCGCTACCGTCCCATTGCATCACACCGACACCAATCAAGTTCGTGGATTCGGCGGCCTTTACACCAAGGTTCAACGATGCCGCAGAACGAACGATTTGTTCCGCCCTATCGAGCGATGAGGCCTCGTTGGTGTTGGGCATGCAAATCAGGAGTGTTGTTGGGCCATCACAACCGATTTGGTCAATCGTGCGCGATGCGGCGCGGACGATTTGCAGCAATGATCGACTCGATGGCCCCTTGAGTCGTTCTGAAATTTGAATCGCCATGATCGACATCGGCATGCGAGTCGAGCGTAAGTGCTCACCAAGTTCACGTGCTGAACCGGCTAGTGTATGGCGGTCCGGAAGATACGGAAACGGATTCGGTAGCGCTGGAGTTTCGCCCTGTGTTGCTGTGCTAACAGGCTTTTCGTTAGCCCGAGGTTCTGGCGTGGTGCTAACCGATTCTTGCAATGCGACTACTTGCGATTCGATTTCTTGCGATTCGATGTTTTGTGGTTTTGTTTCTGGGGATTCAGTCTCTTGATCAATCGCGGTGCTTTCCGAGCTCGCAATCGCCTCGGAAGTCTTAATCGAAGCGTTCGTGCTCGCCGCCGACTCAACAATCGTGGCGACGGTTTCGAGGTTGCTCGCTACGTTCGGCGCCTGGACTTTGCTTGGTGTGGGTTGACTCGGCGTCGTCCCAATCGAGGCTGTTTCGCTCGACCTTGCTTGTGTTTTTAACGTTGCTTGTGCTTTAGCTTGCGTTGGAACGGGCACCGAAACACTGGTCATATTTTCAACGGCGCACTTGCCTGATGTGATCGGGAAGTACTCACCCGCGTCGGACCAGTGTCCGCAATTTCGGCCATTGTTCTTCGACAGGTACAAACAATCATCAGCGTGTTGGACCCAGTCGCTTGATGACTCGTTTGCGCCAAGTTCCGCGAGCCCAATGCTTGCCGTGACATGCAGACGCTTATTCTCAAACAGCACCTCGCGGCTACCAATTGCTTCGCGTGCGGCTTCGATGATGGGGATGCTGTCGCGAACACTGTAACCATTCAGGATGACGGCAAACTCCTCGCCGCCGTATCGAGCGACCATGCCATACTCGTTCAAGCGACTGTTCAATACTTCGGCAACGATTCGGAGTACTTCGTCTCCCGTGCGGTGGCCATACGTATCGTTAAAGCGTTTGAAGTTGTCGATATCAAGCAGCATCAGTGTGCCAGCTTGGCCATGGCCCAGGGCAACTCGGCTAGCAAGGTGCAGGTCGAAGGCGCGTCGATTGCAGACACGTGTTAACGCGTCGGTTTGCGCGTGACGTTCTGCCGTTTCCAGACGACTGGCTTGGTCCTGGATGTGGACTTGTGATGATTGAAGTTCTCGCTGCATTGTCTCGTTCGCTTCAATCAGTCGATTGACGGCGATACAAAGAGCTTCGTTTGAAATGTCTTCCGTGCACTCGTGTAACGAATTACTAACCGCCTGGACCTCCGATTGGTGAGCATCCACGTTCGCGGCTAAACTCTTCGCAAACAGCTTGAGTCGTTCTGTCGCTTCGGCGATGGCGTGCTCGCGATCGGCATTGATTGCAGCTTGGGTACGCAATGACGCTTCCGTTTGCGCGGAACTCTGTGACTTGAGCAGAGACTGCATTTGAGCTTTTTGCGCTCGGGAATAGTGCGTCGAGAACGGTCCCCGTTTGAACATAATGCAACTGCCAAGCCATCCGGCCATGCAGTAAATGAGAGGGGGAAGTGCGTCGATCCACATTCTAAACGTCAGTTGCTATCGAGGGCTGGTTTTCGTCTGACACGCTTGCGCTGAGGGTGATTCCTCTGAAATGGATATACGACCGGAAATGACTAGTGTCAAAAACCTGTCGTGGCTATCTGTGTCGATAGACTGTTTTTGTCGTTGCGCACCATTTGTGCGAGGTCTTTTTGGTCCTCTTCATCGCTATATCCCCTACTCGCCGCTCAATCGCCACAAGCTGCCAAGAGCAAGTCCCTCAACGGAACTTCCCTGGCAATCTTGATCGGCAGTCTTGATCTGACGCGAGTGCCAGTCATCCGTCATCACCTCATTTTGTTGGCGCAGGACAAATGCGGGCTATGTGCCAAACAGGGCGATTAGGATCTTTAGGGGGTGTTGTGCTGAGTTGAATTTTGAAAATTCGAGTATGCAGAATCAGCGGAATGTTGGATAGTTAAGGGCAGTCAGTTGTTTTAGACGATTGGTCATTTCCCATCCGGCCGGTCTTGTTAGCTCTAATTCAAGTTCGCCTGCTCACCCAATCAACAGAGGCGCAATTAAACTATGAAGAGTGTTATCCCGAAGAATCTTGTTGAAGCCGCTTCCGAAGTTTTGGCTCAAAGTTCGGTAGCTGAGTTGCGCAGCTTGCGAGTGGACCAGCGTGAGGGCCAAGTCCAGCTTACTGGGCACGTTGGCAGTTTCTATCACAAGCAACTGGCTCAAGAGTCCATTCGGCATTTGACCTCAGGATTCCAGGTCATCAATCGCGTCAGCGTGGCGCGATAGAAGTGGCCAGCGGCCTCTTGACGTGAATTCGACTAGTCGGCGAATTCCATCGGGGCCGCTAGTTGCTAAACCTAACGTCGACGACGCGTTACCTTGCGGTGCATCGGATTGAGTTTGCGTTTGACTTCGGCCAATTCTTCTTGCGGTTCAACTCTCGCGATCGACGGCATCGGTGAGGCTTCAAAACCATCGATCGTATCGCGATGTAACTCTTTATTGATCCGCTGTTCAATACTGGTCAATACATCACCCTCGCCTGGGACAACGAATGTGAATGCGATTCCGTCGCGTCCCATTCGTCCGGTGCGTCCTACGCGGTGAACGTAATCGTCACAGTCCTGGGGGACATCAAAGTTAATGATGTGCGAAATCGTACTGATGTCGATTCCACGTCCGACGACGTCGGTGGCGACAAGAATCTTCAACTCGCCATCGCGTAAACGCTGCAACACACGGTCGCGGTCGCGTTGAGCGAGGTCACCGTGCATGCTGCCACAGGACCGCTGGGTATGGCTGAGTTGCCGATGCAGCCGATCCGTGCCGCGTTTTGTGCGGCAAAAAATGATGGCTTGTGAGGGTTGTTCTCGCTCGAGAAGCTTTTCGAGTAGTTCGATCTTTCGATCCTGTGCGACCGTGAAATAGCGTTGTTCGATCGTTTCAACAGCCATCTCGTTCTTGCTACAGTCGATCACTTTGGGATCGACCATGTACGACTCGGCCAAACGTCGAACGGTTGGCGGCAACGTCGCGGACAACAGCAACGTTTGCCGATCTCGCGGGCACTTCCTCAGAATGCGTTCGATCTGAGGTCGAAACCCGATATCGAGCATGCGATCCGCTTCATCCAACACGACGCACCACACGGAATCCGTGCGAAGCGAACGACGCTGGAGATGGTCATGCAGGCGACCTGGCGTGCCAACAACGATCTGGACACCACGTTCCAATTGACGCAATTGTCCGGTGATATTCTTACCACCAGCAAGCACCGCGATTTCAGTGGGGACGCCGTAGGAAAGACGCTCCGCCTCGCGAGCGACTTGGTCAGCCAACTCTCGGGTGGGAACCACAATGATCGCCTGTGGGTCGCGGCATTCCTCAAGCGGATCGAGTTGTTCGAGAATCGGAATGCTAAACGCAGCCGTTTTTCCTGTTCCAGTCCTCGCTTGTCCGATGACGTCATCACCATCAAGTGCCAAGGGAATCAAAGCGGCCTGAATAGGAGAAGGAGCCGCAAAGCCGGCTTTTTTGAGCGATCTCATCATGATCGGAGAGAGGTCAAGCTCAGCGAAAGTAGTCGCCTCCGGTGGGATAATGACGGGCAGGTTTAAGTCAAGGGCGTCTGTATTCATCCCGATAGTGTACCGCGAACGGCAGATCCGCACTACGAGGCAAACGAGCAGCCAACATGGACCTCAAAGCCTGTGGAACGCCTAGAGCCTGCGGAACGCCTGGTACCGGCGTAACATCTCATCAACGACGACGCTCATCATCAACGCCGCGCCAATAATCACCATTTCCCATTGCTGGGGGATGCCAAGGACGACGATTGCCTTGTAGAGACACCGCATCACGGCCGCTCCCGCAATCACGCCAATCACCGCGCCGCGTCCGCCTCGGAGCGAACAGCCGCCCAAAACGGCAGCCGCAATCGCATAAAGCTCGTAAAACGAACCACTTGAGTTGGGTTGGACGGAGTTCCATTCCAGCGTAAACAGAATCCCGGCCAAGCCAGCCAATAGCGAACAGGCAACGTAGGCAAAAATCACGATCGCATCCGTCGGCACCCCGCTGTAACGCGCCGCTTGCTCATTTTCACCTGTTGCGAGCAAGTATCGTCCCCAAATCGTTCGACCCAAAAACAGCCACGCCGCCAACGCGACGACAGCGAGCAACACGCCGGTCACCGGAAAGTCGATCCACACCAGCCCCCAAGGAGACTCATTCGCACCAGAAACTCGCCCAATCAACGGAATCGGAAGTTCAAAAGCGGCGCCGGTCACGATGCTCTTGAAACTCGACAACGCGCTGAGCAGCCCCACTTGATCATCGCCGGTCCAAACTCGAGCCAAGCCGCGATAGATCAATAAACCACAAAGCGTGACCACAAACGGTTGGAGATGCAACTTTGTGATCAGCAATCCGTGCACCAGTCCGACAAGCCCCGCAAACCCCAAGACGATCGCACAGGCAACAAGCGGCTGGGTATAGCGAATTTGGGACAGCGTGACTTTCATCCCCGGTCGCACCAATCGCAGCGCGTCGCGGCTTTCAATCCACACCGTTTTTGCGATCGTCACGTCACTTTCGAGTGTGACTTCGCCACGAAGGTTGATCGCGGATTCGCCTGACGTCGAACGATAGACAAGACGATCCCCGTCATGAAGCGGTGGCGGAGAGTCGGCAATGGAAAGAAAATAACGTTTCGTTCCGTCCGCATTGTCTTCGGCTCGAGTGTCCGTAATCTTCGTTTCAAAACCCGTCTTCTCGTAGCGGATATTGATTACCTGGACGAGCATCACTCCACACAGCGCAATCACGGATCCGATCGAAAGGTCGATCCCACCCGTCATGATCACGAGCGCGACACCAATCGAAATCAATCCATAAAGGCTCGTGTCACGGACCAACGTCTTCAGGTTCGCTGGGTCAACGAAGGTACCGTTGATTAACGTGGCAATCACGACGATGGCGACGAGAAGGATGAAGATGCCAACATTCTTTAGCTGCATGTTTCCACCGCATGGTTGCTGCTGATTCCGACGGCCAATCGCATGACGGCTTCTTCGCTCATCTCGTCTCGCGAGAGTTCACCGCACAAACCGCCTTCGTGAAGCACCAGCACTCGATCGGCGAGGGCGAGCACTTCTTCCATTTCACTGCTGACAAACACAATCGCCAGCCCCTGTTCGCTCAATTGTTGGAGCACGTCGTAAATTTCCTGCTTCGCACCAATATCAACACCACGTGTCGGTTCGTCGAGCAAAAGCACCCGAGGTTCCCGCATCAGCCACTTTGCCAGCGCGACCTTTTGCTGGTTTCCGCCGGAGAGACTTGCGACGCTGGTGAGCTGTGACGCTGTTTTTACGTGTAAACGCTCGATCAATTCGCCGCAAACGTTCGACTGCCACTTGTGATCTAACCACGGCGACTTCGGTGCCGTGGCAAGACTGGCGAGCGTGACGTTATCGCGAACACTCGATTGCACGAGCAAGCCAGTCGCTTTTCGATCTTCGGTGACGAAGGCCAAGCCACTCGCCATCGCCGCTCGAACGTTGCCGCTGGGAATGACTTGATCGTCCACACGAACGGTGCCCGATGCGACCTGACGCAATCCGAACAATGCTTCGAGTAATTCGCTACGCCCAGAACCAACGAGTCCGGCGATGCCCACAACTTCTCCCGCACGAACGGCAAAGCTGACTGGACGAGTATTGGATGCCGCTTGACGTGGGACTTGTATCGCATCCACAACCAGCCGCGTTTCACCCAACGGGGGCTGGCGACGATCGAATAGCTTGTTGGTTTCGCGTCCAACCATGGCGGAAACCATGGCGTCATGGTGGATTTCGTTGCCACGCATGGATCCAGCGTTGCGTCCATCGCGAAGTACTTCAACACGGTCCGCCAAGCGGACGATCTCGCCAAGGCGGTGCGAGATGTAGATCACGCTCACCGAGTCTGCGGCGAGTGATTGAACGACTTTGAATAAGTTCTCGGCTTCAGGTGTCGTCAGACTGCTTGTCGGCTCGTCCATAATCACGACGTTCGCGTTACAGGAAATCGCTCGCGCGACTTCGACGAGTTGCCGCGATGCCATCGACAAGCTTGCTAAAGCCGCATTCGGCGCTGCGTCACAGCCGACGCGTCGGAGTGCCTCGCCAGCTCGTTCTTGCATGAAACGTCGCTTGGCCCAGCCCCAACGGTGAATCTCGCGTCCGAGAAACAAATTTTCGGCGACCGAGAGTTCTTCATGCAAATTCAGTTCTTGATGAATGAGCGCGATGCGAGCTTGCATGGCGTCATGAGGTGATCGAAATGCGACTTCGCTTCCATCGAGTTTTAAGTGACCCGAATCCGGCACCACGATTCCCGCGAGCACCTTCATCAACGTGCTTTTGCCTGCACCATTCTCGCCAACCAGTGCGAGCACTTCACCAGCATGTAATTGAAGCGACACGTTATCGAGCGCTCGCACTCCCGGATACGCTTTCGAAACGCCAACGACTTCGAGTCGCGGTGTGGCGAGCGTTTTCGTGTCAGCGACGGGTGGGACGGTGTTCATGGATGTTCGGTCCAAGGTCTGGTTGCTCCGACTGGCGCTAACCGCCAATAACTTCGACTGGGGCTCACCATGCAGTCCCCAGAATACTCACTTTCGGCCGGTTCCGCAGACTTGTCGCGACCGGAGTATCCGTTATCAGTGACCTATCGCTCAAGGTGCGAGTCCAGTTCCGAGCATAGCCATTTACCGTCGCGTCATTGACTACGGTCGACACATCAATTTTGTCGATGAGCGAGTACCTCGTGTTCTTTCGGTACGGAGCTTAACGATGACAGTTTTTAGCGATCGCACAAAAATCGGTTCCCGCACGTTCCAGCGGCCGTCTTCGCATGGTGACTCCAAATCACTTTCGGCTTCCAGCGTCCAAAACTCCACCGTCCGGCGCGGCAAGAACACGCTTGAAAGCATGGAGCTTGCCGTGCGAATGCTCAGCGAGACTGCGCACGATTTGCGAAGTCCGTTGACGACGATCCGAGAATCCGTGCGGTTGGTACACGACGGTGATATCGGTGGCGTGAACGAGGAACAGCAATCATTGCTCATGGCGGCGATGGACGAAGTCGACCGTGTCACGCAAATGCTCGGCGACATGACCCAGTTGGAGCGATTGCGAAGCGGCACTCCACGAACGAACCGAGAGTGGTTGTCGATTTCCGCTCTCAAGGACGACATCCAGCAAACGCTCCGGCCCTGGGCCGTGCCGAGAGCAATCACGGTGCTCTGGGACGGAGCCGACTCGGCAACCGCGTCCGTATTCGCCGACAAAATCTTGATCCGTCGACTTGTTGTCAATCTGGTTGCAAACGCGATTCGTGCTAGCGCCGAAGGTGGCACCGTTCTGATTAAATTAGAACCGATGCGAGGTGGCGAAACGTTGTCATGGTCGGTGATCGACCAGGGACAAGGTATTCCTGAAACGGAACTGGAGCGGATCGCCGCGCGGCACGTGTCGCTGGGTGGTGGTGAAGGCCTCGGCTTGGCAATCTGTCGCCAGCTCGCTGCGCTGCATTTCACGAATCTCTCAATACGATCGCGTGTGGGTATCGGTACGGAAGTGTCGTTCGAGACAGCGGCCATGGGGCCGCACAGTGTGGCTCAATCGTGGACGCGATGGAGAGTCCAGGCGACTCAGCCAAAGCACCGCCCAACGGCGAGAGTCAAGTCAGGTCACGATACTGATTTGCTTCAAAACAATGAAAATCAAGTGCAACGTATGTTGCGGCTTGATCCACCCGTACTCTCGCTTTCGCTCCGCGCGGACGCTTCGGCGCAACCTCGCTTTGAAGATCGTCTGGCGATGCTGATTGTCACGCTCGATGCTGAGAAACAACGCGCAGAGGCGGACCGCTTCAGCTCAGTGCTTCAGAACCAATTGAGTATGTTTGAACTAGCGTATCGCGTGGATGTACGACGCTGGGTATGCGTACTTGATGCTGACGCAAGCGACGTCGTGCACCGCATCCAAGCGATCGATGCCATGTGCGCACGGTCGGAACCGACGCTACGAATCCGTTGGAGCGAGCCTCAAATCATCCCAGTCGATCAGCAGCGACTAGCACCGAGAATGAGCGACTTGTTGATTCGGCACTCGCTCAATCAACTTGGTAGCACACACCAAGACGGTAACGAAGTTCGGCTCGGGACCGCACCGCTTACGCCATCACCCGTCGCATCCAATCGATTGGACGAAGAACTTCGGCGACTTGCCGTTCGCTGGCAGAACCAAGCGAAAACGCTCCGAACACAAGCCAGCACACTGAGGCCAAACGCCTAACCGAGCAGGACAGCGCTCGGGTGTCTGTCCGCATGATCGACTCTCAATGAGACGCGAAGGGCACGCGAAGAGGCTGTTATGTTTTGTAGGGTGGGTCAAAACGCGTTAGCGATGCAGACCCACCAACCGCAAATCGTCGAAAACGATGGTGGTTCAGCGCGGCTAACGCCGCTCGAACCACCCTACGTTTTAAAAAATCACAGCCTCGAAGGTTGCCCGCTCTCAGGAAGCTTCAATCGAGCGACCACCGTCCACTACGGACGAGCGATGGTGTTGTTGCGTTGGACGTTGTCCAGCTGCTTTTGGTACATCTGTGGAAGGTTCGATGGCAAACGCGACTGGGTTCCAGGCGGAATTGCATCCGGCGGGAAATCCTTGCCTCGAACGGCGGAGCCTAGCGGCGTCGTCAGCGAGTCGTTGATCGTCTTGAGGTAAGCCTGGAGTTTCCATGACGGAATCACGGTGATGCCTTTTTCATTGGCTAGCTCTTTAATTCGACCTACTTTGGCTTCTGCGGCCGCAGCGGCTTCGTCCAATTCAGAGTTCGATCCATCGCCAATCGTCAATGTTTCGCCATACACCAAGAAGCGGATGCTTGAATCGAGAGTGCCTTCGATTTCTCCGTCGGCACCGATGACAGCGGCCACAGTGGCCCCAGCCGCCGTGATCATGCCTTTGAGCGCCTCGGTGTCCGGTCGCTCGTCGCCATCGATGTCGATGTCGCCGAGAATTGCAATCTTGACTTGACGTCCTGGAGCCCAAAATGGTGAGTAGATCTGATCGCCGGGGATAATCGGATAGCGGATTTCCGGCGTCAGTACGACTCGAGCTTCGGCAAGGTGTTCGCCGAGGATTTTGGTGACTTGCACAGACGCCTTGACCCGAGCATCTTGCAAGCGTGTTTCGTCGCCATCGATGATGCCAAACGTCACACCCGTACGAAGATCGTCTGAGGAGCCCAGATTAATCGTGATCACGTTTTGGTTTACGAATGTGACAAGTCCTTGCACCGATTCGAATTGGTCGCTTCGCAATCGATTCAGTTCCTGACGCTGTGTGTCAACGGTCTCAAGCAGCTGGCTGGAACGCTGAGAAAGTTTCGAGATTTCGTCCGCTTTTTGTTTCCGCAGGATGTTCATGTCCTGAACGTTCTTGTTCAGTTGGTCACGAGTCTCCTCAGTTGTCGACTTCATTCGCTCGCGGTCCTCGGCGAACTGGCCTCGTTCCATTTCAAGCTTTTTCGTTTCATCGTCACGATTCTTTTCTGCCTGAGTTTGAGCCTGACGCGCGTTCACTACATCGCTATCGGCTTGGGCACGAATCGTTGTGGCTTCTTCTCGAGCTTGGCCGAATTGCTCGTTTCGCGAGCGAATTGCGTTGACGAGAAATTCAGGAATATTGTGATAGTTGCGATCTTGAGCTTCAGCTTCTGGGCCAAGAATCGCCATGTCTTTCACATAGTTTTGTTCGATCAATTCCATATCGGGATCGCCGCTCGAACTTTGGCTGAGCAATTCGAACTGGGCATCCGACATGCTTCCGACACCGAGCATTGCCTTCATCAATTGGATTTGCTCGCTGCCTTTTCGCAAGTCGTTTTGGGCCGACGTAAGTCGTTCTTCCATTGCGACAGAGTCTTGCGCCGCCAGGTTGCCCCAACGCCAAAACAGGAAATTCAGCGCTAACGAAAGCACGAGGAAGATCAAGCAGGCAATCAAGCTGCCGCGGATGACGGAGTCGTCACGTGCTGCCATGGTCGTTCGCTTAGCGGGTTAGGGGGGAATTGTGTCGAAGAGGCGAAAAGGTCCAAAAGCCTCCGAAACGTCCATCAACAGACTATCTGGAAGATTTAACGATTCTACCACGCGGTTGCCAGAATCCTCCGACAACGAACAGGAAATCGAGTTTTTTGACGTTTTTAGCGGTTCGTTGGATTGCAAAACCGTTAACGAAAGTGGGTCCCGGTTTGTTACAACAGCAGACTTACACACCAGTTTACGATAGCACCACGGATTCGGATCGCATGTCGACGCCCGCCGACCCCCCAAAATCCCCTGAATTAGCCACAGTCCCGGACCCAGGCACAAAGTCTTTGACCGCAGCCCCCCCGGTCGGTTCGGATCAGGGAGTCCGCGCGAAGAAACAGGACTCACAACTATCGCTGTTCGGCGACGATTCCCCCGATGTGCCGGTTGTAGCTGAGCGGGAATCGCCAAATGCGTCGCCGCAGACGCCTCAAGTTGTGGCTCCACCGTCAACGGTACGCGAGTCGGTTCCCGAAATGCCGAGCGTTCCCAGTGTTCCTAACGCGACGCTGACACGTCAAGAACGTCATGCTGCGGTACAGGTCGCTGGCGATTCATTACCCGCTATTTTGCGGCATGCGATCTTGGAGAATGCGGTCGAGCCGACACCGGATTTGACAGATAAATTGGTTGTGATCATCGATGCTCACTCGCTGATCTACCAAGTCTTTCATGCCCTTCCGCCCATGACGAGCGGCAGTGGGCTACCGGTTTCCGCAGTCTACGGGTTTGTCGGAGACATGTTCGAGTTGCTTGCTCGCAAGAACCCAGACTACTTGATCGCAGCCTTTGACAAGAGCGAGATCACATTTCGCAACGCGCTCTATGACCAATATAAAGCTCATCGGGAGTCCATGCCGGATGAATTGAGGCAACAAATCCCACTGATCCGGCAAGCGGTCGACGCAATGGGCGTCGGGATTATGGAGCTTGGCGGTTTCGAGGCTGATGACTTGCTTGCCACGGTAGCTCGCCACGTCGAAGAGGCTGGCGGGAAATGTCTTGTTGTCACGAGCGACAAAGACTGTCGCCAACTCATCACCGACAAAGTCAAAATTTACAATATCCGCAAAGACCAAGAGCTCGACGCAGCATTCTTGCTCGAGGACTGGGGCATTCGTCCCGATCAAGTGGTGGACTACCAATCGCTCGTCGGCGACCCTGTTGATAATGTGCCTGGCGTTCCCCTGATCGGTCCCAAAATCGCCAAGGAGCTGCTCGCCCAATTCGGTACGCTCGAAGGCGTGCTGGACAATGCCGAATCAATCTCCGGTGCAAAGCGAAAACAGAATCTGATCGAAGGTCGTGAGCGTGCTCTGCTCAGCCGCCAACTTGTGCGACTGAAGAACGACGTCGATTGTCCGATTCCGTGGAGCCGAAGTATTCGCTCGGCAGCCGACTTGGACCGTTTGGTCGCCATGTTCGAGGAATTCGGATTTCGTCGGCTCAAGACGCGTGCCACCGAAGTATTCGCCGGGAATTCGGTCGCAGCGCCGGAGCAAGCGTGGGAAACGAGCTACGAAACGATCACGAGTCACGAACAGCTTGCGGTTCTCGTTGAGACACTGCGTGGGTGTACCGTGATCGCCGTGGATACCGAAACGACCGGCGTCGATGCACGCGGATGCCAGCTCGTTGGGATCTCGATTTGCTGGGGCGAAGGGCGTGCGGCGTATATCCCGATTCGTTCGCCGCTGGGTGATGCACAACTCGACCAGTCGTTTGTGATTGAATCGCTCCGAGATGTGTTTGAGTCCGAAAAGATTGCGAAAATCGGCCAAAACATTAAGTTTGATCTCGTTGTTTTGAGAAGTGCTGGCGTGACGCTGGGCGCTGTCACCGACGACACGATGGTGGCGGACTATCTGCTTAATCCTGGGTCCCGCAACCACAGCTTGGATGAGTTGGCAAAACGCTACCTCAACCACACGAACGTCTCGATCAAAGAGTTGATCGGTACTGGCAAGAAGCAAATCTGCATGGACGAAGTGCCCTTGGAGACGGTCAGCTATTACGCGAGTGAAGATGTTGACGTGCCGTTTCGCATTCAACCAATGCTGGCCCAGCAACTTCGCGAGAGCGAGTTAGAGACGCTCTACCGCGATCTTGAGATGCCACTTGTGAAAGTGCTCGCGGAAATGGAGTTCAACGGTATTCGTGTAGATGCCGAGTATCTCGGTCGCATGAGTGTTGAGTTCACCAAAGAGATCGAGCGGCTGCGTGGAGAGATCCACGAGATGGCGGGCGAGACATTCAATATCGACAGCCCGAAACAGCTCGGCGATGTGATGTTCAATCGCATGGGGCTGCCAGTGATCAAACGCAGCAAGACGGGCCCGAGCACTGATGCGGACGTGCTCAGCGAACTGGCGATCCAGCATGCGATGCCTGCCAAGGTTCTCGAGTATCGACAGGCGACCAAGCTCAAGAACACGTACATCGATGCGTTGCCACAATTGATTTGCAAAACGACGGGGCGGATTCACACGTCATTTCGTCAAGACGTTGCGGCGACTGGGAGACTTAGTAGCACGGAGCCGAACTTGCAAAATATTCCGATTCGAACCGAACAGGGCCGCGCGATCCGCGGTGCGTTCACCGCCGGCGAAGAAGGCTGGCTCTTGCTCGGAGCCGACTATTCGCAAATCGAACTTCGTGTGCTAGCTCATTATTGTGGTGACCCAGCAATGCTCGCCGCTTATCGTGACGACGCGGATATCCACACGCGAGTCGCGGCCGAAGTCAACGGAATCTCGGAAGCGGATGTGACCAGCGACATGCGGCGCATCGCCAAAACCATCAACTTCGGGATCGTGTACGGCCAAAGCCCCTTTGGATTGGCAAAGACGCTCGGAATCCCCAAAGACCAAGCTCGAGACTACATCGAGTTGTACTTTGAACGCTATTCCGGCGTCCAAGACTTCATGCTCGAAACGCTTCAAAACTGTCGGCGTGACGGCTATGTGACGACGATGCTCGGACGGCGGCGGGAAGTTCAAGGGGTCCGAGATTTGTCGAAACTCGAGCCCTCCAAACGGCGGAGTTTGACCGAAGTCGAGCGAATTGCCATCAATACGCCGATCCAGGGCTCAGCCGCGGATTTGATCAAATTGGCGATGCTAGCGGTGTACCGAAGATTGGCCACCAGCGTGCTCCAGGCCCGTTTATTGCTTCAAATTCACGACGAATTACTGTTCGAGGTCGCCCCCTCCGACGCTCCAGAGCTGGAAAAACTGGTCCGCGAGGAGATGACGAGCGTGATGGAATTGGCTGTTCCACTCAAAGTGGATGTGGCAACCGGCTCGACTTGGGCGGATACTTAACTGTTCTTGGTTACTTGCCGTTACCGAAACCTTGTTCGATTCGGAGGGTTAGTATACTAGGGAACTTCCCTCCACGATTTCCTACCTTCCGGGCTACTGGATCCATGCGTTCAGAAAAAATGACATTCGACTGTAACCGATCACTCGTTCGTGTTGCTGCTTGCCGCCGATCCACGAAGCGATGTTCACGTCGACGTGGTTTTACGTTGCTCGAATTGCTACTCGTGCTCTCCATTCTCGTCGTGATCGGCGGAATAGCAGTCGTTAATTTCGGCGGTGCTCAAAACGAAGCCAATATCAATGCGACCAAGACCCAGCTCAGTGCGGTCAAGAACGCCGTTGAAATGTACAAGATTCGGTTGAACGGGCTCCCAGAGACGCTCGATGCACTTCGCGACGGACCCAGCGACGCGGCAAAGAAGGCCAAATGGAACGACAATCCCATCATGACCGAAATCCCAACCGACGCATGGACCAATCCGCTCGTGTTTAGCATCAACGGTAATAAGTATGAAATCCGAAGCGGCGGACCCGATGGCCAAGTCAATACCGAGGATGACATCGTCCAGGAAGGCTAAGCGTCTGGCTTGAGCGCACTGAACGGGGATCTTCAGGCTCTTGTAACTCTTCAGGGATTACCTCCGTCGTGCCTCGTCGTTCTGCATTTACGTTGCTCGAATTACTGCTAACACTCGCAGTCTTGTCGATCATTATTTCGGTCGCCGTGCCGCAAGCACTGTCCTTGCTCGGTGACACTCGGCTGTTGCGTGGCGCAAGTCAGTTGCAAGTCAAAATGACCCAGTTACGGGTTGATTCCATGCGTGGCGGGCAGGTCATGATGCTGGAGGGGCAACTGAATACGGGGATGCTTCGCATTCGTCCATTCACTTCGCTCTCAGACGCCACCGAGTCGCTTGATGCCGGTGGTTCGCAATCGGCGCTTTTGACGGGAGCCAACCAAGCATCGATGACCGTGCTGGATACAACCGCATCCGAAGTAGCCGAGCAAACGATCGAATTGCCCGAGGATGTCACGATCGAGTCCATCTCTGTCGTCACAGCGGCACGCTCGCTTCAAGTTCAACAGCAATTAGTTGCCGATCAAGGCGACGGTTGGAGCCAGCCGATCCTGTTCTATGCAGACGGCACAACGAGTACCGCCGCCATCTCGTTGGTGCATCCCGTTGTCGGACGTGTCGTGGTCAAGATTCGCGGAATCACGGGCGATGTCACGGCAACCGAAGTCACTGCGAATTCGGATGCGTCGCCATGAGGACCTGCTCCATTTCAAGACACGTTGCTTCTCGCCGTGCATTCTCGCTGTTGGAGATTTTGCTCGCACTGGCCATCCTTGGTGGTGCGTTGACCGTGCTCAGCCAAATCGCTAGCACGGGTGTGGATGCTGCTCGCGAAGCACGCGACCTGGTGATGGCGAGAATTATTTGTCAAGCAAAACTCTCGCAACTTTTGATTGCTGGAACCGTTCCGCAAAGCGTCGCTTCGGTGCCGGTCGAAAGCATCGACTCCGGCTCCGTTACCGATTTTGTTTACAGCGTCGAAATTCAACCCGGGCAACTCGACGGGCTTCTCGCGGTCCACGTTCAAGTTGATGCCGTCAACCCCAGCGGGGGCAAGCCGCTCGTTTCCTACTCGCTCGATCGCTGGATGGTGGATCCGACACTCGACCTCGAAGGTGCCGAAGCTGAAGAACTCGCGGCACTCGAAGGGACTGTGGAGGAGGCGTTATGAGCGATCGCAATGAACTCTCGCTTCGACATGGATTTACGCTTCTGGAAGTCTTGCTGACTCTGGCCATGTCCGTAGTGCTGATGATGTTGATCGGCAGTGCGATCAAGTTTTATGCGGACGATTTGAGCGTGCGAAATATGGAGGTTCGTGAAGTCCAGATTGCTGCGGCTGTGCTGCAAATGATCGAAGACGATTTGCGAGCGACCTTGCACGGTGAGCCGATCGATACACAAGCACTCGCGACTCTGCTGACGTCGGCCGCTGGTGACGCCACAGCAAGTGCGGGTGGCGGTGGAGAAGCAACCGGTGGCGAAGACTTATCAACCGCTGGCATTGAATCCGATACGATGGAAACTGAGACAACGGAATCTGCTGACCTAGCCACTGGTGCTGCCGTCTTGCAGTCCCCTGGTTTGATCGGCAATCAATTCCAAGTCCAGATTGACGTCAGCCGTCTGCCTCGACTCGAAGAATACCTGGTGCTGATGGATGGGACGACGAGTGACGTCGATGACATCCCCAGCGATATCAAGACCGTGACCTACTTTGTTCAAGACGCTGGAATGATCGGAGGCGTTGCGGACGTACTCACTCAAATGAATGACCAAACGGCCGGTGCGATTTCCGGTGTCGGTGGACTGGTTCGTCGCAGCCTCGATCGATTCGCGACGTCCAATGCCGTCAACAACGGTGGCCTCGCAACGTTGAACATGACTGGCGATTTACTCGCACCTGAGATCGTCGCAATTGAATTCTCGTACTGGGATGGACTGATCTGGCAACTTCAATGGAACAGCGACGAGATGGGCGAGTTGCCACTCGCGATCCAGATTCAATTGTCCGTTGTCGATTCGCCTGAGTCGGCTGCTATGTTGAGCGATCCAGCCGCAAGCACGACGATTGTCCAGCCGCGTATGTTCACGCATGTGGTCCGTTTGCCTTTGGCTCGACCCATCGATACTGAGGAAGAAACCACGGAGACTTCGCAATGATTCGAGGTATCGCAATGATTCGAGACGCCGCTTGCGGTGCTCCGGCAAGACAACGACGTGGTGGTTTCTTTCTGGTGCTTGTACTGGTTGTTATCGTCGTTGCGACGCTTTCTGTGTATTCGTTCACGGAGCTGATGATCGCCCAAGATGACTCGGCTCACCTCGCCGGTGACCTTGTTCAAGCTCGCGTGAACACGGAGTCCGCATGCGAAGCGATGCGTTTGATCCTGTCGCAACCACCCGATACGCGTGTCGACATGGGCGGCGTTTACAGCAATGCGGCGATGTTCCAAGCCATTACCGTTTCGCTTGGTGATGATAGTGTGACGCCATCGAATTTCTCTGTCATTGCACCAAGCTTGGATGAGATGGGCCAACTCAGTGGTATCCGATTCGGGCTGCAGGATGAATCGGCTCGATTGAATGTCAATACGCTGGTTGTTCTCGAAGAGAACTCGTCGCTGTTGGTGCCGGCACTCGCACTAACGAGTGGCGAAGCGACCGATGAGATCGATACCGAGTCGTTGGCGGTTTCGCTGCTCATGGCACTTCCCGGGATGACCGAAGACGTTGCCGATGCTATTCTCGATTGGATTGACGAAGACGACGAGGCACGTCCGTTTGGCGCCGAGAGCGATTACTACACCACATTGCCGACGCCCTACTCCGCCGCCAATGGGCCGCTTCATAGCGTTGAGGAGTTGTTGCTCGTTCGCGGTGTGACGCCCACGTTACTGTTCGGCGTGGATTCGAATCGGAATGGTGTCGTCGATGCGGATGAACAAGCCCGATACGGCGTTGGGATCGAAACCCCCGGTGCTCTGGGATGGGCGACTTACCTCACTGTTCATGGCGCCGAATCAAACAAGCGAAGTGATGGCACTCCAGCAATCAAGGTCAACCAAGACGATCTGGAACTGCTCTATGAAGAGCTGTCTGACGCTCTGGGTGACGAGACGTTCGCTAGTTACATCGCAGCCTATCGGATTGGTGGCGTTTCGTCGGTAACGAGTGCTGCATCCGGTGCTAGCGCGAGTGCGCAAGGCACGAGTACTTCGGGTACGAGCACTTCGCAAAGTAGTAACACGCAAGGCTCAAGGTCCGAGGCTTCGGCAAGTCCGCCGAAGGAATGGTCCGCCGACGTGCTCGCACAGATGGATTTAACAGGCGGCGGTGGAACCAACATCAATCAAATCTTGGACTTGGTCGATTCGCAAGTCACCGTTGGTAACCAAGCCTACAGCTCCCCATTCAAGGGTGACCCGATCTTGATGGCGGCTTACATGCCATTGATCATGGACGCCCTTTCGACCCAAGATGCCGCCGTAATCCCCGGTCGTATCAATATCAACGAATGTGCCGCTGAATTGCTCTACGGAGTTCCGATTCTTGAGGAAGAAACCGTTGATGCCATCTTGGAAGCTCGCCAGAACGCTTCGGATGATCCGAATCGTGGTTTTGAAACTTGGCCGTTAGTTGAGGGTATCGTGACGATCGACCAAATGCGCCAGCTTTTACCGTTATTTACGGGGGGCGGCGATGTTTATCGGGCGCAAATCGTCGGGTATTTTGAAACAAAAGGGGCTTCGCATCGCGTCGAAGTCATCATGGATGCGACCACCGTGAATCCCAAGATCGTTTCTTGGCGGGACCTAAGCCACCTGGGTCGAGGATTTGACCTTTCCGTACTCGGTTTGCGATTCGCCTCACCGACCGAGTAACTAAAGTAGACGTCGCGATAACCACCACGACATCGCGATAAAAACGACACTTGATAGAACTTCATGCCTAAAAAATTAGCTCTCGACTGGGATGACGACGAATTGCGGATTGTTGCTGCGCAGTGCAACGGATCCTCCGTGAAAGTCACTAACGCAGAAGTCATTGCAATTGGCGGTGGCAACCTTGTCGACATCCTCCGAAATGCACTGACCCGCCACGGCCTCGAGAAGGTCGACGGGCTGGTTGCGCTCGGTCGCAGCAAAGCCGAATTACGGGACCTGCAATTGCCGCCCGTACCGGATGACGAGTTGCCCGACATGGTCCGCTTTCAAGCGACCCGCTCGTTCGCTTCGGCTGGCGAAAACGCAATCCTTGATTACTTGATCACCAACCGAAGCGACCGCGGTGTCGAGATGATCGCCGCTGCGATCGCACCCGCAAAACTCGAAAGCATTCGACAGATTTGTTCCGATGTGAATCTGGCTGTCTCACGCATCACGTTGCGACCGCTGGATGCGGCTGCGTTGTACCTCACACGAGCTAAGGACGTCTCCGCTCAAGGTGATACCGTCCTGATTGATCTGCTCGCCGGTGACGCGGAGATCGTCGTCGCCCGTGGTAAACAAGTCGTGTTCGTCCGAACCGTCAAGTTGCCAAGTAGCCCTGAATCGCGTCCCTCCGTCCTTGCCGGAGAGCTTCGACGCAGTCTCGTTGCGGCAGGATCAACCGGCACGCTAGCCAAAGTGATTCTTTGGGGGCGTGAATCCGTTCATCATGCCGAAGTCGAGAAAATCGCGGAGGCAACAGGAAGCGAAGTGTCGACGCTGGACCCGTTCAGCCTCGTCGAAGTCGAGCCTTCTGCGAGCGGCAGCTTGCCGTTGCATTCCGGCCGGCTGGCGCCACTGATTGGATTGCTCGTCGCGGATCAATCCGCCCCTGAGCGACTCATCGATTTCCTGAATCCGCGAAAGCGAATCGAGATTCCTCCAAACCATGCTAAGACAGCACTACTGATTGGTGCCCCGATCGCCGCGATGCTCTTGCTAGGTTATCTCGTTTACAAGCAACTCGGATCACTCGATTCTCAAATTGCATCACTCAAAACCGAGATTGCGGGACTCGAGCCGCAAGTCAAAACGGCTCGCGTGAGCATCGATCGCACCGAGAAAGTCGATGTTTACCTGGATGGTGACGTGAACTGGCTGGCCGAGATGAAACGTCTTGCCGAAGTCATGCCACCGTCGGACAAGCTGATTTTGAAAGCCATGAACGGTTCCGTCGATCAACGCAAAGGAGGCGGTCGTTTGACGCTCTCGGGTGCTGTGACTGACCCTGCTATCATTGAACAATTCGAATCCGCGATGCGGGACGGGGCTCACGAAGTCGTCGGTGACGGTACAAGTGAACAACGCAGCGAAGATGCCTACCGCTGGACGTTCTCGGAAACAGTTTCCGTGAGTGCTGAGTCCGTTCGCAATGCGCGCTACGAAGGCCTTGCACCCAAAGACGAGACCTCGACAGACGCCGCAAGCGAGACCGCGAACGTAGCGGCAGTTCCTGTTGCTGCTGACGCACCCGCTGAAGAAACGCCCTCCCGCGACGTTCCTCTCGAGACCGAGAAATCGGCTGAGGAGCTTCAAGCCGAACCTCAAGTCGAACCCGTTCCAGTCCCAGAAACCTCCACCCCAACCCAAGAGGCTCCGACACCGGAAGCTGTCACGGAGACCCAAGCATGACTCAACGAGAGCGTTTTCTAGCGATTGCCGTCGGCGGACTGATGCTGGCCATTGGCTTGCAATGGGCGTTCACTAAGCACCGTGCCGCGGTCAAGCAACGCACCAACCTCATCACAAGCTTGGAGCAACAGAAGCAACGGCTTCAAGAAGAGTTGTTGCAAGGTGCATACTCGGACCGGCAAATGGGTGAATACCTCGTTCGCTCGCTGCCATCGGATGCCGAGCGAGCAAAGAGTGATTACCAAAAATGGTTGCTTGATTTAGTGCAAGCGAATGGTATCGCGAACGCTGTGATTGATCCCACAACGTCGATCCCAATGGGTGACCGCGACGAATTCGCGTATTACGGATTTAGTTTGGCCGGGAAAGCGACGCTACCTCAAGTCCTGGCGTTGCTGCACGAATTTTACTCCAAAGACTATCTGCATCGGATAAGGAAATTCAATGTGACACCTGCCAAGACTGGTGACTTGACGCTGAAGATGGATGTCGACGGGATCGCGCTCAAATCGGCTCCCAAAGCCAATGAGCCATCCAAGCAAATATCCTGGAAAGTAAATTCGGAGATCGCCGAGTATCGCGACGCAGTGCTCAACCGCAATTTCTTTTCACCGCCAAATGAACCGCCGAAATTCGACGGCAACAAGCAAGTCGACGCAATTGTCGGAAAAGAAACGAGAACCGATATCAAATTCAACGATCCTGAAGGGCACCAGGTCAACTACACGCTCGTCGGTAACTCGCCCGATTTCATCGAATTGGATTCGCGCACCGGAAGCTTGAAAGTGAATCCGACAGCGACCGGCAAACACGACCTATTGGTTCGTGCGACGGACAACGGATATCCGTCGCGAAGTGTCGAGCAACCGCTCACGCTCGTCATCAATGATCCGCCACCACCACCCGAACCAGAGAAACCAAAGCCGGAATTTGATGACGCGAAACAGACAGTGCTCACAGGCCTCGTGCAAGGTCGCGATGATTGGACGGCGTGGATGAATGTCCGCACGCGAGGCGAGACTTTAAAGCTTCGCGTCGGCGACGGTTTCGAAATCGGTAGCCTCAAAGGCACCGTGATCGAAGTCACTCAGCGATTCGCTGTGCTCGAAATCGATGGCCGACGCTTCACGCTACTTCCATCTGGAAACCTAGCGGACGCAGCCAAGTCCGCTCAAGACGATTAATCCGTGGTTCAGGACCCACGCTCAGGCAATTCGCTTACTCGTTCAACAGCATTTCGATCGTTTCACGCATTTGCTTTTCACCCTCAGTTCCCTGCCAGTTCATTTCGCCTTGCCACCAACGGCGAATGAATCCCTTTTTGTCGATCAGGTAGACGCTCGGCCACATGGTATTGCCCCAGGCTTTCCAGTTGCTTGCCGATGCGTCCATCAACACGGGAAAAGCAAAGCCATCGCTTACCACAGCTGACTGGACTCGTTTTAGGTCGCGTTCGGCGGACGTCTCCGGCGTTTGCATGCCAAGCACAACAAGCCCTCGGTCGGCATAATCGCGGTGCCACGCCTCGTAGTGCGGGAAGTTCCGTTGGCAATTGATGCACTGGAACGCGTAAAAGTGCACCGCAACCACTTTGCCCTGTAGTTCATCGAGTTGAAGCGGTCCACCCTGGATCCAAGTGACGCCTTCCGTTTTTACTTCGGGCGCAAGCGGATACGTCCGACGCACCCGAGAGAAATCAAAGGGCGACCCAGGCAACTTGGCAAGCAGGATTTTTTGTGCGTCGGATAGCACTTCAACGACTTTTTGTCGTTCGGTTTTCTGCGTGCTCTCCAATTGTGATTGAGCGCTCTTAGCATCCAAGTCGCCCTTGGAGAGTTCGCTTTGAATTCGAGTCGCAGTAGCATCCGTTTGGGCGAAAGCGGCAACGAATCGTTCGCGTTGGTCAGCGGTGAGTGAAATCTCTTGTGCTACGTCACGACGAATCACCATTCGGGTACCAACCGCCTGGCGTTCCAACTCCGCCAACCGCCGCATCTGATTCGCGTCCAAGAACGTTTCAAGATTACCTCGCAACACAGTCGTCAGTTCATCAAGTTCCACAGCCAGAGGAGCTGGCGGCAAATGACGGGCCAACCACCAACGATTGTCGACCGCAGCGATCGCTTCTCGCGTTTTTGCAACTTGCGTCCCCGACATTTTCAGTTCCGACTGAACCGCATCATCCCGAATCATCTGCAACAGCACCGGCGGAAGCGTTACCAATGCTTGGCCGGGCGTCTCTGCAGCTACAGGACAATCGCGCCCGACCAAAATGAGCATTGAAATAACGAAAAAGATTGCTCCGGAAAATCGCTTGCACTGGGTGACGCATCCTTCATATTTGGCTTGCATAGTTGGGTTATCCTTGGTAGTGGGGCGCATCGACCGGAGATATTTAAGATAACTATCGCTGCCGTTGCTCCGCCGCGAGAATATGTGTGGATTACGAATTTCGATCTGGCGATTCCCATGACGGTGAAAATCGACACTTCGCTACCCAAGCACACGATACAGGATTTGGCGATCGAGCTAATCTTCCCAGTAATGTCGATTTTGCGGCTCAAATTCCAATCTGTGGATGTAATTTGGGCTCCGGCTCTTCCGAATACGCGATCATTAGCCACAATCGAGATTCGAGACGCCCAATTTTGGCGGATTATCGAATCAAACTGAGAGAAGAGGGATACAACGTTGAAGATTATTGTCACGGGCGGCTGCGGCTTTATCGGCTCGAACTTAGTGCGCCAGCTACTGAGTGAAAGCAAACATGAAATTGTCAATGTTGACAGTTTGACGTATGCCGGGAACCCCCAGTCCCTAAGCGATCTGGCCAGTCATCCACGGTATCAATTTGCCCAAGTCGATATCACCGATGCGGAGGCCATTGGATCGCTATTTGAGTCGGCCAAGCCTCATGCGGTGATGCATTTGGCTGCGGAATCTCACGTCGATCGATCCATCGATGGTCCCGGCCAGTTTATCCAAACCAACGTGATTGGAACGTTTAACTTGCTGCAAGCGAGTTTGGCAACCTATCGGAAACTCGACGATAAAGTGAAATCGACATTCCGTTTTTTGCACGTCTCGACCGACGAGGTCTACGGTTCACTAGGTGAGGACGGGCTTTTCTCAGAGACGACAGCCTATGATCCACATTCACCCTACTCAGCATCCAAAGCCGCCTCCGACCATCTTGCTCGAGCCTGGGGTTCGACCTACGGGTTGCCGGTCTTAGTCACCAATTGCTCCAACAACTACGGGCCCTACCAGTTCCCTGAAAAACTATTGCCCGTGATGATTCTCAAGTGTTTGAGAGAGGAACCGCTGCCGGTCTATGGCCAAGGCACCAATGTCCGTGACTGGCTCTACGTCGAAGACCACGCATCCGCACTCATCAACGTCGTTGAAAACGGAGTCCCAGGCGAAACCTACAACATCGGCGGTTCCAACGAGCGCCGCAACATCGATCTTGTTCACGACATCTGCATGATCATGGATAAGCTTCGCCCCCGACCGTCGCGCGCCAAGCACGCCGAGCTGATCACCTTTGTCGAAGACCGCCCCGGCCACGACTTGCGTTATGCCATCGACAGTCAAAAAATCCAGCGAGAGCTGGGTTGGAAATCCAAGCACGACCTAGCCTCCGGACTTGTACGAACCGTCCAGTGGTACCTCGATAACCAAGGTTGGTGGAAAGCAATCCTCTCCGGCGACTATAAGCTCCAACGCCTCGGTGAAACGAACTCGGTCAATAAGGCAACGTTGCGATAGTATGTTTTCGTTTAGTACTTCTTTCGCCATTTTTCTTTGCCTGTGCTGCATTACGGCCATAGCGTGGGGTTGGAGGCATGGTAAGTCATCGATGTTGGGCGTCGCAATGGCCATGTCTTTGCTCGCAGCAACCTGGTTCCAGGTCTCGTTTGCTGGCATGCCCATCAATGTAAGAACTGCGACATCCATCATTTTTTTGATCGTTTTCACGTTCCATTCACCCCGCCTAATTTTCTCGCCATTGACGTTAATCGATTGCGTTGTGGCTTGCTTGGTCGTGTGGCATGTAATGGTTGACACCTATTTCGGAGGTTCGGTATTCGGAACATTTGCGGCGGCATACGGTGAATGGGTTTTGCCGTACGCGGCTGGCCGCTATGCGATGCTCCACCAACAAGCCCTTCAGCAATTATCACCCTGGTTTGTTGGCGTGGGTAGCTTTCTTGCTGTCGCTGCGTGCTTGGAAGCGTTGCTAGGCTTGAATCTTTGGGAAACCTTGTTCACAGCAGCAGACAACGAAGTTTTGCGATCGATGGGAACGCGTTTCGGTTTTTATCGCGCGATAGCCGCAACACGACATCCGCTTTTCCTTGGAACGATTTTTATGTTGCTTATTCCCTGGGCAATCTCACTAATTGATTCTTCGTCGAATCATCCCAACAGGCGCATTGCCGGAATCGTCGGTCTGATTTCGTTGCTAATCGGCCTTATTGCCACCGTCTCACGTGGGCCCTTATTAGGGTTGTTTTGCGGAGGTCTTTTCGTGCTCGCAATCAAGCATCGTATCGTGAGATGGACAGTTCTGGTGCTGGTTTTAGTTGGCGGAATCCTAATTGCAATGCGTCAAGATGACATGCTTCAACTTGTCGACATTAGCACAAAAGGCGAATATCGTCCAAAGGGATGGATTGTTGAGTTTGATGGAGAGGCACGTCATTACACTGGCGCTAGAAATCGCCTCTTGATCCTTGAACTCTACGGACCAATCGTACTTCGCGGCGGTGCACTTGGTTATGGAACTGAGAACTCCAGCGGCTTTCCGCCCAAGAATATCCCTGGATTGCCGAAAGATCCTGAGGTACGAGAACTTTTAGGGGATATCGACAATTCTTATCTGAACATGGGGCTTCGATTCGGCTGCGTCGGCATTGCATTACTGATAGTACTCTTGGTGAGTACCGTTACGTCGGCAATACGGATGACGCGCATTGCTGGTACTTACTTTTACCCAAATGGTCCGTCAACACTTTTCGCGTTCGCGGCGGTTGTCGTAGCCTACGCCGTAGAGATTGGGACTGTTTTTTTTCACTACGATCATCGGTTCTTTTTTTTGTTGACGATTGGCGTCATCGCTGGGCTGCAATCGCAATATATGCTGGCTCGACGCGGAGCATTTTAATAGCGGTGAGGTGAGCAGGGCAACCGCATCTTAAGTCATTGATTTGAGCAAGGTTAGGAGAAACGAATCGTCTCATGCGGCTTTTTTTCGCTTGCGTCGGATGCTTCCCTTGGAGCTGTGCTGCTTGATGATCCCAATCGCGAACCGCCGCAACAGGACAAAATTCTCTACGCCGTGATCTTTGCGAATCTTGCTTTGGTCTTCGTTGAACGTCACGTCTAAAACCCAGTTCAATGAATTCTCAATTTCCCAGTGATCACGTGACGCCTCTGCAAAGCGTTTGACCCCCAATGGCAGGCTGCTGATGTAGTAACGGACTTCGCTGGTTTCCTTTCCGTCTCGTTCGCTCAGGTTCACGACCTGACAAATTGTTTTCATCTTGGACCATTGATCCGTTTGATCGCGCATCGAGTCAGGAATCGAACTCTGATAGTAGTGCCGTGTCTCGGTGCGGCCCACGGCCAACTCGCACTTTGGGGCAGATAAGTAAGCTGGGGTACTGATTGCGCTTTTTGGTTTTTTCGCGATGATCTCTGGGTGCTTTTGTTTGCTTCCAGTTGCTTTTCGCGAGTCACCTTCCATGACCGAGATCCAGTTCGATAACGTTGATTCGATTCTCACTTGCTTTCAGGAGTTAGTGGATCCTCGATCACATATCAATCGTCGTCACGTCTTTGGTGACCTACTCGTTATTTGTATTATGGCGGTCATTGCCGGGGCTGATGGACCTGAAGCAATCGGCACCTGGGCTGGCCACAATCATGCACGGCTAAAAAAACACCTTGAGCCGCCCCGAGGAATCCCGTCTCACGATACTCTCGGACGCTTGCTTGCGGCACTCAAACCCACTGCCTTTCAGTCATGCTTCCAAGCCTGGATCGAAAACGTTGCGCCGTTGGACAAAGACGTCGATAGGAATCAGATCGCGATAGACGGTAAGGTGCTCCGACGTAGCCATGATCGGTCCAAGGGATTGGGCCCGTTGTGGTTGGTCAGTGCTTGGGCTGTGGATCGATCGATCAGCCTCGAGCAACTCGCCACAGACGAAAAGTCGAACGAAATCACTGCGATTCCCGAGCTTTTGGACAATATCGAGATCAAGGGAGCCGTCGTAACCATCGACGCAGCCGGGTGCCAACGCGAGATTGCCAAGAAGATCATCGAGGGCGAAGGTAACTATGTTTTTTCACTCAAAGGGAACCAGGGAAAGCTGCATGACGCCGTGCGGGACTACATTGTCCAGCACATGGAAAATGACTTTGCGGACATCCCTGCCAGACGCTACGTCGAGACGCTCCAGGGGCATGGTCGAATCGATGAAATCACCTACTATCAAATGCCCGTGCCGAAGGACCTCGTGAACCTTGAACGATGGTTAGGATTGCGGACGATCGGTGTGGCCATTCGGCAGAGCGAAAGTGGCTCAAAGTCGTCCACGGAAGTCCGTTTCTTTATTGCCTCCATTCAAGTGAGTGTGAAGAAGTTCGCTGGCTATATCCGTGGACACTGGTCGATCGAAAACACACTTCATTGGTGTCTTGATGTGACGTTTCGCGAAGATGAAAATCGAGTCCGAGAGCGTACCACGGCAAATAATATGGCTTGGCTCAAACGCTTCGGTCTTAGCATGCTCAAGCAGCAAAAAGACAAGTACAGCATCGCGATGCGACGAAGAGTTGCTGGATGGGACCTGGACTACCTTGCCAAAGTACTGGGAATTCCCGTGCTATAGTGTGCGTTGGCCGTGCGGTGCGGCCATGTCCCTTCTCGTGCGTCTGATAGTGACGAACAGCGAATCCTTGGAAGTCAGCTTCGTGAGCAGCGACGAAATGTTCTGTCATCGCTTCACACAACTTCGGATGATTGTCTTTCGCTCCCAACACATACTCGCCGCCACCATCGGTCATCTTCGCAGCGATCTCTTTCTGACAACCCATCGCGTCGATCGTGACGATTGCCCCTTCAAGTTCTAGTTGATCGAACAGTAGCGGAATCGCAGTAATTTCATTCGATTTCTTATCAACCGCCAGCTCCCCCAGAACAAGATGGTTCTCAACGCTCCAGGCAGAAACGCTGTGCAACATCTTCTTCAGCGAAGCGTGGTCGTGTGAGCGGCGCAGCGACTTGCCGTCAATTGCAATCTGCTTACACCCAAGCTCCGAATGTACCGTCCGGACCCACGTCATGAATGCCGTTTGAAACACTCCGTGCTTGAGTGCCCGGAAGATTCGGCTGATGGTGTCGTGCGACGGGATGCCATTGCTGAACTTCAAGAACCTTCGCAACAAAGACAACTTGTGCTTGCCGTAGTCCTCGATATCTTCCCAGCCTTCAGCGCCTGCGATAACGGCCAACATCGCCAGTACCTGAATCTCCTCCAGTGAATGCAAGCGGGTTCGCGCGACTCGTGGGTCTTCGATTTCCGCGAAACATTCAGCCAAGCTGATTACCGCTGAACGTGTACCGACATCACTCGACATGACCCACTCCGTGAAACTGGATTACTGATACTCCACGGAAATCATTCGGTGCTAGCCTTTACTTAGGCAACCCCTGCGCCAATCATAAACATCCACAAACAAGATGCGTTTGCCCTTAGAACTAGCCGCGGGCAGCTAGCTTTCGGCGGCGGTCGCGGCGGCGCTCGGTGCGAGCCTTGCGTGCTTCGTTCTCCGCTTGGCGATACGTGCGGATGAACTCAGGATGCGAAGCTCGCCAGCGGTCCGGTAGCAGAGAGTCCAGGTCCGTCTCGCCACCAGCTAGCCGGTGCAACCATCATCTACGTACGCCCACAAGTCGATCACGTGACGCGATGACGAGGCAATCAACGTGTACATCGTCGAAGCCACTACGCCACCTGCGGACGAACCGATGAACATCCAGTTCTTACGGCCGATCGTCAGGCGACGCAAGTCTCGCTCGGTGTCGTTGTTGTCAATCGGTAACCGACCATCCACCGTGAACGACAACAGCGACGTCCATTGGTTCAACGCATAGTTGACCGCAACCGCGATCGCGCTCTTGGGCAACAGCTTGCGACTGGAAGACTGTTCGTGGAGCCAACTCTTGGAATGATTCAGCACCGGCAACGACTCTGCTTGGCGAAGCGCGAGCCGATCGTCTGCCGATAAATCTCGACCGCGGTCTTCGATGTCATAGAGTTCGCGATAGAACGCCAGCGCTCGCGCCGCCCTTTGAGGATCGTTGCTCTTAGCCGACTCGAACTTGCGACGCGCATGCGCATGACAGCACGATGCCCGGATTCGTGCATCTTCAACCGAAGCCCCACGCGAACCAAGATACACGCCGTCGTTCACACGATAGGCATCAACTGTCACCCAACCGCGATAGTCCTCCAAGTACTTTAACGGTCCATCACGCTCTCGACTCTCATGAAAGAAGAAAGCATTGTAAGGTGCCTCCTCACGACCACGGCAAAGCCAAAAACGAGCCGTTCGCATTCGGCCTTTGATTGCGGGGTCTTGCAAGCGAACCGGCGTATCGTCCATGCCCAGCACGGAGCTACGAATCAGCAACGACTTGATGTGATCCGTCAGTGGACGAAGCAAGTCGGCTGCCGCATCGAGCAGTCCGACTTGCGTACTGCGTGGGATTACCACGCCGGCACGAGCGAATACGTCTTCCAAGCGATACAACGGCAAGTGATCCGCGTACTTACCAAGAATGATTTGAGCCGTAACACCGAAACCGTAACAGGAACCAGGTGTAAGAGCGGCGCCCTCTTCGTCAGCTTCTGGCGGCGGAGCGATGGTCACCGCTTCCTTACAGCTACCGCACGCACGCTTGGGATAATGCAACTCGCGCAACACCATGCTGGCCGGGATGAACTCCAATCGCTCGCGAACGTCCTCGCCGATGATCGGCATCTCTTTGACGCAGCAGGGGCATAATCGCTGCGTTTCAGGTACATCGAGCGTCGTGACTTCGCGAGGAATGTTCGCGGGAAAACGTCTCTTGTTACATCGTCGGCGACCCCTGTCGACTGGTTCCTCATCAGCCGACTCATCTTCGTCGACGACTTCAGTGAGAGCAGCCGGGTCTTCGCCGAAAAATGTCATCTGCGAATCATCAGGAACAAAGCGTTCACTACGACGACCATAGATGTATCGTTTCAGTTCTTCGATCTCGAATTTCAACTTTTCGATGTCGCCGACAAGACACTCGTTGATACAATCTTGCTCAGCAATCAACGTCTCTCGCTCAGCAATCAGCCGATGACAAGCAGCGAGATCGTTCGGCAATGAAGCGTGATGTGACATGCATTCGTTGCCGCCAATTCAAACAAAAACGCAAGGTGTGATTGGCACCTTGCGTCAGCGTTTTCTCAAAATAGTCTTGTGAGTTTACATCTCACGCGGCACTGAATCGTTTGCGTCGTTTTGCAGAGGCAATGTCGATGACCGCGAGCAGCAGTGACAACGTCGCACGATCGATTTCCAACGAGGGCTTGTTCAAGTCGAGCGCACCAAGCTGAAAGGTTCCGGCTTCGAGTCGTTTGTACCAAAGCGCCAATCCATCATTGTCCCACGTCAATATCTTGACGCAGTCACGACGACGATTGAAGAACAAGGACAGATGTCCGGAGAGCAGTTCGGCATCGAAGTGTTCGCTAATCAATCGGCTGAGTCCGTTAAAGCTCTTTCGCATGTTGGTGGTCCCGGCATAGACGAAGACTCGCACGCTTGCCGCAACAGAAATCATGATCGCATCTCCGCATTGCGGTGTGCTGCATGGAGCCAAGCGGTCAAGATCGACGTGAGTTGTTCATGCTGTGGATGAGCAGGCAAGTAGATCGAAGCGCCGCCGGGCAGCGTGAGCTTGAGTGTCTGCATTGCAGGCGTTTCACTGAGGCTCAGTTGAACGAAGTGGCCCTCGTCCGTGGACGCCCTCGGTGTGGCTGCTGCGTCAGCATGGGCCAATCGTTTTCGCCACTGATAGAAGCTGGGCGTGGAAACTTGTTCACGACGACAAAACTCGACAACGGTCAATTCAAGTCGCTCGAATCGGCCCATCCTCTGACGCCAGAGTTGATAGCGAGCAGGATCGGAAGATCGGGGCATGGTTTTTTTCCAAGCTGGAAGGAAAGAAACCTGCCAGCCTACCCAGCCACCAAATCACGCCCCCGCCGAACGCTTACGAGCGTTTCATTCTCTTGAGAGAGTTGGCGATCTCGCTCACGCTCGGCGTCGATGGTAACGTGCAAGTATCGGTGGAATCGTTTGTTGTCGTTGCTTTGCAGAACCAAACACGCGATAGCCGCTTCGCCAGCTTGCGGACAATTGCCGATGTTTCCAAACGTTCGTGTTCGGGTCATTCGCCCAATTGTGGTAAGCCCTATTGAACGGTGCCACGATGGACGTTCTCCCTCCAGCACGATTCTCTTGGTTGCTGAACTGGTTCGCACCGCAATCGAGAGAAAACGCACGCTTTCCAAAGCGGCTAACAGGAGAATATGCATGGAGATACGCGGTCTGTATGCCAAAACGAACCGTGCAAGGCTAACCCAGCAGTATCGGGCACTAACGCCAACGCCAGCAGATATCCTAGTCGCAGTAATCTCGCCAAGATCACATCAAGGCAATGTTCAAACCAAACCCATGGCTTCAAAAACAGCCAACATTGGTGCCCACCGGGAATTGCTGGGTGTGAGCTAAGAACTAGAAGTCCGCTTTGGCGATTCAAAGTGGATTCGAAGTTTCTGAACTGGCGTTTCAAAGTAATGGAATGAAATGTACGCGACCAAAAAAGTGGCAGTAACAAATATAGGTAGCTTTAGTGCCATTGAAAGCGATGTGCGATCAAGTGCGATTAAGATAAATAGGTGCAGCAGGTAAATGCCATAGCATAGTACTCCAATGCGTGCCAGCCAGCGGTTTCGAATCAAGGGTGTGCCAACTATGCACTGTCGGACGCTTAGAATAAGTCCAAGTCCAACGATCCATTCTAGCCAAGCAGTACCGTAGGCAAAATTTGCAACGCCCCAAAAGAAAAAGATGACTAAAAGACGCCACAACGAGTTGTGCATAGAGAGTAACCCGCCGAATGCTAGATACTGCATGCGAAACCAGGTCTCGTGGGGATTCGAATAGGTTAGCCAGTGGCTGCCTTGTTGGTGCTGTGAGATGACAGCGAGCTTGCAGGAAATGCCTACAACCGCGATTGCAACCAGCAAATTTGCGAATTGACGTGGGGCAAGAGCAATCGTTAAAAGCGGAAGTAAAATGTAAACATGCTCCTCAACCGCCAGGCTCCATAGCGGCGCCAAGCCTGGAAGCGTTTCATAATGTTCGCCAAAAAGATCACCATAGGGTGGCGTCTCAGCAAGCAAGTTTTGTGTGAACGTCAAGTAAAATGGAACGCCGGAAAATGAACTCTTAGTTGCAAAAGCGATGGTTAGACCTGCCATAAAGACCACCGTAAATAGTGGGATGATGCGAAAGATTCGGCGGACATAGAATGTTCTTAGGAAGCTATCTTGGCCTCGCGTTCGCTGCAGTATAGAAACAATCAAGTAGCCGCTTATCACGAAAAACAGGTCTACCCCAACGCCTCCGAGATGGAAGTCTTCTAGAATTGGATGCGACGTTCTGATATGAAAGAAATGCGCAATTAGTACTGTGATAATGGCGATGCCGCGAAGTTCATCGAGACCCTGTATTCGTTTAGCGGACGAATCGTTATTCATTTTTGTCAAATTTCTTTTGTGTCTGTTTGAGTGGATGTAAAGATGCTGGTTAATAAAGCACACAGGATTTTCGTATTATTAAAAATATTGCTTAGCTGAATGAATAGGACGGGGTCGTTTCTTGTTCTAACACTTGCTGAAAATGGAGCTTTGGTTGATCGAGGTATTTTCGAGCCATAGGAGCCAGTGGCTGTAGCCCGATTCCTGTGAGTCGTCATTGGGGACGGCTGCCTGAGTCACGGCCATCGCATCAAAAACTGTCGCCGAAAAGGAGTTTTTCGAGAAAGTCCGTATTCCAGCCGGCCTTTTTTCGTTTGCCTTTCAAACTGCCCTTCGAAGTGTCTTGTTTGAGCAGGCTGGTGACAAAGCGCCGTGTGAAGCTCATATTTTCGATTGCGTTTCCGGTGCGGATGCGGCTGTCATCTTCGTGGAACACCACGTCCAAGACCCAGTGCATGGCCTCGATCGACCAGTGACTGCGCACCGACTTGGCAAATTCGTTGACGCGGGCGGCTCGGCTGCTGAGGAAGTAGCGAACTTCCACGCTTGTCTCGCCATCCTTCGCGATCGTGGTGATTGCTTGTCCGATGCTCTTGGCGCCTGGCCATTGAGCTGTCAACTCTCGTAATGAATCTGGAATCGAGGCTACTGCATAAAATCGATCCTCAAGTCGACCGCGGCTCTTCGCTCGAACTGATTTCGAGCGAACTTGCGATTCGACGAGGCCTTCCTTATGTGCATTGATAAAATATTGAGCGATCGCTTCACTCAATTTTGGGTGATTGTCTTTGACGGCGAAAATATAATCACCGCCGGCTTCATTGATCTGCTTTGCGATCGCTCGCTGGCAGCCCATAGCATCAAGGGGCACAATGGCTTCACGAAGATCGAGAAGTTCCAGTAGCAGCGGGATCGCCTTGATTTCGTTGGTCTTCGAATCGACCACCACTTGGCCCAGCGCCAATCCATGTTCGGAAGCCCAATCGCCGACGATATGCAACGCGTCGCTCTTCTCCTTGTTCGTGTACGATCCGCGGGAAGTCTTGCCATCGATCTGAATCAATACGGGTTCGCCATTGCCATGTTCATGTCGCAGTTGATTGGTCCATTCGATGAGTGCTTGTTGGAACTCAATGGGTTTGATGAGCGACAGAACTCGTCCAATGGTATCGTGCGACGGAATACCATTTTCAAGATCCACGAATTGCTCCAGCCATTCATTCTTTTGGACTGCAAAGTCTTCGATTTCTGCGGGGCCGTCGGCGTCAGCAATCACCGCGCTGACCACGATAAATAAAATC
>JBGSNA010000212.1:0-18096 GCA_041739875.1 Pirellulaceae bacterium
TCCGTCGAGCCTACCAAATCGGTCAGAAACTCAGTGAAGCAATGAAATCTGAATTGAAAATCATCTACGATGAAGCATTGCCAAAATGGAACTACACAACCAGCCTATGAAGTCACCATTTATTGTTCACGCGATGCTAACCACGTTGAGTGTTGAGTAGGTGACTGCACCAAAAACCAAGAAACCAGCAGAGAATACGCCGGCCAGCAGCAGCAGTTTGGCATTGATCGTTAAACTATTTAGCTTAGACATGTTAGAACCCCAGTCGATTTCCAGGAGAGAGTGTGTTTGTTGTTAGTGTTTGGCGCAATTCTTAGATTGCAACGGGAACTTGAATCGCTTCTTTAGTGTTGAGCACCAGGAGAAGCTGTTTGTCGAGCTTGTAGGCTCCGTCGACCAAATCTCGGGACGCTCCACGAAGCGTCTCTGGCGGCGATTCAAAACTGTCCGCCGAAACGTCGATGACCTCGCCTATCTGGTCGACTAGAAAGCTCACGGCTCCCTCGTCGGTTCGAATGACCACGTTCATTGGTCGCTTGTCGGTGGGACGTGGTCCCATCCCCAATCGTTTACGCAAATCGATCGCCGTGACGATCTGGCCCCGCAAATTGATCAAACCGCTGATGCAATCCGCTGTCAGTGGAACGTGAGTCATTTCTTGATAGCGAATCACCTCCTGGACGGTGTGTGCGTCCACGCCGAAAATCTGGTTATCGAGGTAAAACGATGAAAGTTGTCGAGTTGGTGTAGCCATAGATTTATTGAAAGTTTACGTCACAGATCATGTTGATTCGGACAATGTTTGTGAATTGTTTCTAATTGCAGTGCGTAGCCGTCTTCTAGTTGACCAATCTAAATCGAGAGCCATCCGGATCAAACTGACGAAGGATAGCCGGTAGATCGACAACGTCCGTCACGTGATTCTGAAGAACAGTTGACGTTACGATACCGACAGTGTGAGACTTGGCTTCTTTATCAAGCCGGGCTTGTACGATATCGATGATTTTATCGACGATGATTCCAACACTTCGACCTTGCTCGATATAAACGAGCACTTCGAGCATGTCAGAATCAGACTCATGGGCGGGGGCACAACCCAGAACGTCGATCATGCGAAGGAGCGGCAAAATCTCGCCGCGATACTGGATCACCTCTTGGCTTTCTGCGTATTCAAGCTTGCTTGCTTCGAGCTTTTCCAAGCGAGTGACTTGCGAGATTGGCACGGCAAAGCGATGATTCGCCCCGACGCCTACGACTAAAAGCGTTTGGCGATCTTCGGCAATGTTGATTGACTTATCACTGGATTCATTGACGCGACGATCCGCTCCAGCTGAAATGACGCTCGATGCGTGGGCAAGTCCGAGAACGTCCAAGATCAGCGCGACTCGTCCATCACCCATGATGGTCGTACCGGAATAGACCGGGACATTCTTGAGCTGTTTGCTCAATGGCTTAACCACGATTTCTTCGCTGTCATTGATTCGGTCAACCACCAACCCGAATTGTCGATCGTCGGCTCGCAGCACAACGATATTCAGTGCGTCGCTATTAGCTTTATTCTCAATTTTCAATTGATCGCGAAGATAGACTAGCGGCAAAAGCTGGCCTCTCAAACGGTACACTGGTGCTGACTGGATCCACTCAATGCCCGTTCGCATTTGTTCGCCGTCGAGACGGACAAGTTCCAGCAGATTCACCTGAGGAATTGCGTAGCGATTTTCATCACACGTGACGATCAACGCAGGAATGATGGCTAGGGTCAGTGGAATCTTGATTCGAATCACAGTGCCCGACCCAGGCTGACTCTGCAAGTCAACGGTACCCCCGATTTTTTCGATATTGGTTTTAACCACGTCCATTCCGACGCCGCGGCCGGAAACGTTTGACACCTTTTCCGCGGTTGAGAAGCCCGGAAGGAAAATCAAATTTCCTGCGTCACGATCAGAAAGTCGGGCAACTTGCTCCTGGGTCATTAAGCCGCGTTCCAACGCTTTATTCTTAACTCGTTCGATATTGATTCCGGCTCCGTCGTCACAAATCTCGATATTGACTCGGCCGCCTTCGTGATAGGCTCGAAGCGTCAAACAGCCTTCAGCATCCTTACCGTTGGCAACACGAACTTCGGGACGTTCGATGCCGTGATCGACTGTGTTTCGAACGAGGTGAGTGAGCGGGTCTTTGATCGCTTCGATGATCGTTTTGTCGAGTTCCGTTTCCTTACCTTCCATTTCGATTCGGACTTGCTTTTCGCAAATAGTAGCGAGATCTCGAACTAATCTGGGGAACTTGCTCCACACATTCCCGATGGGTTGCATTCGCGTTTTCATCACGCTTTCCTGCAGTTCGGATGTGATGAGATTCAACCGTTGCGAGGTGCGATGCAATTCGCTTTCGACGCTGCAACTGCTGAACTGGAGAATCTGGTTTCTCGCCAGTACCAGTTCGCCAACGCATGTCATCAACTTGTCCAAAAGAGCGACATCAACGCGAATGGAGCTATCCGCTGCGCTAACTTCAGCAGTTTTCGCATTAGCAGACCTGGGAGCCGAGGACGGGGCTAGAGTTGCATTTTGCGATGAAGTCTCCAACATCGCAGTGGAGATTGCTGGAGTTGCTTGGGCGATTTGAGAAACGGCGGGTTCCTCGACGAAAGTTGAACTCACTTCCAAGACAGCGTTATCGAAGTTTGCATCGAGTGCTGTTGTGGTGTTCGAACTGGCAAGCAGCGAGACTTTCGATGACGTCGTCTTCACGGCTTTCGCTGGTCTTGCTTTCTTAGCCGGAGGCGAACTCTTGGATGCGGTTTTTGCGGCTGGAGTTTTTTTAGCGGTGGGGCTGTTTTCCGGCTTTGCTTTCGGACGTTTTTCGACCGATGGGACATCGAACGGCATGAGTATTTGGTGCAAGGTAGCGAGTGCACCAGCAAGCGACTCGCAATCACAATCACCTTCCGTCCCGGTGTTTTCAATGGCCTGCAGTAATTCCTTTACCGCATCAATCGCTGAGAATAAGCCGCTGCCGATCTCTGGACACATGGTCAATGAACCCGCGCGGACGTCACCGAGCATATTCTCTGCAACGTGCGTGATTCGTTCTAGTTTGCCGAAGCCAAGAAAGCCGGCCGTGCCTTTAATCGTGTGGATGCTTCGAAAGACACCATTGACGAGAGACTCCGACGTGGGATCGCTTTCAAGAGCAAGCAGATCGCGTTCGAGTTGGTCAATGTTGTCGTAGCTTTCAACCAAGAACTCTCGCAGCGCTTCGTTTGAAAGTCCGTTGTCGCTTTTTGATCCCTTTGAGTCGTCACTCGCTGGTACAGCTGCCGGCGTGTCGCCGCTAAGGATCAACTCGAGTTCATGCAAGAGTGCAGATGTGTCTTGGTTATTCGAATTCTCAATCGAACTCAAGAGATCCTTAAGACAATCCGTGGCCTTGAGCAATGTGTTGATCACGAGCGATGTTGGAGACAGTTCTCGGTTTCGAAGCTTGTTGAGAATTTCTTCCGCGCGGTGCGCAACGCCTTGCAGCGTCTCGAGTCCCAGAAATCCAGCGGCGCCTTTGATTGAGTGGACGGCTCGGAACACCGTGTTGACGAGTGCGACGTCCATCGCATCGCCCTGTGATTCCAAGGTCAGGAGCTGAGTTTCAACATCACCGAGATGCTCTTGAGACTCAACGACGAATTCGGCTAGCAACTCAGAGTCATCTGTACCCATCATAACGTCCATCAGTCTGTATGTATGAAATTCAAGTGAGCGAGCAACTCACTCAATGCTTCAAGGCCGTTGAGACCGACCTTATTTCGGGAAGGTCTTGATTTTTAGAAAGACAAAATGTGCCATCCCTGTGATTCGTCGATCCACCAATTTGAGGTTTTGGGGATTCAAATGCTTTCGCGAAAGCGGTGTGTTCGACACTTAATCGTCAAAGGCCTTTTTTTCGGACTATTTAGACTTCCTTACCTCAGCGTTTGAACCTAAAGGTAGATAGCTCATAATTTGGCTATTTGACGGCGGAATTCCTGAAACTACGCGACAATCATTAAATCGGATACAACAAGCAGAATATCTAAAAAAGTGAAATTTTGCTCAGTCGATCAAGGTTCACATGCTACGGTTTGTCTATGCGAAGCAATCCGCGCTGTTTGAACTTGCATTCAATCAGCCGCAAACAAACTAATTGACCAGTTAAGGCTTGAAGGGAATATGAAAGTTTTATTAGTTGACGATTCTGGCGTCATGAGAACGATTATCGCTCGGGGTCTACGCAGTCTCTTTATTGAAGAGGTCGTCGAAGCGGCCGACGGTGTCGAAGCCTTGGCCAAGTTTGGCGACGGTGAAGGTTTCGACCTGGTGCTCACCGATTGGAATATGCCCAATATGAGTGGTCTTGAGTTGGTGCAGGCTTTACGTGGCGCGGGTCACAGATTGCCAATCATGATGGTGACGACCGAGACGGAAAAATCGCAAGTTCTTAAGGCGATCCAAGCAGGCGTGAATGATTATTTAGTCAAACCGTTTGACCAAGAAATGCTGCAACTGAAACTCAATCGCGTTCTTCCAAGTACTCAAACTGCGTAACTGTCGTTCATAAACAACGCAGTGCGTACTAAACCAAGGGGCCAGGCATGTCACTTTGTATCGATACTCAAACGACATTGGTTGATGCGGTGAACGCGTCAGTCGTCGACGTCTTTCAAATGATGGTGAATGAGGAGGCGGTCGTGCTTGAAAAAGGCGACCTCCCGCGTTCATCGATCGCGAGTAATGTTGTCGAGAATGCGTTAACCATCGCGATGGGATTTTCCGGTGATCTGACAGGCTCCTGCTGTATTTGCTTACCGCAAGACGCAGCAATTCGTTGGGCGAACCTTTTGATCGGGCACCAGACCGAGGAAATCGATCAAACAGTAATCGATGCTGCAAGCGAACTCGCAAACATCATCGTGGGTGGAGTTAAGCGACGCTTATGTGACTTTGCATTGACCATGTCACTTCCAAGTGCGATTCGTGCCGGCGAGAGAAACCTCGTGTTCGCATCGAATATTTCGCCCATTCAGTTTCGATACAAGTTCGGTGAATGCGAACTTGCTGTGGTCGTTGCGCTGAGTCAATCGTCGGTTTGCTAAAAGTTGCGCCGTGCGACTTTGATCTGCGTGACAGGCGGGCCCGAGTGGCATTAGTCGATTGATGCCAGCAGGACTTCGCGTTTCCCACCCACTGGACCGGCGACTCGAGTGACGTTGAATCCGGCTTCGACCAAGGTGTCTCGCACTTGGCGATTGACACAGTACGTCACGAAGTGCCCACCAGGATTCAAGACTTGTCGCATCTTGCTCAACATGGGGACCGACCATAACTCGGCGGCGGTTGCTGGGGCGAACGGATCAAAGTAGATCGCGTCGAATCGATCGTGATGCGATGGCACCCAATGAATCGCATTGCCCACTCGAATGGTGATTTTCTTAGTCGCGTCAATCTGCCAAACATAGTCCCCATCGATTACTTCGTCGGGGAAGCGACTGCGCCATTCCAGATACTGCGTGACGAGCGATCCGTTTTCAACCCAGCTCTGGGGCGCCAATTGCCCAAGCAATTCCGCCGTGATCCAATGCGTTTCCAGCCCGACGTACACCATTGGGGTATCGCACGAAATCGCTGCGTCGAGCGTGCAAAGCATTCCCATGGCGGTGCCCACACCAACCTCGAGGATTGCGGTAGAACGATGTGCCTGGATCCGTCCCAGCACTCCACTGTTCTTCACGTAAACGTGTTTTGTTTCAGCCAGAGCTCCGCAGCCGCTATGAAACGAATCATTGTTTTGGGTCTCGACCAGCGTCCGACTTCCGTCGTCCGTTGTGAGAATCTGGTATCGAGCATCGAGGCTAGGCGACAATTCGCGAACTGGGATGGGCATCGTCTTTTCGTCACTTTCAAGCGAAAACCGCTACTTTCAACGTGACGAGCGGGTCTCTTGGTCGGTTACTCTACCTGGAATCACATTTCCGCTAAAGTATGAATCCAGATCATCTGTACCGTACGCATGAAGGAAAGCGAAATAGTGACCTCGTTTGAAACCACCAAACGGAATGCAGGCGCAAGGACGACGGAAGGTTCTTCCATTTCGCCCCCCGCGGTTCGGAATACCGGTGAAGCCCACGAAGAAGATTCGCGTGAGCGAGTTTTTGAATCGTTGAGTCTGGTTCGCCAGTCTCTGAGGGGAATCATCCGTGGCAAGGAGGACGTGATTGACTCGATGCTGATTGCGATGCTTGCCGAGGGTAGTGTCTTGCTCGAAGATGTGCCCGGTGTTGGCAAAACCACGATGGCAAAAGGAATCGCGGCTCTGTTTGATCTGAAGTTTCAACGGCTTCAATGCACGCCAGATTTGCTCCCTTCTGACATTCTTGGCGGTTCGATCTATCAACCCGCAAGCGGGACGTTCGAGTTTCGCCCCGGACCAGTGTTTTGTAACTTGTTTATTGCCGACGAAGTCAATCGGGCGTCACCGCGGACACAAAGCGCGTTGCTCGAGGCCATGGCTGAGTCTCAAGTCACCATTGATGGTCATCGCCATTTATTACCGCACCCGTTCGTTGTGATCGCAACTCAAAATCCGATCGGCTTTGAGGGCACGTTTCCACTTCCGGAGTCCCAGCTCGATCGATTTCTGATGCGTTTGTCGATGGACTACCCGGATGCCAAAAGCGAGGTTGATTTGCTTTTAGCTCAAGTCACAAGTGAGCCGATTGATGATTTGAAACCGCTGATGAGCAGTAATGCGTTGTCAAAGCTTCAACGCTGGTCACGCGAGGTGACTGTCGATCGTAAAGTCGCAAACTATCTTGTGGAAATCATTTCTCTTACACGGCGTGATTCACGAATTCGAGTGGGTTGCAGCCCACGTGGTTCGAAGATGCTATTACGGGCCGCCCAAGCCCGGGCGCTGATGCTACGCCGATCGTTCGTATTACCAGATGATGTGCAAGCAATGGCACCCAGCGTATTGGCACACCGAATCAGCGTTCGAACACTCTCGGCGACCGAGAGGCCCATTGAAATCATCGCGGATCTGGTTTCACGAGTCGAGGTTCCAGTTTGAACACGATGTGGTTGTCCCGACTTCGACGGAAGCGACTCTCGACGTTTGCTGTCAACGTGGTGCTTTTTCCGTTTCGCTTGTGGATGCACCTACGACGTTCGATGACGACAACCTCGGTTACTCTGCTTTTAATGATCATCGTAACGCTCAACATTGTTTGGGGTTACCCGTGGGTCGGCTTATTCGCGGCGTGCGTTGCGATCAGCATCGTGGGGGCAATCACGAATCGTGTGTTTACCCCGTCGATGCGTGTCGATGTCAAGTTGCCGCTCTCCGTTCCTGCGACCCAGCCTTTCATCGTTCAAATCCATTTAACGAACAAGCGTCGACTACCCGCCATGGATCTTCGCGTCGGGTTTAATATTGTCACAAATCGTCGTTTCGATGAATTTGAAAGCAGGTTGAACACGGGAGCGCCACTTCCGTCAGTTGTTACACAGCCCCCAAAACCGTTAAGTCTCGTTCGCTCGCGCAGTCATGAATCGGTGTCGACGAGCCTTTGTTTTGCGCACCGTGGTATTCACACCGTCCCACGAGTCATTGTGGATTCGTCGTTTCCTTTTCATCTGTTCCGAATCGTTCGGCGATTCAAAACGGGCACCCAGATCGCCATCACACCCGCGCCACTTTCTTTGGCACAAGCAAGCCTTGCCCAAACGATGATGAAGTCAATTGACGAATTGACACCACGAGCGAGTGCGGGTGATTCGCTCGAATACACGGGAAGTCGGGAGTACCAAGATGGCGTCCAGGTTCGTCGATGGGATTTCGGCTCGTGGGCACGACTGGGAAAACCGATTGTCCGCGAGTACCAAGCGTCGGCACTCCAAACCGTATGGTTGATCGTCGACACCGCGATCGAGGCCAGCGTGCCTGATTTAGATGCTATCGAGCATGTTGAGCGAGTACTGTCGTGTGCCGCAGCTGTGATTCCTGAATGGCTGGAGCGTAAGATTCGATTGCGAATGTACATTACTAGCGAATCGCCACATGACGGCAAGAATGAGCACGTCTCGAACTCGGTTGTCGATTCCGAGCCGCTTCAAATCCGTCTTGCCGCTGCGAGTGCGATTGATCACATCACGGCGGATGAGCGGTTGCGGCAAATGATTGATTGTGTGGCAAACAAGCCAACGTTGGTTCTCACCTCTCGACGTCAATTGCCAGAAGCGATTTCACGATCGCCTCAATGCAAAGTCGTCTTCTGTGGTGTCACGGATTCCCAGCCGACGAGCCCCAAGCGATCTAAAGTCGGTAGAGCGGGTGCTCTAGTTCCGGTGCCGCTTGTTCTGGAGGCGAAAACTTGAATTTGCCAAGAATGCAATCATGGATTCTCAGCTTGGCTCCAGCAGCCACGTGGATCATTGCGGTGATTATCGGATGCGAGGCGATCTGGATTGCACAGACGTTCAATTCGTCGTCGTTGTTGCTTCCTTTAGGATTGCTATTTTCTATCGCGGTCGCGCTACGCGTGTGGTTCACGTCGCCTGAAGCGTCCAGCATCAAACAAACGACACAGGTCGCATCTTCGAGAGGCAAATTGCTTGGCAGTTGGCTGATGATGCTGGTTTCTGCAACTGCACTTGCGGGCGTCATTTCTATCGAGCGAGTGGCAAGCAACACCGACAGCAGTGTCAATTATCTGTCGCTTGTCGCAGACATCATCGCACACACTGCTTGGCTATGTACTGCATTGATGCTGATTGCTTGGCCAAGAACGGGGCATCCGATGATGTTGCCGATGGGTGTCGTTGTCGGACTCGTTACCATCGCTGCGGGCGGAGTAAGTCAAACACTCAACAGCCAAACGGCTGCGGCAATCGCGTTTTGTATCGTCTTTGTTACTGGTTCACAAACCGTTGGGGCTGCGCACGCTTGGTTTTCTGCAACGCCCCATTCGGAAGCGACAAGGGGAGGCGCGCGAAAAAGAGATTCGACGCTTGGCTTGAAGTGGCTCATGTCGTTGCTTGTGCTTTCCGTGATTTTGACCGTGACCTCCACGCTCGCCACGGCAACGCAAGAGGTGTTGCCGAATGTTCAATCGTTTCTTCAACGAGGGCTCAAGGACACGCTCCAGTCTGTGGCCGTTCGTTCGCCCATTGGAAGCGGTCTCTATGTTGACGGGTCAGCATTCGGATCCGTTCGTGCAAATGTACTAAACGATCCTCAAGGCGTTGCGCTGCGAGTTTATGCCGATTCAACACCAGGCTACCTTCGCGGGAGTGTGTTCGACCTATTCACCGATCAGAGGTGGATGACCATTGAAACCATCGAGCAGTATCAACAGACTCGCTTTGCGTCAGACGCATACAGTCGTTCGATCAAGTCCAGTGAAGTTCGAGTAACCCAAACAAAAGGTCCCTCGACAAAAAAACTTCGGCATTTCGATGTGTCTTTGAAACCAAGCGTTGGCGAAGCCAATTCGGTCATAGAGGCACCGCAAATCCAAACTGTTGAAGTGCACAACGATCCGAGTCGCGGATCCCTGGTCTTTACTCCTCTATCGGCAGCTTGGATCGAGGCCTCGACACGCACCCTTCAACTCTCCGGCCATTCGCATGTGATCGCAGCGGGTATCGATTTGGAGCAACCTTATATTGCTGGAGCCAGCCAGCGACAAGAGAAGGACACTATTTCCGAGGGCATGCGAAAAGTTCTACTCGCGGTTCCCAGCAATATTGCTGTGGTTGCGGACTCAATTATCGAGGCCGAATTAGGAGGGGCAACGAGTGCTCAACAAAAAGCAGACCGCATTCGCGACTATTTTCAACAGAATTTCACCTACTCGCTCGACAGGGTGACGCGGCCACGCCTTTCGGATCCCATTGTTCATTTTTTTCAGTCCAAGCACCCAGCTCACTGTGAGTACTTCGCCACTGCAGCAGCGATGCTCTTGCGACGGGCCAATGTCCCCACTCGCTATGTGACCGGCTATGTTGCCGACGAAGAATCCGACGAAGATGAATATTGGATCGCACGAAACTCGGATGCTCATGCCTGGGTCGAGGCTTATGACGACATCTCGCAAACTTGGTTTCCGGTCGAGTCAACACCGGGACGAAGTTACCAGACGGTTACGTTCGCGGGCCAAGTTGGCGAGAGCGTCAACGGATCATCTAACGAAGATGTTTCAATGAGTCGCCAGGGGCGTTCTCTGTTGGGACATTTAGTGGCTTGGTGGGCAGTGCTGCGATCGAACGACCCGCTGATCACGGCATATCGGTATTTGCAACTACCGCTCTTGGTCGTGCTGTGCACACTGATTTGGCTTCGACGTCGCGCCATTCATCATACGGTCTTCGACCCAATCGACGTCCAAAGCCATAAGCTGCTAGCAAAAGCGGATCGACGCCTACGCAAGCAGGGACTGGTACGCGCGCCACGCGAAACGTTGCACCAGTTCGCCGACCGAATTGAAGCGAGTGCGTTTAAAAAGCAGGAAAAAGCGGCGCCTGGCGCGTTCGCAAGCTGGTACCGTAGCTATGGCAATGCGAGATACCAGGGGCAGCTGCCGACGCCATTTGAGATCGCGAGTTAGTGCTAAACCGCAACGTAAGAACACGTTAAGCCACAGCGTAAGAACACGTTAAGCCGCAGCGTAAGAACACGCTATGCCGCAACGAAGCAACGCGAAGTTTCCTAACTCGGGACATTGTGCCCAATTTGCCTTCGATTCCAGCTGGACAAGACGCTAAGCTAGTGCCGCAACGTTTGGCAAATTTGCCACGAATCCGTTCGCATATCGAGCAAGCCAAGATGATTTCTATTCGCCCTGCAAATTTGTTCGTTTCCGTATTGCTATCGGTAGTCATTGTCAGATGCAGTCATGCTGATGAGAAAAACTGGACACGCTTTCGCGGGCCAAATGCCACCGGTGTTGTGAGCGACGATCCTCGATTACCCACAGATTGGTCGAAAACAGAGAACGTTGCCTGGTCGATTGACGTGGCTGGCCAAGGCTGGGGAAGCCCGATTGTGGTGGGCGACCGAGTCTTTGTTTCTTCGGTTGTTTCTGACGAGCCAAACACGCGACCGCAAAAGGGGCTGTATCTTGGCAAAGGTGTTCGCGAGCCAGAAAAAGGGATCCACCATTGGATGGTGTATTGCTTCAGCTTAGAGACTGGAGGGGAACTTTGGAAACACGAGGCAAAGAGTGGACGCCCGGTCGTGGCACGACATCCCAAGAGTTCCTATGCGGCGGAAACTCCGACGACTGATGGCGAGCGATTGTACGTCCTGTTTGGTGATGTCGGTTTGTATTGCTATGACCTCGATGGCCGTCCATTGTGGTCGCATGAGATCGAACCCAAGAAAACGAATTTGGATTATGGAGCGGCTTCGTCACCTGTTGTTCATGACGGCCAAGTTTTCGTCGTATACGACAACTTGGAGGAATCTTGGATCGCTGCGTTCGATGCCGAGACCGGGAATCAGAACTGGAAAATCCATCGTGATGAAACGCATTCATGGGCTACACCGCTCGTGTGGGTAACCGAGGATCGTGCTGAGATTGTCGTGACCGGACGAAAGAAGAATCGCAGCTACGCACTCAATGGTGAGTTGCTCTGGGAGTTCGACGGTGATATGTCGGTGTTAGTCATTCCATCTCCATTCGCGGCGCACGGCATGTGCTACCTCGCATCGGGTTATGTGGGTGATGCGCATCGTCCCACGTACGCTGTGCTTCCTGGTGGACATGGCAACCTTGTGATCCATTCCGACTACGCGAGCAATCCTTTTATCAAGTGGTATCAACCGCAAGCATCACCGTACAACACGTCCCAGATCGTCTATGGCGATTATCTTTACACCGTCTATGACCAAGGATTCATGACTTGCCACGATGCCAAAAGCGGCCAAGAAGTCTACGGCAAACAACGATTCTCACCGTCAGGTTCATTCACGTCCTCGCCTTGGGCTTACGATGGAAAGCTATTTTGCTTGAATGAAGATGGTCTGACCTACGTTGTGAAGGCGGGACCAAAATTCGAGGTGCTCAAAACGAACTCGCTTGATGAACTGTGTATCGCAACTCCCAGTATCGCTGATGGACGACTGCTGGTTCGCACACTCGGCAAACTCTATTGCATCACGAACAAAGACTAGGAAAAATCCATTTTGGCACTTCAGTTGCTACTTGCAAGAGTTTGTGGAATCTCTTTCGGTATTTCCCGCATGCGTTTCGACGATACGCAAGCTTCCAATTAAGGGTGATCATGATGAAACAACGATTAACTGGCCTTCCGTCGACCATCCTGGCGGTTCTCGTTGCAGGCAGTTTTGCGGTGAGTGACGCTCGTGCGCAGAACACGATCGTTTACGGTAATGGTAATTACGGAATCGCGCCGTCCAGCAATTACGACGCGACTCCCTACGTGCCCCAGCAGTACCCTGAGCAGAACGGCTATTCGCGAGTGACGCCACAGAGACGCGTCATGTCGTACGATCGCGTCACGCCTCAGGCATATCGAGGCGTCGGACAAGGGGCGCCGTCGATTCGTTACAACACCCAACAAAACGGCTACTACTATGGTTCTGAACCTGCGTACGGCTATGGTCTTTCTTACGGATCTCAAGTCACAAGCGGTTACGCCTCCCCGAGGAGCATGCGGCCTAGTTCTCGAAATCGCGTGTTTCCCGGCCGATAGTGGCAAGATGAGCCCAGTAGGGAGTGGTCACGACGCGTCCATTGAGTAGAGCGTGCCGATTTGGCTTATTGTCAATTACAGGTCCGTGCAAATTGCATCTCCACAGATTGGCGAGATCAGCTAATATAGAGCGAGTGAAATTGACACGTGCTCGTTTAAGCTGTTTACGTCGGAAGTCTTGGGCCAATGATTCGAAAAATCGTCACCCTCTCGCTGATCCTTTTGTTGTTTAGCGACCAGGCTAGTGTCGGCGCGGACAGTCAAAATATCAGTTTTGATCGAGACATTCGACCAATTTTGTCCGAAAACTGCTTCTCCTGCCACGGATTTGACGAGAACTCACGCGAGGCAGATCTGAGGCTTGATACGTACGCGGGGGCCGTCGATGACGGTGGCGTCATTGTGCCCGGCGACGTCGCATCGAGCACGCTTATCGACCGAATCATTTCAACGGACAAGGATGAAATGATGCCGCCACCCGAAACCGGTCACAAGCTAACTAACGAGCAGGTCAGTAAAATTCGTCAGTGGGTGGCTGAGGGCGCCGAGTACCAAGTTCATTGGGCTTTTGTGCCTCCAGTCAAATCGGAACCGCCTTCGGTAGCGAACGTATCTCATCCGATCGACCAATTCGTCCAGTTTGAACTTGCAAACGAAAAGCTCACGCCTTCTCCACCTGCCAAGTTAGAGACTTTAATTCGTCGTGTTAGCCTGGATCTTACAGGACTTCCGCCGACCCTTGCGGAAATTGCTGAGTTCGAGAAAGCGGCGACTTCAAATTTAGACGAAGCGTACCAGTCGTTGGTAGAGCGATTGCTTGCCAGCCCTCATTACGGAGAACGTTGGGCCCGATGGTGGCTGGACCAAGCTCGCTATGCCGATAGTAACGGCTATTCGATTGACGCGCCCCGTGAGATTTGGAAGTTTCGCGATTGGGTTGTTGAATCGCTCAACCGCGACATGCCGTTTGATCAATTCACCATCGAACAATTGGCTGGAGATCTGCTGCCTGATGCCAACGAGAGCCAAAAGGTCGCCACCGGTTTTCACCGCAACACCCAGATCAACCAAGAAGGCGGCATTGATCCCGAGCAGTTCCGTATTGACAGCGTTTTTGATCGTGTTGCGACAACGGGCACTGTTTGGCTGGGGCTCACCGTCGGTTGTGCTCAATGCCACGACCATAAATTTGACCCCATTAAACAAAAGGAGTTCTATCAGCTCTTTGCGTTCTTGAACAATCAAGACGAACCCACACTGAGGATCTTTCCCAGTGATGTGGATGCGGATTCGCTAGCAGCCGAAAAGAAGCGAATTGAAAAGGACCAGCAATCACTCGTCGACCAAAACGCGAACTCGCTTGCTGAGTGGGAAAGCAGCCTCAATGATGAAGCGAAAAAGTCGCTAAGCGACGAAACACTCAAGGCGATGGCCGTTATTAAGGATAAACGCAAGCTTTCGAACCAACTCGCGTTGTTGGAGGCGAGCCATTTGCTCGGTGAAGACTCGGCGATTACGCAATGGGAAAACCGCATTGTGGAAATTGATAAGCAGCTTGACCGCGGAGTATCGACGATGGTACTTGCGGAGAAATCCAAACCTCGCAAGACGACCGTTTTCATCAAAGGTGACTTCACTCGACCGGCTGAGGATGTACTGCCGAACACACCGTCAGTCCTGCATTCTTTTTCGCCAAAAAATGAATCACCGAACCGACTCGATTTGGCGCAGTGGATCGTGGTCCCAGAGAATCCGCTCATGTCGAGAGTGATCGTGAACCGCGTATGGCAGCAGTACTTCGGCCGCGGTTTGGTTGAAACGGACAGTGATTTTGGACTGCAAGGTAGCTCACCCACTCATCCGCAACTGCTTGATTGGCTCGCTGTTAACTTTTACGAATCCAATTGGAGCCTCAAGGAATTGCACCGGTTGATCGTGACCTCGCACACTTATCGACAAAGTTCGAATGCACGGTCCGAATTGAACGAGCTCGATCCGCTTAATCTACTTCTTGGGCGGCAAAATCGACTTCGACTGGATGCCGAAATTGTGCGTGACGTAGCTTTGGTTGCGAGTGGACTCTTTTCGCCGGAGGTTGGTGGCCCACCGGTGTATCCTCCGATACCCGATGGCGTCATGGGTTTAGGGCAAACGAACCGTGCGTGGAACGCCAGTACGGGGAGCGATCGATATCGACGCGGACTTTATACTTTCGTGTTTCGCGCCACACCACCTCCATCGCTCAATGTATTCGACGCGCCCGATGGCCAAAGCAGTTGTACTCGACGAATCCGAAGCAACACGCCGCTCCAAGCTCTTACGCTTCTGAATGACGCCGGCTTTTATGAGTTCGCTCAATCGCTCGAAAAGTTCATCGAGAAGGAGGGCGTCGAAGCAGCATTTCGGCGGTGCACTTCCCGGCGTCCCACAGAAGATGAAGTCGCTTTATTGAACCAATTGGACACGCTCGGTGCGGCTCGGGCGATTTTAAATCTCGATGAAACAATCAACCGCGAGTAACGACAATGCAAAGCGAAAACGACGTACTCCGCGAATCCACTCGGCGGCATTTCTTCAGCCAATGCTCGATGGGCATCGGATCGATCGCCTTGGCGTCGCTGCTGGCGGAAAGCAAACTTGGCGCGGCGCCCATTGGCCCGATCACCAATCCACTTGAACCTCGAGTGGCTCATTTTCCTGCCAAGGCCAAGAACGTTATTTTCCTGTTCATGGCGGGCGGACCGTCCCAACTCGAAACGTTTGACTACAAACCCAAGTTGAACGAGTTGAGCGGCAAGCCGATCCCAGAAAGCTTTATCGAAGGCAAGCGATTTGCGTTCATGAGCAGCAGCCACCGAACGGATCTGCTTGGCTTTCGTCCAACATTTAAACAGCATGGTGCTAACGGAACATGGGTCAGCGACTATCTTCCTCATACAGCCGAAATCGTCGATGACCTGAGTATTGTCAAAACATGCAGTACGGATTTGTTCAATCATGCACCCGCTAAGCTGTTTATGAATACCGGGACAGGTCAATTTGGTCGACCGAGCCTTGGGGCGTGGACGACTTATGGGCTAGGTAGTGAATGTGACAATCTTCCAGGCTTTGTCGTGCTGCAAAGCGGACCTCGTGGGCCGCGAGGTGGCGCTATTCATTGGAGCAGCGGCGTTTTGCCAACGACGTACCAGGGAGTGCCTTTGCGCAACCAAGGCGATCCGATTCTGAACTTGTCCACGCCAGCATCGATTTCTGCTCAACAGCAACGCCAATTGGTTGATACGCTTCGTGAATTGAATTTAAAGCGACTCATCGAAACCGGCGATCAGGAAATCGGTACGCGCATCAATGCTTACGAGATGGCGTATCGCATGCAATCGAGTGCTCCGGAGCTGATGAATACCAGCGACGAAAGTGCGGAGACTCTTGATCTGTATGGGGTCAAAGATCCCAATGAAGCAAGTTACGCGAGAAACTGCTTGCTGGCACGTCGACTGGTGGAACGTGGCGTGCGTTTTGTTCAGCTTTATCATACGAATTGGGATCACCACGGTGGTCCGTCGGAGAACCTCGAGACACATTTGCCAGCGATCTGTAAAGAGATCGACAAATCCACTGCGGGGCTGATTCGTGACCTCAAGCAGCGTGGACTTCTCAATGAAACGCTTGTCATTTGGGGTGGCGAGTTTGGACGCACACCCATGGGCGAAGTCCGTGAGTCCACTGGACGGAATCACCATATCGATGCGTTTACGATGTGGTTTGCCGGAGGCGGTTTTAAGCCAGGATTGGTTTACGGTGAGACTGATGAATTTGGATTCTCTTCAATTGATAAACCGTGTCACGTTCGGGATATACACGCGACGATTCTGCATCAACTCGGACTCGATCACGAGAAGCTATCAGTTCGCTTTCAAGGCCTCGACGTAAAACTTACTGGCGTTGAAAAGGCTCATTTACTTCAAGAGCTTATAAGCTAAGTTTTTCGATTGGGTCTTATTCTTGCGCCATGATGTCTCGCGGGTATTTACTAGCTCCAGCCATTGGACTCTTTCGAGCGCCATTGAAATCAATTGACGGTCACTGACCTTCAATCTGTTCATCACCAGTCAAATCTCGCTCAAGAATCATGCTCATCGAAGTAAGAGCTCTTGAATGACCAGCAGGCTAGACTCGGACTAGTGTCTAAGCGTTCATGGCATGCGTTTTGCGTACAAGCACTCCGAAATTACTTCAAATGGTCAGGCATTTTGCAAAGCAACGAAAATCGATTTCGTTACACTGAGGAGATAGTATCTCGTCATCAAAGCTTATTTGTCGCATCGATTTGAAATCAGTCTGCAACGCGGAGAACAACATGTTTGACTTTCGACCACATCGCTTGAATTTAAATCGGTCGCGGAATGTATCACGGAATGTCGCAAAAAGAGAGCCAAGTTCAAGAAGGCGTTCTAGTTTTTGCAAACTCTTGGGCGAGCGTTTGGAGGATCGAATTGTTCTTGCCGCTTACATGGTAGACACTGCAAGCGATGTGGTTGCCGTTGACGGAATGATTAGCTTACGTGAAGCCATCCTATCTGCGAATGGCAACGTAGCGATTAACGCCGACATAACCGTCGCAGGTGAAGCAGGACCCGATGTGACTGATGTGATCACGTTTGCGGACGGTCTTTCCGCGATTGTTCTTTCTAGCCAATTGTCAATCACGGATTCACTTTCGATTTCACTTGGTGCCGCGTCCAGTGTGACGATCAGTGGCAACGATGCATCTCGCATCTTTTCAATCGATGCGAATAGTAACGCAACGATCCTCAATTCCGTATCAATTTCGGGATTGACATTAACAAATGGCCTGGCGAGCGACGGCGGCGCAATCTTCGTGTCGACTGGCCAGAACCTCTTACTCGAAACAGTCACTCTTTCGAACAATGAAGCCACTGAAACGGGGCCAACTCGAGGTGGGGGAGCCCTCTATAACGATGGCGGAACAGTATCCATCGTCGACACAGTGATCAGCGACAACGCGGCAAGTGGAGCACTGGGTAACGGTGGCGGAGTCTTTACGCTCGGTGGCAGCGTGACGATCAGCGGCGGCACGATCAGCGGCAACAGTGCGAATCGAGCTGGTGGCGGTATCGAGAACAATGCGGGCATTGTGACACTCACCAATGTCACGCTCGGTGGGCCTTTAGCAGCTGATGGGAACACCGCTGGCATCAACGGCGGTGGCTTGCACATCAGCGGTGCTGGTGAGGTGACGATCGACGGTGGTAGCATCACCAACAACACTGCCGGCGCTGAAGGCGGTGGGCTGTGGAACTCATCGACAGGTACGTTGATTCTCGAT
>JBGSNA010000244.1:0-4627 GCA_041739875.1 Pirellulaceae bacterium
TTCGTCGGGCACCTCCGACAACGCCGCCGCTCGAAAACTCGATGAACATCTTCAAAACGCGGCCCAAGAAATGGCCACGGGAAGTCCGTCGAACTTCGATATGCCGTCTCTGCTGAATACCCAAAGCACAGGTGGAACAACCAGTGGCACCGGGACGGATGAATTACCGATGCCCAACGCGGACTCGCTCGCTGGGGCTTCTGCTGAAGGAAACGCAACCGGCAAGTCGTCCCAGTCTGGCGAACTCGGCGAATCTGGCGACGGCGCAAGCTCTAATGATGCGACGAGTCCTAACGATAGCACGAACTCGAGTATGACCTCGTCGGAAACAACCACCTCAGCTTCCGTTGCGTCCAACAACGCAGCACCAGCGGATTCGAAAGATCAGCTCGGCGGCGACCGTGCATCCGACACCAATCCATCCGGTGCTGGTAACGGCGGTACACAAATGCAAGGTGGCGGCAGCCCGACGCAGCAATCGTCAACCGCAGCCAGCGGACAAAGCTCCGCTCGCGGATCTGCAGATGAATCGCAAAGCACGCCGTCGGTTTCGGCATCGAATTCGACTCCAACACAGTCAACTCGCAAATCAATCCAGCGGAAAGGCAAGGACTGGGCACTGCCCGACAACGTTGCTGGGCTAAACGGTACTGCGGTGGTTCGAACCATTCGCGTCGTTTGTTACAGCGATCGACTTGTACTTCTTCCGCCAGCAAGCGGTGGCGCAACAGAAATGTTCGGGTTCTCCGATGGCCAAATCGATCGCGCGACTCTCGAACTGGCTTCGGCGGTACGTGATCGAATCGAAATGTGGGGACCATCGCTGCCCGGTGGCCGCTGGCAACCACGGCTGGAAGTCGAAGTCGCACGAGATGGAACAGCTCGCTTCGAGCAATTACGATCACTCATGAACGGCAGCGGCGTCGAAGTCATTGGGAGACCCAGTCCATGATTCAACTACGTCGTAAACGTGCAACTCTTGAAATGGGCCAAGACGCGTTCTTGGACATCGTTGCCAACTTGGTGGGTGTTCTGATCATTTTGGTCGTGGTGCTCGGCACGCAATCCCATGAAGCGATTCATGAATCCGTCGACGATCCAGTTACCGAAGATCACGCCTTACCCGAACAGATATCGGTGCTGGACGAGCAAGCCATGCGAGCAGCAGCGGCTCAGCGAGACTCGAATCGCCTAGAGACAACCATACGTCAATTCGACAGCGAAATTGCTGCTCGGAACCAGCAGCGTGCAATGCTGTTGGACCTATTGGCGGAAGCAAAACTCGCCTGGGAAGAATCGAAACAACATCTCAACGCCGACGCGACCGAAGCAGCTGCGAAAGAGGTCGAGATCAGCCGCCTTGAAAAAGAACTCGCTGAACTCAACGGCGAGCGAGAACGCATCGAAGGGGAGCCCGAACCGATTATCGCCGTAGCGCACTTGCCCACGCCCATGGCGAAAACGGTGTTCGGGGATGAACTCCACTTTCGATTAAAAGACAATCTCGTTTCAGTCGTTCCGATCGAACGATTGATCGAAGAAATGAAACAAGAGATGCAACGCAGTCTGCAGAGCTCGCGTCCGGGACAGCTGGAAACAGCAATCGGCCCGGTTCGCGGCTACGTGGCTCATGTCGAGATGAATCGTTCGAGTGAGATTGTCTCTCGCGACGGTCGGATCCGTAACGCAACCGGCGTGGAAGTCGTTGGCATGACCATTGAGCCGCTCAAGGAACCTCATGGCCAACACATCAGCAACGTTCTCGCCGGGAGCAGCGAACTCGACATCGAACTGGCTGGACGCGATCCAGCCACAACGACGATTACGGTTTGGGTCTATCCCGAAAGCTTCGCCGCATTTCGCCAACTCAAAGAACACCTGTACCGCAAAGGTTTCGCAACCGCTGCACGCCCACTACCACAAGACTTCCCAATCGGCGTCAGCCGTAACGGCAGCCGCTCAACGGCTCAGTGATCCGGGGCAGGTGGATTGGCCCAGTGACCTCCGACGTTTTCGCCGCGAACGACAACACCTTTTTTGTGCCAGTCGTACCAAGTGGTGACGTCGGCGGCGGCGTAGCGAATCGTTAAACCGCATCGCCGTCTGTCGGACTGGTTCGCTTCGGACCCGTGCAAGAGCAGATCCGAGTGCATTGAAAATTGGCCTGCTTTGAGCGCCACGTCGACCTCCTTGTCACCATACGATGTCGGGTTCTTCACCGCCAAATCCAACACCGTATCGACGTCGTTCGTCTCGTCGTAGTCGATCAAACCGTGCAAGTGCGATCGCGGAATGAACTTCATGTTGGCGTTCTCTGGATCCGCGTCATCAATCGCTAACCAAACGGTCACTGTCTTGGTAGGACTGAGCGGCCAGTACGTACTGTCTTGGTGCCAGGGAACACGCTTGCCGTCGCGTGGCATTTTGCAAAAAAAGTGCGACCCCCAACAAACCACATTGGGCCCCAACAGATCCGACACGGCGGCAACAATGTTTGGATGCTGGACCAACTCATAAATGCGAGCGAACCTCAAGTGCGCAGTATTGATGGAATAGCTCGTTCGACCCAACTCGATGAACGCCGCTAACACACCATCAAAGAACGCGCGTGTTTCCGATGACTCGCGTTCGCCAAGACCATCAAATGGCATCAAATAACCCGTCTCGTTGTACTGCTCGATCTGTGCTTGGCTCAGCACTCGCGGCTGGGAGTTCACCGACGGAACAAAACCTATTTGACGCGGCAGCTCGGCAAGCTGGCGCGGAGTCGGATTCGGAATGTCATCCACTTTAGTGCTCATCGTTACTCCAAACGTTCAAAAGCGATCATCAACCAAGAACTCTTCACGAGAGCGAACAGCGTATTGCAACTGGAACTGTGCCGGAATGGTGACTAAAATCACGAGCATGTTATTTTTCATCACCATCGCATCGAGTTGACATGTGCACGGATTCGTCCAGCAACCTGTTTCGCAACGTGATTCGCGTACCGTCGTCGACTCGCCAGCGGTTTCTGCAACTGGAACAGGAGGCAACCGCAGAGCTAACCAAGCTGGGAGTTCGGCTTGCTGGGATTGGCACTTTTGGGCTCGATTACGAAGTCGGCTATCGAGATCCGGCTTGCCACCTAGTCCTTCTGACCTTGTCAGGACGTGGATTTTTCCGATCCAACATGGAATCGTACATTCCGACCGCAGGCGACCTGCTAGTTTCTCCACTAGGCGTTCCCATGCTGCTTGGAACCATCGACGAGTCGTGGACCTTTGTTTGGTTCTACATTCACGGACTCAATCAATGGAAACATCTCGACGGCACCCAACCGGTACTACGTCGACCAAGCTTTGCAGCTCAACTCCTCAATTCGGTTGAAGGATTGTTGGCCGAATCGGGTCACGCTGGAACTCAGTCGGTGTTAACCGAAAACGGCTGGGTCGGCACTGAACCGGGACCGATAATCCCCTCGAGTCGAACGGCGAATCTATTCGGCGCCTTGGTTGCCGAGTACCTGCGTGAAATTCTTCGCCCTCCCAATCATGACTCAGACCCGTGGGAGGCAACGCTGCAAGAGATGTGGAAAGCGGTCGAACAGTCGCCTGGATTGAATTGGTCCCAAGAGAGAATTTGTCGTCGATTGGGAGTGTCACCTGCTACACTGCAAAGACTCGTGCGCCGCCTATTTGCATCATCACCTCAACAGATCGTGATCTCGATTCGCATGAACCAGGCGAGACGCTTACTACAGCATTCGGATTACCCCTTGTCGCTCATCGCCCGAGAAGTCGGATATGCCGACGCATTCGTTCTGTCAGCCGCCTTCAAGCGCTTCCACGGAACCAGCCCCAACGATTTCCGCAATCAAACAACAGCGACTTAATTCGTGAGACCCCAGACCACACGGCTACCGGATAGCAACAACGGAGTTCCCACAGCGTCGTGATCGGGAGCACGAACAGACCACTGGGGTCTTTTTGTCCGTTGTAAAGCAATCTCGGCGATCTGCAACGGAAAGCTTTGAGTCTTGATTGACATTCATTTGCAGAGATTTAGCAACCGACACTCCGTTGTTTATCGCAATAGCAACCGTAGTGCATCGAGCGCCGTAACGTTTCTATCTTGGTTGACATCAGACTTTGGTTGCGCCGAGGACTGCCCCACGATAGTTGCACCGCCCGTGTGTCGCGGTGCGGGCCCAACTCGCGAGTCGACGGCGGGCATCGAGGTTGGGTGAACGGTTAGCGCTTTGAGAGAACCAGCCAGCACAATCTGTTTGGAAAGAATCGCTACTTGGCAAAGCAGATGGCGCTAGCGATTGCAGTCGTTAAGTCAGGTGCGCTCTACGAAATCGGCAACCATCGATTCGAGGGAGTCTTCTTTCTCTATGGCATGTTGCCACGACTGGCCATGGATTCGAAACATGCTCCGTTGGTCGCCAGTTTGGCGGATGAGTTGACTTTGCTGGTGGACGTTATCCGTGGCTCTGTCGATAGGATGAATGTTGTCTTGGCTGGCAAGCGGCGATAGAAATTACGCAAAAGGAGCGTAATCGGCTTGCAGAAGAAAAAGTCCGTGTGGCGGCGCGGTCGGTCCGGCGAGTGTTCGATCACCGGACGCGAGCACATGTTGAACC